>JBCCEC010000013.1:0-64554 GCA_039030475.1 Bacteroidota bacterium
AACACAAAAAAAGCCCGCTATTTCTAACGGACTGCAAATGTATATATTTATTTATTTAATCAAAATAATTTTGCAAAAATTTTAATCAAGCTTTTGCCCTTTGTTTCTCTTTCTTTTTCACCAACTTTCTTTCTAATGAATTACATGCGGAATCAACGGCCTCCTCAAAAGATTTGCATTGTTTTTTCACAATCAGTTTATCTCTGGGTATCAATAGTTTTACTTCTACGATCTTATTTTCCTTTGCACTCGTATTTTCAACTTTTAAATAAACATCGGAACTGATGACCTTATCATAAAATGTTTCCAGCTTATCCATTCTTTTTTGAACAAAATCAATAAGCTTGGCATCTGCAACAAAATTAACTGATTGTGCATTTACGTTCATAAAATGTAGTTTTTAGTTACTGCCATAGGCAGTTAGGTTAAACAATGTGGGAAATTCGTTATTTCCCATTTCGGGGGTGTGCTCTTTGGTGAACCTTTTTAAGTTCGGCAATACTGTTGTGCGTATACACTTGGGTAGAAGCCAAACTGGAATGTCCCAATAGCTCTTTGACCGAATTTAAATCGGCCCCTCTATTGAGCATGTGTGTAGCAAAGGTATGCCGTAATATATGTGGACTCTTTTTAACCTTTGTCGATACCAAACTAAAGTACTTATTTATAGTGCGATAAACAAGTGTTTCATAAATTTTAAGACCACTTTTTGTTAAAAATAGATACGCTGCATCCTTAACGTTTTCTAGTTCCTGTCTTAATTCCATATAATCGTAAAGCATAGATTGGGTAGAAGGTAACAAGGGAAGTATTCGCTCTTTATTCCGTTTTCCCAGAACCTTTATGGTACCCTTGGCATTGTTCACATCAACGAGTTTCAAGTTAACCAGTTCCGTTCTACGAATACCGGTTGTATATAAAAGTTCGATAATCAATTTATCACGAAGTCCCTCAAAATCATTTTCAAAAGGTATTTCTAATAGTATTTTTTCCATTTCTTTTTCTGAAAATGGAACTTCGATATTCTTCGTTGTTTTGAGCGCTTTATGTTTTGCTAGAGGCGAATCATTAATTTCCCCTATTTTTTGCAAAAACCTAAAGTAGGCTCGTAGTGAAGAAATTTTTCTATTTATACTCCTGGCATTGATTTCTTTATCAACAAGAAAAACAATCCAACTTCTTATTATGGTGTAGTCAACGTTGTTTATAGATTGCATTTCGTACTGCGCCTTACAAAACTCAGCAAAATCCTTTACGTCATTTTCATATGCGCTTATAGTGTGTTTGGAATAGTTTTTCTCCAATCCTAAATATGATACAAAAGCAGTTAAGTGCATATTCCAAAGGTATTTAAATTAAAATATGGATGGACAAAAAAAATCCCGTTCTAAAAAATTAGAACGGGATTACTATATTTTGAGAGAGAACTTTATATTTCTTCTTGATCTCTTAAGCCTTGAATATATTCGGCTTTCTGTATTTCAGCTCTGCGCTTTACTGAAGGTTTGGTAAACTGCTGCCTTTTCCTCAACTGACGCATTGTGCCGGTCTTATCAAACTTACGTTTGAAACGTTTTAAAGCTCTATCGATGTTTTCTCCTTCTTTTACTGGTATTATTAACATGGGCTACAACCTCCTTTCTTTAAAATTATTCCCGTAATGAACGGGGTTGCAAATATACAAATGTAATCTATCCAAAAAAGTATTATCGTAAATTATTTTCAAACGCTAAAGATTTCTTAGGTATTTGGTGGTAGATACTCTTTTTTGTCAATAATTATCTTAGCAACGATTTCGCGTAATATCTCCGAAGTCCCTCCCCCTATTGGACCCAATCGGCTATCACGCAACATTCTTGCCATGGGGTAATCTTCTATATATCCATAACCGCCTAAAAATTGCAGGCAATTGTAGATGACCTCATCGGCCATTTTTGTAGACTTAAGCTTTGATATGGTTGCTTCACGCACTACATATTCCCCTCTTTCCATTTTCGCCGTTACCGAATAATTATATTGCTTGCACAAATCCATATCCGCATGTAAATCCACTAGGCGGTGGCGCAGTGCTTGGTATTGATCTATAGACTTTCCGAACGCTTCTCTTTCCGACATGTATTGAATGGCATAATCCAAAGCGAATTCTGCTCTGGCATGTGCATTTATCCCCATAATCAAACGTTCCAAAGCAAAGGCTTCCATGATAAATGTAAATCCTTTACCCTCCTCGCCCATTAAATTTTCAGCGGGCACCTCAACGTTATCAAAAGCCAATTCTGCGGTATCCGATGCTCTCCAGCCTAGTTTGTTCAATTTATTCGCGGAAACACCTTTACTATCTCTGTCCACAATGAATATGCTTATACCTTTATTGCCAGCTCCAGAGTCAGTTTTGGCGGCTAGAATTATATAATCACCGTATACTCCATTTGTAATGAAGGTTTTTGAGCCATTTATAATGTAAGCGTCCCCTTTCCGTACCGCTGTGGTTCGCATCCCTGCAACATCACTTCCGCCAAAGGGTTCGGTTACTCCTAGACAACCTATCTTTTCTCCGTGAACACTAGGAATAAGATATGCTTTCTTTTGTGCTTCGTTACCATTTTTGTTTAAATGGGTCATGGCCAAATACACATGTGCCCAGATAGCTGCGGCGAAGCCACCAGAATTAATTTTTTGTAACTCTTCCAACAAAATCACGGTATAAAAAAGGTCCAGTCCCAACCCTTCGGAAGATTCTGGAGTTGCCAGGCCAAAATAACCCATTTCCCCAAACTTTTTCCAGATAAAGCGGTCAATGGTTCCAGTTTCCTCCCACTTTTCAATATGGGGAACTACTTCTTTTTGTAAAAATTCTTTTAGGCTTTCCCTAAATAGTTGATGTTCTTCAGTGAAGTACATACCGTTCATAGCTTTTTTTTAAAGTGACAAATATAGAACTATTCTCTCTAGTTTTTCTGATGGAAAACCTTCAACATTGGTCAATTCGTCGAAGGTATCAATTCTTCCGTTTAGACTCCGATATTCCACTATGTTGTTGGCTACTTTATAGGGAATATAGACCAAGTTTGATATTTGTTTTGCGGTTGCCGTATTGATATTGATTTTTTGTATCGCAGGAGGTTCCAATACCTTGTAACTCTTCAAAAGTCGGTTTACTACTTCGCTGTCCAAACCATAAACATCGAACAACTGTTCATCAATTAAAAAACCGCCCAATCTATCCCTAAATTTTACAATTCTTGCAGAAAGCTTATCACCGATTCCATTGATTTTTTTTAACTCTTCAGCAGTGGCACTATTAATATCTAAAATCTTGGATATGCTCGTCGTTTTGGGAGCATCGTTTTTTCTAGAAGCATATTTGGCCTTTCTTGGTTTCCAATTAGGAAACTTGAATAGCGGAGACAATACATTCAACATAGAGTCGGATACCTTCGTGACTTGCTGAAATTGTTTTGCAGAGTTTATGTATTGGTTATCTCTCCTGAATCTATGCAACCTATCTATTTCTTCGGTTGACATTCCCAAGGTATAGCCTTTGTAATCGGTAATGTAGTTTGGGTTAAAGGGATAAATGATTTTAGCTTTCTTTTGAAGCACAACTCTTTTGAGACTGTCCAATCTAGATTCCATTGCATTGTTAACGAACACTTTGGATTCCTTCGCTAATGGATTTACCTTTACATAGAAATAGACACCTTGAAGGATAATTATTAAGGTGAGTAAAAAGAAAATCCCACTTCGTTCTTGCTTGTTGAACTTGAAATGGGACTTAAACTTTTTCAATGCTTTGTTATTCTATTTTTCTGAGGTTTGCTGTTTTTTAAAAAGCTGGTTAGTTTTCAGCTTTTTGAAATAATCGCCCAAATCTTTTTTGACCTCGCCAGACATTATATATAACCCTATTATATTGGGAAAGGACATGGCCAATATCATCATATCAGAAAAATCCAATACCGCTCCAAGACTTACAGATGCCCCGATGACCACAAAAATCAAAAAGACCATTTTGTAAACAAGCTCGGTTCTTTTACTCTTACCGAATAAATACGTCCACGCTCTCATACCATAATAGGACCAAGAAATCATCGTAGAAAATGCGAACAAGAATACCGCCAATGCCAAAACATAAGGGAACCAAGATATTTGACTTCCAAAAGCATCAGATGTTAATTGCGCACCTGCCATACCTTCGACTTCATGCATTCCCGTAAAGATGAGCACCAAAGCCGTCAGCGTACATACGACTACGGTATCTATAAAAGGTTCCAAAAGCGCTACAAAACCTTCGGACGGAGGATGATTGGTCTTAGCGGTACTGTGTGCAATCGCGGCAGAACCTACCCCGGCCTCATTGGAGAATGCCGCCCGCTGAAAACCAATGACCAATACTCCAATAATACCTCCCTTAAGCGCAGAAGGACTAAAAGCTCCTTCAATAATAGCTCCAAATGCGGGGCCAATATTTTGAATGTTCATGATGATTACGGCCAAGGCAGCAACAATATAAATAGAGGCCATTATTGGCACAACTCTACCGGTTACTTTGGCAATACTGTTGATACCTCCAATGATAACAACACCTACTAAAATTGCAGTTACTACACCAAACCAAAAGCCATTTCCTGCCAATACGGGAAATTGACCCGCAAGTTGTTCGAAGGATTGGTTTGCCTGAAACATATTTCCTCCACCGAAGGAAGCTCCAACAGCAAGCACGGCGAACAAGCCCGCCAATACTTTACCAAAACCTTTCATATTTCTTTTTTCCAGCCCGTAACGCAAATAGTTCATAGGACCTCCAAATACCCTACCATCAGGTAAAATATCGCGGTATTTGACACCAAGTGTACACTCCACAAATTTTGATGACATCCCCAGAAGACCACAGACAATCATCCAAAACGTTGCTCCTGCACCACCTAAAGAGACCGCTACGGCAACCCCTGCAATATTACCTAGACCAACTGTACCGGATACCGCTGTTGCCAGCGCTTGAAAATGTGTGACTTGTCCAGGTGCATCAGGGTCATCATACTTGCCTTTTGCCAAATCGAGAGAATGCTTAAACCCACGAATATTGATAAAGCCCATCCGTATAGTAAAGAACGTAGCTCCTAAAACCAGCCAAATAACAATAAATGGTATTCCCTTAGTAACTGGGTCTCCATTTGGATGCGTAATTACTCTTGGCTCATCATAAGTAACCTCTGCCAGAAAATGGGCACCTTGTTCAATGACATGCTCTTGATTATTTGAGTCGTATATGACGCCTCCTTCTTCAGTAAGATGTTTTAGTTTTCCATTTGCAATCGACACTACTGTTTCATCAGGTCCATTACCTTTAGAAACAATGGCAATTTCTTCCCCAGTCTTTACCTGCGAACTTTCTGGCTTTAGCCATTTTTTCAAGATGTATTTGTTCTCAGTATCCGGTGACCAGTTTGGTATAGCAATGCGCTCCATATCGGCATACGCAACCGGATCATAAATGCCTACTGCCGCAAATGGATCCCAAAACAGGATAGACCCTAGCGCACTTACCGCAGGAGTCATAAAACCATTAAAAATTTCGGTTATGGCTTCGGTTTCTACTTTAAAAACTTTAGTGACAGTTTCACCGTTTGCGTCGGTAACCTTTACAGTATACGGAATACCCTCTACCAAACCGGTCGCTTTTGTAGCGTTTAATGAAGTACCCTGATTACTCCACTTAAAAGTATAAGGGGCTTTACCACCCTCTACTTTTAAGGATATCGCACCATCATTTATACCGTTGGAAGGGTTTAAGGTTTTACCCGTTACCGTAAGCTCTTGTGAAATTCCTGAAACAACTATAAGAAATGTAAAAACCGAAAAGAAAACTTTCATTTTGAGAAGTTAGTTAGATAAAAAATGAATGTAAGGGCAGCAATATCCTAAAAAAATTTAACGCAATCAAATTAAAAGATCTTTAACTATCCTAATTGAAACATTTCATTGAGTTTTCGAATTTGCTCCGGTCTACCTAAAACAATGACTTTACCCTTGGGCTGTAACTCTAAATCTGCCTCTGGATTAATAATATAGTTACCATTGGGTTCAATATATCCAATTATGGTACAACCTGTTTGTCTTCGCAAATCCAGATCCCGTATCGACTTACAATCCACTAACTGTGTAAAATCCTCAATTTCCACTTCTTCTAAATTTGTGGTATGCTCTCCTTCCATAGAGAGTTTGTCCATAAACGTAATTAAATCTGGCATTACGACCAGCGAGGCCATGTGGTCTCCCCCTATTTTGTCGGGCATAATCACTTTATTGGCTCCGGCGAGCTCCAATTTGGATTGTGTTGTCACTTGGGAAGCCCGGCTGATGATAAATAGCTTTCGGTTTAACTGTCTTGAGGAAAGTACGATAAACAGGTTATCTGCATCATCTGGCAATGCAGTTATAAGATAACTTGCCCTCTCTACACCTGCTTCTTTTAGAATATCGTCCTCGTTGGCATCTCCTTCCACAAAAAGTATGTCCTCTTCATGATGTTCAATGACCTCTTTATCCTTTTCGATGATAACAAAGGGTCTTTTGTACTCCTTCAACCGTTCGGCAGCTTGCATACCATTTCTTCCATACCCACATACTACGATATGGTTGGACAGATTGTCTATTCGTTTTTTCACCTTTTTCTTTTTTAAAATCTTAAGCGAATTCCTTTCCAATAAATATTCGGTGATAACCGATAATGCAAAACCAAAAATAAAAACACTGGTTACGATTAAAAATACGGTAAAAATCTTAGCACTGGGATCTAGAGGGCGTACTTCTGAAAACCCGACCGTAGTGACCGTAATAATGGTCATGTAAATAGCTTCTATCCATGTAAAGTCCGAGAGTGATTTATACCCAACGATACCGAATGTCAGCACGAGCAACATTAAAAAAAGGGCCAACGCTATTTTGGAACGCAATAATCTTCGTATCATACTCAAAGGTCAAATACCGAGGTTCTTTTGGTGTAGACCAAATCTTTGATTCGTAACCAAAATGCTATAAAAAGGTACAGTGCAAAACCGAAACCCAGTGTTGCAAAAGTTAAGTATATAAATGTAGTTCGCACTACTCTTGCGCGTATACCAAGACGCTCGGCTATACGTCGACAAACCTCAAAACCTCTTTTTTGAAAGTAGTAGAGCGTATCGTAGAATAAACTCATGCCTAAATTTATGTATTTCTATTCAATAAATTTATGCCCAGCGCACATTGTAAGCATTTATTTTTTGAACAATATTCGGTATACAGCTGAATCTTGGATTGACTTTCCAGTGCATTTTTGGTGTTTGAACCCAGATTTTGAAAGCCTTTGATGATACTATTTTGTTCGCTTTTAACTTTTGAAATAAGTTCGTATAAATCATCGTTCCACTCTTTTCCAAGATGTTTTGCATAGCTAAATTTAAGCGGGACGATGGTATTGATAATCAACAAATCGATAAAACTCTTGGACAACTTCTTTAAGCACTTTTTCGAACTTTTTCAAAAAGTAAAATGAGTTTCCCAATAGGCGCCTGTAGCACTTTGAAAAAGGTTATAAATATCTTGAAGGTGATTTAGCTCCATCACTGTCGCAAATAGATTTTGTTCCTTTTTATAGAGATTGGCCAATTGCGATAACCTAATCGTTGGGAAATTGGTAGGTCGTAAGCCAAAAAACTCGGGCTTTTCTGTAGCTGGCAATAGTCTATATTTTCTGATTAAATACTTGTATTCTTTTTTAAGCTGAAAAAAATAGATGTCCTTTATATCACTGTCCTGCAATAGTCCCAAATGTCCGAACAACAAGCTTTCTAACTGTTCTGGATTTGAACTTGTCTTTCGAATAATGGAAAAATCCAGTTTTGAGGCTTTATTTAAAAAGAAATCCCCGTTTACTTTAGTTCCAAAATTCTTCATTAATAAGATAAAGAGCACCCCTTCCCAATCATTATTGGTCTTCTGGAGTAAACTGTTTATTAAGTTTGACTTTTGCTCCAAACGCTCAAAATAAAGTCGATCGAGCCAATTATTGATTAAAAAGGCATCAATTTCCAGAAAACTGTTCTCACAATTGATAAAGTTTGATTTTGAATTATCGAGTAGACTTTGATACCTATTTAGAAGTTCGGATGAAACAATTTTCTTTAGTTCCAGCGTCGGAATCTTGGAACCGTCCTTTCTTAAAACAGAAATATCATCTTCCCAAACCACGTGCAATATTACATTGTCATAATTGGAATCGGTCTCGTGATGATGAGCGTACCAGTCTGAAGATTTAATGTGCATTTCTACATTGCCAGCCCATAATTGGCCGTCAATATAAATTTTGGAATTAAAGAAATCCGGTCCGGAAAACTGGTTCAGTACACCTAAATCCTTGATTTCTAAAATTTCGTTATTGGTGGTCACCAATTGTTTGTTTTGGAGTTTATTGTTCCTCCAGATGTAGTAAAGTAGGTCTTCTCTCATTGATTTGGGCATAAGATTTTACTCGAGAGTGGGGCTTGAACAACCAGTAAAACCGAAATATCTATTTTTGGAATTCACAAAGGCTAAAAAGCGGTATTTGAATCACATACATCAAATATGCAAATTATAACCCATCATCTAAAATTTTATTTTTTTGAGTTATCCGTTATAAATTAATTTTCCATCTCCCTCGGTATTGAACAAAGAAGTATCTAGCTGTGGCATCTTTTCCATTTTTGGGACAGTTCCAAAAAACTCCGTCAACTCAAAGTGGGCATCCATCAAACGAATGGGGGTATCCGTTCATTTTACTTCTTAACTATCACCAAGAAATCTCAATTTGTGTAAAACTAAAATTACATAAAGATGAAATTGAAGAACATTTGTTTATTCCTATGTCTTTGCTCGATTGCTCTTTCCTGTGGCAAGGACGATTCGCCCAATGTGATTCCAGATGATAATCCGCCCAATGGGACTCCTAAGGAAGAGAACAAAGCCCCGGTCATATTGGAGCAGTCCTTTACAGTTGCCGAGGATATCACCGATGCCCAGGCCATTGGAACGGTAACCGCGACCGACCCGAACGGGGACAACCTTACGTTTTCCATAGAAATGGACGATGACGGGCTTTTTGACATCACCGATGCCGGTGTCCTTAGCTTGACCAACGGAAAATCCCTGGATTTTGAGACCAAAACGGAACATACCCTTTTTGTGAGCGCTGAGGATGGGGAGTTGGAAACAAATGCGAAAGTTACGATCACTGTCCAAAATGTGAACGACACTTTTGTCACCACTTGGAGGACCACCGAAGACGGGGAAAGCATAACGATAGGCTTATTCGTAGGAGGTCTTACATACGATTTTATGATCGATTGGGGAGATGGCACCGTTGAGGACATTACCGAAACTGGAGGTATAGCGCATTCTTATGCAACGGCCGGGAACCATGTTGTGACAATCCAAGGGTATTTTCCCGGTATAAGAATGGCAGGGCAGCCCTTAAGTGCGCCCAAGCTTATTAGCTTGGACCAATGGGGCAATAACAAATGGGAGCACATGGTAGGGGCATTTCAGGGCTGCGAGAACATGGTCTACAAAGCGACAGATGTGCCCGACCTATCAAAGGTCTCTTCCTTTTCAAGTATGTTCCGTGATGCCGAAAAATTTAACGGGGATATCGGCAATTGGGAGGTAGACAATATTGTGAGCATGGCTAGTATGTTCGCAGGGGCATCATCGTTCAATGGTGATATTAGTAACTGGAATACGGAAAATGTCACCAACATGTCCTTTATGTTCAACGGTGCTTCTTCCTTTAACGGGAACATTGGTAACTGGAACGTGTCGAGTGTTACAACAATGCATTCCATGTTCTCTGGGGCCTCTTCCTTTGATCAAGATATAGGGGGTTGGAACATTGGCAGTATAACCAACATGGAAAACATGTTCGATAACAGTGGGATGTCCAAAGAGAGCATGAACGTAACGTTGTTCACTTGGGCCAGTTTTGTGCAAGGTAACAATGGAGTGCCATCCGATATTACCTGTGGTATGGAGAATATGACTATCTGTGGGCCTGCAACTATTTTAGCAGCAAATACTCTCACTGGTGGATTCGGTTGGGTACTGCCCGGGTTGACCACTCAAGATTTATGCCAGTAGGCATTTCATGATACAAGCTTTCATATAAAGCCGCTCTTAAAAATGTCTCTTAAGAGCGGTTTTTAATTAACGTGAGTTCAATGTAAGTATATGTAGTAACACCTGTCTTCAGTAACTTACAAACCTTTGTCAGGTCGAAACTTTCAACTTCGCTCAAGACAGGCCTTTGGACTACACTCAAGACAGGCCTTTCGACTGCGTTCGAGGAGACATTTGTTGATTTTATTGCCTTTTAATATATTTTTTATATCGAACTCACATTAAGCAGTATATCTTGTGGCAACTAGGATTCTATCACCTCTCCCTCCCAATTCATAAAACCACCTTCAAGATTATAAGCATTTTCAATGCCTACGCTGTTCATGATAGCGCACGCTTGACCACTCCTGTTCCCAGAACGACAATATACGTAGTAGTTTTTGGACTTGTCCAATTTTTCGATTTCGTTCAAAAAATCCTGTCCTAAATAAATATCTATATTGGTGGAGTTAGGAATATAACCTTCTTCCACTTCCTCTGGAGTGCGCACATCCAGTACAAAGGCGTTATCGTCTTTTTCCAATTGACTTGCCCATTCTTCTTGTGATAAATCTGCCATGGTATTTATTTTATATCCTACAAAAATAAAAATCCGAAGCATCACTTCGGATTTAATAACTATTTATTTTCAAATAAAAAATTTCTTTAAGCTGATACTATCCCTGAGGCAAACCATTGGTATTTCACGCCAGTTTTATTCTTACTTCAGCGCCAAAAAACCGAAATTTTGTATTTTACCCCACCCGAAATTGCAAAAAAAGCAATTTCGACCTCCCTAAAGGGTGGTGAAATGTGAAACTTCTGTACATTCTCTAGATTATACTTTAATCGTACAACCTATCGCCTTTGTGGTTTCTACGGCTATTTTTTTACCTGAAAGCATTGCATCTATTGCGTTTTCAACAAATTTCTCCTCAACTTTTGAAGCATCTTGATAGTTATCGTCAATGGCGCCTATGTACTTGACTATATTTCCTTTGGAAGTTTTTTCGAGCAGGTAAACATGTGGCGTTCGTGTCGCTCCGAACTGTGGATAGATTTTCTGTCCCTCATCCAGCAAATAAGGAAAGGTAAATCCCTTTTCTGAAGCTCTTTTTTTCATGGCTTCAAAATCATCTCCCGGCTTGGTTTCAGGATTATTGGGGTTTATGGCTATCACAGGAACTCCCATAGCCTTGTATTTTGCATCTAGCTCAACAATTCTATCCTCATAGGCCACGGCGTAAGGACATGTATTACAGGTAAAAATCACAAGAAATCCTTTTGCATCCTTATAATCCGATAAAGAGACCATGTTTCCGTCTATGTTTTTCAATGAAAAATCGTTAGCCGTATCGCCAATGGCATAGCCTTTTTCTAGGGTAGCAGATTTGTTCGTAAATGCACCCAATGAAAGTACAAGCGCAAATAGGGCTAAAATTTTAATTGTTTTCATGATGATATCAGTTTAAAAATTTATTCAGTTCTTCATTCAATTCTTCATAGGTAAAACCACGTTCATAAAAACCGCGCTTTTCCTTATTATAAATTAAAGTTGCAGGTATACCTCCGCCCCACTCTTCCGCTACTTTTGGAATCCAATCGTTTTGTTTTGGATCGTCCAAAATGACAACTTTCGATTTTAAGTCATTTTTTTCGACATAGGGCTCCAATCTAGACTTCCACATGGTGGGCATATCCAAACTCACCAAAACTACCTCCACATTTTTGTCTTTCATTTCCTCGTTTACCTTTTCAAAATAAGGAAGTTCCTCGATACAAGGTTTGCACCAAGTTGCCCAAAAATTAATGACGTATGTTTTGTCATCTTCTTTGTTAAATAAAGGCTCAAGACCTTCATAGTTGTATATGGGAAACTTTACGTCTTGGTCTTCGGAGTTATCTGCGGTCTCAGTAGTTTCTTCTCTAACATTCGCAGTTTCCGATTCTTGTTTCTTTTCTTTTGGCCCACACCCCATCAACAGAACCAATGATAGTGAGACTAGTAAGAACGAGCGTAGCATGTTGTATAGTTTGCAACTAAAGTAATCATTGCACAAACTTTCACTTTTGTTTTTAACAAAAATTTATTGCTCTTTACTTCCGATTATGTTGTTATACTAAGTCCAAGGGTTCAAACGTACCAGAGATGATAGCTTCGGTATCTGTCCGCAGCCATTTTTTTAACAGCGAAGTATAAACTTGCCTGAAATCAATTTCATATTTGATATCTCCGTTTCCATCCAAATCCAAAAGTGATGATGGAGCATTGAACATCCCCGGATTTTTAAGATTTTCTCCCATTAAAAAGACTGCATTGGCCGCACCATGATCGGTACCATTGGCCGCGTTTTGTTTTACGCGTCTTCCGAACTCCGAGAACGTAAGGATAATAGTATCCTTAAACGTGCCTGCATTTTTCAAATCGTTTACAAAGGCAGCTATGGCATTGGAATAAGTGTTCAATAATCTTTTTTGGGCATTTATCTGATTCGCATGCGTATCGAACCCACCAAGGGAAGTGTAATAAATCTGCGTTTTCAGACCAGAATTTATAAACTCAGAAACCGTTTTTAACTGTTTTCCAAAGGCATTTTTGGGATATTCCCATGAGCTTTTGTAGACTTTGGTCTTTTCAAAAATATAGGACGCTGAAGACTTGGCATCTATCGCGGTCTTATAGAGATACCCAAGATTGTGTTCGCTCAAATGTTTGTCCTTCGAATTTTCGAGAACCTTTGTAAAGTAGGGCTCTTTGGTTGTATTGTAAAGCAGTCTTGCATTTTTTGTGGCAATACCATTTACTTTTTCACCTTTCATCATAGTCGAAAGCATATCGTCCACTTCAATTGCGCCAACAGGGTCTTTTACAACATCATCAAGGTAACGCCCCACCCATCCTGTCTTCAGGATTTCGTTTGAAGCAGATGCGGTCTGCCAAATATCCGTAGACCTAAAATGTGATCGCACCGGGTTGGGATACCCTACATTGTTCATAATGGTAACATACCCATCATCAAAAAGGTTTTTAAAGTTGGACAACGCTGAATGAAAACCGACTTCACCATCTACCAAAAGTAAGTCCTGTTTTTTCTGTGCAATTGACACTCTATTTTTATAATACACATCATTGGTATAAGGTACAATGGTATTTAGACCATCATTACCCCCCGACAACTGAATAATTACGAGCTTCTTATTTCCCAAATTAGCGGGCCATAGTTCGTTATGGGCCTTTAAAAAGTTTGGAACAAAGAGCACACTGCTCGCTAAACCACTTCTCTTTATAAATGTTCTTCTCTTCATGTCGTGTAATTTAACACAGTTGAAATTCTGGTATTGACATTAACTGTATACAATATTCTGTTTTGCTCTCCTTTTCAAGACTATCCATAAAAGACTTGGCTTCTTCTTGTAAATTACCTCCTAAGACTACTGTTTTTAGTTCAGCTTGCGATGACTTTTTGTGTTCATTTTCAAAAAAGTTCCAATCGCTTTCCACATCCAGTTTTCTACCTACATTTTTCTTCTTATTGAATTCAGTAAGGCTATCTTCAAATTCTCCTTTTACATCAAAAGAAATAATCCCATCGCTCAATAATACCGATGGCAGTTTAAGGCGCACCATCATGGTATTGGAATCTATCCATTTTCTACCTCCTGGCCACCCGGCCACATTGGGCGGATTCAATAGTTCTTGCCCCAAAAGCTTTTGCACATAGACCAGTTCCTTATTTTTCTTGAATTTATAGGGAACAATTCGCATCATACCAACCAACATATCCGTAGGTGACTTTATTTTGTTTCCTATAATGCTTTTATCATAAAACCATTTGGAGGTGAATACATGGTGCATTACTTTGGCTATATTATAGTTTAATCGAAAGATGTTCGCCATTTCTTGGACATGGTCTTCATTTACTTCTTGACTCACAAAATAGGCGTAGATCTTTTTTGAAATAAAGTATGCACATTGGGGCTGTCCCAAAATTATATCCACGATATCTTCTCCATCAAAATTCCCAGTTTTACCCATAAAGGTTTTGCTTTCAAAATCATGAATCTTTTCCCTAAAGGCAAAGTCACCTTTAAAATTATGCCGCCACCCTGTAAAGGCTCTTGCGGCTTCCTTTATATCTTTTTCGGTATATTGCCCCTCGCCCAAGGTAAAGAGCTCCATGAGTTCCCGTGCAAAATTCTCATTGGGTTTCTTCTTTCGGTTTTGTTGGTTGTTAAGATAATTGAGCATAGCGGCCTCTTTGGCAACTGCGATTACAAAATCACGAAAATTCCCTAAAGCATGTTGCCGAAGGGTATTATTAAAGGATTGGAAGTAAACGATGTTTCGGTCGCGAACCACAAAATGGTTTGACCAGAACAGCGTCATCCGCTCCCGTAATTGTTCGTTCGTAGTACCCATTCGGTAAATCCATTTCTTATTGAAATCCAACAACTTTTTTCTGCTAAGTTTCTGCAACTGCATTCTAGTATCTTTTGATACTTTACCCGAATTATTCTTTAAAAGTGCTTTAATCTCATTAATGGGCACGTTCAATGGCGTGATCTTGGTAGAGGATTGAAAGAGGTCGTCGACTACTTGTTTTTTTGTTTTTGAAGCTGCTTTTTCTGCGTTTGTGAGTGTTGTTCCAAAACCAGCTCTTTTATATAAGTGAAATATTTTTTCGAGTTCCATAAATGAAATTTCAGTATACCAATTAATTCTGAGATACTTAAAATAGCAGATAGTTTAATCTAACGCCCCAAGAAAATGTTATTTGTTGTGCTTTTAACAAAACTTTATTGATGATACATTTGGAAAGCTAGATTCATTTCACATACATTTGTATATACAAATATTGTTTATACATGAATGTAGAGGAGGTAATCAAAAGGGCAAAAAAATTAAGCTTGGAAACAAAGACCATTATTCATTTAGAATTGGTCAGCAACAAAATGAAGGATGTTATAGCTTCTGCCCTAAAGCCTTTTGAGGTTTCCCTACCACAGTTTAACGTACTACGAATTTTAAGAGGTCAAAAAGGTCAACCTGCCAATCTATCAACGCTAAATGAGCGCATGGTAACAAAAATGAGCAACACCACTCGATTAGTGGATAAGTTGATCAACAAAGGGTATGTTAGTAGATGTATCTGCGAGTCCAATAGACGAAAAGTGGAAATTTACATTACCGAAAGTGGTATGGAAGCGCTACTCGAAATGGACAAAGCTGTATATGGAGCAGAACAAAAAATTGTTAAAAACCTTTCTGAAAAAGAATTGGATAAATTAAATCAATTACTAGATAAATTTTAAAATGAACAACATCTTAGAGAACAGAACTTGGCGCTACGCCACTAAGAAATTCGACAACACCAAAAAAGTATCCGAGGAGGATTTGGAAGTGTTGTTAGAGGCAACACGCTTAAGTGCATCATCGTATGGACTGCAGCCCTATCACATATTTGTGATTTCCGATCAGGAAACGAAAGAAAAGTTGAAGCCGGTTTCGTGGGGACAATCCCAACTTACAGATGCTTCACATGTGATAGTATTTGCGCATACAACGGATTTTGGCGAGGAATTGGTCGACGACTACCTACATAACGTAAGCACTACAAGGAATATTCCTGCTGAAGGTTTAAAAGCCTATGGGGACTTCATGAAATCTAAATTATTGGAACTATCTCCAGGGACCAAATCCGTATGGACGGCTAGACAAGCCTATATTGCTTTAGGTAACGTGATGCAGGCCGCTGCAGAATTAAAAATAGATACCTGCCCGATGGAGGGTATTGAAAGCGAAGCATATAACGAGATTCTTGGCCTGACCGAAAAAAACCTGAATACCGCAGTAGCATTGACCGTGGGTTACCGTTCGGAAGAGGATGCAACCCAAAACTATGCAAAGGTCAGAAAATCGAAAGAAGAGCTATTCACATACATATAACAACTATTAATTAAAACAGAAATTTAAACACAATCATGAAAAAAGCAATTTTAAGTTTAGCATTGACAGCAGTATTTGGACTAACTGCAACTGCCAATCCAATCGATGGCGAGAAAAAAGAAGTGAAAACAAGTGAAAGCACCGTAACCTGGAAAGCTTACAAAGTAACTGGTTCTCATACCGGAACTATTGATTTAAAATCTGGAGCTCTCGAATTTGATGGTGACAAGCTTACCGGTGGTGAATTTGTTGTGGATATGACCACGATAAATACGACCGATCTAGAAGGAGATTACAAGCAAAAATTGGATGGTCACCTACATTCCGATGATTTTTTCTCAACGGCTTCCAATCCAACCTCAAAATTAGTGTTTTCAAATGTTGAGGCTTCAGGGAAGAATGCATACAAAGTAACTGGTGACTTGACCATAAAAGGAATTACCAAGTCGGTAACTTTCGATGTCTCCATTTATGGAAGTAAAGCAACTGCTACGTTAAAAGTAGACAGAACAAACTACGATGTAAAATATGGTTCTGGTAGTTTTTTCGACAATTTAGGAGATAAAACCATTTATGATGAATTCGATTTAGTGGTCGATTTACAGATGTAATCACCACTGGTTTAGTGTTTGAAAATCCCGAACTTCTACTAAGGTAGTTCGGGATTTTTTTTGGCAAAGGTTTGTCTTTTTCAATTTCCTTTCTATCTTTGAAGCAATGAACATCAGAACAACAAATACTTGGTGGTGGATTAATTTACGTCGAATGTCGTGAACCTGTCCCCATTGTAATCATATAGAGGCTTGTCATCACGACAAGCCTTTTTTAGTTTTAAAGCGTTTTATTTTCATTTCCACGAAGGTGGAAATCCTTAAATCAGGTCCGTTTAAACAAAATGAGTTTTTATATCTACATAATTTCAAATAAAAAACTAGGAACTATTTATATAGGATATACCAATGATTTGAAAAAACGTATGTATAGACACCAAAGAGGTGTGGGAAGTAAGTTTGCCAGAAGGTATAATTTAAAAACTTTGGTTTACTATGAAAAATTCACATTCCCAATGACAGCTATTAGAAGAGAAAAACAACTGAAAAAATGGAATAGAAATTGGAAAATCAACTTGATTAATGACTTTAATCCTAATTGGGAAGATTTAACTTATTTCTTTGAATAACTAAAATAGATTTCCGTCTACACGGAAATAGAAATGAAAAAATGACATATAAACTTCAAACACATTACAAGAAAATTCTTGCCGATACAATCACTCCAGTCAGTGTGTACTTGAAAATCAGGGATAAATTTCCCAACAGCATTCTTTTGGAAAGTAGTGACTATCATGCCAATGACAATAGTTTTTCTTACATCTGTTGCAACCCCATAGCATCGATCAAGGTTCAAAATGAAATTGTCACACAGATTTTTCCAGATGGTAGCAAAGAAGAATTTCCTATTGCATCGGATACAGATGTAACCAAGGTCATCCATGAATTTGGTCAAAAATTTACAGTCTCCAACAATAGCTTCAAGTTTATAAACAACGGTTTGTTTGGTTATATGTCATACGATGCCGTCCGTTATTTTGAAGATGTTGTTATTTCCAAAAAGAAGGATTCCATCAACATACCGGATATTTACTATGCCGTATACAAAAACATAATAGCGATAAACCACTTTAAAAATGAAGCCTATCTTTTTGCACACTGTTTTGAAAGTGAAACTAATGTGGATGAAATAGCACAACTGTTCAATGTGAGAAACTTTGCCTCCTACAATTTCATCAAAGAAGGAGCGCCAAAATCCAATCTAAAAGACGAAGAGTTTAAAGAGCACGTAGCCCTCGCAAAAAAACACTGCAAACGTGGAGACGTATTTCAATTGGTATTATCGCGAAGATTTTCTCAAGATTTTAAGGGAGACGAATTTAACGTATATAGGGCATTGCGCTCTGTAAATCCCTCCCCTTACCTATTTTATTTTGATTACGGGGATTTTAAAATATTCGGAAGTTCACCAGAAGCTCAATTGATTGTAAAGGATGGAAAAGCAGAGATACATCCTATCGCTGGCACCTATAAAAGAACGGGGAATGATGAGCAAGACGCTGAATTGGCTAAAAAGTTAGCACAAGATGATAAAGAAAATAGCGAACATGTAATGCTGGTAGATTTGGCCAGAAATGACCTTAGTAGAAATGGAAATACGGTGAACGTGGAGACCTATCGTGAAGTACAATATTTCTCCCATGTTATTCATTTAGTGTCCAAAGTTACAGGACAAAAGAAAGAAGATAGCACGACCATGAAAGTTGTAGCCGATACGTTCCCGGCAGGAACTTTAAGTGGCGCGCCAAAACATATGGCGATGCAATTGATTGAAAAATATGAGAAAACCAGTCGGGCATACTATGGAGGTGCTATTGGCTTTATGGATTTTCATGGTAATTTCAACCATGCCATTATGATCAGGACATTTCTCAGTAAAAACCATCAATTACACTACCAAGCGGGAGCTGGTCTAGTAGCCGCATCGGACCCAGAAATGGAATTACAGGAAACCTACAACAAACTAGGTGCTTTGACCAAGGCATTAGAAATTGCAGAAACGATATAGGCATGGGAAGAGAGCTATTAATGATAGACAATTACGATAGTTTCACGTATAATCTGGTGCACTATTTAGAAGATTTGGATTGTGATGTCACCGTAAAACGTAACGACCAATTGACGCTGGACGAAGTAGACAATTTTGAAGAAATTATTTTGTCACCCGGACCAGGGATTCCAGATGAGGCAGGATTACTCAAGGACATCATTAAAAAATATGCCCCTACAAAACGAATTTTTGGAGTCTGTCTTGGACAACAGGCCATCGGAGAAGTCTTTGGTGGGAAATTGGTAAATCTTGAGCAGGTATACCACGGAATCGCAACAAAAATCAATATCACCAAAAAAGATATCATTTTTGAAGGCATGCCGGACCAGATTGAGGTGGGTCGTTATCATTCATGGGTGGTACATCCTGATTTACCAGATAGTCTGGAAGCTACTTCATTTGATGAAAATGGGCAGGTAATGTCTTTGCGCCATAAGAGTTACGATATAACAGCAGTACAATTTCACCCAGAATCTGTATTAACTCCCGAAGGAAAACAAATGCTTGAAAATTGGCTTAAAAGTAAGTAATGAGTAGTTAGTAGCTAGTAGCTAGTAGCTAGTAGCTAGAATGTAAAAAAAGATATGAAGTCATATAACAAGTAAAGTACTGAAACCTATGTCTCAATACTCAGTACTAAAATCTCAATACTATATCAATGAAAGAAACACTAAATAGACTTATAAATCATGAAATTCTCTCTAAAGGCGATGCCAAGAAAATCTTGGTCAATATTGCGAAAGGAGATTACAATACATCACAAATTGCCGCTTTTCTCACGGTATACATGATGCGAAGTATTACCATAGAGGAATTGGAAGGTTTCAGGGATGCACTTTTGGAACTGTGTTTGGCTGTAGATCTATCCGATTACAACCCAATAGATCTATGCGGTACTGGTGGTGATGGAAAGGATACCTTCAATATTTCTACGCTGGCATCCTTCGTTACCGCAGGAGCAGGAATAAAGGTGACCAAGCATGGTAATTATGGGGTTTCCTCAAAATGTGGCAGTAGTAATGTCATGGAGTTTCTGGGTATCAAGTTCAGTAACGAAGCTGATTTTCTAAAAAAGTCAATCGATGAAGCGGGAATCTGCGTTTTGCATGCACCATTGTTCCATCCAGCCATGAAAAACGTAGCACCAATTCGTAGGGAACTTGCCGTAAAAACATTCTTTAACATGTTGGGGCCTATGGTGAATCCAGCATTTCCGAAAAACCAGATGGTTGGCGTATTTAACCTTGAACTTGCTAGAATGTACGGGTATCTGTATCAAAACACAGATAAAAATTTCACGGTACTCCATGCCTTGGATGGTTATGATGAAATTTCGTTAACAGGTGCCACAAAAACAATTTCCAACGAATCGGAAGCCATGTTGACACCTGCAGATTTTGGGGTTACATCTATTTTACAAGAAGAAATAACCGGTGGTGAAGACGTTGCCGAATCGGCTCAAATATTTTTAAATATATTGAACGGAAGGGGAACAGAGGCCCAGAACAATGTAGTCTGTGCCAATGCGGGAGTAGCCATTTCGACGGTAGAGGGCACAACTCCAAAAGAAGGTTTTGAAAAAGCAAAAGAATCCTTGCTGAGTAAAAAAGGTATGGAATCATTGAAGAAATTACAGGAAATTAGTGGTTGACGGTTTAGGGTTTAGGGTTTAAGGTTTAAGGTTTAAGGTTTAAGGTTTAAGGTTTAAGGTTTAAGAAATACTAATCATATTTTCAGAAAACAACCGACAGTGAACAATTAACAGTTTACAATAAACAATAATTAAACAGGATTCATGTTCAGAGCATAGCAGAACCTAACAGACAATCGACATCCGACAACTGAAAACAGACAACTGAAAACAGACAACTGAAAACAAAAAATGAATATCTTAGATAAAATAGTAGCCGATAAGCGCAAAGAGGTATATTTAAAAAAATCTCTCATTCCACTCTCCCAGTTGGAAAAATCGGTGCTTATAGAACGAGATACCGTTTCTTTAGCACATAAGCTGAAGAATAGTAATTCAGGAATTATTGCTGAACATAAAAGACGTTCACCTTCAAAATCAGTAATCAATCAAGATTTGAATGTTCAAGATGTGGCTATAGGATATGAAAATGCTGGTGTGTGTGGAATGTCCGTATTGACAGATGGCAAATACTTTGGTGGCTCCTTGGACGATTTATTGCTGGCAAGAGCTGCAGTTACCATGCCAGTATTGCGCAAAGAATTCATTATAGATGAATACCAAATTTTGGAAGCCAAAGCCTACGGAGCCGATGTAATTTTATTGATTGCCGCGGTACTTTCCAAAATAGAAATCAAAAGTCTCTCCGAAGCCGCTAAAAAATTGGATTTAGATGTGCTCTTGGAAGTACATAACGAAGAGGAACTTCATAAATCCATAATGCCAAGTTTGGACATGCTTGGCGTAAACAACCGAAACCTAAAAACCTTCGAAGTTAGCTTGGAGACCAGTAAAAATCTTTCAGAATTGATTCCTGATGAATTTGTAAAAGTATCGGAAAGTGGTATTAGCTCAATCGAAGCTATTCAAGAATTAAAACATTATGGCTATCAAGGTTTTTTAATTGGTGAGAATTTTATGAAGACGGACAATCCAGGACAACATGCAACTGAATTTATAAAAACATTGGAATTATGAAGTTCAAAGTTTGTGGCATGAAATATAACCCAGAAGAAGTTGCACAGTTGCAGCCAGACTATTTGGGCTTTATATTCTGGGCACCTTCTTCGCGCTTTTATGATAGTGACAGCATAACTGATATACCAAAAAATATAAAAAAAGTTGGGGTATTTGTAGATGCTTCGGTTGAAGAAGTATTTCAAAAAGTAAAAACCTATGAACTGGATGGAGTGCAATTACACGGCAACGAGTCTCCAGAGTTCTGTAAATTGCTTCGTCATGCTGAACTCGATTCAGCATCTCATCCCAATGAAATTCAAAAACAATTTAGGAATGACAAGTTAGAAATCATCAAAGTGTTTTCCATCAAAAAGGATTTCGATTTCTCGGTTTTATCAGAGTATGAGGAAACCTGTGATTATTTTCTTTTTGACACCAAAGGAAAACTTCCAGGAGGCAATGGATATGCTTTTGATTGGAATATTCTAACGGATTACCCATCAACCAAACCGTACTTTTTAAGCGGAGGTATTGGATTGGGTGAAGCGGATTCCCTTAAATCATTTCTAGCTAGTCCGGCGTCCAAAAAATGTTATGCCATTGATGTAAACAGTAAATTTGAGTCCAAACCCGGCTTAAAAAAAATTGAAGAACTAAAAGAATTCAAAAAAGTTGTTATTCAATAACTTTCAACTTAAATCTGACAACTCATGAGTTACAATGCTAATGAAAAAGGCTATTACGGAGAATTTGGAGGAGCATTTATTCCAGAAATGCTCTATCCCAATACCGAAGAACTTCGTCAAAATTATGTTCGTATCATGGAGGAAACTTCTTTTAAAGAAGAATTCCGCCAATTGCTCAAAGATTATGTTGGGCGGCCTACCCCACTCTATTTTGCCGAACGGCTTTCGAAAAAATACCAAACCAAAATTTATCTGAAACGAGAGGATTTGTGTCATACCGGTGCGCACAAAGTCAATAATACCATTGGGCAAATTTTAATGGCTAAAAAGCTGGGCAAAAATAGAATCATTGCCGAAACCGGAGCAGGTCAGCATGGTGTAGCCACTGCCACAGTTTGTGCCTTAATGGGTATTGAATGTGTAGTGTATATGGGAGAAATCGATATTGCTCGCCAGGCTCCAAACGTAGCACGAATGAAAATGCTGGGTGCAGAAGTAAGACCTGCGCTATCTGGAAGTAGAACCTTGAAAGATGCCACCAACGAAGCTATTCGAGATTGGATAAATAATCCAGTCGATACACATTACATTATAGGTTCGGTTGTTGGACCGCACCCCTATCCAGATATGGTAGCGCGGTTTCAATCCGTGATTTCGGAAGAAATCAAGGGGCAATTATTAGAAAAAGAAGGAAGAGAAAATCCAGATTACGTCGTCGCTTGTGTTGGTGGGGGCAGTAATGCAGCCGGAGCGTACTATCATTATTTAGACGCCCCAGAGGTGGGAATCATTGCTGTAGAAGCAGCAGGAAAAGGAGTAAACTCAGGTGAAAGTGCCGCTACCTCAGCTTTGGGCAAAGTCGGTATTATACACGGGAGCAAAACCCTACTCATGCAAACCAATGACGGA
This sequence comes from Bacteroidota bacterium, assembly GCA_039030475.1. Taxonomy (GTDB): domain Bacteria; phylum Bacteroidota; class Bacteroidia; order Flavobacteriales; family Flavobacteriaceae; genus Flagellimonas. The sequence goes on from JBCCEC010000013.1 coordinate 23,027, forward strand.
CAAATCACGGAACCCTACTCCATTTCGGCCGGATTGGATTATCCTGGCGTTGGCCCTATGCATGCGCATTTGTTTAAATCGGGACGGGGAGAATTCATTTCCATTACCGATGATGAGGCTATGACAGCAGGGTTGGAAGTCTCGCAACTTGAAGGGATAATCCCTGCCATAGAAACCTCCCATGCTTTCGCCATTTTCGATTATAAGAAATTTGAAAAGGATGATATCGTTGTCTTCAATCTTTCGGGTAGAGGTGACAAGGATTTACAGACCTATATTGATTATTTTAAACTGTAGATACTTAGTAGTTAGTATTGAGATATGAGTATTGAGTATTTTTACTTTACGTCCATATTAACTTTCGATACGCTTTGGAGCGAAGCAACAGAAGTACAAAATTCAGTCAATAGTTTAAAATAGAAAACAGTTTTACCCATATCTCAATACCCAATACTCAATACTCAATACTACAATGAAATGAATAGAATAAAAACCAAACTAGAGGAAGACAAAAAATTGTTGTCCATATATTTCACCGCAGGTTATCCCGATCTAAACGATACTGTAAAAGTTATTCAGGATTTGGAAAAGCATGGGGTGGATATGATTGAGATTGGTCTTCCCTTTAGTGACCCATTGGCAGACGGCCCTACCATACAGGAAAGTTCTACCGCCGCTCTTAAAAACGGAATGCATACCGAACTACTTTTTGAGCAACTAAAAGATATTCGAAAAAGCGTGTCCATTCCATTGATCGTAATGGGCTATTTTAATCCAATGTTTCAATATGGTGTAGAAGCGTTTTGCAAAAAATGTCATGAAATAGGAATAGATGGGCTCATTATGCCAGACCTTCCTTTAGATGTCTATAAAAATGAATATGAGGCTATTTATAAAAAGTATGGTTTGATCAATGTCTTTTTAATAACGCCACAAACGAGTGATGAGCGCATTCGCGCTATTGATGAAGCATCCGACGGTTTTATTTATATGGTGAGTTCAGCCAGCACGACCGGAGCAAAGCAAGGATTTGCGAACGATACCGAACAATACTTTGAAAGAATCGCCGAAATGAACTTGGACAATCCCCAGATTGTTGGATTTGGCATTAGCAATTCAGAAACTTTTGACCAAGCTACCAAAAAAGCCAAAGGTGCCATAATTGGTTCGGCATTTATAAAACACCTGACTAAAAATGGAGTTGAAAACATTGGTGATTTTGTGAAGGGAATTCGCTAAATTCGAATTCCAAACAAATCTAACTGCCTTTCATGAAGAAGTCGTTCTTTTTACTTTTTTCAATTTCCTGTTTTTCCATTTTCTCACAAGATTCGACTACCATTAAATCTCACGTGGCGCATGCAATAAATGAACTGAAAGATTTTGTTGCCATACCTAATGACGCTTTAAATGCCGATGATATAGATGACAACATCTTATGGTTAAAAAAGAAGTTTGGGGAACGTGGTTTCAATACAGCAGAACTGGAGACCAATAATCTGCCCTTGTTTTTTGCTGCTTTACCTATGGAGGACTCCAAACCGACTATGCTTATTTATATGCATTTTGATGGACAATCCGTAGATGCATCCAAATGGGATCAACCTAATCCTTATAAGACTGTTTTAAAAAAGCCGATTGAAAATGGTTTTGAAACTATTTCTTTTGATGCCCTAGATGAAGATATTAATTACAATTGGCGTCTTTTTGGTAGGTCGACCGCTGATGACAAAGGGCCAATTGTCATGCTTTTAAACGCTGTTGATCTACTTAAAGAGGATGGAAAGGAAATTCCATTTAACGTTAAGGTGATTTTAGATAGTGAGGAAGAAAAAGGGAGCAAACCTTTGCCAGATGCCATAAAACAATACAGAGAACTTTTAAAAGCTGATTTTCTGGTCATAAATGATGGACCAATTCATTCATCTGGAAATCCAACAGTAATTTATGGCTGTCGCGGTATTACTTCAATGACCTTAACAACACATGGCCCAGTAAAACCGCAACACAGTGGGCATTATGGTAATTACGCACCAAACCCTGGTTTCCAATTGGCCCAATTACTTGCAACCATGAAGGATAAGGAGGGTCGGGTACTGATTCCTGGGTATTACGATGGTATTGCTATAGACGACATCGTAATGGATATTCTTAAAAGTGTTCCGGACAATGACCTAACTATATCTGAAAAGCTACAATTCAAAACAGCGGAAAAAGTTGGTGGCTTTTATCAAGAAGCACTGCAATACCCCTCTTTGAACATTAGAGGTTTGAGCTCTGGATGGACAGGTAAAAAAGTACGTACCATTATTCCTGAAAGCGCAACGGCAGAACTCGATTTACGGTTGGTTCCCGAAAGTGATGGAACACGGTTGAAAAAGCTGGTCAAGGACCACATTAAAAAACAGGGATATACTATTTTAGACCATACTCCTTCTAAAGAAGAGCGTATGGCCCAGGATAATATCATTACCATTACCGAAGGAAGTGTTACGGATGCTTTCCGTACAGACCTCAACAATCCTTATGGAGATTTTTTAACCAAAACGCTGCAAGACACTTTTCAAAAAGATGTTGTCCGTATTCGAATCATGGGTGGTACCGTACCCATTGCACCGTTTATCAATGAATTGCAAATACCTGCTTTTATTGTTCCACTGGTAAACCCTGACAATAACCAGCATAGTCCTAATGAAAATTTAAAAATTGGACAGTTGGCATATGGAATAAAAGCATTTTTCAATATTTTGAGTACTCCGTACTGACCACTTTGATTATAACCGTATTCATTCTCTTTAAACCGCAATTAACATCGACAAACTAAATGGTTTAGTTAACCAAATTCCAAAAACTATAGTTTAATCTAAAAAAACGGTTACTCAACTTACTTATAATGAAATAACTAGATAGGCAAACTATTTTTGACCCAAACTAACCTACTACTCATTATCTATGAAATATAAGGCCATCGTCATTGACGACTCAACCATTCAATGTTTAGCTACAAGTGTATTAGTAAAAAATCATCCCCAGTTAGAATTTGCAGGCTGTTATAGTGATCCTTATGAAGGCATAAAGACCATTTACGACAATAAGATAGATATTGTCTTTCTTGACGTTTTAATGGAAAAAGTTGATGCCTTTGAACTAATGGACAACGTTGAAATAAAGTCAGCAATAATCTTAAATTCTACATGGAGCCGTTTTGCAGTAAAAGCATTTGAATATGGTGTAAATGATTTTTTGATAAAGCCCTTACCCAAAGCAAAGTTTTACAGATCAGTTGAAAAGGTCATCCAACAGATAGAATCAAAAAAAGCCTTTGAGAAAAAAATTGAAACTTATTTATTCTCTGAAACTTTGTCGAATTTAACGTGATACAAATTAGGCAGAATTCCTACTCGCATTAATATTACCATACAGAGACCGAGTCACTATTTTTTCATAGAGTTCTTTAAATTCGGAGTGCTGTGTAATATGGTACAAGGCATTTTGCTGAATCACCAACAAAGGCAGGACAATCTTCTCCCGGATTTTAACCGATTCACGCGATACGGCCTCATCTTCCATCAGAATTTTATGCCCAGAAATGGATAAAAGTAATTTTTTGGATAGTTGATATTCCTCATGCAAGATATTCCAGAAGTCACCATATTCCTCATCGTTCTGCATATAACTGGTCAGTTCAAAGTTTGTTTTTGCCAATGACATCATACTGTTGTGCATTAAGGCCCTAAAAAATGGAACATCTTTATAAAGCTTTTTCACCTCATTTAGCCTGCCCTGTTCCTTAAGTGCGGAAATAGCCGTTCCCAATCCAAAATAACCAGGTACGTTTTGTTTTAGCTGGCTCCAAGAACCTACAAAAGAAATTGCCCTTAAATCTGATAGTTCCAATTGTTTCTTACTACCTCGTTTACCCGGTCGACTCCCAATATTGGCTTTGGTATAATACTTTAACGTACTGCGATGCTCCAAATAGGGAATGAATTTTTCATGCTTTTTTAAAGCGTCATATTTGGCAAAACTCAATTCGGACAGTTCCTCGATCAACTTGCGTTGTGCAGTAGAAATCACGTGCTCTTTTCCGTATAGATTATTGCTCAAACCTGCCGTAAGCAATTGTTCCGAATTGTGAATGAACTGCACCTTAGTACCATACGTACTGGTTATGGTCTGCCCCTGAATGGTAAGTTGTATTTCATGATTGGCAACATCTTTGGTCTGTGCTGCATAAAAACGGTGTGTTTTCCCACCACCCCTTGCCGGTGGTCCTCCCCTACCGTCAAAGAAGATGGCCTTTATGTCATTTCTTTTACAGACTTTGCTCAAAACCTCCTTGGTCTTCAAAATTGACCAGTTGGCCTTAAGGTATCCTCCGTCTTTTGTACCATCCGAGAAACCGAGCATTATGGTATGGGCATTGCCCCTATGCTCCAAATGTTTTTGATAGGCAGGAGTATCGAACAATGTTTGCATTACTTCTTCTGCTGCATCCATACCCTTCATTGTTTCAAATAATGGGACTATATCAAAAGTAATCTCGTCTTGGTTCCAACCACACCATCTAAACAATCCAAAAACGAACAATACGGAAAAAATATCTTCCGAATTACTTATAATGTAGCGATTGCAGCCTTCTTCCCCGTTGGTATCTTGAATACCCTTTAGTTGTTTGATGTTGTTGATGGTCTCTTTAACGATATCCTCGTCAAAATCGTTTGGATTCAAGGATACCTCTTTTTTAAGCAGCCACGTTATCAACTCATCTTCCGCTAACTCATCCAGACTATTTTTTATAGCCCCTTCTTTTTTGAGTACAGATTCTACAACTTGGTAATGTTTGCTATGATCTTGTCTGATATCCAATGTGGCAAAGTGCGTTTTAAAAATATGCACCTTATCCATCAGTTTGTTCAAATCATTTAGATACAATCCATGATAATTGGTTGTTAAATCCTCTTTGATACCATTGAGTACCGTTATGATTTCTGTATAGCTAACCGTAAAGTTTACATCGAACATAGCGCGATACAACTTATCGCTTAAATCGTTTAGAACTACTTGAAGCCCTTTAAACGTCATCTTTTTGCGTAGTTCTTTCAGCTCATTGTAGTAGCATTTCATTAAAGTCAGCCGCAGCTCGTCAGCTACTTGCTTTGTGATTTTGGCCGTTACAAAGGGATTTCCATCTCGGTCACCTCCAGGCCAAAAACCAAGTTTCATAATATCATAGTTTGAGAAATCCTCATTGCCGATATTGGTCTTTATATACTGAAAAAGCTCTCCAATGGCATCATAATATTTATGTCTAAGAATATAGATGATATTTTTTGCTTCGTCTAAAGGTGTTGGCTTTTTAAAATTTATCAATGAGGTAAGACCCAGTTGTTGCATGGTAACATCGATATCATTGACCCTATTCTCATTGATCAACAACTGTAGTTCTGAAATGATGTTCAATATTGCCGGAGTGTAGAATTGTGTCGGGTGCGCTGTTAGAACTATTCGTGCACTGAACGTAGACAACTTTTTCGCTATTTTATCCCAGTTCTTGTCTTGCCCCACCATTTCAAAATAATCTTTTATGGAAAGGGAGTTACTGTATTTCTGCAACCTTGAAAATGCTGCATCCTCCACACTATCATAGAGCACCACCTGTCGTTCAACATATTGAATTATCTTGAACATGAAATCCAAACGTTCTCGCTCACTTTTAAAATCAGTATAATTTTCAAAGAACTTTTCTAAAATAGCTTGAGGAGTCTTACCGGCTTTTAACCCTTTTTCACACTGTTCAAGAAGGAGTGGCACCAACATGGCAACATTCTGAATATTGCGATACGGCAACGAAAGAAATAGACTGTTGTAGATATTGAATTTATTGGTGATAGACTTTTTGAACTCATCCAGTCGTTTTTCTTGCAATAACGAGTTACTCATTGGAAAGGGTTTTAATGGTTTCGCTTAGAATACCAAAGATCGTGATAAAACCTTAATATTTTCAGCTATTTTAACTTCCTCACAATTTGAAGAAGCGTTAATCGAATCATAACAAAATACAGTTTAAAAATAGTGTCTGTATTGCAGCACTCTATAGTCAAAAGTGGTAAAATTTGGATCACGCTTTTTTAGGGCTTTGTAATCTTCTAAACTACCTATTGCACGATTGGCCGCCCCAGATGGCGCAGTCAATGATATTGTTTTAATAGTTCTTGTACTGTTCGGTTTTTCAGAAAAAGTAAAAAGGTCAAATTGATGTATTCGCGGCACTACGCCTGATACGACCTTCAATGACAGGCCATTAGCTTTTAACTGCTTTCGGAAAAAATATTCTGGTCCATTTTTGCTGTTACCGCCAGTGAACAACAATGTGTTTACATTCGGATATTCTTTTAGGTATCCCAATAAATCCCGAAGCTGAACATTTTGCATTCCCAAATCCGAAGCATCAACTTTTTTCCGTTCGGCACGAGCTACAATATCGCAGATACCTATTTTACGCTTTCGTAAAAAGTTTTTTCGTTGTTCAATGGCTTTATTGGTAGTCTCAAACTTAAGTTGAAGTCCAAAAATTACATCTAAAATTGGCCAAAGCTGACCATCTCTACTGCCATAACAAAAATCAACATCACCATCTTTCAACGTTTTTGTGGTGAATCTTGGTGGTGGCAAAGTACCCACAATGAGTTTTGTAGCCTCTGGAAAGAGAAAAGGCTCGTAAGGGTGGGTATGGTCAAAGCGTTTTTGGTTCAAAGTTGAGACTACTATTCAATGCAATCAACCCAAACTTAACGTTTATAACCTAAACCTATCTAATAAATACAGGTTGATTTTCTTTTAAAGTGTGTTCTGCACTAAAAACATAATCATCACGGTCAAAACCCTTTATATCATCAAGCGTTTTCGCCTTGGTATCCAAAATATAGCGCACCATGGAACCTCTGGCTTTTTTTGCAAAGAAACTGATCACTTTGAGCTTATCATTTTTCCAATCTTTAAAAATTGGTGCAACCACCTGAACTTTCAGTTTTTTTTCGTCTATGGCTCCAAAATATTCAGTGCTCGCTAAGTTGATGAAAAGTTCTCCATCTTCTAATTCGGAGTTCAGATGTTCCGTTAATTGGTCTTTCCAGAATTCATGGAGATTTTTTTTGCGACCCACTTTTAACTGTGTACCCATTTCCAATCGGTAGGGCTGCATCAAATCCAAAGGCTTCAAAATCCCATATAGGCCCGATAATATACGAAGTGTATTTTGAAGTTCTTCCAGCTTTTCTTCTGGGATGGTATACGCATCAAGACCTTGGTAAACATCGCCATTAAAAGCATAAACCGCAGGTCTTGCATTTTCTACGGTAAAAGGGATTGAAAACTGTTGGTTTCTCTCCCAATTAAGTTGTGCCAAATTATCCGAGATGGACATTAGTTTTGACAGTGCCTTTGGTTTTTTCTTCGCCAATATCGCATTCAGTTTCTTGGATTGTTCCAAAAATTGTGGCTGACTGAATTCTGAGGTTGGCATTGCGGTTTCATAATCCAACGACTTAGCAGGAGAGATTACAATTTTCATAAAAATTACTTTTACGTAAAAATAACTAGGAATTTGGTTTTTTACACCATGTGGTAAAAGGTGTTATCAATATTTAGATTGCTAAAAACTATTGTTCGTTATGCTTTGCATAACTCCGCCACTTTTCTATACAATCGGCCATATCTTGGGGCAACTCGGAATCAAATCGCATAAACTTTCCCGTGTTCGGATGTTCAAAACCCAAAGTCTTGGCATGCAATGCCTGTCTAGGTAAAATTTTGAAGGCATTTTCGACAAACTGCTTATATTTAGTGAACGTGGTTCCCTTTAAAATCTTATCGCCCCCATAACGTTCGTCATTGAACAAAGTATGCCCTATATACTTCATGTGCACTCGAATCTGGTGTGTTCTTCCCGTTTCCAATTTGCAAGATACCAATGTAACATACCCTAAACGTTCCACAACTTTATAATGCGTTACCGCTTCTTTCCCCTGGTCACCTTCCGGAAATACCATCATTTGCAACCGATTCTTTGGGTTTCTGGCAAGATGTCCCTCGACAGTTCCCTCATCATCGGCAACATTGCCCCACACCAATGCCAAATATTCCCGCTCACTGCTCTTGTCAAAAAACTGTTTTGCCAAATGGGTCATTGCCGCTTCTGTTTTGGCGATGACCAAAAGTCCAGATGTATCTTTATCGATTCGGTGTACCAATCCAGGTCGTTCAGAACTATTATTGGGTAAATTATCAAAATGATGGACCAGGGCATTGATCAATGTTCCCGAATAATTTCCATGTCCCGGATGCACCACCATACCAGCAGATTTATTAACGACCAAAAGTGCGTCATCTTCGTGGACTATATCCAGCGGAATCGCTTCGGGAGTCAATAGAAACTCGTAGGGTGGATGTTCGAACATAACTTTTACATCGTCCCCAGCTTTCACTTTATAATTCTGTTTGACTATTTTGTCATTTACCCAGATGTGTCCCTGCTTAGCCGCTTGTTGAATCTTATTTCGGGTAGCATTTTCTATAAAGTTCATCAAAAACTTATCCACCCTAAGCGGTTCTTGCCCATTAGAAGCTGTAAATCTGTGATGTTCAAAAAGTTCGTCCTGAGAAAGTGCTTGGTTTTCCGAAGTATCCATACCTAATTGGAATCTGCCTGTACACGTGCACTACCTGGAATGGTTCCATTACCGCATACCAACTCTATTTTTGAGGTCTTGGGCAGTTTATCACCAGGTTTAAGGTATTTTCCTTTGTATTTCATGCGGTAAACCATGTCTTTTCCCAACTCGTCTATGTAAGTTACACGCTGCACATCCAAACCTACGGCCCTTAGCATTGAAGTTGCATTTCTTTGGGTAACTTGAATAATATCTGGAACAGTAACTTTTTTATAGCCCGATGGGTTTACGGTAAAATAAATTTTTCGGTTGGATTTTACCTTGTTACCCGCAGGAGGATTTTGCTCAAGAATGGAAAATCTGGGATACTCTGGATTATAGTTCGATGAATCCAATACCTGATAGCGCAACCCTTCTTGTTCCACCATTTTGCGCATTTCCATCACGGACATCTTTGAAAAATCCGGGACTTCAACAAATTCTCCATGATTGGTAGAACCCTTGAGCCATTTCAATGCCAAAAAACAGAGCACTACCACAGCAACCAACGCCAATCCCAACTGAATCAAGAAAACCCGACTCTTTAAAAAGCTTAAAAAATGTTTCATGCTTATTTCCTTATCCAAGCAAATATAGGAAAGCCAGTCCTTTTTTCTTTACTTTGACACTTTGATATTCGACAAGCTGATGAAAAAAAATATCGCCATCATCATGGGTGGCTATTCAAGTGAACGTGATATTTCGATAAAAAGTGGTACCGTGGTCCATTCCTATTTAGACAGGAACTTCTATAATCCTTACCGGATTCTTATCTCTACCGATGAATGGGTCTGTCTAGGTGACAATAACGAACAATTTCCAGTCGATAAATCGGATTTTAGTGTGTCCGTTTCTGGTGAAAAAATCAATTTTGATTGTGTTTTCAATGCTATTCATGGAACTCCAGGGGAAGATGGTTTAATGCAAGCCTATTTCGAACTGCTGCACATACCCCAAACAGCATGTGAGCATTACCAAGCGGCACTTACTTTTAACAAAAGAGATTTATTGAGTACGCTCAAACCCTACGGAATCCTTTGTGCAGAATCGTATTACTTGAATTTTGGTGATACGATTAACGAAGAAAAAATAGTAAAGAAAGTAGGGCTCCCCTGTTTTGTAAAAGCGAATAGAGCCGGGAGTAGTTATGGTATCTCCAAAGTCTACAAGAAAGCGGATTTAAATACCGCTATTGAAAAAGCTTTTGCCGAGGACAATGAAGTGATCATCGAGTCTTTTCTTGATGGTACCGAAGTATCTGTTGGGGTCATTACGTACAAAAACGAAGTAACTGTTTTACCGATAACGGAAATAGTCACGGAAAATGATTTTTTTGATTATGAGGCCAAGTACGAAGGAAAATCAAATGAGATTACACCTGCTCGTATATCCGAAACCCAGAAAAATAACGTAGTGAAACAAGCAAAATACATCTATACCACTCTTGGGTTAAAAGGCTATACCCGTAGTGAATTTATATTTATCGGCGACGAGCCTTACCTTTTGGAAGTAAACACCACCCCTGGACTCACTGAAGAAAGTATCCTTCCACAACAGGCAAAAAAGGCGGGGATAGCATTAAAAGAATTATTTGGCAGCGCTATTGAAGAAGCATTACGGTAGAAAACCCTTATTTTTAAAAAAACTTGCAGTTATATGAGACGTGCTATTTTCCCTGGTTCCTTTGATCCGCTTACACTTGGACACTTTGATATTATAAAAAGGGGGATAACGCTATTTGATGAATTGCTTATTTCAATTGGTATAAACGCTGATAAAAAATATATGTTTTCCCTAGAGGAACGAACCAAATTTATAGTGAAGGCTTTCAAAGATGAACCAAAAAATTAAAGTGGTCACCTATGAAGGGTTAACCGTCGATTTTTGTAAAAAGGTAGATGCCAATTTTATTTTAAGGGGATTAAGAAATCCTGCGGATTTTGAATTTGAAAAGGCCATTGCCCATACAAACAGAAAACTTTCAGAGATTGAAACTGTTTTTTTATTGACCTCTTCTGGAAAATCTTATATCAGCTCTTCCATTGTTAGGGACGTTATCAGAAATGGTGGTGATTATACTGGCTTAGTCCCGAATACCGTTGTAGTCAAACGGTAAATCATTGCCCTTAATATAACTACTTTCTTACAAAACCTTTCACCTCTGGCTTGCTAGATACATGTCAAACGCACGCTTTTTCTACAGAAACAACAGATTTTAATGTATTCACAACAATAAATAATCCAAAAGAGCGAATACTTATATTTTAGTGTGAAATTTCTTATAAGCCCAAACACTTTAACCTAACCCCACGAATTGAAAACAATTGAAAAGGTTCATTCCCGCTATCTATTAAAGCAGTTGCCGAAAGCTACTGTTCTAGTGAACAAAAACCATGAGGTGTTTGATTTTTCAGATTCTTGGCTGACCATTTTTAATTTAAATGCAAATGATGCTAAAGGAGTCTCTATTTTACAACTTTTTAATAACGATAATAACAGTGATCAGAAGCAATTGAAAAATTGTCTTTTGGAAAATGGGACGACGACATTAAGGCACAAGAAACAAAACAATCAAGGAGAACAGTGGTTAGAAAGTATGTTTGCACCATGGTTCGATGAAAAAGAAAATGTACTGGGAACCATAATACAAACAACCGATATAAGTGAAGAAATTAAAAAAGAACAGGAACTTAAAAGGATTAAGACCTTGCTGCAAGCTAAATCTGAGATTGCAAAAGTTGGTAGCTGGGAATATACCCTTGCAACGGAGAAACTTATTTGGTGCGAGGTTACCAAAAGGATTCACCATGTTGATGATGATTTTGAACCCTCAGTAAATGAAGGTATTGAATTTTACAAACAAGGTTATAGTAGAAATAAGATTTCCATGCTGTTTCATAAAGCAATTCAAGATGGGATTGCCTTTAATGAAAGACTTATCATCCTAACGGCAACAGGAGAAGAAAGATGGGTTATGGCAGGCGGAAAACCTATCTATGAAAATGGGGAAATAACTAAATTACTTGGAACTTTTCAGGATATTCATGATCAAGTGATTGCAGAAACAAAAATCAAGGAAAGTAAGCAACTGCTCACTACATTGATTGAAAATCTTCCCATAAACGTTTTTTTAAAAGACAAGGACTCCAAAAAAATTCTTGTAAACCGTTCAGAATGCGAGTATATAGGAGCAGATGCAGATGAGATATTAGGAAAAACGGACTTTGATCTCTATGATAAGGAGGTTGCCCAAATTTCTAGGGACGAAGATCTTGAAGTAATGCGAACCTTTAAGTCCATTTTAGGGAAGGAGACCATAAGCGTTAAGAAGGATGGTACGACTACAAACTTCCTAACCTCTAAAATTCCCCTTGTTAATTTAGAAGGGCAAGCCTATGGCATTATTGGGATGAGCATGGACATTACCCATATAAAACAAAAAGAGGATGAACTAAGGAATCTCATCAACATAACAGCAGTACAAAACAAAAAACTTGTCAATTTCGCCCATATTGTTTCCCATAACCTAAGATCGCACACTGCAAATTTTTCGATGCTTCTGGATTTTCTGGTCAAGGAAAATGACGAAAAAGAGAAAGAAAGGATTATGGAGATGTTGTTACATGCGTCTGACAATCTATTGGAAACGCTTGAAAACTTAAATGAAGTAGTAGAGATCAGTACCAATATCAATTTGGACAAAAAATCTTTAAACCTCAACGAAAGTATCATTAAAGTCCAACAGAATCTTTCCGCACTTTTACAAAACAACCAGGTGGAAGTTATAAACGCTGTTTCCAAAGACATCAACGTAATGTGTGTTCCCGCATATTTGGAAAGTATCATTCTAAATCTACTTACCAATGCGGTCAAATACAAAGACCCCAATAGAAAAACTAAAATCGAACTGCGTGCAGAAAAACAAGATAAAGGGGTGTTGTTCAGAATTTCCGATAATGGTCTGGGAATAGACTTAACAAGATATGGAGGTAAGATATTTGGAATGTACAAAACATTCCACAACAACAAAGATGCACGGGGACTGGGCCTTTACATCATAAAAAACCAAATTGAAGCCATGGGTGGCAACATATCCTTAAAAAGTGAAGTTGGCAAGGGTACTACTTTCAATGTTTTTTTCAATGACCAAAGTTAACAGCATATACATCATAGATGATGATCCCATCACTATTTTTGGCATTAGAAAAATGTTGAAAACAATAGCTGTATGCAATGATATTCAGGATTTTGAAAATGGGAAAGTTGCCATAGATGATTTAAGAAACAGGATACGGGAAGGCATACGCTTACCAGAAGTAATCTTTTTGGATATTAATATGCCCATCATGGATGGGTGGGAGTTTTTGGACGAATTTATCGCTTTGGAATTGAAAGATAAGGTTATCATCAATGTAATCACTTCATCCATTGATCAATCGGATTACCAAAAATGGAATGATTTTAGGCTAAACTGCCAACATTACTTAAACTTTAAGAACAAGCCCATCTATAAAATAGAACCTACCGACCTGAATAGGTTCAATATGGCATCTTAAATCATTTTATTACTTATTTTTACACTACCCAAGGTTTTCTAACAGTTTAATGTCCATCAAATACACTCCTAGTGAAATACCTCGTCCCTATATGTATTTTTCTCTTTCTCGCTTCCTGTGAAACCAAAACGGAGGATACGGTTGATTCGTACAAAACATATTATGAAACATCCAGCCAAACGGAGACTCCCACATATGAGGAGACCATCGCTTTTTATATAAAACTGGCTAAAGACTTTCCAGAAATTAATATACAGACCATTGGTGTGACCGATAGTGGTTATCCGCTGCATATAGTCACCTTTAATACTGACGGAGATTTTAATTTTGAAAATGTAAGGGAAGAAAATACAGTCATTCTTATCAACAATGGCATCCATCCGGGAGAAAGTGATGGTATTGATGCCACCATGCTTCTCTACCGCGATTTAGCTTTAGAAAAATTGGAACACCCCAAACAAACAATTCTCGTTACCATACCCATTTACAATATTGGAGGGGCGCTACAAAGGAATTCCACAACAAGGGCAAACCAAAATGGACCGTTGGAATACGGTTTTCGTGGAAATGCACAAAACTATGACCTTAATAGAGACTTTATTAAAATGGATACAAAGAACGCCCAAACCTTTGCTAAAATTTTCCATTTGGTAAAACCCGATATTTTTATTGATAACCATGTGAGCAATGGAGCTGACTATCAATATATCCTAACCCACTTATTTACCCAGCATAACAAACTTGGTGGCGAAATTGGCAGTTATCTTCATAAAGAATTTATGCCCAATGTAGAAGAATCACTACGCCAAAAAAAATGGGACATTACCCCGTACGTCAATGTATTCAACAAACCTCCAGAGATGGGCTTCAGCCAATTCTTGGATCATCCAAGATACTCGACCGGCTACACAACATTATGGAATACTTTGGGGCTTATGGTAGAAACACATATGCTTAAGCCTTATAATAAAAGGGTTGAGGGTACATATGAATTGATGCAAAGTGTGATTTCTGTCACAGAAAAAAACTACGACACTATAAAATCTTTGCGGAAACAGTCTTTGGAAAAAAACTTGGAACTCTCAAAGTACTACTTTAATTGGCAAGTGGACACTACCCAAAACACCATACTCAATTTTAAGGGTTTTGAAGCCGAAATCGTCGATAGTGAAGTTACAGGACTAACGAGATTAAAATATAATAAGAATAGACCTTTCACAAAGAAAACCGTCTATCATAATTACTTTTTTCCAAAGGATACCATTAAAGTTCCCGCTGCTTATATGATTAAAAAAGGTTGGTTTAAGGTTATGGATAAGTTGAAAGCAAATAACATCCAATTTTCTGAAATTGAAGAAGATACTATACTGACCGTTAATACATACGAAATTGTTGATTTTGAAACAAGAAAATCACCATATGAGGGACACTATCCCCATTCCAACACCCAAGTGAAAAAACATAAAAGAAAAATTGCTTTCAGGTCAGGTGACTTTTTGATACCGACCAATCAACCGGGTATTAGATACCTTTTGGAAACTTTGGAACCGCAAGCGGCAGACTCTTTTTTCAACTGGAATTTTTTTGACACTGTTTTGCAACAAAAAGAAGGGTTTTCACCTTACGTCTTTGAGGATGAAGCATTACAAATGTTACAAAAGGATTCTACACTACGGAATATGTTTACAACCAAAAAGAAATTGGACAAAGAATTTTCTGAAAACTGGTACGCACAATTGGATTGGCTATTTCAAAGGTCAAAACATAGGGAGGAATCCTACTTAAACTATCCTGTGTATCGTATTGAAAAATAGTTGAGCGCTACGATTTTGTTTAAGCCGGCCAATCTTCAAACAAAACCTTAATATTAAAATAGGAGTTTTGCAGAGCTTTCTTTACTTTTTTCGGACCTTTCCATTTTACTTTTAAGATTCCTTCTTCCTTCTGCCCTGTCAATTTCCCACTATATGTAGTTGACATTGCAAACCAATGTACCTGTTTTAATCGGTATTCGCCATTTCTTCTGAAAACGTGGTACGTAGTCTTTAAAAACTTATCGATTATCAAATCTCGAACACCTGTTTCCTCTTCCACCTCCCGTATGGCTGCTTTTTCAATAGACTCACCTTTGTCCACTTTTCCTTTTGGCAAATCCCATTTATCATTTCTGTAGATAAACAACACTTTTCCCTTTGGGTTGGTTACAAATCCGCCACCAGCTACCACAACGGGTATCTTATGCATAAAAACATCCAGTATTTTTTCCTCATCGGGATGATAGATATAAGCTTCTTGTAGTCTACCTTTTGCTAAAGAATCAATGGCCATTACCATGGAATCACCATCCAACGAAAATAAATTTCCATTAGAATTATCTTGTCGCTCATTTGTTAAAATCAGTGGGGACTCATTAACAAAAACTTTATACATTTGCGCAATGGTTTTAAACAAGGATACTGCAAAAAAAACTGCCGAACTATTGCTGCAAATTAATGCAATTAAGTTGGAACCAGAAAATCCTTTTACTTGGGCTTCTGGTTGGAAATCTCCTATTTATTGTGATAACAGAGTACTACTTTCTTACCCAGATATAAGAAACTATGTGCGTGAGGAAATGGCAAGACAAGTTGAAATACTTTATGGCAAACCAGATGTTATTGCAGGAGTAGCAACGGGAGCTATTGGAGTTGGCGTACTGGTAGCCGAAGCATTGGGCCTTCCCTTCATATATGTGAGGCCAGAACCAAAATCCCATGGAAGGCAAAACCAAATTGAAGGGTACCTGGAAGCAAATCAAAATGTAGTGGTCATTGAAGATTTGATCAGTACAGGAAAAAGCAGTCTAAACGCTGTCAAAGCTTTAAAAGAGAAACAGGCCAACGTCAAGGGGATGATAGCGATATTTACATATGGATTTCCTGTGGCCACAACCAATTTTGAAAAAGAACAGGTTTCTTTGCACACGCTCTCAGATTATGACCATCTAATTGAGCAGGCCTCAGAAACCAATTACATAAAAGAATCTCAGCTACAAACCTTATTGCAGTGGAAATCGAATCCACAGCAATGGAAATAATCCCAATATGCACATAGAAGTTCCAAAAAAGAAAGTATCTAAAAGTTCAAAAGAAGTTTTTGAGTTTTTAACCAAAATCAAAAACTTTGAAATACTTATGCCGGATAACATAGATAAGTTTGAGGTTTTGGATGAAAAGACCTTCAAATTTGCGCTAAAAGGAATGCCCGAAATCATTTTAAGACTTAAAGAGCAATTCCCAAATGAAAAAGTGATTCTTGGTGCAGCAAGTGATAAATTACCGTTTACCTTGACAGGGAACATTGAATCTTTGGGTGAATCTGAGAGCGAAGTTGGGCTGAGTTTTGAGGGAGAATTCAATGCAATGATGGCGATGATGATAAAAACGCCCATTACTAATTTTATGCAAACACTCTCATCAAATTTGGATAAAATAAGCTAGTACAGCAGGGATATCTCCTTTAAGCCAAACGTCTCAAGAATACTATCTTCTAATTCAACGACAAGTTTCCCGTCAGTAGAAATTCCACGGATAAAACCCATGAACATGGTACCTGTGGCATCCTTGAACGTAGAAGGTTTGTCCCTTCTAAACAATAATTTTTCATATTGAGAAATCATTTCTTGATTTTTTTCCTTTTCCAACTCCGAAAAGTAAAATCTAAAGCACTCCAATATTTTATTTAGCAATTCGTCCAAGTCAAAAAACTTCCCACTAATGGATTTTAAAGAGGCAACCTTATCAAGATTTTCAAAGGAAGTTTGATTTACATTGAGTCCTACTCCTATGATCGAACTTTTAATTGCAAGCCCTTTTAAGACATTCTCTATTAAAATACCGCATATTTTAGAAGAACCTGACATAATGTCGTTGGGCCATTTTACCTTCAAATCTGGTACGGACAGCCCTTGTAAAACATCATAAACTGCCAATGAGACACAAATGTTCAAAACAAACTGATTCGCAACCTGAAAAGACCCATAATTCTTTAACACACTAAAAATCAAGTTTTTACCTTCTTCAGATTGCCAAGTAGTGCCCATTTGCCCTCGTCCTTTTAGCTGTTTTTTAGCTACAATTGTTGTGTAATCCTCCAAATCCGCAGCAAGTGACAAACGTTTTAAATGAAGGTTTGTAGAGTCCGTGGCATCAAGTTTGATTATTTGTGTTAGTGCTCCCAAAGTGATATGTCCAATGATATGTTAAATTCTAGGGCTAAGAAAACAAAAAAAATATAACTTTGTAGAATCTAAAATTTTTGAATGCAGAAAACGAAAGCTAGCGCAGATGAATTGATTGCCTTAATATTACATGGGATAGAAGAAGTCAAAGGAGTTGACATAAATCTACTAGACCTTAGGGAAATTGAAAATACAGTTTGCGACTATTTTATTATCTGCAATGGTACTTCCAATACGCATGTAAACGCAATTGTTTCCTCTATTCAGAAAACCGTTAGCAAGGCCATTAAAGACAAACCATGGCATGTAGAAGGTTCTGAAAACGCAGAATGGATTTTAATGGATTACGTTAATGTAGTAGTGCATGTATTTCAAAAACACATTAGGGAATTCTACGACATAGAAGGACTTTGGGGTGATGCCAAAGTCACGATGGTGGAGAGTAGTTACAATTCTTAAAAAAAATGGCAAAAGAAAACAATTCCAGTACCCCAAAAAAACCTCGTTTTAGTTCTTGGTGGATTTACGGCGTAGTAATCGCTCTAATAATAGGTTTTCAATTTTTTGGAGGAAATAGTTTCTCCAGCACGGAGAAAACAACAACATCAGAATTGCAGGAATATCTCCGAAACGGGGATATTTCGGAAATTTTGATCATTACCAATACCAGACAGGCCAAAGTGTTTCTAACTGAAGAAGCACTGCAAAAAGACGTGCACCGAAATGTTGCGGATAAACCCTTCAGTTTCTCTGCAGGTAAGATTCCCCAGTATAGCTTGGATTACGGTGATCTTCAAAATTTTGAAGACGAAATAAAAAGCATTAAGAAAGAGAACAATCTTGATACTATTGTTGATTTTGATACAGAGTCTAACGTATTGGGAGATTTATTACTTTCTCTGCTTCCCTTCGCTTTAATCATAGGGATTTGGATTTATTTAATGCGAAGAATGTCCGGTGGTGCCGGTGGCGGTGCTGGTGGGCAGATTTTTAATATCGGAAAATCAAAGGCAAAACTCTTTGATGAGAAAACAGATACCAGAACTTCTTTTAAAGATGTGGCCGGACTTGAAGGTGCAAAGGAAGAGGTAGAAGAAATTGTTGAATTCCTGAAAAATCCAGACAAATACACGTCCTTAGGAGGAAAAATACCTAAAGGAGCACTATTGGTAGGACCTCCGGGAACTGGTAAGACACTCTTGGCAAAAGCTGTTGCCGGTGAAGCAAAAGTTCCATTTTTCTCATTGTCCGGTTCAGACTTTGTAGAGATGTTTGTTGGTGTAGGAGCTTCCAGAGTGCGCGATTTGTTTAAACAAGCCAAGGATAAATCTCCGGCAATCATATTCATTGATGAAATCGATGCGATAGGACGTGCAAGAGGGAAAAATAATTTCACTGGTTCCAATGATGAGCGTGAAAATACATTGAACCAATTACTGACGGAAATGGATGGTTTTGGCACCAACACCAACGTTATTGTTCTTGCAGCGACCAACAGGGCCGATGTCTTGGACAAAGCTTTGATGCGTGCAGGACGTTTTGACCGTCAAATCTATGTTGACCTTCCGGATATTCGAGAAAGAAAAGAAATTTTTGAGGTGCATCTACGCCCAATAAAAACTGCAGAAACTCTTGACTTGGAATTCTTGGCAAAGCAAACGCCAGGTTTTTCAGGAGCCGATATCGCCAACGTATGTAACGAAGCTGCACTTATCGCTGCCCGTAAAGAAAAGAAGGCAGTCAACAAACAAGATTTCTTAGATGCCGTTGATAGAATTGTAGGTGGTCTAGAAAAGAAGAATAAAATCATAACCGTAGAGGAAAAGAAAACCATCGCCTATCACGAAGCAGGCCACGCCACGGTCAGTTGGATGTTGGAGCATGCAGCCCCTTTGGTAAAAGTTACCATAGTTCCTAGAGGACAATCACTTGGAGCAGCTTGGTACCTGCCCGAAGAACGGCTTATTGTTCGTCCAGAACAAATGTTAGATGAAATGTGTGCCACCATGGGCGGCCGGGCGGCCGAGCGGGTAATTTTCAATAAAATATCAACTGGGGCACTCAGCGATTTGGAAAAAGTAACCAAACAAGCAAGAGCCATGGTTACGATTTATGGCCTTAACGAAGAGCTTGGCAACATTACATATTATGATTCTTCCGGCAACAATGAATACGGTTTTACAAAACCCTATAGTGAAGAAACAGCCCAGAAGATTGACGAAGAGATATCCAAGATTATTGAAGAGCAATACCAACGTGCCATAAAATTGTTGGCGGACAACAAGGATAAACTTACAGAATTGGCGGATAGACTGCTGGAAAAAGAAGTAATTTTCAAAGACGATTTAGAAAAGATTTTCGGCAAGAGGCCTTTCGAAAAGGAGGAATTGGAGCCAACAAAATAATTCAATACGTTTTCAGGTAACATTTCAACAGGATAGACGTTCTTGATATAGATGGGAGTTTTTGACAAACTTTTTGGAGGAGGAAAAAAGGTTTCCAAGGAAACTGTGGAAACCAGAGGGGATCATATGCCCGATTTAAAAATTCCCGTAGACGAAAAATTTACCATCTATTTCAAAAAAAACGGAGGTAAGTTCATCTACTGCGAAAACGATGTTGAAATTTCAGAGGCACTAAAAAACATCATCTCAGAAAATAATTGGCAAAATCATCTTTTTCATACACTCGATAGTCGTCTGGAAAAGCGCTTTTCCTCGAAAAAAATAAAATTCACCCAAGACCGTAAACAAAGTGATATCTTATTCACCACTTGTGAGCACCTTATCGCACATGACGGTTCAATTTTGGTTTGCTCCAATCAAATTAAGGGGAAAAAGCTCAATGAGCTTCCCTCCAACCTTATTGTATACGCAACCACCAGTCAATTGGTCGATTCAATCAGTGAAGCCTTAAAAGTCATTAAGGAAAAGTATAAAAACAATATTCCAGACAATATTACTACGCTAAAGCACTTTGAATCCACTCCAGAAAACAAAAATGATTTCCTATCCTACGGAAGTGCTTCAAAAAATGTATATCTTTTATTGCTAGAAGACTACTGATTACATGAAAGAAATTCTTAGGCGCTCTATTACGGGGGTTATCTATGTGGTACTCCTCTTGGGAACGGTTTTTTTAAATTCTGACGCTTTTGATTTCCTTTTCATGATATTTGGACTGGCGTGCCTCCACGAGTATAAACGTACTGTACAATTGAAGGGGTATTATATTTTTATTGCTTATTTGGGGCTTTGGTGGGCCTTCATCTACCTTATCCACGATACCACATTGATTACGATACTAATGTTTTTGACCATAACGGTCGATGTGGCACTACTTTTCTTTCTATTTTCAAAAAAGCCAACAACATTTACTGTTTTACAAAAATCCATCATTGCGGTATTCTATATTGGTGGTGGTTGTATTTTTTTGACCATGATCCCTTATAAACAAAATGACTTTGCCAAATTTTTGATTATGGGCATTTTTATTTTGATATGGGTAAACGACACTTTTGCCTATTTAGTGGGAAGAACCTTAGGGCGTACAAAACTATATTCTACAGTTTCTCCCAAAAAAACTATTGAAGGTTCTATAGGAGGTCTTATTTTTGCATTGGTAGCCGCATCTATTTTGGCAAAATATGAAACCTCATTGACCATTTACCAGTGGTTTATTTTAGCTACGGTCATCGTAGTGGCAGGAAGTCTCGGGGATTTGTTGGAATCGAAGTTTAAGCGTGTTGCCGGAATAAAGGATAGTGGCGCCATACTGCCGGGACATGGTGGAATATGGGATAGATTGGACAGTCTTGTATTTGCCGCCCCTTTTGCATATTTGATACTTAATCTATTTTCTTATGTTTCATAAAGAAGGTCAAAAAATTATTATTATCACGTTTTTTATCGTGGTTGCCATTATACTTGCTGCACACTTTTACATTCCTATTGAATGGGTACGGTTGCCGTTACAAATTTTGGCATTGATTCTATTGATCTTGATTCTTCAATTCTTTAGAAATCCAAAAAGATATGTAATACCAAATTTTGATGAAGTATTGGCCCCTGTAGATGGTAAGGTCGTAGTTGTTGAAGAAGTGGAAGAACCAGAATATTTTAAGGGCAAACGTAGGCAGGTTTCTATTTTTATGTCCCCTTTAAATGTACATGTTACCCGTTATGCGGCAAGTGGGACCATAACCTATTCAAAATACCATCCCGGTAAATATTTGGTAGCATGGCATCCAAAGTCTAGTACCGAGAACGAACGTACCACGGTAGTGATACATACACCAAAATTTGGAGAGATTGGTTACCGGCAAATAGCGGGCGCACTTGCACGCCGCATAATAAACTACGCGGAAGAAGGGGAACAAGTAGCCCAAGGGGAAGATGCAGGTTTTATTAAATTTGGTTCAAGAGTTGATTTGTTGTTGCCATTGGATTGCGATATTACTGTAAAACTTGGTCAAAAAGTAGTTGGGGCCAAAACCTGTATTGCTGCCGTTAGAAGTAAAGATGACTGATGAAATCCTACATAAAAATTTTGAGGAGGCTGTAGCTTTTGTAAATAGCTATGAAGAAGCTTTGCCCGCAGATTTTTTATTGAAACTTTATGCCTACTTTAAAATCGCCAATAGAAACTTTGGAAATCCCGGTAGCAAGACCCCTTTAATAAACGCTTTCAAGGCAAACGCACTTATTCAGGCACAAAATATAAGCAGGGAGGAAGCCATGCAAAGTTATATTGATTTGGCTAATACATTAAAAAAGAAATCCTAGTTCCTTCAAAGTGATGTTACGCTCACTGATACGGATTTGAGAATCATATCCTAGCATCTTTAAGAAAATATTGATTAAACGCTACAAATCACGAAGCTAAGTCTGGTGTAGCATAGCGTTTTTCAACATATGTAAAGTAAAGACCTCCCGCTATGGTCATCAAAAAATAAATACCCACCAAATAGCTTCCAATGGACCAATACGCATTAAGACCAAACCAATCACTCGTTGCATAAATTAAGAGCAATCCCGCGACCGATCTAAAAAGTTCTATCCAAATTGCATACGGCGCTTTGTCCATTAAAGTGGTATACCCATAGATCCCAATAAAAATATAGGCTCCAAATAAGAGCAGGCCGTTAAATCCTATTTCAGAATAATTAAAGAACATAAACAACATTAAACCGGTATTCGCCACCAACTGAAAGATGGAATATCCTTTTAATGCGTTTGAAACCTCTGGTCGATATTTCTCGAAATTGTATATGTCTTCAATAATTTTGATAGGATATTTATTTTTGACATCCATAGGTCTCCAACCTGTCGGCATAAACCAGATTCGGAGTTTGTCCCAATAACTTTTAGTACGCCATGCATCTTTCATTAATCTCCATATGTGTTGAAAGTTTATCACAATAGGATTCCAAGTACCTGCCGGTTTTAATACGCCATATTGAGGCGGGACCTCATCCAACTCCTCTTGAAACGTACCGAACATTCTATCCCAAAAACTAAATATCTGCCCAAGGTTCTTATCCACATATTCAGGATTGATGGCATGGTGAACCCTATGCTGCGAGGGCGTAATGATCACATACTCCAACCAACCCAATTTACCTATGTGCCTTGTGTGATACCAGAACTGGGCAAACAAGTGGATAGGTGCCAAAATAGCTATAACCTTGTGTGGCACTCCCAACAAGGCGGCTGGAATAAGAAGCAAAGAAAAATAACCCAACAAATTTGAAATGGATTGTCGCAAAGCACAGGCTAGGTTAAATTCTTCACTACTATGATGTATTACATGTTGGTTCCAAAAAAAATTGATATGATGACTTAGACGATGGTTCCAATAACCTGCAAAATCCAGAACCAAAAATGCAACTATCCATACCAACCAAGTAGCTTTTATCTCCGTTAATGCTAGATGTTCCAATAAAAAAGGGTACGTGACAATTATGATGCCGATTCCAAGGGAATCTTTGACGACATTGGTAAGACCAGAGCTTAAGCTGCTCACGGTATCCATTACATTGTGCATCTGTTTTTTTACAAAATGTCCGTAAAGAACCTCAAAAAGTACCAACCCAATAAAAAACGGTGTGGCGTACAACAACGCCGTAGCGTATGTTTCCATAGCTTAAAGAATTAATTAATACGTTTATGGGGTTAGAAATCTGTTCTCAATTTACTCCAAATTTTTGAATAAACTAATATCGCCTGCCGCGGTTAGATCAGGAATGTGCTCAGAACGAGGTATACAGACCATACTTTTTGGAAGTTCCTTAATAAGATTTGCTACTGCTTTTGGGAGTTCTTTTTCACTCCGAACCTTATCCATAGGACAATTTTCGAGAAATGGATACACCTGTTCTCCAAAAAAACTAAAAATATTCATGCTTACCCGAAGCTCATTGGTTTCATCTTTATATTTTTCAATTTCACCTGACTCTGGTTTTTCAATGATTCCTTGTAAAAAGCCATCCGAAGAAATATCCATTACGGCAAATTTCAATATGCGTTCATCCGTAAATTTCAATCCAGAACTGCTATAACTAATCAAGGCATTGGGCGCATTTCTATCAGCCTTTAAATCTTTTAGAGCACCAACAGAATATAGATTATCACCATTGCAGACTGTAAAATAGCCCTCTTTAAGTTTAGGATATTGGTCCAAACATTGTTGAAGTGCATCTGCTGTACCCAAAGGTTTTTCTCTTCCACGGGGAATGTGCTGAATTGCAAAGTGAACGCTCAAATCAAATGAGAAATAATCTGCATTCACCAAATCATGGAAAGCTTTGTTCTCTGATGCTGTTATCAAAAAAACCTTTTTGTAACCAGCCTTTGCAGCATTTGAAATCAGATAATACAAAAATGGCCTATTATTCTTGCCGACTGGGATAAGGCTTTTATGGTGGGCGGCAGCTATTTTTTTTGTTCTATCATCTAGGGTCGTACTTTCTAGACTTCTTTTCATTCGAGAAGAAGCCCCGCCTACCATTATGATCAGGCTTTCGTTGTTCATTTTTATATATTAATAAGTTTAACCTCATAAGCTGCTACCGCACCAGCATTCAAAAATGCTTTTTTCACATTATTTTTACTGCTATCATCAGCTATTGCAACCATACATCCACCACCACCAGAACCAATAATTTTTGCGCCAAAAGCTCCAGATTTCTTTGCTGCATCCATCATTTCAATCATTTCTAAAGGTGTATTCTGTATTTGATTTTGGAGTATCTCTTGATGATCGTTCATTAGTTCACCCAGGTTTTTTAAATCAGGCGTAGTATTTTGTAATATTCTTTTTGCCCGTAAGGTAATGTCATAATTATGGATGGTGGCAAACCAATGTTCTCGAAATTGATTGGGTACAATGGTTTTATATTTTTGATAATCACCTAAAGTGGCTTTCTCTATATCAAATTTCGGATTTGTGTTCTTTACAGCATTGATAGCATTTTCTGCATACGTTCTAGCATTTTTAAGAACGCTTAGTGTTTTTTTTGATATACCGGATTCTGCCACAATCAATTTCCCCAAATCACTGGTAAGTAGTTCTGTAGTTCCTCTTTTCGTGTCTATATATCGTAGTCCGCCTTGTGCAATGGTATAATGATCCATTAACCCTCCTGGTTGCCCAAAAAATTGCACTTCGGTTTTATAGGCCCACTTTCCTATTTGGACATCATCAATTTCACGCTCATCTTCTTGACCTTGAATTAAAAAGCGTATCCATGCAACCACTAATGCCGAAGAGCTTGACAATCCTGCGTTTACGGGAATATTCCCTGAAATCTCGATATCATAACCTTGGACGAAATCAAATCCTTCTTCTTTTAAAATAGCCATTGACGACCTGTAGTAATCATTCTTTTCGATCGTACCCATATCATCATCCAAAGAAATAGAAATTGTTGATTTTAAATCCATCAACTTTATATGGAAAATCTTTTGCGAATTCGGCTTTGCCTTTAAATATATAAACCGATTAATCGTTCCAGCAATTACCGGAAGCCCTAAATAATCTTGATGGTCACCAAAAAAACAGATACGTGCGGGGACTTTTACCTGAACCATAGAATGCTTAACTTATGATAGCTAAGGGGGCTGTATTTTTCCAATTTCCCCTTGTAAAATCGGGGAATTCTTGTGGTTCGCCACCATTTGCCACAGAACGCTCACTAAGGGGCGCTACGGAACTCCAAAAACAACCTTCATAAACATTTTGGTCCAGTGGAAGTCCTTTTTGTAGGCATTCCACAATACGGTACACCATTATGCCATCCATACCGCCATGTCCGCTTCCTTTGGCAGCTTGATTGAGTCGAGTATAAAGCGGGTGATCGTATTTTTTGTAAAGAGCTTGTAGCTGTTCGCCCTGCACCCATGAATGATGGTCTTCCGTTATCCCTTCTACTCCGCCTTCCAATGCTACCCGAGTTGGATATCCTGCCAGTGTACCCTTTGTTCCTTGAAGAAGATTTAGACGTGAATAAGGTCTAGGACTTGTTTCATCCCATTGCACCATAATGGTTCTCCCTAAATTAGTTTTTATGATGGAAGTATTCAAATCACCGCCTTGAAAGTCAAGTTGATTCCATTTATGCTCTTTAGTGTAATTTTTCTTTGCATAAGCAGCTCTACCAAGTGAAGGTGTCGAAAAAGAGACCAAATTTTTAAAAGTATCCTCACTCCTTGCCAAATTCATATACTGTGCAACAGGGCCCAAGCCATGGGTTGGGTACAAGTTCCCGTTACGCTTTGCATAATGATGTGTTCTCCAAGAACCCGTGCCTCGCTCCTGCTCTTCCATTTGCCAGCGCAATTCATGTATATAAGCAGCTTCGCCATGTAGAATTTCGCCCACAACACCTTGTCTGCACATATTTAAAAACAGGAGTTCATCTCTGCTATAGTTTACATTTTCAAGCATCATGCAATGCTTTTGGGTTCGTTCACTAGCGTCAACAATATCCCACATTTCTTCTATAGTTACTGCTATGGGCACTTCAACAAAGGCATGTGCTCCTTGGTTCATCGCTTCAATGGCCATAGGGGCATGATTTTTCCAATTTGTAGCAATAAAAACAACATCAGGTTTTACTTCTGATAACATCTGCTTCCAAACCTCCTTGTCGCCCGAGTATTGCTTGATATCTTTATGCCTATCAGGTGTCGACACTTCTTTTACCCAACCTACTTTTTGTTGGACCAAATCCTCATAAACATCACAAATGGCAACCACCTCGGTATTTGGTAATGCCGCTAAAAATTTTAAATGATCTCCCCCACGTGCACCTACACCAATAAAAGCAGCTCTCACGCTCTCTAACTTTGGAGCCGCAAATCCGCCCATGTATTTTGATGTATAGGGTCGTTCGATATTTGTTTTTAGATAACCAGGAGCAATGGATACAGCTGCGGCTGATAGTGACGTTTTCTTTAAAAAATTACGTCTGTTGATGTTTTTCATTGTGTTCGGGTATGTTGGTTCTTCTAATCAAAAATAACTACATATAATTGCTTGGGTCTATTCTCACAATCAAGGATTTGCTTACTGGGGTATGGCTTTTGTCCGCATATAAATCATTTGGAACAAGAATATTGGTCTCGGGAAAATAGGCACAAAGATTTCCGGAAGGAATATCATACGGGATAATCTTAAACTGCTCAGCTCTTCGTTCTTTATTGGAATAATTACTGGTCAAGTCCACAACTTGTTCAGCTTTTAGCTGTAGACTTTCCATATCTTTTGGATTCATAAAAATTACCCTACGTTCTCCATGTACACCTCTATACCTATCGTTCATTCCATAAATGGTCGTATTGAACTGATCATGACTTCGAACCGTCATTAAGATAAATTCATTCGTTTTTAAATCATGTTGAGGAAGTTCGCAAATTGAAAATTGTGCTTTTCCATCTGGTAATTTTGAAAAGTCTGCTTCTCTCACATTATTTGGCAGGTAAAATCCAGAACCTTTAGATTTTTTGGAGTAGTTCTGATACCCCGTCAAGACTTGAGACATTTTTTCACGTAGAAGGTTATAATCTTCACCTAGGGATTTCCAATCAATTTTAGTTTCGTTACCAAAATAGGCATTGGCAATATTTGCTACAATTTCAGGTTCGCTCATTAAGTGTTCGCTGGCCGGTTTTAATCTACCCTGACTTTGATGTACCTTGCCCATACTGTTTTCTACAGTTACAAAACGTTCCTTGTCCATTTCTGATCTTCCCAATGTAGGTAAAATCAATGCGGTTTTGCCTGCTGTAAGATGTGTACGATTGAGCTTGGTACTAACAGAAACGGTTAAATCACAATTCTGAAATGCCGCCGCCGTATACTCCGTATCCGAAGCTGCCGAAACAAGATTTCCTCCTAAAGCGATAAATACTTTTGCCTTACCTTCATACATTGCTTTTATGCCCTTAACGGTATCAAAACCTTCTTTTTCGGGAGGGTCAAAATCAAAAACTTCTTTAATGGATTTGTTCAAAGATTTTGAAACATAATGCATAATGCCCACACTACGGTCACCTTGTACATTACTATGCCCTCTAACAGGGCAGGTTCCAGCTCCTTCTTTCCCAAGGCTCCCTTTTAACAGCAGGAGGTTCACACATTCCTTAATATTCTCTACACCATTTTTGTGCTGTGTCAATCCCATGGCCCAGCAAATAATGATTGTCGACTTTTTGGCCAAAAGTGCCACGGCCTCATCAACAAAACTGGAATCCACCCCACATAATTCCAATAATTTATCCTCATCGTACTCCTTTAAATCATCTAAAAGTGATTGATAGCCATTGGTTTTCTCATTTATGAATTTATGGTCGAAAACTTGTTCCCCATTCTCTTCAAGAGCTATCAAACGTTTCATTATAAGTTTGAGCAACGAGACATCCTGATTAATTTTCACCTGTAAGAAAACATCGGTCAACTGGGTTCCACTTCCTAAGATTCCTTTTACCTGTTGTGGATTTTTAAAACGGCTGAGCCCACTTTCCATAAGCGGATTAATTGTTATAATCTTACCACCGTTTTCTTTGCATTTTTGTAATGCGGTCAGCATTCTTGGATGGTTGGTACCCGGGTTTTGCCCTATGATCATTACTACTTCTGCACTGTAAAAATCTTCCAGCAATACAGACCCCTTACCTATCCCCAAAGTTTCCGACAGTGCCACCCCACTGGATTCATGGCACATATTGGAACAATCGGGCATATTATTGGTGCCAAAAGCACGTGAAAACAGACCGTATAAAAAGGCTGCTTCGTTACTGGAGCGGCCTGATGTGTAGAATATGGCTTCATCGGGGGAGTTTAAGTTGTGTAAATGCTGTGAAATAACCTGAAATGCATTTGACCAAGAAATTGGTTCGTAATGGACAGCACCAGGTTTTAAAATAAAGGGTTCTGTTATACGGCCACTTTTCCCGATTTGATAATCGCTCCAGGTTGAGATTTCTTCCACAGAAAATTTTCTGAAAAAATCCTTGTCCACTCGTTCAAAAGTGGTTTCCTCAGCTATTGCTTTGGCTCCATTTTCACAATACTCACCTAGTTTTGAAGGTATTTCCGGATCTGGCCAAGCACATCCAGGGCAGTCAAAACCTTCTTTTTGGTTCATATGGGAAAGCGTCTTCAAAGACCTGAACAATCCAGATTCCTTGCTCACATGTTCCAAAGCAACTTTTATTCCCGGAACACCCGCTGCGTAATCACTCGGTTCGGTAATTTTTAGGTGAGAGAATTCAATAGTTCCCGTAACAGAGATGTTTCTTTTTTTTGGGTTTCCCATAGTGTAGTTAAATCCTCTTGTATCCAACTACAAGTTAAGGCTTGAAACCAGAAAAATCTATACCATCAAGGAATTTATTTTAATCCGTGGATTTGTAGATAAACGCAACGATTCGGTCAGCATTTATAAAGCCTTGCCCAGATGTCGCATCACATTCTTTGGATAAATTTATTTTTTGTACCTGTTCTAGCGAATTACCCTCAGCTCTTGCTTTCACCACGTATTTCTCTAATTTCAAAGCAGTTTTCAAACAAAAACCTTATACAAATAGTAAAACCAGGGTAAGAATAAGCCCAGCAGCGGTAAAGAGCAATCCCTTTTTAAAAATTGTGGTTTTCGGCAAAAACAT
Source organism: Bacteroidota bacterium (assembly GCA_039030475.1). Lineage (GTDB taxonomy): Bacteria > Bacteroidota > Bacteroidia > Flavobacteriales > Flavobacteriaceae > Flagellimonas. Next base: position 52,680 of record JBCCEC010000013.1, read on the forward strand.
CCAGAACGAAGAAACTACAAAAAATAGCAAGGCAAGTCCAAAGAAGATATTCAAAAAGTATAACGGATCAGCCGATTTTGCTATGTGCAAGTGCGCCATTTTATCAAGTACAAGAGGTAATTTCTTTAGCGTATATGTTACGGTCCCTGTTTTTAAATTGTACGTCCCTTCTTTAAAAGTTGCAATTTCTTCAGTTGTGGTTGTAAACTTTAAGCGTTTAATGTTGATTTTAGAACCTACTTGAGCAGCATTCAATCCTGCTTTAAGTTGCTCTTCATAATGATATTCTTTTTTAAGAAAATCGGTATCCCTAAAGATAAGTACAATACCACTAAGTGCATAGACAGTCATAATACCGGCCAAGAAAAAACCTAAGTACCTATGATAGGTTCGTATTCTATTTGAAAAATCGCGTTGCTTGAACATTAATTAGAATGAATTTAAAAAAATTGCAATTTCCAACATTTTGATGTATTCAGGAAAAAAAATAGAATAAAATTGACTGGCATAACATTACACACTCATCACGCTCATCTTTTTATTTTTTACGCTTTTGATTCTGGAATAGGTTAAGGATAACAAGCGAACGACTAATTAAGATAAACTTGCCAAACTCTTTTCCAAAGTTTCAATTTTAGCTTCGGCATCGGCTACTTTCTTTTTTTCCATGCTCACAACTTTTTCAGGTGCATTATTTACAAATCGCTCATTGCTGAGTTTCTTTTGTACGGATTGCAGAAAGCCTTTGGTGTATCTAAGTTCTTCAGTAATTTTCTTAATCTCTGCATCAATATCGATCGTACCTCCAATGGGAATAAAATATTCGTTGCTCTTAACCCTAAAACTAAGCGCCCCATCCAAACTTTTATCTACCATTTCCATTGATGAGAGGTTACCAAGCTTTAAAATAATTGCATCCATCTTATCGTCTGTTCCTTCGCTGTTCAATATAGACAGCGCTAAAGCGTCTTTTTGAGGAATATTCTTCTCTTTACGAATGGTACGAACTCCAGAAATAACATCCGCGGCAAAATCAAAATCCTTGATTAGCTTAGCATCAACATCACCAACTTTTGGCCAGTTTGAAACAATCAACGCCTGCTCTGGTGTTCTTTCGTCGATATGCTGCCATACTTCTTCCGTCAAAAATGGCATGAACGGGTGCAGCAATTTTAAGTTTTCTTCAAACAAATGGATTACAGCATCATAAGTGGCTTTATCAATAGGCTTCTGGTACGCTGGTTTAACAACTTCCAATAACCAAGAACAGAAGTCATCCCATACCAATTTGTATATTGCCATGAGCGCATCAGAAATTCGGTATTTTGAGAAATGGTCTTCAATCTCGGTTAAGGTTTGATTAAGCTTAGCTGTATACCAATCAATTCCAACTTTAGCAGCTTCGGGTTGTGGTAAATCGGCAACTTCCCATCCTTTTACCAGCCTAAAGGCATTCCATATTTTGTTGGAGAAGTTTTTTCCTTGTTGACAAAGCACCTCATCGAACATTAAATCATTACCAGCTGCGGAACTTAATAAAAGTCCTACACGAACTCCATCAGCCCCAAAATCCTTTATCAATTTTAATGCATCTGGCGAATTCCCCAATTGCTTGGACATTTTTCGACGTTGTTTATCCCTGACCAATCCTGTAAAGTAAACATTTTCAAAAGGTTGCTTTCCCCGATACTCGTATCCACCAACAATCATCCGTGCTACCCAAAAGAACAGAATATCCGGTGCGGTTACCAAATCACTTGTAGGGTAATAGTAGTTTACTTCTTCGTTTTCCGGTTCTAAAATACCTCCAAAAACACTGATCGGCCATAACCAGGAAGAAAACCAAGTATCCAGTACATCTGGGTCTTGTCGTAAATCGGATGCTTGGATGCTTGGATTTTTTGACCTTGCCATTTCAAGTGCTTCGTCCTTGGTTTCTGCCACTACAAAATCCTCCTTGCCATCACCGTAATAGTATGCAGGAATCTGTTGGCCCCACCATAACTGACGAGATATGTTCCAATCCCTAATGTTCTCCATCCAGTGACGATAGGTATTTTCGAACTTTTTAGGATATAGTTTAACGTCGCCTGTTTTTAGCACACTTTCAAGTGCCGGTTTTGCCAAATCCTCCATTTTAAGGAACCACTGATCTGATAACCGTGGTTCAATAACCGCCTTGGTGCGTTCCGAAGTACCTACTTTATTGAGATGTTGTTCCGTTTTTACCAAAAATCCGTTCTCCTCAAGTTCTTTTGAGATTTCCTTACGAACTACAAAACGGTCCTTTCCTTGGTAATGAAGACCATAAGAGTTAAGGGTTGCATCTTCATTAAAGATATCTACAACCTCCAAACTATGCTTTTCTCCTAAGTTCTTATCATTTTCATCGTGAGCTGGGGTTACTTTTAAGCAACCTGTACCAAATTCAATGTCAACGTAGTCATCTTCGATAATCGGGATAACTCGATTACAAATAGGAACAATAGCTCTTTTTCCTTTCAAATGCCGATATCGCTCATCATTTGGATTGATACAAATAGCAGTATCGCCTAAAATTGTTTCGGGTCTAGTGGTGGCTATAGTAACTTTTTCGTCCGATCCTTCAATCTGATATGCCAAATAATAGAGTGTTCCTTGCCTTTCTTCATAAATAACCTCTTCATCCGATAATGTTGTTTTGGCCTCTGGATCCCAATTCACCATTCGAAACCCCCTATAAATTTTTCCTTTTTTGTATAAATCGACAAAAACTTTGATGACGGAAGCTGACATATCGTCATCCATTGTAAATTTGGTTCTGTCCCAATCGCAAGAACAACCTAATTTTTTTAGCTGTTGAAGAATTACGCCACCGTATTCATCCGTCCAATCCCAAGCATGCTTTAAAAATTCCGCTCTGGACAGATCTGCCTTTGCAATACCTTCGTCTTTAAGCTTGGCCACCACTTTTGCTTCCGTAGCTATTGATGCATGGTCCATACCGGGAACCCAACAGGCGTTTTTCCCCAAGAGTCTGGCCCTTCTGATAAGCACATCCTGTATCGTATTGTTGAGCATATGCCCCATATGCAGCACTCCTGTGACATTTGGTGGAGGTATTACGATGCTGTAAGGCTCTCTATCGTCTGGTTTTGAGCTAAAAAAGTCATGCTTCATCCAGTAAGAATACCAGTGCTCCTCTACCCTATTTGGGTCATATTTTGATGGAATTTCCATTTTTCGGTATAGTTTTTGTCATTTAGCACCTCGGATTGGCGTTGCGGCAGATGCAAAGTATATAAAATTAATGCTATGCTTTGTTCGAAAACCAATGTTGAAATACGAAACAAAAATAAGTAACGTTATTACATAACAAAAGAATTTTGGATGCAGGTGTGAAAACATTTACTTTTGAAGTTCACCCAAAACTAGAAATGATGAAAAAAACTGTACTCATGTTGTTTGTTGGATTTCTTTCCTTAGGGGTCTATGCACAAGAAACAGCTAAAATCGAATTTAAAAGCGAAACCGTTGATTACGGTGAGATTGCAAAAGGCAGTGATGGTATTCGAGTATTCGAATTTACCAACACAGGAAGCGCTCCATTGGTTATCAGTGATGTGAAGTCCAGCTGTGGATGCACGATTCCAAAAAAACCAGAAGGACCTATTTTACCAGGTAAAACAGGTGAGATTCAAGTGAAGTATGATACTAAAAGAGTTGGCCCAATTAGAAAAGCCATTACGGTAACATCTAACGCAGACACTCCTACGAAGGTTCTTAAAATCAAAGGAACCGTTAAAGGTGAGGGAGCTAAATAAAAAATAGCAGTAATAAAATGGAAAGCCTTTTCTAAAATTTTAGAAAGGGCTTTTTTAGTTAAAAGACTTTTTTGAGCACAAAAGAGAACAATAAATCTTTGTTGTAGCGCTCTATTAAAACCTTAATACGTTTTCCTTCTTTATCATTGAGCATTTTTAGCACTTCCTGCAACTTATATTTATAGATTCGTTTCCCATTAACGGCCAAAATTACGTCACCCTCTCGCAACCCAGCTTCTTCGGCAGGACTGCCTGCTCTTATGGCAGAAACAACAATTTCTGGAACCAAGCTTAATCGCGTCTTGTTCTCCAATAAAATTTGAACATTACCAAAGGATGCATCATCATTTCTGACTACACCATTTGCATCTGCAAGACTCTCGGCAATATATCTAAGTCCGTTGTGCTGCAATTCGATTCCAGCTAAATTATATTGAAATGGAGTTTTAAAATATCCGTTCTTTTTGAAAGTAACTTGATTTCTGGAATAATCAAAAATGATATTGAAGCGTTTTAAGATTTCCCCACCTACACTACCATTGCGATCACCAAAATTTTTGATGAATCCAAAAGACTCCCGATAAGGAAAAGCCGCTTTGGCATCTTTAAGTTCAAAATCACCAATTTTGATACCATTGACCTTGGTCCGTTTTCCAAAAATGTCGCCACTCAATCCTCTTCCCAAATAATCTTCATAGTGTTTTTCGGGAATATCCAATCCTTTTTCCGGTGCGTGAAAAAGCCAGAGCGCATCGCTGCTTCCTGTATCTACCAGCAATTTGACAGGAACGTCTTCAGCATTGTTCATCAAAACTTTTCCTTCAACATAGGCTTTCCTTTTTTCTATGGACATTGGAAGTGTTTGTGATTTTGATTTGACCCTATCACTGGGATTGTATCGACTAGGGTCGTACAGTTTAATGTTCTTGGCCTGGTAATTAACCTCTATCACAAAATCCCTAAACAGGTCATAGCCCAAAATACCATGCACTGGTATACCTAAAGATGTAGAAAAGTTGATTCCTTTATCCAGAACTACATACAAGTCTTGATTGTAATTTTTAGCTTTTCCTAATTTAAACGTATTTCCTTTAGAGCTTAGCGCTTTCATAGGCTCTCCATCACCTAAACCCCTAATGGTCACTTCCGAAACATTGTTTATAGGTACAGAATCCTTATCCGTTAAATTAAAAAGTATTGGTTTACTAACCCCCGAGTCCAACACAAACGTAAGTGCCACACCATTTACTTCTAAAGGAACAATAATAAGATTATTGATCAATTGGAACTTTACTTTCTGGAATTTTTGACTCTCAGGCAATTTGAATCCCTGTGCAGAAACCAGAAATGGAAACAGCATCAGAAAAAGTATAAAAAGATGTAGGTTTTTTTTCAATTTACTTACTTCTAAATGATTATACCTATTCAATATACAAAATAATAACAAACCCTTACTTTAATTTAACATTCCCAAGACCTTAGAAATAATGCCATAATCTGTTGTTTTCAAGTATTGGTTTTATCATTTTTGCGTAAATTTTAAAGCATGCCAGGTATATCTATAAAAGGGAAGCAAATGCCTGCTTCACCAATACGAAAATTGGTTCCTTATGCCGAAGAGGCCAAAAAAAGAGGAACCCATGTAATTCATTTAAATATTGGACAGCCAGATATAAAGACACCTAAAGTTGCTTTAGATGCAGTGAGAAACCATACAATCGAAGTACTGGCCTATAGTATGACCGAAGGCTCGGAAACGTACAGAAGCAAGATAGCCCATTATTACAGTAAAAACGATATTCATGTTTCTTCTTCGGATATCATTGTTACAACTGGTGGGTCGGAAGCACTTTCTTTTGTCATGGGCACTATTATGGATACCGATGATGAGATTATCATTCCAGAGCCTTTCTATGCCAATTACAATGGTTTCGCGACGGCTTCGGGTGTAAATGTTGTTCCAATTGTATCTACCATTGAAAACAATTTTGCGCTGCCCCCAATTGCTGATTTTGAAAAACGGATTACATCAAAGACCAAGGCTATCTTAATTTGTAACCCAGGAAATCCTACGGGTTACCTGTACAGCAAGGCCGAAATAAAACAATTGGCCGAGTTGGCAAAAAAACACAACCTATTTTTGGTGGCAGATGAAGTATACCGTGAGTTTGCCTACGACGGTCGTGAACATTATTCTATTTTACAAGAACCTGGTTTAGAAGAACATGCAATTATTGTTGATTCCGTATCCAAAAGATATAGCATGTGCGGTGCTCGTATTGGTTGTTTGGTATCTAGAAATAAAAGTGTGATAGAAACTGCTTTAAAATTTGCACAAGCGCGTCTTTCCCCACCAACATTTGCTCAAATGGCCAGTGAAGCTGCTCTTGAAACACCGCAAGCATACTTTGATGATGTTGTAACAGAATATGTTGATAGGAGAAATACTTTGGTTGCTGAATTACAGAAATTGGACGGTGTTAAAGTCGCCGTTCCGCAAGGAGCATTTTATTGTGTAGTTGAACTGCCCGTTACAAATGCCGATGATTTTGCACAATGGCTTCTTGAAAAATTTGAATTGGATGGAAAGACTGTCATGGTAGCCCCTGCAGCAGGTTTTTACGCCACGGAAGGATTGGGAAAGAATCAAATAAGAATTGCTTATGTTCTTGAAAAGGAACAACTGGTTACAGCAGTGCAATTGGTAGGAGCTGCTTTGAAACTATACAACGCGGAGTGAACATACAGGAGAACATATCATTAAAAGAATACAACACTTTTGGCATTGATGCCGAGGCTCGTTTTTTCATAGAGATCCATGGCCTGGCGCAACTCCAAAAAGTTCTTGAGCTTGAGGCCTATCCAGAAAAATTTATTATCAGCGGCGGTAGCAATATGTTGCTAACCAAAGATATTGAAGCACTAGTGCTATACATAAATTTAAAGGGTATAACCATTACGGAAGAAAATGATGACGAGGTTGTTGTAAAGGTAATGGCCGGTGAAAACTGGCACGAGCTCGTATTATGGAGCTTAGAAAATGGGTATGGGGGATTGGAAAACCTATCGCTTATACCAGGCAATACTGGTACGGCTCCAATACAGAACATAGGCGCCTATGGTGTTGAACTCAAAGATATGTTTGTACATTGTACGGCAATGGAAATGGAGAGCGGAGAACTGATTGCATTCGATACGGATGCATGTAAGTTTGGTTATAGGGATTCCATTTTCAAAAATCAGGCAAAAGGAAAATATATTATTACTTCGGTAAGCTTAAAACTGACAAAGCAGAACCACAGTTTGAATACAGGTTACGGAGCGATCGAGGAAGAACTGGAAAATCAAGGGATTATTTATCCCACCATTCATGATGTATCCAATGCAGTAATTTCCATTCGTCAAAGTAAGCTACCAGATCCTAAGCAAATTGGAAATAGTGGTAGTTTTTTTAAGAACCCAATTGTTTCAAAAAAGACCTTTGAGAAATTCCAAAAAAACCATCCAGAGGCACCATCTTACAAAGTTTCAGATGAATCTTATAAAATACCTGCGGGTTGGCTTATTGAACAATGTGGATTTAAAGGAAAGCGAATTGGGGAAACCGGAGTTCATGAAAAACAGGCGCTTGTATTGGTCAACTACGGAAACGCAACTGGAAAAGAAGTTCTTACTTTAGCCGAAGAAATACAAAAAGAGGTAAAGGATAAGTTCAATATTAGTATTCAACCAGAGGTAAATATTATAAAATAACCCCTGCATCGTAGTGAAAACAGGGGTTATACCAAACCAAACTAACCAAAAAATTTATATTCTTAAATGTGTATTATCTCTTAAATGTTATATTTAACGCTAACACATAATCCTTTTTCTAACTTAGCGTTCTGTAGTATATACGGCGTAAAAGTTATTTTAGATTTTACCCCCCATAAAATCTTATCTTAAATAACCCCATGAATGAGTACTTTAATTGAAAAACATATAGTTTCATTACTTGCTGAAAAAGACGATAAAGCAATCTCATTGCTCTACGATCATTATGGCGATACACTTTACGGTGTTGCATATAAAGTCTTAAGAGATGATGATCTGGCACAAGACGTTTTGCAAGAAAGCTTCATTAAAATTTGGAAAAAAGCGGACACATATGATGCATCCAAAGCAAAACTTTTTACCTGGCTGTTTCGAATTATCAGAAATACTGCAATAGATAAACTAAGGAGCGTAAACAATAAATCGGACAAAGAAGTCCAAATAGATGTTTCGGACGTATATAATTTAGGAGTTAACGGAATACGACCCGAATTTATGGATGTCCAGGAAAACCTGGAAAAAATAGAGCCCAAATACCAAGTTGTTTTAGAAGCCTTATTTTTTCAAGGAATGACTCAGCAAGAAGCAAGTGATGAATTGGACATTCCCTTAGGAACCATCAAATCTAGATTGAAGATCGGATTACGGGAACTAGGCAAAATTTACGGTACATCAATGACATTACTCCTTCTTATAAACTTACTGTTATGAAAGAAAAAGTACGATTATTCTTGGATTCGGACATATTGGAAAAATATCTTTTGGGAGATGCTTCTAAAGAAGAATCGCTAAAGGCAGAAAGGTATATCACCATGTACCCAAAAGTAAGGGACACTTATATGAAGCTTCAGGAAAACTTGGAAGCATTTGCCAAGTTGTACGCAAGAAAAACCCCTGAAGGTCTTAAACAAATCATTCTACACAGTGCCAAAAAAGAAAGAGTTGCAACCAGAAAACTGTTTCGATATGCTATTGCAGCTAGTGTGGCAATACTTATTTTTGCTGGCTCCGCAGTTTTCTTCTGGAACCAGAACCAAAACCTTCAGCAGGAAAATACATTGGTTTCCAATAAGATGAAAAATCTTGAAGAGACGATGAAAAACCAGCTTGAAGATGTAAGAAATCAGTTTATCGTACTTAACAATCCAGATACCAAGAGATATGCGGTAAAGGGTAAAAAGGAAGCAAAAGAGCTTAAGGCCGTTGCTTACATCAACCCAGTAAAAAAGCTTTCTTATATAAATGTGAGCAATCTTCCTGAGCTTCCAGAGGACAAATGTTTTCAAATGTGGGCAGAGGTTAATGGAGAGTTGGTCAATCTAGGGGTAATCAAACAGTTGGAGGATAAAGACAATCTTTTGGCTTTGCCTTATGCGGAAAAAGCAATAGGTTATATCACTATTGAACCAGAAGGTGGAAATACTTCTCCTACCGTACAGAATATTGTGGCCAATATCACCTATTAACAGGCACCGCTAAAGTATCCTTAAACACTTCCGTTCTTAGGTAAGTAATTTGTAACTTTGCCCAAAATTTTAGGATATGAAGTTAGTATTATTGACCATTGGTATCCTTGCAATTGCATTTGCTGGAATCGCTATAAAAATATGGTCTAAAAAAGATGGTAAGTTCGCCGGAACCTGTGCCAGTCAAAACCCTTATCTAAATCAAGATGGTGAAGCTTGTGGGTTTTGTGGAAAGCTCCCCGCGGAACAAGATTGCAAATAGACCATTTACGAATCACACTAACATAGTTCTGAAATCCACTACCTAGAAAAAAAGTTTTTGGATAAAACAGAGGAAGCCATTAAGGAAAATATCAAAAAGGCAAAAGGTGGAAGTCAAATTGCATTTAGCAATCTTCTGGACACTTTTTGGAACGATGTTTATAGCTTTCAACTTATCCGTACCAAAAATGAAAACGACGCCGAGGATATTACCATCAGAACGTTTTCTAAAGCTTTTGATAAAATAGATACCTACGATGATGCCTACGAGTTTAAAACGTGGCTCATTACCATATCCAAAAACCTTCATGTAGACCTTATTCGAAAAAGAAAGCGGAGTCTTTTGGACGGCATGTCAAGTCATGGAGATGATGCAAAGAAAATATTGGATGAAACTCCATCGGTCGAAGATCAGTTGATCATTGAACAAAACCTGGCCAATCTCTTACAGGACATTAAAAAACTAAAGCCCCATTATCAGAAAGTCATCAATCTGCGGTATTTCAATGAATTAAGCTATGCAGAAATCGCCAAAGAACTCAACGAACCTTTGAACAACGTCAAGGTAAAGTTGCTACGGGCCAAAAAACTGCTTTCAGAAATCATTAAAAAAAAGTGAGCTACTCCCCAAAATCTTATTTTCTTTAACTGTTTTGTATCTTTGTAAATCAAAAAAGTTTTATGAGCACAGCTGTTGTAGATAACGTTCTGCCACCCAAGGGAAAACCAAAATGGCTTAGGGTAAAACTCCCAACAGGAAAAAAATATACCCAATTAAGAGGTCTTGTTGACAAATATGACCTGCATACCATTTGTACCTCTGGTAGTTGTCCAAATATGGGCGAATGTTGGGGCGAAGGAACTGCAACGTTTATGATTTTGGGGAATGTTTGCACCCGTTCCTGTGGATTTTGTGGTGTAAAGACCGGGAGACCGGAAAGCGTGGATTGGGCCGAGCCAGAAAAAGTAGCACGTTCCATAAAGATTATGGGAATAAAGCATGCCGTGGTCACATCCGTAGACAGGGACGACCTTAAGGATATGGGTTCTATCATCTGGGCGGAAACCGTTAAGGCCATCCGCAGAATGAATCCAGAAACCACTTTGGAAACCCTGATTCCTGATTTTCAAGGAATCGAAAATCACTTGGACCGAATACTTCAGGTTACCCCAGAAGTTATTTCCCATAACATGGAAACCGTAAAGCGACTCACAAGAGAGGTTCGTATACAGGCAAAATACGAAAGAAGTCTTGGTGTGTTGGAATACCTCAAAAAGAACGGAGCCAATCGTACAAAATCCGGTATTATGCTAGGACTGGGCGAATTGGAGGAAGAAGTGATACAAACCATGGAAGACCTCAGAAAGGCAGGTGTGGATGTAGTTACCATTGGTCAGTATTTACAACCTTCCAAAAAACACTTACCTGTTAAATCTTTTATCTTACCGGAGCAATTTAAAAAGTACGAGGAAATAGGATTGGAAATGGGCTTTAGGCACGTTGAGAGCGGAGCATTGGTCCGATCTTCCTACAAGGCTCACAAGCATATACACTAGTGGTATAAATCCTTATTCTTGATTGCATGAAAAATGTTCGTATTGGCATAAATGGTTTCGGACGTATTGGAAGAACACTGTTTAGGTTGCTCCAAGACCATCCTAACATCTCGGTTGTTGCCATTAACGATTTGAGCGATGCCCGTACATTGGCACACTTATTAAAGTATGATAGTATTCATGGAATTTTTAATACTGACATTAGTTCCAACGACAATGAAATTAGAATAAATGAAGAAACCATCCATGTCCTTAACCATGAAACTCCGCAAGAAATAAATTGGAAAGCCCATGATGTGGATATTGTAATCGAAGCATCAGGAAAGTTTAAGAAAAAGGAATCTTTAGAGCATCATATCAAGAATGGGGCAAAAAAAGTGATTTTAACCGTTCCTCCCGCCGAGGACGATATTAAAATGGTTGTTATCGGGGTAAATGAAGATATAGTAAGTGCAGATGACCATATTATCTCCAATGCATCCTGTACGACCAACAATGCCGCACCAATGATAAAAATTATCGACGAACTATGCGGTATAGAACAGGCTTATATTACCACAATACACTCCTATACTTCTGATCAAAGTTTGCACGATAGACCCCATCGCGATTTAAGAAGATCAAGGGCAGCTGGACAATCGATTATCCCAACAACAACAGGGGCGGCCAAGGCCCTGACCAAGATTTTCCCTCATTTATCCAACGTAATTGGTGGATGCGGTATACGCGTGCCAGTTCCAAATGGTTCTTTAACAGATATTACCTTTAATGTTAAAAAAGAAACTTCAATTGAAGAAATAAACCATACTTTTAGGTATTATGCTGATAATCAGATGAAAAATATGCTCTTTTATACGAATGAGCCTATTGTTTCAATTGATATAAACAATAGTTGTTATTCTTGTACGTTTGATTCTTTAATGACCTCTGTTATAGGTAAAATGGTCAAAATTATTGGATGGTATGACAACGAAG
>JBCCEC010000014.1:0-61075 GCA_039030475.1 Bacteroidota bacterium
CCCCTCCTCCCAGACATGCGCTTCGCTCTGCACTTCTGCATTTAGGGGTCCGACTGCCACTTACACACGCGCCACAAACATTATAACCGCCATACCGCGGCTCTTTCCCCCCGGGCGGGCCTCCCGGCTCTCTTGTCGGCATACAGATGCTTCGCTCACTACAAAAAGAGGCAGTCGGGAGGCAGTCGGGAGTAGAGCGCAGCGCACGAAGAGAGGAGAAAAACAAACACTGATCGCTGTACGAGAAGCGAGCATTTTCGTGGTTCCGGGCGCGTCACGCACCCGGACCCGACGCGTACCCGGACCCGATGCGTACCCGGACCCGACGTGTACCCGGACCCGACGCGTACCCGGACCCGTGAGGTACTCCCGAGATAAATCAACATCTCTAGTACACAAAATCGAAGCTAAAAGAACCAAGCTTAGTGAAGAGGAAAAATACTATCCTATCTACTACGCTTTAATGGGGTTTCTCTTTGGTGGGGTTTTGATCCTTTCCGCTTTAAACGACTTTCTGTTTTTTGGCTGGTTAAGTATTTCAATGTCCATAGTATTCGGCTTATTGTCGATTAATATGATTGGAAAAAGACAAACAAAAAAATATTAAATCTTTAAAAATCTTCAACATGGAAACTACAATCGAAACAAAGCAAAAAATACAATTGGTGGATGGCAGTTTTACTCCATCTGAAGCATGTGATGTGATCACTGCTCTTATAGATGAAAAAATAAACTTTCATAAACTTCAGCGTATATCTTGGTGCGAAGGGGACAGTGCTGCCAATACAAAGTATCCAGATGAACGGATTTTGGAACTGGAAAAGGAAAAAGTTATAGCAAAAGAATTCATCAATAGTTTGAGAAACGAGGGAAAAAGACTTCGTATTGATGGTATCCTAAAAATATCCCTGGAAGAATAATAGTTAATGGATTTACACCTTCTAATTGATAACCTAACCAATCCTGCCTTATTATTTTTCTTTCTTGGCATAGTTGCAGTTCAACTAAAAAGTGATTTAGAAATTCCTCAAAACTCATCAAAATTTATATCATTATACTTACTATTTGCAATAGGCTTTAAGGGAGGCCTTGAACTTTCCCATAGCGACTTTAGTATGGAAATTATATGGTCGCTGCTGTTCGGTGTTTTTTTGGCCATCTCAGTACCCGTATTTGCCTATTTTATACTCAGAAGAAAATTTAGCGTAGAAAACTCTGGCGCCATTGCCGCAGCATACGGATCGGTAAGTGCAGTAACATTTGTAACCGCAATCTCGTTCTTAGAGATAGAGAACATTGAGTTTGGCGGACATATGGTAGCCGTTATGGCGCTCATGGAAGCACCTTCCATTATCATTGGAGTATTGCTAATGGCCTTCTTTAAGAGAGGTAACAAGGAAGGCAGCAACTTCAAAAAAGTATTGCACCATTCCGTTACCAATGGTAGCGTTATCTTAATTCTGGGAAGTTTGGCCATTGGTTTTTTGGCGAATGAGCATCAGGCAGAAGGCATTAAACCTTTTACAACAGATATTTTCAAGGGCTTTTTGGCCGTATTCCTATTGGATATGGGGATTACCAGTGGCAAGAAATTGAACGATTTTATTAAGAAAGGCTGGTTTGCTTTGGTATTCTCTATTGGATTGCCCGTAATTAATGGCTGTCTAGTTGCTTGGTTCAGTCAATTTATCACAGAAAGTGTTGGCAACCGTTTTCTATTTGCCATTTTAGCGGCCAGCGCATCCTACATTGCGGTACCTGCTGCTATGCGTATTGCGGCACCAAAGGCTAACCCAAGTTTATATGTGCCCATGGCTTTGGCTTTTACTTTTCCTTTCAATATCACATTAGGAATGCCACTCTATTTGTTCATTATCCAAAGTTTTCAATCTTAAAATAATGATGAATGAAGAAAAAAGAACGTCCGGCTATTTTTCCCGATACCGATTTTAATGAAACATCTTCCAAATCTTACCATAAAAATTATAAGGTTAAGCTCGGTGAACTATTTAAGATTGGAAATCCTGTAAACAAATCATATTTGTACGTACATGATTCCATTAACGGCGCAGCATCAGAAACAGATGCTAAAATACCCGTTCATAAAATAACGAACCAATTGGTGGTAATTATTGGAATACTGGAACTCTCCAACAAAAAAGAGAAGGTAATCCTAGAGCGAAAAGATAAGAATGACTTCTTTAGAGGGCAAAGCAGACTATACGCAGCCATTGACGATGCCATTATTTCCAAGGAGCTTATCCCCCTATAGTTTAGCGATAAAAGAAAAGCATATTTTCCCTTACCTTTAGATTAAAATTTAACCATGAACAAACATCGCTGTGGTTGGTGCGAAGGCGATTCGCTTTATGAAGCATATCATGATAAGGAATGGGGCGTACCGGTGAAGGATGACGACACTTTGTTCGAGTTTCTAATTTTGGAAACCTTTCAAGCTGGATTAAGCTGGATTACCGTACTGAAAAAGCGTGATAATTTTAGAAAAGCATTCGATAATTTTGATTACAAAAAGATTGCCAACTATAATCAAGACAAAATCGATGAACTTCTTGATAACCCTGGTATCATCAGAAATAAATTAAAAGTAAATGCGACGGTTTCCAACGCCAAAGCTTTTATGGATGTGCAAAAGGAATTTGGAAGCTTTAGCGACTACATTTGGGGTTTTGTAAATGGAACACCTATTAAAAATAAAGTGGCATACTATAAGGAGGCACCTGCCACCACCCCACTTTCAGATACAATCAGCAAGGATTTAAAAAAACGTGGCTTCAAATTTGTTGGAAGTACCGTTATGTATGCCCATATGCAAGCTACGGGAATGGTAAACGATCATGAGGTAAGCTGTTTTAGATATGATGAAGTATAGACTATGTATTGGTTTACTGGTACTGGCATGCACATGTTGGGGCCAAAATAAGTATGAAAAGGAATATCGCATATCGCAATCAGAGTTCCCCGCCAATGCCTACGAACTCATTGCTGAGCAATTAGAAGCATCCAAGAGAATCCGTTTTTATAAAGAAACGGACAGTCTTAAACATAGTTTTGAGGCCAAATTCAAAAAGAGGAAATTACATTACAGTGTGGAATTTGATGAACAGGGTAAGTTGGAGGACATTGAAGTTATCATCAAGGAAAAAGATATTCCCGAAGATAGTTGGGGGAAAATCAATAGGTATCTTCAGAACGAATTTGACAAAGTGCGTATTATAAAAATTCAACAACAATATGCCGCAAATGGTACCTCCGAAAAGGAATTGATCCACCACGCCTTCCAAAACCTAATTCTACCTTATATCAACTATGAAATCATCTTTGCATCAAAAGACGATAAGGGCTTTCAAACCTTTGAGGCGTTATTTAATGCCGAAGGTGAACTTAGAAAGTTGAGAAAATCGTTATCATCCTCCTATGACCATGTTTTGTACTAGGTGGTTCCTCCTTAGTTGTTTTCTTTGGACATGCTTATTAACATCCCAAGAAAACTTGACCGGCTATTTGCAACCACAAGCCGCTGTAAATTACAACTTGTCCAAAACGTATTCGCATAACTTTTCTATGGCAAAACGAAGTTTCTTTATTGATGAAGGAGATTTTAGGGCTAGGATAAGGCACGTAGACTTGGTTCATTTTTCAAATTTAAAACTGGCCGATAACAAGAGTATAGCGTTAGGGGTTCAATATCGATTTAGAAATAATTTTGAAGATAACCCTAACGAACTTCGCCTTACCCAACAATATAACTTTACAAAACGACCTTTCGTAGTCCGATTTGGTCATAGGTTTAGGGCTGAGCAACGAATAACGGAACCATTGACGACGCATAGGTTTAGGTATCGCTTTGCGGTTGATTTTCCCTTAAAAGGGGAAAAGTTGAATGTTGGCGAACCTTATTTTGTTGGTGGATTTGAAAACTTATTGAGCGTGGCCAGAGGAAATTCTTCTGAATACGATACTAGAATTAGCGGTCAGGTAGGATGGCAACTACCTCATGGCCTAAAAATACAGGCAGGAATAGAATACCGAATGGAAGATTACACTTCTAATCTCCCCCAAAATGTAGTCTTCCTGTTGACCAACGTTCAGCTATCCCTTTAAAATCCTAATGAAGGCATCTCGGGGTATCAATTCCGCCCCAAGGCTTTCAAGATGGTCGGTATGCATCTGACAATCTATGAACTTGTTGTTTTCCTTTTCCAGTTTAGCCGCTAATTGTATAAACGCAAATTTAGAGGCATTGGCAACGGTACTGAACATACTTTCTCCACAGAATACGTGACCTAGATCAACACCATACAGTCCGCCCACTAATTTATCGTCTTGCCAAACCTCTATAGATTTGGCAAAACCCAACTCAAAGAGCGTTCTGTACGCAGACTTCATATTATCGGTAATCCATGTTCCATCCTGTCCCTTGCGCTGAATCTTGGCACAATTCTCCAATACCTCATCAAAGCATGTATTTTGGGTTAATGTAAAATCACCATTTCGAATAATCTTCCGCATGCTTTTAGAAATCCTGATTTTCTTTGGAAACAAAACCATGCGCGGGTCGGGACTCCACCACAAAATCAAAGCATCTTCATTAAACCAAGGGAAAATTCCATTTTTGTACGCCAAAAGTAAACGTTGCGGAGATAAATCACCTCCTACGGCCAAAAGGCCATCTTCATTCGCAGTTTCAACGGGGGGGAATTCTAACCTATCCCCTAAGAAGGACAAGGGAAGGTTTTTCCTATCTTTTTCCAATTTGCAGTTTTTATTAAAAATACGAAAAAAGAGACTAAAAAATAAGAAGCCCTCCTATATACACAAGACTTCCTATCAGCATAAAAATTAAGGTGTAGGGTAAAATTTCTTTCGCTTTTAACTTAGTAATACCCAAAAGTGGTAGCGCCCAAAAAGGCTGAAGCATGTTGGTAATTTGGTCGCCATAGGCCAGTGCCATTATAGCTTTGGGCAATGGCACGTCCATTTTTAACGCAGACTCAAGAACCAATGGTCCTTGTATAGCCCATTGTCCGCCGCCGCTGGGAACAAAAATATTGACCAATCCTGCGCTAAAAAAAGTAAATATGGGCATCGTTGTTTCTGTGCTCACAGACACAAAAAAATCTGAAATACCCGTAATCATACCACTACTTCCCATTATGCCCATGATACCAAAATACAGCGGAAACTGTATCAATATCCCAGTGGTATCGCCAATTGCCTCTTCAACGGCACTCAAAAAACTTTTGAAGTTGCCATGCAATACAATCGCTAGACCAAGCATAAAGAAATTAAGTAAGTTAGGGGTAATGTTCAAGCTTTGTAACGCTGGCAAATATTGAATCAGGAAAACTCCCAAAATCAAAGCTCCAAAACCTATGGCAGTTATTCTTGAATAGTCCAGTTTTTCAGCTCCTTCCAAGTTGCTTTTTGCAATCGAGGTAAATCTGTATTCTTTTAAATTGACCTCGGTAGGGTTTGTTCTTTTGCCCAAATAGTAAATCAACATACTTACAGAAAGAACTACCACTGCGAACAAAGTAAGATTCCAATAACTGAAAACGGTAAGCGATGTGGAAATTGTTTCGGGTAATTGTGCCAGTATTGCGCCATCAGAAACATTTTTCATCAAATTCTCCAAATGACCAAATTCGGAGACCTTTATTGGAGCGGAGCCACTTATTCCTCCGTGCCAGACCATCATTCCAACATAACCAGAAGCACCTACCAAAGGGTAATTTATAGGAATATTGTTCGCTTGGGCATATTCACCAACCTTACGAGCTAAAATTGCACCAAAAATAAGCCCGAGCCCCCAATTAAAAAACGAAACCAACATGGTAGGCAAAGCCACCAAAATAGCAGCGTTGGATGTATTTCTTACAAGTTTGGTGATTCTCAAAATCAACCGTTCCATTGGTTTGCTCAATACCAACACATGCCCCAATACCAAAATGAGCATCATTTGATAAGCAAACACCAATAAACCAGTATTCCATATTCCGTCTTCCCAATATGATAGAATTTCGACAAGGTGGTTTTTATCCGAAGTGTTTTTGGTAAAAACCAGCGCCAAAATAATGGTCAAAAACGTAAGAAATACCGCAATTGTAAACGGGGAAGGCAAAAACCTTCTAAAAACGAGTGCTATACCTTTGGTAAGACCCAAAGTATTTTAGAAAGGCAAATCGTCGTGGTCGCCCTCGTTAAGGTCATCCGCGGGCTCAAAAGCTTCCATAGGTGGTACCGGTGGTATGTTTTCGCCACCTGCCTCTGTTTGTAGATTCTCAATACGCCACCCTTGTACGGAGTTAAAATATTTGGTCTCGCCCTGTGGGTTCACCCATTCTCTTCCCCTTAAATTTATACTCACCTTCACCATTTGTCCTACACTATAATTGTTGAGCAAATCGCATTTATCCTGTACAAATTCCACTAAAATATGCTGAGGGTACTGTTCCTCTGTAGTCACTACCAATTCTCTTTTTCTGAAACCGTTATTGCCGTAGGTTTTGGTCTCATCTATCATTTTAACTCTTCCCTGAACTTCCATTTTTTCTACTTTTCTATAAGTGCCAAAAATACATAAAATGAACCCTAATAAAAACCATCCTAAGTAACGAAGTATCAACATATTTTTACATTTTCTGCTATCTTTAGTCCTAATTGCAACAAAAATGAACATCAACCCAAGGAAAAAGGCCTACAACATTATCTTATTGATTTCGGCATTTGTCATTGTAAGCCTTATCCTATGGAACACCAACAGCTTTTTTAAGAACTTTAAAGAGGAAGAGCGGTTGAAGATGGAAATTTGGGCAACAGCACAATTAGAGCTTATCCAATCCTCCGTGGATCAAGAATTAGGGAACCTTACTTTAAAGGTGATGGGCAACAATACGTCTACTCCAATGATTCTGGTCAATGAAGAGGGCTCTATTAAAACACACAACATTTCTTTTGAAAAAGCGACCGATAGTATTTACATCAAGAAAAAAATACGGCAATTTGAAAGTGAGAACGAGCCTATTCATATTATTCAGGAGGGAGAACTTTTGGAAACCCTTTACTATGGAAATTCCGAGGTTTTAAACAAGTTGAAATATTATCCCTTGGCCCTGCTCTTAATTATTTTTCTTTTTGGAACGGTCATTTTCTTTTTCTTTAAGACCAATAAGGCTTCGGAACAAAATAAACTTTGGGCAGGTATGGCAAAAGAGACCGCACATCAAATTGGCACCCCCTTAACTTCCCTTTTAGGCTGGAACGAACTGTTGAAGTCTGAAAATATCAACCCGGATATCACCAAAGAAATTGCAAAGGACATCATCCGATTAGAGACCATAACAGATCGTTTTTCCAAAATTGGTTCTATTCCGGATTTGGAAGTACATGATATTGTGGCTGAAACCGAAAAAGCCTATGAGTATTTAAAGCGAAGAAGCTCAAAGCTCATCCATTTTGCCTTTAGCTCTGAAATTGATGAAGTTCCCGTGCTTTTAAATCCACCTTTGTACAATTGGAGCATAGAAAATCTCGTTAAGAATGGTATAGACGCTATGAAAGGGAGAGGCAACATCACTATTCAAATTGAAAAAAAGAACCAATACGTCAATATTTTGGTTTCGGATACGGGACACGGCATTCCAAAAAGTAATTTTCAAAGCATTTTTAATCCAGGGGTAACCTCTAAGAAAAGGGGCTGGGGATTAGGACTTTCGCTTGTAAAAAGAATTGTGGAGGAATATCACAAAGGAAAAATTAAAGTACTTTCGTCAAGTAAAGAAGGAACAATCATGCAAATTTCCCTACGTGCAACTATTCAATAAGCTATGGCAAAGGATAAAAAGATTGCGATCAAAGACGCCGAAATCACCAATAACTGTCCGGAATGCTTTAATCAAGAGCTAAAGATCACCTTTTATCAAAAACACACGTATAATGCATTTTATCATAAAACCACCGACGAGGTAACCCACGAGATAAAATGCAAGAAATGTTATTCGATTATCTATCCCGTGAACTGGACGCCAGATATTGAGCGGGTATTCGAGTACTACAACAAACTAGTGACCCCAGATAGAACATCGGTACGTTTTACCACACTCTTCTTTAGTATCCTTGTGCTTGCAATTTGTGCAATTGCCGTAGGGGTCTATTTTTATTTGGAGGGTGTTGTTTAATTGAATCTTAGTCCAATAAAGTTAGTATCCGGCTTAAAAGCTTTAGGAAGAAAGTTCTTCATTATTCAAAACTTAGACTACTCTATATTTTGAGTGAACTCTTTGCATCGTTTATAAGATTTTCATAATCATGAGGGGGGAAACTAGCTTTACTAAGAATCCTTTTTCCTTTAACAACAACACCCCTTAGTTTCTTTTTACCATTAAATTCATAAACTATGGTTTTAAAGACTTTTTTTGTTTTTTGTTTGTTTTGCCTATCGGCAATAGTATCCATATTTTCTTCTTCTTCAATTACCTTTATTGGATTGTTTCCTTTTAGGTAGATAGTGACACTGTGTTTACCTGAAAGCAGTTCTTTTTCACTTTTTATTTTGAAGATTTCATTTCCTTTATACCATATTTCTAACTTTTTATTGTCTTCTGCAGAATCTATTTCCTTACGTACGAGTGTAGGGTCAGCTTCTATAGTCAAAACTGTTTGGTCAATCATTTTTGTAGTGATTTTTTGTCCAACAAGATTTTCCACAAACAAAATGAAAGCAAAAAGAATAATTTTTTTCATAACCCAGAAATAGATTTCACATCAATAAAAATATTGATTAAAAATCTGCTGCTTGGATAGGTATCTACTAAAAAAGTCTTAAACTTATTGTTTTTACAAAGAGAGATATTCCTATTTTTTCTCTTGGCGGTTCAGATTGTTATCTCTAAATAATTTATCTAACTCCTTCTGTAAAAAATCACCAGTCAAGCCTCTGGCCAGTATAACTCCTTTTTCATCCAAAAGAAGATTATCCGGTATTCCTCTTATATCATAAATATAAGCGGCATCACTATCAGGATTTTTAAGAATTATATGATCCCAAGGAAGACCGTCTTGGTCTATTGCTTTGAGCCAATTATCTTTTTTCATGTCCAGAGAAACCCCTACAACCTTGAAGCCATCTTGTTGGAACGAATTGAAAAGATTTACCAGATTTGGATTCTCTTCCCTACAAGGAGCACAATAAGAGGCCCAAAAATCTACTAGTGTATATTTTCCTAGGAACTGCGAGAGGGAGACCTCTTCGTCTTCAGCATCTTGCCCTGTAAAATCAATATAATGGTCGCCCACTTGCGGATTTTTGGATAAATCCAAGAATCTTTTTATTTCAATACCACTTGCAGTATTTTGTGCTTCAGGGCCCATTTGGGAAAATAGATTTTTGACGGTATCCTTGTTCCAAGTCCTTTTGTATTTATTCAAAATGATGGAAGCGTCCAATGTATTTATATTTTCCTTCAAAAAATTCCTTTCAATTTGTACTAATTGTGAACTTAGAGATTTGATATGCGCAGCTAAAGAATCCTTATTGAATATGCTATCTGAAGTACTGGAAATTAGATTTGATGACTTTTTTAATTCTTCTAGAATTGGTTTTTTCTTATTCCATAAAAGATTAGATATTCTTTGATTTTTACTACCTATAACACTTAGTTTTTCAATATCATCAAAAGTTCCCGATACTGTTATTGTTTCACTCTCCAACCAAAGTGCCCGTCTACCCGATACCCTTTTTACCGACAAAAAAGCTTGTGTAGGACTTTCAGTTTTACCCTCAAATCTGAACTTGCCATCGTTTACGATTGTAGAATCCACAAAATCCATATTCCTAATGTAGACAATTGAATTGTTTGGCATACTGTCTATATTCCCGATTATTTGATATTGACTCGCCTGCGAGTTCTGTTTTTTGCAGGCGAAAACTAGAAGAACTATGCTTAAATAAATAATATTTTTCATAATCGTGGTTTCAATTCAATGGTAATTATCTGATGTAAATACTTAACAACGAGAAGAGATTTCTCGTTGTTAAGTATTTACAGATTACTTTAATCTACGCCCTACATATTTTGTATTCCTGGTTTGGATGATCTACACAACCAGAGCAGCCTGGGCAATCTGAAGATGTTACACAAACAAGGCTAGTATTGCAGTTACCTCCATTGTCAACTAAGCTTTTCCCTTATTTTTTCTGCAATAGCTTCAAATTCCTCCAGCTCCAATTTTTCTTTATGCTGAAAAGTGGCGTTTTTCATGCTGTGCAATGGAATAAGGTGCACATGTGCATGGGGAACCTCTAGCCCAATTACGGTCAAACCTACCCGCTCGCAGGGTATTGCGGCCTCAATGGCCTTTCCTACTTTTCTGGAAAATGTCATAAGTTTTAGGTACAACGCTTCATCCAAATCCAATAGTTTGTCCACTTCTTTTTTGGGTATGCAAAGTGTGTGTCCCTTGGAGTTGGGATTTATATCCAGAAAGGCGAAATTGTCTTCGTCCTCCGCTATTTTATAACAAGGAATGTCTCCATTGATTATTTTGGTAAAAATACTTGGCATGCTTGGTATGGTTTGGCTTTAAACAAAAAATCCTGTCAGGTGACAGGATTAAATATAACGAATTAGTATCCGCTAATCTCGTGTAATCTCCAAAATATCAAACTTTAACGTTCCATTGGGTACGGTAATTTCAGCAACGTCTCCAACAGATTTTCCCAATAATCCTTTTCCGATTGGGGAAGTGACCGATATTTTACCACTTTTTAAGTCCGCTTCACTCTCTGCCACCAATGTATATTTCATTTCCATCCCATTGGTCTGGTTCTTCAATTTTACCGTAGACAGTACCAAAACCTTTGAGGTATCCAGTTGCGATTCATCAATTAGCCTAGCGTTGGCCAACGTTTCTTCCATTTTAGAGATTTTCATTTCTAAAAGCCCCTGTGCTTCTTTAGCGGCGTCATATTCCGCATTTTCAGACAAATCTCCTTTGTCTCTGGCTTCACCAATAGCTTGGGAGGCTTTGGGTCGCTCAACATCCTTTAAGTAATTGAGTTCTTCCCTTAATTTTTTTAATCCTTCTTCCGTATAATAAGATACTTTACTCATATCGTTATGTTTTAATGCAAAAAGAACACTGGAGAAAATGAAAATTTTCCCTATGCGCTTTAACGTTGTAAATACAAAAAATCCTCGAACACCTCTATGACTGGCATAGGATTTTTATCGAGGATTTAACGCAAATATAAGGAATTTTTGCGCAAATTTGTTGAAGTAATGTTTTGAAATTCACACTATGAGGTACTTCCGGGGCTTTGTTTTATTGATTTTTTTAATTTCATGTAATTCTGATAGCACCAATAGAAATCCTTTTCTCCAAGAGGTGAATTTTAGGTTTGAATTAAATTTGAATCTACCGCTTTATAACGATTTGAACAATATTGGTAATCCTGTTTATGTAGGGAATAGTGGCGTTGGTACACGAGGCGCTTTTGTCATAAAATCTGGATTGGATACTTATGTAGCTTTTGAAGCAAGCTGCCCCAACCATACACCCAATAATTGTTCTACCATGACGATTGATGGGCAAAATGTAGTCTGTTCCTGTGAAGATTTCACCTACAACCTCTTTACGGGGCAACAATTGGACAGACCAGATGACGGAAATCGCTATTATGATTTGCTTTTCTACAGGGCCACGCAAAGTGGAAATATTGTAACCATCTCCAACTAAAATTAAGTCCTTAGTCCAAAAATAATGTTTCAACAAAAAAAATCCTAGGATGTTCTGTGTTCCATTAAGAGTGCACTTCCCTATTTTAAATTTCCCAAGATTCTATCCATTACCCAACTGGTATGTAATCCCGATGCTCCAGTAGACGGATGCTGTGCTATCCCTAACAAATGCTTTTTCATATTTTCCACATGGTATTGGTGTAGATGTGTTGGGTGTTCAATATGTAAAGATTCTTGATGGTCATGACTTACAAGTTCCAGTGGCGATTCGTCCAATACTGAAAACCGTATTTCACCCTTAGAACCGAAAATCTCGACCTTGTCCTGTTGTTTATTCGCTCCAAAGATCCAACTACCCTCTCCTGTTATTCCATTTTCATGAATCCAACTGCCCGTGACCGCATCTTTTGCGGAATATAATCCTTGTTGGTTCAGGGCAAAACCGTTTGCATCTTTTATATCGCCCAACAAATACGTAAACAAATCGATTCCGTGGCTTGCCAAATCATCAAAATAGCCAGCTGGAGCAACCGCTGCATCGGTACGCCAGTTATACGTTCCGCTTAAATCGAGTTCACTTGGCGTTCTGCTCTTATACCAACGAATATGGCGCACATCCCCAATAAAACCTTTGTCCAACCATTCTTTTATTTTGGTAAACCTGGGCAAAGAACGACGGTAATAGGCAACAAAAAGTGGTACATCCTCTTTTTTGAAAGCGTTATAAATTTCAAGACTGTCAGCATAACTTGGTGCCATCGGTTTTTCAATACAGCAGGGTTTTCTTACTGCCGCTACTTGAAGACCATACAATTTATGGGTATCTGGTGGCGTCGCTATATAAACTGCATCTATTTCGGAGTTTTCAATAACCTCACTCACCTTGGTCGTCCAGGATGGCACATGATGTCTTTTGGCATAATCCGCTGCTTTTTCCGCATTACGACGCATAACCATGGACAATTCAAAACCATCCGTTAGTTGATAGGGTGGGGCGCTTTTTACTTCAGTAACGTTTCCACAACCAATAATTCCCCACCGTAACGGTTTTAAATTGTCCATAGTATTTTATTTTTCAATTTATTACAGCAGGTTGGCAAATACTAAGTCTTCATATAGCAATCCGGCTGTTTCAAGATTGTTTTTGTACAACCAATTTAAGAATAAATCAACCTTTCCCTTCTCCATAATTCCCCAATTGTTCTTATTACCGTAAAATTTATTCGATAGCTTTTGACTTTCGAGCAAATCAATATCAGCATCACTTTTGGCTATGTGCGGTTTGATGCAATCAACCGCATATTCTGGGTGTTCTTGTGCATACAGAAAACCTTGTTTTGTTGCACTTAAAAAATCGCTATACCCTTTTTTGTTGGTATTGACTTTTTCCTTGCCAGCTAAAATTACGGGAGAATATCCATAAGGAATTCCATAATTCCCCATTTTAAAGTTTCTTAATTTAACCCCTTTGGATTTAGCATGAATCCCTTCCCAATTGGTGAAAATCCAAGTAGCATCTAAAGAACCGTCTATAAGCGTATCCCAGATACCCAATCGTTTTGGATATTCAATTTTGATATTTCCTGTACCCCCATCATTCTGTATCATTCTTTTTACGATTTCGTCTTCGTAACGCGCTTTGTAAGAAGCATATACCTTTCCATCTAAATCTCTCGGATTCGTAATGTTACTCTCTTCTAAAACAGTAATCGCACTGATGTCCTCCTGAAAGATCGTTGCAATAGCAACAGCGTTAAAACGGTGCTTTTTAGTGTTGTAACTCAATATACTTTCAAACGGACAAAGGGCTAGATCAGCTTCTCCCAATTCTACTTTTTTAGCAGGCGTTTTGCTATAATCGTCCGCTTCTGGTGTGTTTATCTCTAAATCAATTCCATACTCCCGATAAAAACCTTTTTCTTGTGCCACATAAAAACCGGTATGGTTCGTGTTTGCAGTCCAATCCAATGCTATTTTCAACTTATCCATATTTTAAAAATTTAAAGTTGCTCCCAAAAGAAAATTGATACCTGCCTGTGGATAGAAAAACGATTCCCCATCAAACACATAACCGTTGTTTTCATAATCCAAATCAAAAATATTGTTCACTTGACCTGTGAAGACTACCGACTTTAAAATTGAAATGTTCGTAAGGGTATATTGTACATTCACATCATTCACAAAGTAAGCGTCTATAGCATTAGAATCTGTATTCGTCATAAATTGTTGCCCTACATATTTAGAATACAGACTTGCACTAAAGCTATCTGAAGCGTTGTACGTAAAAATGTTTCCTGCTATAATTTCTGGTGAGAACGAAATATTGGTATTGCCTAAATTGGTAAAGCCATCCGTGCCGTCTTCAACCAAAAAATCTTGGTTTTTATTCGTGCTAACTGCTAAATTTGGTCGAATACTGAATTTATCCCATGTGATATTAGCATCGATTTCCAAACCTAAACGATAGCTCTGACCACTGTTTTGACGAATGGGAAAACCTACTTCATCCAATTCTCCCGTCAACACCAACTGATTTTTAAAGTCGAGATAATACACATTCGTGTTCAATTGAAAATTTGGTGAGACATAACGCCATCCCAATTCAAAATCATTTAAGCTTTCAGGCTCGGGAGTTCCAGTCTCAAAATCTACACGTGCTGGTTCGCGATTTGCCCGCGCATAAGAGAAATAGATACTGTTTTGATTATTGGGCCTATACGTGATTCCCGTTTTTGGATTGAAGAATGAGAAATTCTGATCTACGTTCAATACACCACTTGGGTCGAACAGCGCTCCCGAAGCTTCGTAATCAATTGTCCTTAGTTGCAAATCACCAAACAACGAAAATTGTTCATTAAGTTGATAGGTAGCCTTAGCATACACGTTAAAATCTCTTTTATCGGTGCCATTCTCATAAAAACGAAAAGGAATGTTTGGCAATTGGGCAAATTCAGCAGCCGTGATTTCGCCAAATTGTTCTCCATCGTAACGATTGAAGCCTCCGCCAAAAACGGCATCCCATTTGGAATCCTTATAATTCAAACTAAATACGGTCCCGTAAAAATTACTGTTCAAAAAACGTTCCGTGACCAAGTCAGAACGCTCTATGGTCTCACCATTAGACTCAAAATTTGGCAGTCTGTAGAAGTCTAAATCTCCATTAAAAAAACTAGGGTCCGATTCTATGTATTGCTCAAAAAACCCACGTCCTTTTGTATAGTGGAGCGATATGTTCCCTGTCCAGTTCTCGCCAAATTGCTGGGTAATGTGCAATTGATAATGGTCTTGCTTGTAGTTATCGGTCTGTCTATCGTAGAACTGCACATTACCATCCGAATCAAGGTAAAGGCCGTCATTATTGAAGGTTCTGTTTTCTTCGAGCCCAGCAGCGTTCAGACCAAAAAATGACAATCCCGTAATTTCCTCACCTCCAAACACCACTGCTTTTATCAAGGTATTTTCATCTTTATATACTCCGTCCAAAAAATAGGACCTTAAATCTGAAAAGGCACGGTCAACGTACCCATCTGACTTTATTCTAGAAAGCCTTCCAGAAAAGGCAAAATGGTCGTTCAGCAGGCCAGTGCTAAAACGAACGGAGTGCTTTCTGGAATTGAAACTTCCGAAACTATTGGATAGCTGCCCAAAAGCTTCTTTTGAATAGTTGTCCGTCAAAATATTGACACTTGCACCAAAAGCACCTGCTCCATTTGTGGATGTTCCCACGCCTCGTTGAATTTGGATGTTTTCGATAGATGATGCAAAATCCTGAAGGTTAACGAAAAATGTAGTTTGGCTATCTGCATCATTGTACGGAATTCCATTGATCGTTACGTTGATACGGGAGTTGTCGGCACCTCGAATTCGAAAATCGGTAGGGCCTATTCCAGTACCATCAAATGTTGTAGAGACCACCGACGGCATGTAATTCAACAATACAGGAATATCCTGGCCTAAATTTACTTTCTGGATTTCTTCTCTGTCAATGTTGGTAAATGTCACCGGAATCTTGTCGGTAGCCCGCGAAGCAGAGACTACAACTTCATCTAGATTGATTTTTTTTCCTTCCAAAGAATCTTTGGGCTTTTCTTGCGCACTTATTGAAAGTGCCAATCCGCAGCCGGCGAAAGCCGCGAACATTGTTTTGATGCGATGTCTTTTTTCGTTTTTTGACCGTCGCATTGAACCATCTTTGCGTTTGATGGCTTCTTCATAAGAATTTGAATAGAATGGTTTCATTCGTAAAAGATTTTACGAATAAAAGGGGCCATTATTCCTTGTTAATACTTGATTTTTTGAGCGACCCAAGGAGTTTTTTCGTCACCCTGAAGTTGATTCAGGGTCTCATTCTTTAATGATACGATTCTGAAATAACTACCTGTTCGGCAGATAGGAATTCAGAATGACGTTTACTCTTCAATGCTCTTCTGTCCCTTGGCGGCATTACCCGCCCAGGTTCATTGGGTATAATCTCAGCTCGTCCTGAACTTGTTTTAGGACCTGCCCAATCCAAGTTCGAGGTTTAAGCACCCCTTTGAGATGGGGCAAATGTAATTCGCCGTATTCACTTTTCATAGCAAAAATGACGTTAATTAACTTTTAAAAACGACCCATACCCCTATTCTTTCTCGTATATAGATGGTAGAGCGCTTGTTATGTACCCCAAATCCAAACGTAGATTTACATTTAAAATAATTACCAGCTATCTAGTTTTAGGTGTATTGGCGTTCTTGGCTGCCTTTTTCGTTTATTCAGAATTCCAGGACTATAACGCTTCACAGAGCAAAGAGGAGGATAATATCAAATTATTAAAAACCAACTCCTTGCTCACCGAACTGTACGAAGCAGAGAACTTATCAAAGCTGGCATTGCAGACCAAGGAAAGGGGGAATCTAACGGCTTACGCACAAAAGGTGGATACGATATTCAATTCTATCGACAGTCTAAAACTCTTGACCACCAACGAAAATCAGATATTAAAACTGGACAGTGTCCAAACACTGCTGCAACAGAAAGTCTATAATAATGCAGAGCTTAGAAATTTAAAAGTTAGAAATACCAAAAGTGCCCCTATTGATTCATTGTTGAAAAAGTTCAATAAAATGGAGGTGGATATGGGAAGAATCACCCCAGAAACTTTTGTTCCCAATTTTACACAATTATCCCCTGAAACCCAAAACTCAATAAAAGAATATGTAGCCATTCTCAACGATAACATTCCATCAGAAGATAAAGAGAGTGCTCCGACCGCAGACATAGACTCGCTTTTGCAACTATCCAAATCCCTATTGCAGCGTGCCAAATTAGAAAATGCAAGAATAGAGCGATCTGTAATCAAAAAAGAGCTTCAAATTTATAAAGCAGATCTAGAGCTGTCCCAAAAACTGCGCAGTATGATTTCCGCTTTTGAAAAGGAAATCATTATGAACGCTTATTTGGATAACCTCAACAAGGAACAAATATTAAAACGAAGTATTCGCTTAACCGGGATTGCGGTCATTTTAGGTTTAATCGTAGTGTCGCTATTCACCTTTTTGATCACTAGGGATTTTTGGAAAGTACAGCGTTACCGAGAACAATTGGAGAAGGAGAAGAAGTATTCCGAATCATTACTAAAAAGCAGGGAACAATTGATCTCTACGGTAAGCCACGACCTTAGAACGCCATTGAACACCATTGGGGGTTACACAGAGTTAATGGAACATAGCGATTTGGGCACCAATCAGCGACAATATGTACGAAATATTAAATCCGCTTCAAAATATGTAGATGATCTGGTAAATGACCTTTTGGATTTTTCAAAATTGGAATCGGGAAAAATACAGATAGAAAAAGTACCGTTCCTGCTTTCCCATTTAATTGCGGATACCGCTTCTGGTTTTAAAGATATCTACAAGAAAAAGTCAATCGATTTTTCCATAGAAATTCCTGACGCATTAGAAAAATCCATAATCGGGGATCCGTTTAGAGTGCGCCAAATATTGACCAATCTGCTAGGGAATGCTTTTAAGTTTACGGACAAAGGTTTTGTAAAGGTAAAGGCCCATATAACAGAAAACGATAGTGGTTCTTTTGTGAACATCGCTATAATCGACTCCGGTATAGGAATTGAAAAAAAACAGCAACAGTTAATCTTTAAAGAATTTGCCCAAGCAAGTGATTCCATAGAAAAAAAGTACGGGGGGTATGGTCTGGGGTTGACCATTTCTAAAAAACTGACAAACTTGTTGGGCGGAACCTTATATCTGGAAAGTGAGGAAAATAAAGGGAGTACCTTTACGCTCTCCCTACCGCTTAAATTTTCAAATTCGGAAATCAATACTGAAAAAACACAAAACACAAATCTTAAAAACCAGCCTGCCTTATTGATTTTTGATGATGATGAAACCTTATTGGAACTCCTGAAAGAAGTTTGCAAAATGCATCATATGCCCGTTAAGGCCTTCTCCAATTTTGAAGACGCGGAACATCTTCATGATTTTCATTATGATTTGGTACTGACCGATATTCAAATGCCCATAGTTGATGGATACGAGGTGGTCGAAAGATTAAAGTCGGGGCTCTTTGCACATTATGAAAATCAGCCAATAATTGCAATGACGGGACAAAGGAATATTGACAAGAACAGTTATCTGGACAAAGGGTTCTCAGAAATATTACCGAAACCCTTTTCCCATGACAAGCTATTAAATACGCTTAATGCCATTTTGGATGTTAACAACCACCAGAATCTTGAAATCCGTTTGGACGAGAGTGCGATTCAGTCCAACTCGGAACTATTTAGTCTAGAAATTATTTCATCTTTTTTGGACAGTCCCAAAAGTATCTACGAGGTTTTGGAAAGCTTTTTAGAAGATACCCACGATAATTTAAACCGGCTTTCCGCTGCAGTAGAAAATCTTAGCTATGATGAAATAAAATCCATCTCCCACAAGATGTTACCCATGTTCCGACAGTTAAAAGTGGAAAAAGCGATTCCCATTCTTGAAAAATTTGAACATCTTTCTTATGATGTCACGCACAAAAAAACGGTACGGAAATTTGAAAAGCTAAAACTTTCAATTTTACATCTGGAAAAAGCAATTTATGCTTTTTTGCCTACACTTCCAGTTGATATTGATTGATTTTGTTGTAGAGTGTCTTTCTAGTGATCTGCAAAAGTTTGGCAGCTTTGCTCTTATTAAAATTAGTCTGCTTCAAAGCATTGAGAATCTTTTCCTTTTCATAGTCTGATTTAGAAAATTTGGATTGGGATGAATCCTCGACCACACTATCAACTGTGCTGGGAATGGAACTTGAATTTACCGTATCTCCTTCTGTAAATAAAACTGCCCTTTTGACTACATTTTTCAATTCCCGAAGGTTTCCTGGCCAAGCGTAGTTATGGAATGAATGTTTAACTTCTTCGGAAAAATCGATTACATTTTTATCAAGTTCCCTGTTTGCATTGTCCAAGAAGTAGTTTGCAAACAATAACAGGTCGTCAACGCGCTCTTTTAGTGATGGAATCTCAACAGAAAACTCATTTAGACGGTGGTATAAATCTTCTCTAAAGCTACCTTCGGCAACAGCGTCCAATAAATTTTCATTGGTTGCGGTTATGATTCGCACATCAACAAAAACTTCTTTTGTGCTACCTACGCGCTTTATCTTTCTTTCTTGAAGCGCCCTTAGCAATTGTATTTGGTTCTCATAGGAAAGATTTCCTATTTCATCCAGAAAGAGCGTTCCTCCGTTTGCAGCTTCAAAATGCCCCATTTTATCATCGATAGCCCCGGTAAAACTTCCTTTTATATGCCCAAAAAATTCACTAGTCGCGATTTCTTTAGGAATGGCCCCGCAATCCACAGCAACAAAATTCTTGGACTTGCGCTTACTTTTATCGTGAATGGCTTTGGCAGTAACTTCTTTACCCGTGCCACTTTCGCCAGTAATTAAGACCGACATATTCGTAGGGGCTACCAAATCTATATATTGTTGCAATTTCCTTGATACATCACTGGTTCCAACAATAGTTCCCGATTGGACCGAAGTAACAGAATGATTTTTGGTATCCTCAGTTTTTACAGCTTGTACTTTTTCAGGTGTCTTAGTGTTGAGGGCACTGGTAATGATTTTAAGTATATTTTCTGGGGTAAAAGGTTTTGAAATATAATCGAACGCCCCTTTTTTCATGGCGCTCACTGCAGTTTTCACTTCTGCGTAACCGGTCATCAATATTACTTGTGTACTTGGGAATTCAGATTTTATTCTTGAAAGTAGTGCTATACCATCTCCTTCTGGCAACCTTACATCGGATAGGATAATATCAAAAAGACTAGACTTTAATTTTTGTTTTGCATCCGTAATCGTATAGCTTGTAGAAATGTCAAAATTGTGCTTGGCCAAAAACTTATGAAGCATTTGGCAAAAAGCTGTATCATCCTCAATGATTAAGATTTTGGGCATATCTTAATCTAATATACGGTAGGGATGAGGTTATGGACTTTAATAGCGTGGTAAAATTATCATAAAAAGGAGAGGCCCACGTAAGCAGACCTCTCCTTAACCAAACTAACCTAACACGATTAATCAAAAATTGTAATTATATTTCTATCCAATTTCCTTCAGCATCGGCATACAGTGTTCCAGAAGTACCATCTTCCAATGATAGCTCCAACTTGTATTGCTCAGATGCATTTTTATAGGCTTTATTCACAGTAGCGGTTGGATAGTCTTTTGCCACAGCAGCTGTAACAGCCTCTGGAAGATCGGAAACACTGATTTCCTCAAAATCCTGCGTTGCAGTTACTACAGTTGTTTCGTCTGCCTGTAGTTCAGCAGTTTCTTCTTGGGCGATTGCTGTAAGACCTACAAAAGATAAAACAGTTGCAAAAAATAACTTTCTCATGATATATATGTTTTAAAAAATTAAACTTGCTTATCTATATGAAAATCTAGTGCCAACATTTTCCCTGTTGCCTTATTTAGTTTAAATACTTAATAATGAGATGATTATATTATTTTTAAAAAACAGGACACTGTGTAATTTTGTGTACAACAATGTTTTCATGTGTATTTTTTATACAAAAAAAGGCTGCCAAAGCAGCCTTTTCAACTTCCCAAATACCATAGAACCAATTTCTAAAAGAATGTAATCATTATTGTACCAGCGGGAACGGACAATACAAGGTTAGTGTTTGCATAGCATCATCCTAGTTACTTTTCTTTATTTTTCCTATAATCCTTGTTCAAATAAGATGCCACCAAAAAAACGGATATCACAAATGATAGAATACTGATGACCAAAACTATTTTATAGAGCATTTTTTAATTTCTAGGTATGTTATATGTTTTTTGATTCTGTGTCATAAAAAGGCCGCACAGCGTACGACCTTTCTACCAAATCAATCAACCAAAAAATCTAGACACCCTCATCTAGATGCTTTAAATTTCTTCTAATCAGTTCGGTCACAAACTTGGGAACCAATCCAATTTATTTATAAGACACTCCTTTTCTATTTTGGTCACATAAAAAAAATGACCGTTACCAACAGTTGTTTGGTAACGGTCATTTTTGCAACAAGAAATAGTTGGTTTTTAAACTTGGTGTGTAGGTTTTAAAAGATCATTAACGGTTTTAACTGGATTAAAGGTCACCAATGGCACTTCTACAAAAATAGTGTTCCAATAAGCCATGGCTCCGTTCCAAAGTCCTGGCAGTTCAAGTGCTTTTAATTCTTTGCCCTCTTTTGTCTTTTCTGTTATAAAACCTTGTTTGGTATCTATAAAGTCCAATAGATCATACTTCTCGCCTTTGTGATTTCGTACCCCACAAATCAAATCAACCGGATTAAAATGTGTTGCGTTTTTTAGTATGGCTGCTTGTTCTTCATTGGATGTATCAATCTGCGCGGACTCTATAATTTGAAGTGAAACATTATCATCGTTATCCTTTATCCAAAAAGGTCCTCCACCTGGCTCTCCTTCATTCTTTACCATTCCACACACACGAATAGGGCAATTGATTTTGTCTTTTACCAAAGTCAGTTGCTCTTCAAAATTTAGGTCTTTATAATCAGTGGCGAACCTTACATTCAACTCATTCTCTAAAAACACCTTGATTCCCTCCAATTGCTCATTGGAAATAGTATTTTGCTCAAGTGTTTGCGCATATTCAAATGCCTTCGCCTGAACTTTAGTTAAAACACCCGCCAACATTTTTTTACTATTGGCCACTTCTTGTAAGTTTTGATTAATGACTACGTTATCAATATTTTTTATAAAAATAACGTCAGCGTCTTGATCATTTAAATTTTCTATTAAAGCACCATGACCTCCGGGCCTAAATAAAATTGATCCGTCATTATTTTTAAATGGTCTGTTCTCCATATCTACGGCAATCGTATCAGTAGATGGTTTTTGATTGGAATACGTGATGTTAAACTGGGCACCTGTATCCTTGGAAATTTTTGGTCCTACCTGAGCATGTTCTTTTTTGAACATATCATCGTGCTGCTCAGATATAGTAAAATGAAGATTGGCCTTACCTTCTGTTTTTGCGTAAAGTGCTGCCTCTTTTAAATGTTCCTCGAACGGAGTTACACTTTCAGTGCCGTATTTATGAAATGGCAATAGCCCTTTTGGATAAAACCCATAGTTGAGTCCATCTTCTATCAGCATTTCTTTCACGAAGAGATAGGCTTCTTCATCTGAATTGTTTGCTTTTGCTGAGATTCTATCCCTAATTTGATCATAAAACGGAAAGTCTTTTATTTCAGATGTAAACTTGTGGACCGTTGTATCACCGGTTCTTTCAATATAGGCTGATAGTTTTTCTTTGGAAGGGTCGTAGACATCCAAAAAATTGAACATTGCCTTGAACATTCTTGAAGCAGCTCCCGAAGCTGGTACAAATTTCAAAAGTTCCAAATCACCACGAACGCTTTCAAAATACTGGATGAGTTCCTTTTGCTCTTTTTCAGAAAACCTTAAAATACCATCTGAAACAACCGCCGCCTTTTCTAATTTCACAAATGGGATTCCGTCTTTAAACGTTTCTATCTGACCGATTACTTTCTCTTTGGAAATTCCTTTTTGTTCTAATTGTTCTAAGTCTTGCTGACTAAAGTCGATCATTGTTCTAAAAGTTTATTTATATGTTCTACTGCGGTTTTGAGTCTTGTTTTTTTATCTCCCTTCAAGATAACGAAATCCCTATCATATTTCTTTAAGGTATCATGGAAATATGCAAACATTTTTTCCCTTTCATCTGGTTTGTCCCTTAGGTCGTCTGCTTCCCATGGTGTATCGATATAGGTCAAAAAATAGAGGTCGTATGTATTCTTTAAAGCATACTTTTCTAAAATAGGATCACAATGTCCTATATAATATGCTTCAGAATATACTTTTGTTTCCAGCAAATCGGTATCGCAAATGAGTAAATCCGTAGCTTTTTTGCTCAATTCGTTTTCCAATCGGATTTGTCCTTCGGCAATAGGCAACAAATCGTGCGGTTCGCAGGTTTTGCGTTCGTTGTTCCATTTGTTCTGTAGATACTCACGCGCGTATTCGGGTACCCAAACCGTGTTATACTGTCTTGCCAGCTGTTGCGACAATGTAGTTTTTCCTGTAGACTCAGGACCAAAAAGAACTACTTTAATAAGGTTTGAGGGCTCTTGCCCAAGTTTTTCTTCCATGCTTTGTAACCGTAAATGGCAATTATAGTCAATAAAAAATATAGCAAGGAACTAAATATTAGTCCTTTGTACCAATATAACGGAACTGTGATAATATCGCCTATAATCCAATAGACCCAATTCTCCAGTTTTTTCTTGGCCATCAACCACATCCCCACAAAAAAGATAGCTGTGGTCAGGGTATCTACATAAGCGGTCCAAGTATCGAATTTTTCGAAAAAAACATACACTAAGGTCACAAAAATGACTGCACCAATGAAAAGCAGTACCGACCACTTCTTTTCTTTTGAAGTAGTCTTGGTAATGGGAATAAAATGACTCTCATCAACTTTACGTGTCCATAGATACCACCCTATAATACTCATGACAAAGTAATATGCATTAATGAGCATATCCCCTAAAAGTCCAAAAACCAAAAGGATATAAACAAATAGTCCGGTACTTATAATACCCGTGGGAAAGACAAGGATATTTTCACGTTTGGAGTACCACACACTGAGCAGTCCAAAAACCACCCCAATCATTTCCAATACGATTAAATGTGTTGGTACACCTTCGTATTGGGCAAAAACCCAATCAAAAATGTGGCTCATAACTGCTTCTGTCTGACTTTACAATCTTCATATTAAGTAGTATGTGCTCAACATTTTCAAACGTATCTTTTATCTCCTTATGGAGAATTTTCATCACCTCATCATACTCACCGTAAACTTGGGTACTCAATGGGTTTTCTAAAATGGTAAGTCCAGAGGCTCTAAGCTTTTGGATAAAATCTATGATTGGAGCTTCAAAATCATCTTGTAGCGGGGTCAACGCAAGTTCAACAGATATTTTCATTCGTAAAAATTAATGGCAAAGCTACTAAAGGAAAGATTAACCAATATACGGAAGACTTATGTAAATTTGAAAAAAAGCATTTATGGCAAAAATAGCATTTGATAAATGGAAAAATAGCATGTCTTTTATGATAGATGATAAGTTCGACAACAGCTTCCTTCAAACAATAACGCCATTAACCAGATTAATTAATGAATCTTGTATAAATTTCGCAAATCCAGAAGAGCTATCTATATTCTTAACTACTGATAGCGGAAAGACTTCATCTTTACTCAAATTAAAGGCTTTTATCTCAGTTATAGGATTATCGGAAGAAAGACTGAAAAGAGTAGTTTCTTTAATACGATTTAAAATCTTTGGTGAAGAATTTAGAACCGAATGGCCTGTTTCTAGGATAAGCAGAGCTTTAAATAGTAATAATGAGTTTAAAAACCTATTAATTGAATTTTTCATCAACGGTCGTAATTCAAGAATTGGCAAAGAAATACCATTGTATTATATGCGTAATTTCAATCTTTTAAGTACAGATTTTATAACTGATTTAACAGAATTTAATTATGTTGATAGAATATTAAATGATAATGAAATTCAAGGTAAATATTCTAATGAAGTAGGTGCTCACGTAGAGAAAATTATACAAAGTAAATTAGATGAGTATCGTAATTCAACCAATGAAGAATTAAGATATGAGATTCAAAAGGAATTTCCACTACTCAATAAAAACATAGACTTTCTAATTCCAAATGTTGATGCTCCAATAATTCTAATTGAATCTTCGTATAACATTACTACAGGAAGTGGACAATCTAAACGCGCTGACCAATTGGTAGAGCTATATGGAGTTTTAATGCGCCACAATGCTAACCACAGAGCTAATAGAATTATTATGCTAAATTATTGTGATGGTTTTGGTTGGGTTGGGCGTCAAAACGACCTTCACAGAATTTATGATGCAAGTGATTTTGTTTTTAATCAAAATCATTTAAATGTTTTAGATGAAGTTCTTAATGAATATTATTAACTAAACCATGTTCTTTTTCTTCGATTTCAAAAAGGTTATTGGAATATATTTCAGCTAACTGATTTGCAACATGTTTGACAACTGGTACAGCAACTGTATTCCCCAATAAATCAAAAGCTTCTGTTTCTTTTACTGGTATTTCGTACCATTCTGGATATCCGAATAAACGTAATCCTTCTCGAATTGTCAATCTTCTTAAACCACCATTATCTGGAACGGCTAATCGTGACACATCTGTTGCTACAAGTGTTGGAGCAATATCATTAGGATCTAGTATTTTGTTTATTTCAAAACTCAGTTTACCAGTTACGATATTGTAACCTTTGGGTTTTGTTTCATCATAAACACGATATTTTTTCTCTCCATTTTCAGTTTTTTCTCGAACTAATTTTTTTGGATACTCAAATCTCAAATAACCTTTTTTAACTAAATCATCTAATAGTGATTTCAGGTTGCCATTTTTATGAAAAGTAGATATTTGTTTTAAGGTTAGAGCCATTCCATCCATCCAGTCAATACCAATTTTTTCAGCCCAATGCCTTTTACGTCTTTCTTTAAAAAGCTTATTTAATAAAATAATTTGTTCGTCTGAAACTTCACCTTTAACTTCAATATCCCAACTATGGATATTGTTATCTCCACCTCTTTTATCCTTAATGGATTTTCCATATAAATCCTCCATCTCAAAATGACTAAAAAGTTTATCTATAAAATCTGACTTAATTGTATCTAGACCATTTTCCAGAACAGTATTCAAAGTTTTAAACTCTTTAGTAGTTACAGTAAGATTCGCTTTTTCATCTTTTGTGCCAACAATAAAGATTCTTTTACGAGATTGAGGTAAGCCAAATTCAATAGAATCTAAAACCTTCCAAACAACTTTATATCCCAACTCAATTTTAAGTTTATATAAAATAGTCGACAAAGTTTTTCCTATTTTATCATC
Source organism: Bacteroidota bacterium (assembly GCA_039030475.1). Taxonomy (GTDB): domain Bacteria; phylum Bacteroidota; class Bacteroidia; order Flavobacteriales; family Flavobacteriaceae; genus Flagellimonas. The sequence continues at coordinate 26,242 of JBCCEC010000014.1, forward strand.
CTTATTCTCTAAATCGTGTTTAACAAGTCCTTCAACATTTTCAAGTATAAAACCGTAAGGGTTTTTATCTTTTAAAATTCTTTCAATTTCAAAAAACAATGTTCCTCTTGTGTCAGAAAATCCATGACGATTTCCTGCTGCACTAAACGATTGGCAAGGAAATCCTCCTAATAAAAAATCAAAGTCTGGCACTTGCTCATTTTCAACATGAAAAATATCACCTACAAAATAATCATGCTTGAAATTATTTGCTAAAGTTTCAATAGCATAAGGCTTAATTTCAGAAGTCATTACACATTCCGTTTCAAAACCTAATTCTTGGAATGACTCTTCAAAACCTAATCTAATTCCTCCAAGTCCAGCAAATAAATCTATAAATTTAACTTTTGGCATATTAACTATTTTTTTAGGTTATAATCTGATTTAGGCTCAGCGACTATTGATAATTGGTTTTCGTATTCTTCTATTTCGATTTTTTCACAACCAATAACAGTTAGGCATTGTAAAAAGAATGATGCACTGAACGTACCTCGACTAATTTTACTGTCTATGCTTGATTTGGTTTCTTCAACTCCAATCCGCTCAAGCATAATTGCCAATTCTGAATTTGAAACTCCTCTACGAACCAATTCCGACTTTAATAAAAGTTTGACTTTATTATTCCAATCCAACATAACTTTTCATCTAATTCTATTTCAAATATGTTTAAAAATTTGCAAATATGCAAACTTTTAAACATAAACAAAAAATCAGATTTAAATTTTAAAATCCTATCCGCCTATCATACGTAAGGCATATACACAAGTAAAACCTGTAAATTCTAAAAACGCTACATCATAATGGGATTTTTGTCCGTTATAGGAAATTTTTGCAACCGTTCTTTTATCATTGAATGCAAAATCCATCACATCGATATGCCTTAAAAAGCTAAGTCCTTTTTCCGCATAGATTTTATATAGTGATTCTTTGACGCCCCAAACTATTGTCAACTTTCGCACAACTGCTTCAGTATTGGCCAAAGTTCGATATTCATGTATGGGAGTGAATTTATGGGCTATACGGAGTATTTTGTCGCGCTGTTTTTCAATATCTATTCCAACCTCATCGGTCTTACTGATTATTATTCCCGTAAAATCATGTGAGTGGGTTATAGAAATGTGAGTTCCGTCATTTAAATGTGGCTTCCCTGAATCATCATAAAACAAGTCGCTATCCGTATAACCTGCTTCTGCCAAAAGGTGTCGTATACTCAGAAAAGCCCTTCGATGCGCTTGGGATTTCATGCCATTCATTCGATTTTGACAATGCGGTGTTAGGCTAATATTTTTTTGTAGTAAATCTTCGGACTCGGTAACCTTCCAAATAAAAACTTGGGTAGTGGACGAAACTGTTATGGTTTTGTAAAGGGGCACGACTAAAAGTTAAGTATTTTGTACCTTTGCTGGCTGTTAAAGCGAAACTACAAAAGTAAATTTACATAAAGCTATGAATACAAAGACTATTCCCTATGTACCTTATAAAGTGAAAGATATCTCTTTAGCGGATTGGGGTCGAAAAGAAATTAATCTTGCCGAAGCCGAAATGCCCGGTCTTATGGCATTGCGAAAAGAATATAAAAACGAACAGCCTCTAAAAGGTACTCGTATAGCTGGGTGTCTGCACATGACCATTCAAACTGCGGTTTTGATCGAGACTTTGGTGGAACTTGGGGCAGATGTAACCTGGAGTTCCTGTAACATATTTTCTACCCAGGACCATGCCGCCGCCGCTATTGCTGCAGCCGGAATTCCCGTATATGCCTGGAAAGGAATGAACGAAGAAGAATTTGATTGGTGTATTGAGCAAACTTTGTTCTTTGGCGAAGATAGAGCGCCTCTAAATATGATTTTGGACGATGGTGGAGATTTGACCAACATGGTTCTAGATCAATACCCAGAGTTAGCTTCTGGCATCAAAGGGCTTTCAGAAGAAACCACTACTGGAGTACACCGTTTGTATGAAAGGGTTAAAAATGGAACATTGCCCATGCCGGCAATCAATGTGAATGATTCCGTTACCAAATCCAAGTTCGATAACAAATACGGATGCAAAGAAAGTGCTGTGGATGCCATCCGCCGTGCTACGGATACCATGTTGGCCGGAAAACGTATTGTGGTTGCAGGTTATGGTGACGTAGGAAAAGGAACGGCTGCCTCCTTTAGAGGTGCCGGCGCTATTGTTACTGTTACCGAAATTGACCCAATATGTGCCTTGCAAGCTTGCATGGACGGGTATGAAGTCAAAAAATTGGAAACTGTAATCGGTAATGCCGACATTGTGATTACCACAACAGGAAACAAAGATATTATTCGTGAGGAGCATTTCCGTGCTTTAAAGGATAAGGCAATTGTCTGTAACATTGGACATTTTGACAATGAAATAGATATGGCTTGGTTAAACGGTACTTTTGGTAACACTAAGGACGAAATTAAACCACAAGTAGATAAGTACACTGTTGACGGTAAAGACATTATCATTCTGGCCGAAGGTCGATTGGTCAACCTTGGTTGTGCAACAGGACATCCTAGTTTTGTAATGAGCAATTCATTTACAAACCAGACTTTGGCGCAGATTGAATTATGGAACAATAGCGACAACTATGAAAATGATGTCTATATGCTTCCAAAACATCTTGATGAAAAAGTAGCTAAACTACATTTGGAACGTTTGGGCGCCGAATTAACGGAACTTAAGCAAGACCAAGCCGAATATATTGGTGTAACGGTTGAAGGGCCTTTCAAACCAGAATATTACAGGTATTAGTCATTTTCCCTGATTTTTAGAGGAATGTACATTATATAAAACTCAATAAACCCTTGCAGGTCTGCAAGGGTTTATTTTTATATGCGATATTTACAACTTTAATAGTTCTCGTATGAATATTATCCTTACCGGATCAACAGGGACACTGGGCTCTCAAGTTCTTTTTTCGTTGCTTGAAAATAGATTCAGTACACTGGAAAAAGTGTACTTGATCGTACGCAAGAAAAAATCAACTTCCCCAAAAGAAAGAATCCTAAAAATGCTTGATAGCAGTGCGGCTCCAAAATTTATTGGGATGCATAAAGAAGAGATAACCAAAAGAATGATCGTTATTGATGCGGATGCATTGTTAGAACCTATCACATTTCTTGAGAAAAGCAAAAAATATTACTTTATTCACTCGGCAGGTTACGTTAACCTTTCCGTAAATCCAGATAGCAAAGAGGAGATTTTTAGAGAAAACTTTGCGCTCACACAAGCTATATTCAAAGTTTATTCGCCATACCTTAAAAAATTCATTTACATAAGCACCGCTTTTTCCATCGGTAAATTGGACGGATTGCTAAATGATAATTATGTAAACATAGAACAGAAAGAATATCGCAATTTTTACGAAGCATCCAAGCATGCAGCAGAAAAGTATTTGGTAAAAGAAGGAGCTACAAAAGAAATTCCAATTCAAATACTACGCCCTAGTGTGTTGGGTGGAAATATTTTGGACAAACCAAGTTTCTTTATTTCAAAGTACATGGTATTTTATCTTTTTGCAAAGTTTTTCTACAGAAACACCTCTCTTGACTCTGTACGGATACAAGCGAATATTGATAGTAAGCTTAACATTATCCCTACAGATTATGCAGCCAAGGTAATTGCCAAAGTATTTGATACCGATGTTCAACAACTCAATATTGTTAATTCTGAAGGCACCAATATCTTTAATGGAATCTCAAAAATCCTAGAAACAGTCAATTTTAAAAATTTTAAGCTCACGCAAGAACTACTAACTACTGCGACTGAATTTGAAAGCTCATTGGAACAGTTCTATTACGAGACCATCGGTATACATCTGACCCCATACTTAACCTCGAAACCGTATGAATGGGACACTACCCTTTTAGAAAGTATTTTACCATTGCCCAAATATAATTTAGAAGATTACTTGGTAGCAACGGTTGAATTTGCAAAGATCAATGGTTTCAAGAATCAGCGGTGGTGAAGTGATTTTTACATATCTAACCACCGTTTAAAATTGGTGGTACGTTCCCTTGATACGATTACTTGTTCCTCCTCCTTTGGCAATAGTTTTAGCAAGAGTCGGCTATTAAAGTAGCTATGAATTTCAACTACGGCTTTTACCGAGACCATAAACTTACGATTTACCCTGAAGAAATGAATAGGATTTAGAATATTTTCCAATTGATCTATGGTGTATTCTATTGGGTAAGACTGGGCTGAATGAGTATGAAGACAAATTAAACCTTCATTAGATTTAAAATAGGCTATATCCTCCACATTGAACAACCTAAACTGGTTTCCCACCTTGACCATAAAGCGATGTTTATATTCTTTATGGAAAAGTTGTTTCAAATGCTCTAAATCATTTGTGGGCGTATGCCCATTTCTCGTGATATTATTTTTGAATTTTTCTAACGCTACTTTTAAATCCGTCTTAACAATGGGCTTTAACAAGTAGTCTACTCCATTATATTTAAAGCCCCTAATCGCAAATTCATTATACGCGGTGGTGAAAATTACAGGTGGGTGTTCTTCAAGGCCATCCAAAATATCAAACCCATATCCATCATTGAGTTGAATGTCCAAGAAAACCAAATCGGGGGAGTCATTTTTTTTGAACCACGCCATTCCACTTTCGACCGAGTTGATTTTAGCCACTATCTCAATTTCTGGCGCAAGCTGTTCCACCAGCTGTGCCAGTCTTTTTGATGCAAATTCCTCGTCCTCAACAATAACTGCCTTCATATTATGATATGGCCAAAATATTTGTTTCCTTGATATTCTTATCCAAAAGTGGAACAATTACCTCAAAAAAACCATTTTCTTCCCTAACAAGTACTTGCTTGTTAGTGTAATAGGAATATCGCTTCCTTATATTTTCAAGACCTAGTTTGGTCGTTTCGTATTTTAACGTTCTTTTTCGGAGGTTGTTCTTGATTGCCAGAGCACTCTTTTCAATAGAACTAATGGAGATATGCAATGGCTTTTCTTTAGAATATAGATTGTGCTTTAAAGCATTCTCAATAAGCATCTGTAGTGTCAATGTGGGAATCCAGTAATTTTCTGAAGAAACCTTAATGTCGGTTTTAATGAAAACCGCATTCTTATGCCGAACCTCCATCATAAAAACAAAAGCATCCAGAAAATTCAACTCTTTCTTTAGACTCACCAAATCATCTTCATTGTTCTCTAAAATATAGCGATAGCTGGATGCGAGTCTAGTCACAAAATCAGAGGCCAAATCTCTGTCCTCATACATCAAGGAGGTTAAGGTGTTTAAACTATTGAACAGAAAATGTGGGCTTATTTGGGTCTTTAATGAAGAATACTTTGAGGCTAGCATTTCTCTTTTAAGATTTTCCATTTGTTCTTCCATTTCCTCTTTTTGCTTCATCGTAAAGTAGAAAAGGTTGATAAAAACAACTGTAGAACCAATAAGCGCTGCCCTAAAAAAATCGCTTCTGAATTCTAAAAAAGGATCTTCGCAAATAATGCCTATTACCTCGCGAAGTGGAAAAAGTGCCAAAAAATAAACAATTGCGCTTAAAGGCAGTAGTAATGCCATAGTCTGCCCAAATATTTTCAAACTATTTTTAAAATTGAGCTTTGCCCTTTTTCGCTCTCTTTTTATCAACCAATCATTAAATTCCCATGTAACCATAAAGAACATGAAGGTCGTCAGATAATAGAATAGTGTAGTTGAATCCAAAAAAGAATCGATTTCTTTTCGGTCGTGTTCAACGGATATTTTTATAAGCAAGAAGACCACGTTCACGACCATCCATCGGAACAAAAACTTGTATACTCTTCTTTTTTCTAAAACATTTTTCATTTGTATGCTAAAGATACACAAGTCCGTTTTTTAATTGATTTTCTAACCTCCCATACGTTGTATTACATCTTGTATTGTCATTATTGTTGTTGAATTGTATTCATCTCCATTTCACTATCTATATACCGTCCACTTTCTTATTTATCATTTTAAAAGTAAATCCAACACTCCAACCAATCCTATTTCCTGCAAAAACAATGATGGTTCACCTTTGGCTCAATTAAACAAAAAAACTATGAGAAAAACTGTCTTAGCATTATTCGCATTCGTTGGATTAGCGGGAATGGCACAAACCGGAGTAATAAAAGGAATTGTAATCGACAAGCAATCTGAGCAGCCCCTACAAGGCGCCACTGTTGAGCTTTTAAATATTGAAGTGGCAACTGGAACAATCTCGGATTTTGATGGTCGCTTTATTCTGAAGGACGTTCCCTTGGGAAGGCAAGCTGTACAGATAAGTTATATCGGTTATGAAAGCATAACCATCCCGAATGTAATCGTTACGTCAGGAAAAGATGTAAGCCTTACCATTAGCCTATTGGAATCTTTTAATCAGCTAGACGAGGTTGTGCTAACATCGGATACCAATAAAGACAGACCTTTGAACAAGTCTGCTACGGTATCTGCCCGTCAATTTGGAATTGAGGAAGTAACCCGTTTTTCTGGTGGGCGAAGCGATGTTGGTAGATTGGCTGCAAACTTTGCAGGGGTATCCACTCCAGATGATAGCCGAAATGATATTGTGGTAAGAGGTAACTCCCCAATAGGATTACTTTGGAGGGTGGAGGGCATTCCCATCCCCAACCCCAATCATTTTGCAGCTTTTGGCACTACGGGAGGTCCTGTCTCTGCCATCAACCCGAATATGCTAAAAAATTCAGATTTCATCACTTCTGCATTCCCCGCAGAATATGGCAATGCACTAGGTGGTGTTTTTGACCTTGGCTTTCGGAACGGGAATGTCGATAACTATGAATTCACTGCGCAAGCGGGAGCTTTTACAGGTTTGGAAGCTACTGCTGAAGGCCCAATGGGTGATAACAATGGCTCCTTTCTTTTAGCTGCTCGTTATTCTCTGATTGGCCTTATTGGTGGTGGGGCTGGTGGAGCATCTACTGCAGTTCCCAATTATGCGGATATATCCTTCAACCTAAACTTTGGAAAAGGAAAATTGGGAAACTTCTCCCTGTTTGGCATTTTGGCGACGTCCAACATAGACTTTCTAGGGGATGAAATCGATGAGGATGATTTGTTCGCCGCCGAGGACGAAGACCTTTTTGTTGAATCACGTTTTGGGGTATTGGGCATAAAGCATCGCATCAATCTTGGTAATAACACCTATTTACGAACTATTGTAGGGGGCTCATTGGCGCAGAGCGAGGTAAACGCTGATCGTTATTTTAATAAAGATACACCTGACGAACGGGTTATTCCTTTTTTCGATACCGATGACCTAGAAAACAGACTTACTTTTTCAACCCTTTTTAATAGTAAGCTAAGCAACAAAGTGACCCTTCGTAGTGGAATCTTGGTAGAGAACTTCGGGCTAGAATCTTTGCTAAGGGATAGAGAGGAGCAACCTGATACTGATGGAGATGGAGACCCAGATTTTGCTACCGTTAGAGATGTTGATGAGAGTTTTGCAGTGGTACAGCCGTACCTGCAAGGACGATTCCGGTTAACGGAAAACATAACACTCAACGCCGGATTGCACAGCCTATACAGTTCTCTTAACGAGCAGTTTGTATTTGAACCTAGAGCGGGAATCAAATATAATTTTTCCAATTCCCAAACACTCAGCTTTGGTTATGGTCTACACCATCAACCTGCCCCGTTGCCTTTGCTTTTTATTAATGAAAATAGCAATGGTGAAACAATACAGACTAACCGTAACTTGGATTTTGTTCGTAGTTCCCATTATGTATTGGGTTACGATATAAAATTGGCAGCTAACTGGCGTGGCAAAATAGAAGTCTATTATCAAGATATTGACAATGCTTTAGTGGAACCCTTTCCATCTAGCTATTCCTCGTTAACCGAAGGTGCCGATTTTGTTTTTGACAATGACAGGGTATCATTGGTAAACGATGGGACTGGTTTTAATCGTGGCATAGAGTTCACCTTGGAAAAGTTTTTCAGCAAAGGATATTATGGTTTATTAACAGGGTCTTTTTTTGAAAGCAGATACGAAGGCAGTGATGGTATTGAGCGAAACAGTCCTTTCAATAATGGCTATGTGGTCAATTTTTTGACCGGTAGAGAATTCAAAATCGGGGCTTCTGGGCGTAACGTGCTCTTTGTGGATACTCGTTTAGCAACTTCAGGCGGGCAATATTTTACACCTATCGATTTGGAAGCATCCCAAGAAGCAGGTTTTGAAGTGCAGCAAGAAAATCTAGCATTCAGTGAGCGTTTTAATGATTATTTCCGTTGGGATGTCAAATTTGGGATTCGTTTGAACAGCAGTACAAAAAAGAGGTCGCATCAGTTCTATGTTGATTTACAGAACGTGACCAATAATGAAAATGCATTTGTAAGACGTTACAATCGCTTGACCAATCAAGTTGACCAAGTGAATCAAATAGGTTTCTTTCCTGACTTTGGGTACAAATTTCAATTTTAAACCTCCAATCAATGAAACTTTCCTCTCGAACAAAGCATAGATTATTGAACACTTATGGACCTTGGTCCTTAATTACTGGAGCATCTTCCGGCATCGGGGAAGCGTTGGCAAAAAAAGTGGCGGAAGCTGGTCTCAATGTAGTTCTGAGCGGCAGAAATGAAGAAGCGCTACAGGCATTGAGCAACCATCTTGAAAATGATTTTAGAATTATCACCGAAGTAGTCGTAGCTGACATTTCGACCACTACGGGCATTTATAAACTTATTGAAGAACTTGAGGATTTACCAATTGGGCTTTTTATAGCTTCTGCGGGTTTTGGAACATCTGGTGTATTTATTCGTTCAAACCTAGAAGCCGAAATACAAATGCTTCAAGTGAATTCGTTGGCCCTAATGATGCTTACCCATTACTTTGGAAGAAAATTTGCTCAGCAGAAAAGGGGTGGAATCATACTCATGAGTTCCATAGTCGGTTTTCAAGGAGTGCCAAATGCCGCTAATTATTCAGCTACAAAAGCCTATGTACAATCTTTGGGCGAAGCATTGTACCACGAGCTTAAACCTTATAATGTCGACGTATTGGCTGCCGCACCAGGACCCGTTAACAGTGGTTTTGCAACAATAGCCAACATGCATATGGGCAGTGCCTTAAAACCTGAAGAAATAGCTGTACCCATTTTAAAGGCCCTAGGGAAAAGATCTACCATTTTTCCAGGTGCTCTGACGAAAATTCTAATTCTTGGTTTACGTACCGTACCGCGGTGGGGGAAGATAAAAATTATGGAAATGGTAATGGGTAATATGACCAAACATCAAAAAGTGAAATCGTAAAGTTATATTAGAAAGCTGACGTTACTTTGAGGGTATTCAAGAACAACTTTACATGAGAAAAGGTACTTTTATATATTTACTGGCACCAATCATTTTAACCTGTGTTGTTTTGATTAGAAATTCCGAACTAGAAACTAATTTTTTGGATAAGCAGTTTTCAGAAATTGAGCACTATATTTCTTATAGGAACAGTGTAGACACTTCGGTATCTAAGGTAAATGTCGCTTGGCATTTAGACCATAGTTTAAAAACCATCAATAAAATTTGCGAAGCTTTGGAAAAGTCAGACCCAAAGGCATTCAAATTTAACATCAATCTTACCAGAATAGCTGTTTTTACCTATGGGGATTTTACGCGTAGTGTTGCCCAATCCCCAAAGGTAGTATTGCCTCCCAAGGTGATTTTTGAGGATAGTCTTTACGTTCAATTGGAAGAAGCACGTAAAAATTTGGGGGAAATAGAGTCCCTAGATGTGAAAGCCCATTTTAAGCATCCTTATTTTAACGTACTTAATAAAAAACAGACTAAACGCTTTTTAAAGGTTCATACCCATCATCACTTAAAAATCATAAAAGACATTTTAAAAGAATAGAACGATTTAAAGTGCCCAATCCAACTTGTATTCATCGAACAATTGGTTACATTGGTTCTAAAATCAGAAAAGGGATAGTTCGCTTTATAAACTTTGACGGTAATGAAAAACAATTGGTATGAAATCCAGAATATTGAAACAGTGGATTCCCCATCCGTGGTTATTTTTAAAAATCATGTAGAGCATAATATTCAAGAGATGATAACTTTGGTGAAGGGTAATATCAAAAGATTGATGCCTCACGTTAAGACCAACAAAATGCCAAAAGTGATGCAGTTACTTTTGGATTCCGGAATTTCCAATTTTAAGGCTTCGACCATTTCTGAAGCAGAGATTGCTGCGGAAGCAGGAGCAAATGCTGTTTTAATTGCACACCAATTGGTAGGACCCAAAGTAGACCGATTACTTTCGTTGGTTTCGCATTTTCCGAAAACTACGTTCTCAACCTTAATCGATTCTACTGAAACAGCGGAATTACTCAACTCCAAAGCCAGTGCGCAAGAGTTAAAAATCAATATTTATATTGACATCAACAATGGAATGAATCGTTCGGGAATCAAGATGGGCCCGGGCTTGGATAAACTTATTACTTTTTTAAAGGACTGTAAATCGTTAAATTTTGAAGGATTTCATGTATACGACGGTCACCTTAGGGATAACAGTTTCTCCACCCGAAACGAAAAAATAGAAAACGGCTTTATAGAAATAACCAATTATTTCAAACAACTAAAAAGTGGGCATCCAAACCTTCAACTGATTTGTGGCGGTACACCTTCCTTCACCTCCCATTTACTAAATGAAGACCGAATCACCAGCCCTGGGACCTGCGTTCTTTGGGATTGGGGCTATAGTGAAAAGCTTACAGAACAAAACTTTAACTATGCGGCACTTTTGGTAACCCGTATCATTTCTAAACCTACCGAAGGTATTGTAACATTGGACCTGGGTCATAAATCGGTTGCTCCTGAAAATCCTATCGATAAACGGGTAAAGTTCCTTAATTTGGATGGATATGAATTGCTCTCTCAAAGCGAGGAACATGGTGTTCTGAAAGTAAAGAACTGGGAAGAGCTCAAAATTGGCGATGTCCTATACGGAATTCCATATCATATTTGCCCAACAGTAAATCTGCATGATGAAGTATCCGTAATTGAAAATGGTCAAAAAGTAGCTACTTGGGAAATTACTGCCAGAAAAAGAAAACTGAACTTTTAGCACTACTCTTTCATTAATTTGCCTAGGTCATAAAAGTAAAAGTTCTTTTCATCGTTCATTGCAACGAAGAGGCCATTTTTAAACGTATCGTTCAGAGGAACAGTAACGACTTCGCAACCATCGGTTTCGTGGGTACTTAGATTTACAGCTTTTAGGAATTCATTTTCTTTTCTTGAAAAAATATTGAACTCACCTTGCTGTTGATTGGAAACGATAAGATATCCATCGCCATTTGGGTAGGTTGCTATGGCAATACCTTCGATATCCTCTAAAAAATACTCAGCGCCAAAGCAGGATATTTCTTCATTACCTTTTGATGGTTCTACATAATACTTTCGTATACAAACGCCCTCATCAGAGTAATATATATACCCATTCTCATCATCCACGGCAATGGCCTCAATTTCTTTTTGACCACTGAACTTACCAAACTTTCTTACCAAATTAGACTTTACTCCCACACTATCTGCAATAAATTGATATTGATACAAATAGTTTTCTACTGGACCTGTCTTTCTACCAACGATCGCGTAGAGGGAACTATCTATCGGAGATTTGTAAAGTCCAATTCCCATGGGCAGTTTTTGGTCATAACTACCTTCATCTTCAAAAACGGGAAATCCTCCACCATCCAAAGGTTTCATATCGGGCACAGAGAAGAGTCTGATTTGCAGCCTTTCGCGTTCGGTAAAAACCAAAACATCCACTGTTGTGGAATCATTCAGTTGAAAACCATACTCCACATCCACATTGTTGGGTCGTTGAATATTCCTGATGGTTTTATCCTCTATGATGTTTCCTTCCAAATCAAAAGCATAGATAGCGCCGTTTGTTTCTTTATCGGTTCCAAAAACAATACTTTTTGAGGTATCCTCTGGATTTATCCAAATTGCTGGGTCATCAGTATCGTTAAGTGTGTTTTGGGTAATTACATCTGGTGCTATTGCTGGTAGTTTGCTTTGGTTACATGCCGCCACTACCAAAATCAATATAAAATATGCGTATTTGTTTTTCATTGGAATAGGATAAAAGTAGCCTAAAATCTATTCTTAAAATTAGATTTTAGGCTGGTTTGGATAGATTATTTTTTCTTGAACAAATCGTACTTTAAGCCAAATGTCAATCGTGAGCTATAGAATTCTACTTGTTGCGTACGCTCCCTTATCCCTTGAAAATAGCGCAAGGGCTGATTGGTAATATTATTTAAATCGGCATAAAGCCTAAGCTTGGAAGTGATGGCGTACGTTGCGTTAAAATCCAAGAATAACTGGGTATCGTAATACCTATCCTCAAAATCGTTACCGCCAATCTCATCGATATAGGAGTCGGAAAAGTTTAGCGAAAGTCTTGCACTGAATTTTTTATCGGCATATCCCAACGATCCATTGAACATGTTCGGTGCCGTGTTGGGCAAATCCAAATCGGTACGTTCGTCACCATCTTCGTTTCGAATGCCATCCGCACTTGATGTTAGATAGGTATAGTTCAAATAGATACTGAAGTTCCTTGCAAATCCCGGCAAGAAATCCAATTGACGCTGAAAAGCGATTTCAGCACCAAAAATCGTGGCATCATCTCCATTTAATGGTTGAAAGACATCAAAACCAGTGGTACCTTCACCAAAGGCATCATCGGGCGCTTCGGAAATAAAAGTATAAACAAAATCATTGATACGCTTGTAAAAGAATCCTCCCGAAATCAGTCCCACATTGTCAAAATAATGTTCCGCCATTAAGTCAAAATTCATTGAGGTAGTCGGGTCCAATTGCGGATTACCAACAAATATCTCCTCATCCTCAGTAACATCCAGAAAAGGAGTCAAATCCACATAGTTAGGTCTTGCCAAGGTATTTGTCCAAGCAAATCGCAATATGGTTCTATTGGATAAATCATATTTAAAATGGACACCGGGGAGTACGTTTGTATATGAACTTTCTTCGGTAATGTCACCTTGATCTTCTTCTTCGTTCAAGATATTGTTTCCTGTTGCGGTAATGTTCGTATTTTCGACCCGCAGCCCTGCCAAGACACTTAATTTATCCGATAACTTTTGGTTGGCCATAGCGTAGCCTGCCCAAACATTTTCTTCAACGTCAAAATTATCTCTTAAAAATTCATCGGGTACTGCCTCTCCCTCTGTCAGATTTAGTGCTCCTAACCAAGCCTCATCCGGATAAAGTCCTGCCGCATATTGGCTTCCCGCTAAATAGTCTGGATCCGTGTAATCTTTTGTGGGTACACTTGCCAATGTTGGAAATTCTTCCTCTAAATCAAATTCAAAGAAATTGTTGTCCCTTATCTTATTTTTAAAACGTCCGCGGGCCCCGAACTTTATAAAACCGTCCCCGTTTCCGAAAAAGTCTGCCGGCAACTCAAAATTGATAAAGAAGTTAAGGTCTTCTTCCTCAGTATACTGGGTTTCATTGGTCAGTTCATCAAACTCAAAACTCTCCAAATCGTTCGCATCTGATGGATTTTCAGCGGTCATTATCGGAAATTCGGAATCGCTGTTATCATTATTGACAATATATTCGGAAGCAAAGACCGCATAGCGCTCGTCCAAGCGTTCTTCGGACGCTTTCGCGTAGGAAGCCATCCAATCTACTTTTAAATTACCGAACAAGTGATTGCCTCCTAAGCTATAGTTTTGCATACGTTGGTCTTCCAACCTTCTATTTTCATTTCTATCACTATCGATTCCTCCTTTGGTTTCGCGGACAATTTCTGCAGGAAATCTTGTAGGCACTCCATTGGTAATCGTAAAATCACCTTCTTCAATATCTTCTGCATCTAAAATTTCTTGTGCTAGTACAAAACGATTCTCGCGATCATCCCGCCAGTTGTACATGGTCTTTAAGAAAATGTTGTTATTAGCGTCTATTTGATAATCCAAGTTGGCAGCAAAGCTTCTTCTAATGCGTTGAACCAAATAAGTACGCTGTTCTGTGACATTGGTGTAAGGGTCAACATCGACCGCATCGATAACGGCTTCTTCCTCGCCATCCACAATTTCCGTTTCCCCCGTATTGAATTCAAATTCATCCGTCCATTCTGCTTCTACGTTATCAGAGCCAAAATCATTATCGTTTATGGAAGCGGAGAGCATCCAACCAAATTTTCCATTTTTAGTACGGTCACCAACTAAAAACGAACCGTTTAAAATACGTTTATCCGTAATAAAGTTGATTCCTGAACCAGCTGTAGCAGAAACCCTGAGACCTTGGGGGGCTGTTCTAGTGACTAGATTTATGGAACCGCCCAAGGCATCTCCATCCATGTCTGGAGTAACCGCCTTGTTCACTTCTATGGTCTGGATCATATCCGAAGGAATCAAATCCATCTGTATATTTCTATTATCGCCTTCAGCAGAGGGAATCCTACTTCCATTCAATGTTACCGAATTTAATTGAGGCGATAAACCCCTAACAATTACGTTTCTGGCCTCCCCTTGATCCACCTGCATGGTAATTCCTGGGATACGTTTTACGGCATCACCTATGTTGGCATCAGGGAATTTTCCAATTTGGTCTGTGGAAACTACATTGGTAATGTTCAAGTTGGTTTTCTGCGTATTCAAGGCTTTGGCCTGTCCACTTAATCCATAAGCAGTTACTTGTACCTCATCCAATTCAAAGTTCTTGGGATTCATCGTAAGATTTACCAAAGTAGTTTTGTTGGCGGTTATGGTTACTTCTTGCTGAATGGTAGAATAGCCCAAATATGAAATTTCGAGCGTATGGTTTCCCTCGGGAATCGCTACTATGGTAAATCTTCCATCAAAATCTGTAATCGCTCCTTTTGAAAGGTCGGTTACCATCACATTTGCACCAGGCACATAAATTCCATTTTCATCGGAAATCGTTCCTTGGATATTTCCAGTTTGCGCTTGACTTTTAACAAAGCCCAAAGCTGTAAAGAGCGTTACAAATAATAGCGTTTTTAGGTCAATCAGTTTCATATACATTTACGTTTAATTGGAATTCAAAGCTATGTA
Source organism: Bacteroidota bacterium (assembly GCA_039030475.1). Lineage (GTDB taxonomy): Bacteria > Bacteroidota > Bacteroidia > Flavobacteriales > Flavobacteriaceae > Flagellimonas. The sequence continues at coordinate 41,365 of JBCCEC010000014.1, forward strand.
TATCAACTCATTATGGTTTAAACTAAAGGGAAACAAAAAGGCAACAAAACTCTATTTCAATATAAACAACAAGGCAACAATTACAGTTTGTTTACATTGTGCTAACCTTTTGTAAAGAAGGGATGAAAACTAGCTTAAAGTTCGATCATAAAATTTACCAATTCTTCTTTTTGGTCAATGGGAAGTTTTTTACGTAACCGATATCTAGCTACCCTAACACTATCTGGGGTCACTCTCAAAATAGTGGCTATTTCTTTTGATGAAAGATTTAGGCGCAACAGCATTCCCAACCGAAGTTCTGCTGGCGATAAGTTGTTTTGGGACAAAGAGGAGAGTTTTTTAATGAATTCTGGATGTATTTCCTTAAAAAAGTTCATAAACTCGTCCCACTCATTTTCCTGTTTTAGATTGATATCTATCTCCTTTACAAGCTGTTTTATTTTTCCATGCATGTTCATGTTTTGCCTAGAAGCAATGTTTCTGAGGGTATTGGATAAATCCAGCAGTATTTTATTCTTTTGCGATAGGTGCAGACTGTATCTGGATAAAGAGGAGGCTTTCAATTGAACTTCGCGTTGCAAGTTTTCTTCCTGAATTTCCTTTTTATCCAATTCCGCCTTCAACATACGCTGTTTGTACTCTTGAATCTTAATCTTTGCTTTTCGTTTTCTTCCCAAATAACTATAAAGAATAGTAAGGATTGTAGCAATGGCAAAAAGAGCGACCCAAAGCAAGTTTTGATTGGCTGTACTTACTTTGTTCTGCTCTTTAAGTAATTGTATCTGTGCTTCTTTTTTATTGGTTTCATAAATAGTCTGGAAAACATTCAATTGATCGGTATTCTGCGCATTGCGTATTGCATTATTGATTCTATCCGATTCCTTTAATTGCTCATGCGCCTTTTCGTAGTCTTCCATTAGTGCGTAGGTCTTGGATAGATCCTTATGGGCACTTTCCATTTGATGGTGGTTTTTTAATCGAACCGCTATGTCCAAAGCTGTATTGGTCTGAATCAATGCCGTGTTATAATCCCCAGTTTTTCTATAGACATCTCCTAAATTGTTAAGTACATTGATCTCTTTGTCCGAATTGGCACCTTGCAGGTAATCATAGGCTCTTGCGAAATATTGGTAGGCCAAATCAAACTTTTCCAAATCTTCATAGATGCTTCCAATATTTTCGTTGGTCATGGCAACTCCATCTTCGTCGTTCAGCACTTCAAACAACGACAAACTTTCCTCTTGATATTGTAATGCTTTATCGTACTTCCCATTTTTCTCAAAACAGGCTCCCAGTAAACTTTTGGATTCAGCTTGTTCATTTTTAAGGTCCAATTCTGTGGAAACCTTCATAGTATCCGTAAAATACTGTTCGGCCAGTTCAAAATTGTTCAGCGAAAGGTATACTTTACCAATGTTGTTGTTCAGTTTGATATAAAGGCTAGGGTCAGAATCAGCGCTTATAACCTCCAAAGCTTGATTAAATTGGCTAATGGCCTCCGAAGAAAGTCCTAGCACAAGATAGTACTCCCCCAGTGCTATATAATTTTGAACTATTGCTCGAGATGATATCTGGCTAAATCTTGATTCTTCTAACTGTTTCTGTAAATGAAGAAAAACTGAATCTGATTTTTTATCTAATGAAAAGTCAACTTCACTTTGTTGGCCATAGCCAGCAAGATGAACAAAAAACAAAACTAGTATAGTATTGTTAAAGGATTTGAAGTTTCTACCCATTCTAGACCTAGATGTACATGAGGGCTAAGTAAAGCTATTTCCTAACTGAGGAATATCATCTTTAGGTTATGAAACCTTTAAAAATGGGTTATGTTATGTTGAGAAAAAAAAGGATATAAAATACAAAACCTCGCTAAATAGCGAGGTTTTGTATCGTGTAAAAGCTTTCTGTTAAGCTTCAAATGGCTCAATGGAAACAAATGATTTTCCACCAGCTTTTTTCTGAAATTTCACAATTCCGTCTACTCGCGCATGCAATGTATGGTCTTTACCCAAATATACGTTTTCACCCGGATTGTGCTTGGTACCACGTTGTCTAACAATGATGTTACCAGCAACGGCAGCCTGTCCACCAAAAATCTTAACACCTAATCGTTTCGATTCTGATTCTCTACCGTTTTTTGAACTACCTACACCTTTCTTATGTGCCATGGATATTTATTTTTTAGTTCTTATCTTATTTTGTTAAGGCTTCTATCAATTCTGCTTTCTTCATGGAAGAAATTCCAGAAATTCCTTTAGCCTTGGCCATTTCTTTCAATTCTGCTACCGTTTTGGCACTCAAATCCTCAGTCTTCTTGGGAGTTTCTTTCTTTGGAGCTTCCACCTTGGTTTCTTTGGCTTTCTTTGGTTCGGCAACTGGCTTTTCTGCTTTGGCTTTTGCAGGAGCAGCTTTTTTAGCGCCTTTGGCTACAATGCTTTCTACTATAATCTCTGTTAAAGACTGCCTGTGTCCGTTTTTTACACGGTATCCTTTACGCCTTTTCTTTTTAAAGACGATTACTTTATCTCCTTTAAGGTGTTTTACTACTTTGGCCTCAACAGCCGCACCTTCTATGACCGGGGCGCCAATAGTTACGTTACCTGCATCGTCCAAAAGAAGTACCTTATCAAAAGTTACTTTCTTACCTTCTTCTGTTTGCAAACGGTGAACGTACACTTTCTGGTCTTTTGCAACTTTAAACTGCTGCCCTGCCATCTCTACAATTGCGTACATAATGCGTTAATTAGATTAAATTATTTGCGCTTTATCAAAATTAGCGGGTGCAAATATACTGCTAAATCCTTAATTCACAAGTAATATTCCCTCATTTGAATGATTATTTTTTGGGATTGTTTGATGTTTTGAAGAGTTGCATAAAAGAAAGTGTTAAGACCAAAGCGGTAGCAAATCCCATTATAGCGACAGTAAAGAAAACAATACCTTCGAAATTGGCATAATCTTTTGCCCATACTGTTGAAAGTTCGTTGAGAAATTCAGAATTCAGTTCTGTGGAATACAGTGCAAAAAAAACGGTGAACAATAGGGTAGCGATAAAGCCGGTAGTAATTCCTGCCGTGAAGCCTTTTCCATACGAGAAATCTTTGCCGAGCCTTAATTTTGTGTATTTGATGGTTTCATAAATACCAAAGCCGGTAATAAATCCATTGAAAAGACTGTAAAAAACATTAGTATGTTTTCCTAACAGGGATAATATTAAAAAATACGCCATCAAACTTGCACTCGTAACAATTCCAAAACGGATTGGCAGGGTTAAATTTTTCATTTCAATATTTTTTTGGTGGATGTTTAATTTACTGAATGTTGATGAATAATACTAAAATTCTTGTTAAAGACTTGTTTAGTGTTCCATATATCCTTTAAATTTCAATCTGTTTTAGTGTAACATTATGTATGGAGTTTGCACTAATACTGTTGATATATAAACACAAAGACCATGATTATGAAAAGACATCTACTTTCAACACTTTTCGTACTTATTGCGGGTAATTTTCTTGTAGCACAAGAAGTTATCTTTGAAGAGTACAAACTTGATAACGGCTTACATGTTATCTTGCATCAAGATAATGCTGCGCCTGTAGTAACTACTGCCGTAATGTACCATGTGGGATCTAAGGACGAAGACCCTCAAAAAACAGGATTTGCACACTTTTTTGAACACCTCCTGTTCGAGGGAACCAAAAATATTAAGCGTGGAGAATGGGACAAAATAGTCTCTTCCAACGGAGGTAGCGGAAATGCAAACACCTTTCTTGACCGTACCTACTATTATGAAACTTTTCCATCCAATAGCCTAGAAATGGGACTTTGGTTAGAGTCCGAAAGACTACTTCATCCCGTTATAGAACAAATTGGGGTGGACACACAAAAAGAAGTAGTACAGGAAGAACGAAGGCTTAGAGTGGATAATTCTCCCTACGGTGCATTCTTTGAGGTATTGCTTAAAAACTTGTATACCAAACATCCCTATAAATGGGGCGTGATCGGTTCCTTGGAACACATAGCAAGCGCAACATTAGACGATTTTAAAAACTTCAATAAAATCTACTATGTGCCAAACAATGCAGTGCTAGTGGTAGCTGGAGATATTGAAAAAGAAAAGACCAAAAAGATGATTTCCGATTATTTTGGCCCAATTCCCAAAGGAGCCGAAATAAAAAGAAACACCATTGTTGAAGACCCTATAACCACCACGAAACAAGCTAAGTATTACGATCCAAATATTCAGATTCCAGCCATTTTACTCGCCTACAGGACTCCTGGGCAAGCGGAAAGAGATGCTTATGTTATTGATATGATATCAACATATTTGAGTGATGGTGAAAGCTCTAAACTCTATAAAAAGTTGGTTGATGAAAAGAAAATGGCACTTCAAATATTTTCTGTACCGATTACCGCCGAGGATTATAGTTCATATGTTGTAGGTGCGCTTCCCGTGGGAGAGAATTCAATCCAAGACCTTAAAACCGAAATAGATGAAGAAATCTTGAAAGTACAAATGGAGTTGATTTCTGAAAGGGACTATCAAAAACTTCAGAATAAATTTGAAAATAGGTTTGTTAACGCAAATAGCAGTATTCAGGGCATTGCCAATTCTCTAGCAGAAAACTACCTGTTGAGGGACGATACCAATCTCATCAATACAGAAATAGACATTTACCGCTCCATTACACGGGAAGAAATCATGGAGGTAGCCAAAAAGTACTTGAAAGTAAACCAAAGGGTAGAGTTAGAATATTTGCCAGAACAAAAAGAAGCCAATTAAAATGAAAAAATATATCGTTTTTTCTTTACTGTCCTTTTTCATGGCAGTATCGTACGCACAAATAGACAGATCTAAACAACCAAAACCAGGTCCTGCACCTCAAATTAACTTAAAGGAACCTGTTCGTTTTGAGCTAAACAACGGCCTTAAGGTCATGGTTGTAGAAAATCATAAACTCCCACGGGTTTCCATGCAATTGACATTGGACAACCCTCCTATTTTACAGGGCGATAAAGCTGGAGTTTCAGACTTGACTTCTAGCTTGCTTGGCAAAGGGTCAAAGTCAGTTCCTAAAGACGATTTTTATGAAGAAGTGGATTTTTTGGGAGCAAGCATAAACATTGGAGATCAAAGCGCTTCTGCAAGCTGTCTTTCCAAATATTTCCCAAGGATTTTAGAGCTTATGGCCGATGCTGCCTTGAACCCAAACTTTACACAAGAGGAGTTTGATAAGGAGAAAGATAAACTTGTCACAGCTATAAAGTCCGAAGAGAAAGACGTTTCTGCCATTGCTACTAGAGTTCAATTGGCTTTAGGCTATGGCAAGAACCACCCTTATGGTGAATTGACCACAGAGGAAACCGTGAACAATGTATTATTACAAGATGTAGAACAGTACTACAGAAACAATTTCGTTCCTGCCAATGCTTATTTGGTCATTTTGGGCGATGTGGAACTTGAAAGCGTAAAAGAATTGGTAACCACATATTTTACACCATGGTCCAAAGCGACCCCACCATCTTTTAGTTACACAAAACCAGCTGATGCACAATATACCCAGATAAACTTTGTAGATATGCCCAATGCGGTACAATCCGAAGTATCCGTTCAAAACATCACGAACCTAAAGATGAAGGACGAGGATTATCTAGATGCGCTTTTAGCCAATAGAATCCTTGGAGGAGGCTCGCAAGCAAGGTTGTTCAAAAATCTTAGGGAAGATAAAGGGTACACCTACGGTTCATATTCCTCGATAAGGGATAACAAGTACAGCTTAATGCGATTCTCCGCATTTGCACAGGTACGGAATGCCGTAACGGATAGCTCCGTAGTCCAAATTTTAGAGGAAATCGACAAAATGGTAAACGAGCCCGTAACCGATGAAGAGCTTAAAAATGCTAAAGCAAAGTACTCGGGAAGCTTCGTTATGGCATTAGAAAAACCAGAAACTATTGCCAACTATGCATTGAACATAGAAACTGAAGATTTGCCAAAAGATTTTTATAAAACATATTTGGAGCGGATAGAAGCCGTAACCATTGCCGATGTGCAAAAAGCGGCACAAAAGCACTTTTCCACGGATAACACAAGAATAGTGGTTACCGGGAAAGGAAGCGAAGTTTTGGAAAATCTTGAAAAGGTAGCGTTCAAGGGCAAAACTGTTCCCACCTTATTTTATGATGTATATGCCAACAAAACAGAGAAACCGGATTATGAAGCCGCTGTTCCAGAAGGCATCACCGTAGAAGCCATCCTAGAAAAGTATATTGCTGCCATAGGCGGAAAAGAGAAATTGGAAGGTGTTAGCTCCTACGCAATGCTCGCGGAAGCAGAAATGCAAGGAATGAAATTGGAACTTGAAATGAAAAAAACGACCAAGGACCAGTTTATGCAAGACGTTAAAGTGATGGGCAATTCCATGCAAAAACAAGTTCTTGACGGAGACAAAGGTTATATGATAGCTCAAGGTCAGAGAAAAGATCTTTCTCCTGAAGAAGTTACTAGGATCAAAGAGGAATCCGCTGCTTTTCCAGAGCTTAATTATTTGTCCGCGGGCAACATAGTTCTGGTAGGTGTTGAACCTGTCAGCGGAAAAAAAGCCTATAAGCTTAAGATAACGGATAAGAAATCTTCGTTCTATGATATGGAAACCGGCTTAAAGCTTCAGGAAGTAAACACAGAGGAAGTGCAAGGACAGCAAATGGTAAATACGTTAGAGTACAGCGATTACAAAGAGGTATCAGGTATTAAGTTCCCGTTTAAGCTATCCCAGACCATGGGCCCTCAAAATTTTGAATTTACTGTAAAGGAAATCAAAGTGAACGAAGGTGTTTCTGCCGCGGATTTTGAATAAAACCAAGAATTAATTTTTGATAGAAGACGTCCTTTTGGGCGTCTTTTTTTTGTTTACGATGTACACTCCTATTAAAATGACCAAAGCTGCAAACAATTGCCTTAATACGAATTTTTCCCCATCGACAATACCCCAAAAAACACCTACTATCGGAATCAAGTAAGTAACGGACACGGAAAAGACCGCAGAAGAAATTTTAACCAGCTTATTGAACATGACCTTTGCAACACAAGTGCCCATAATACATAGCAAAATAATATACCCCAGAGAACTTAGAAAATAAGGGCCAGAAACCACCTCTTTCTTTAAAAATCCTGAAAAGACCAAAATACAAAGTCCTGGAATAAAAATGACCAAAAAATTACCTACTGCTATTCCCATAGGCGATACATCCTGCAATTTACTTTTAATGATGTTTGCATTGCACGCATAACAAATAGTCGCTACAACCACCAATCCTGCATACCAATAGTTTTGGTCAGGGTTTATTTCGGTGCCAAAAAAAATGAGAAGTGCCGCTCCTATCAAACCTACGGCAACTCCTATAAATTGATTTTGGGTAAATTTTATACCAAAAATAAACAGTCCTATGAACAGTGTAAAAAGTGGAACTAACGAGTTTAAGATAGAGGCAATACCGCTGTCAATTTCCGTTTCTGCAAAAGCAAATAAAAACATAGGCACAAAACTCCCAATAATACCCGAAACTCCAACCCATGGCCATTCTTTTCTAGAAATGGTCTTTATGGATTTAAATCCTATTATGAAAAGAAAAAGAGCGGCCATAACTATACGAATTGCTCCCAATTGAACCGGGTTAAACCCTTCCAATCCTTTCTTTATCAGAATATACGACGTGCCCCAAATTATGGAAAGTACAATAAGATAAACCCACTTACGATTTTGTTCGCCCACAGTTTAAAAATAAGCTGCAAAAGTGCAGCTTATTTAAGACTTTTTTATCTTTTATCCTTTAATTTAGCACTGCCTAAACAGCAAAAGTGAAACAAGCGATCATTTATTGGTTTGTACTCCTCTATCTTGTAGCAATGGTCCGTCCCGTTGGTCCAATGTTGGAGTACATTATCTATGAAGATTATATTGCTGAATTTCTTTGCGTAAACAAAGACAAAGTAGAGCTTCAATGTAATGGAAAGTGCTATTTAATGCAACGACTTTCTGAGCAAAACGATGAAAAAAAACAAGGCCTTCCAAAAATCACCATGGAAGAATACCCAATAGGTTTTGTTGATTTGTTGTTCTTTAATTCCAATAAGGCACCTACAATTCCAAATCAAAATCACTTTGATTATCAGAATTCCTACACGTATCAATACTGCACCTATAACTTCCATCCACCAAGCACTATTTCTTAAGGTACGCTTACAAACATTTTTTTAGGGTGATGCAACATACGTTGTGAAACAATCGCCTACACTTCAATTTTATAAACCGATGAAAAAATTTATATCGGCCATTGTATTAATGGCCACCGTTGCATTCTATGCACAAGAAACAACTGATGAATCTAAAAAATGGTCAGCGGGAAGACCTGATGGGCATGCACCAATTTCCGTTATGGGCGACCATATGCATGGTAAAGGCGAATGGATGTTTTCCTATCGCTACATGTACATGAACATGGACGAACTTAAACAAGGAAGTGATAACGCTTCTTTTGATGATGCCTTAGCTGATTACATGGTCACTCCAACAAAAATGCCAATGAACATGCACATGCTGGGCGCTATGTACGCGCCAAGTGATAAAATTACCTTAATGGCCATGTTCAATTACCTATCTATGGAAATGGACCATATTACCCAAATGGGTGGAACGTTCACAACCGAAGCAAGCGGTTTTGGAGACATACAACTCTCTATTTTATACAGGTTCTTCAATAAAAACAAGCAAACGCTTCATGGGCAAATAGGATTTTCCATTCCAACAGGAAGTATCACGGAAAGTGACGTTACACCAGCTTCTGCCCCTAATGAAGTTGAATTGCCCTATCCCATGCAAGTAGGTAGCGGAACAATTGACCCCAATTTGGCACTTACCTATTTAGGTCAAAACGAATCCCTTTCGTGGGGTTCTCAAGTACGGGGAATTTTTCGTTTTGGAGAGAACGATAGGGAATATCGTTACGGAAACCGCTATAGCCTAAATAATTGGTTTGCCGTAAAAGCAAGCGATTGGATAAGTATGTCGGTACGATTGGAAGGACTGATTATAGGTGAAATCGAAGGAACAGACCCAAACCTGAATCCGATGATGGTCATTACAGCTGACACCAATAATTCTGGCGGGACATTCATCAATTCTGGAATAGGCATCAATACTTTCGTTTCAACAGGCAAACTCAAAAATCTAAGGTTTGGAGTCGAATTTGGATATCCACTGTATCAAGACTTGAACGGAATCCAGTTGAGAACCAAAGAAACTATAACGTTCGGAACCCAGTACGCATTTTAAAGTTCGTTTATGAGATATGTATGCATAGTGTTGTTTTTGGTCCTTACAATTACGACTGGAACAGCACAAACCATAATAAAAGGAAACGTAAAGGATGCTCAGGGTAATCCTATTCCTTTGGCAAACATCAAAGTTCTAAACAGTGATTTGGGCACAGCGACAAATAAAGACGGTCTGTTTATACTAGAGCCTCCGGCATCGGCAAAGACTTTGATTGTCTCCGCTATAGGCTATGCAACCCAGAACGTAGCCATTGATAATCAGTCAGCAATCAATATTACTTTGTTGGAAGCGACCACGGTTTTAGGTGATGTAGTCGTATCGGCACGAAAGCGGGAAGAAACGTTGGTTTCTTCCCCTATTTCTGTAAGTTCTTTGGATAGCAAGACCATTGAAGATACACAAATTTGGGACTTGGGTGGTCTTACCGCGATAGTACCCAATTATCTATACCAAGAGGCTGGGGTGTCTTTCCAAGCTGTTCAATCCATTCGAGGGATACAGGTTTTTAGCGAAAATCCTGCGGTAGCTACGTACATCGATGATGTTAACCAATTGGATATTCTTGCCAACGGTTTTGCATTGACGGATATTGAACGTATCGAGGTATTACGAGGACCACAAGGGACACTTTTTGGAAGAAATGCAATGGGCGGGGTCATCAATATCGTTACAAAACAGCCTGGAAATAAGACGGAAGGCTTTGGGGAAGTTGGGTTTGGCAACCTCAACCTACAACGACATTCTTTTGGATTGCGAACGCCCTTGATAGAAAACAAACTCTTTTTTGGATTCTCGGGTTTGTTTCAAAATAGAGATGGTTATTGGGAAAATGACGCTTCATTGGCTTTGGTTCCCGATCCATCTTTAGATGGGGAAACAGTGGGCGATTATCGTAACCTATATGGAAATCTTAGTTTAAAGTGGTTAGCATCCAAAAAACTCACGTTTTCATTGAATGTAAAATCGCAAAAAGATTGGTCCAACGCTTCAGGATTTTTTGTTTCCCAGCCTAATGAAGAAATCGCTTTTGAAAATCCGGATAAGATTTACTTAAGCCGATTGGGAAGTCATGACCGTAACATTGTTAACACCGCCTTGGTCGCTAAACATTTTGGCAGAAACCATACGCTGAGCTCAATTACCACATACCAGAATATCGTTTTGGCCTATGAGGACATTGACTTTCCCGGGTTTTTCCATTCATTTGTGGATAGCGAGATAGGAGAAAAACTTCCGCCACAGGAAGTATGGAGTCAAGAGTTTAGAATTAATTCCACGAATTCCGATTCCAATTGGCAATACACAGGCGGTCTTTTTGGTTTTACGCAAAATGCATTTGAGCCTTCGACCAATTTGGCAAATGAACTTACGGACTCCGAGGCTGATTTTTTTGGTGTCCCAAGAGGTTCTAACATTGTATTGATCAATGAAGGCCTTAACAGGGGAATAGCCGCATTTGGAGAGTTGAGCTTCAATCTTACCAACAACTTTCAGATTACGGGAGGTTTACGTTACGATTATGAAGCGCGGGAAGCTACTTTTAATGGTTTTGGAGATCTCATTTTTTTGAATGGGGATTTCATTGAAACCAATTCGGTAATTACTGAAAAAGGAGATTATTCAGCATTATCGCCGAAAGCGGCAATTTCTTTTACTCCTAACACAAACTCAAATATTTACGCTAGTTATACCCGAGGGTTTAGAGCGGGAGGCATCAATGCGCAGCGATTAGCAGATGGTTTGGACCAAACGTTTGACCCAGAATATTCCAACAATTTTGAAATAGGCTACAAAGCAAATAGCATTAGTAACCGATTTAGATTAAGTGCAACTGCCTTTTACATAGACTGGACGGATATTCAGTTTTTCAACTTGGTGGGACCTTCGACCTTTGCACGGGAAAATGTTGGTGATGCACAATCTATGGGTTTAGAGCTGGAAACCTCTTACATACCAATCAATGGCCTACAACTCGATGCAAGTTTTGGCTATACGGATACCGAGTATAAGGATTTTGTGCTTGGGCGAACAGATTCCGAAACCCAAGAGCAGGTTCTAACCGACATTAGTGGAAATGCTTTGGGCAACGCACCAGAGTATACCGTGTTCTTTGGAGCACAGTATGGAGCAAACCTCTTAAAAGGATTAAAAGGAACACTTAGAGGTGAGCTTAGGAGCGTTGGCAATTATTATACAGATATTCAAAACACGCTGGAACAACCTTCCTATACCTTGCTCAATGCAAGGGCAACCCTAGAATTTAAAAACTATACATTGGCGTTCTGGGGCCAAAACCTTACGGATGAAACCTATCTGGCATTTGGTAACGCAGATACCAGTTTTGGAAGTAGAAATGTTCGTACTGCAGCTCCTTTGACTTTTGGCAGTACGCTTACGTATAGATTTTAATATAAACATGGGTGTTTAAAAAGTCATTGTTTCCTTGTTGTCATTCTGAGCCTGTCGAAGGATAACTACTCCTAGAGTCCATTTCGACAGGCTCAGGATGACATTACACATTGCTTTTTAAATAGCTCCTAAAACAACTATAACAAAAACAACATGAAAAAAACAATTTTTATTCTATTGACCCTTGGTCTTTTAGCTTGCCAAGAGAAAAATGAGTCATCAACTGCTACAGAAAAAAAAGAAGTAGCGAAACAAAAGAAAGAACGCAATCTAAAGCCAGATGGAACGCCTTATTCTGATAAAGAATTGGAAAGCATGGGGCACGCAGAATCCATGGCAGTACTTTATGAGGTTCCCACAGATACGTTGGAGACCATTGGGATTCTGGTTTATGACGGTTTTTTTACTATGGATGCTCTAGGACCACTTTCGGTATTGAACAGTATGTATCCAACAAAAAAGCTTCTAATCGGCAGGCAAAAAGGACCCATAACAAGTAATGATAATGTAAGACTTGAGGTCGATTATGGAATAGACGATATTGAGCAGTTGGACATGTTGGTCGTACCAGGTGGTTTTATCCAAACCTATCAGGCCACCAAAGACCAAGAATTATTGGACTGGATCCGTAAAATTGACGAGAACAGTAAATATACCGTTAGTGTGTGTACCGGAGCTTGGATTTTAGGTGCTGCTGGACTCTTGGAAGGAAAAAAAGCAACTACCCATTGGTACCGTGCCGATGAAAAATTGGCCGAATATGGAGCAACTTTTGTTAAGGAACGGTACATGAATGATGGTAAATACTGGACGAGTGCCGGTGTTTCCGCTGGTATAGATATGAGTTTGGCCATTATGGATAAAATTCTAGGAAGAAATTATGCCGAATTTGTTGCACTTAACCTAGAATATGACCCCCAACCTCCTTTTGAAAGTGGTCACCCCGATAAAGCCGACCGAGTAGTGACCATTATGACCGAAAAGATGTTTGATGAGGGGCTAGCACCGTACATGGAAAAGTAATATTTTTGAAAAAAATGTGAAAATGAAATATAACTTGTTTTTAGTCGCCTTTCTGTTTTTAATAGTTGGTTGTAAACAAGGAGAGAAAACTCCTGAAGAATCAACACAAATGGAACGGGTGATGGCAATTCATGATGAAGTAATGCCAAAGATGGGAAAATTGGGAAAACTGGTCGGGGAGCTCAAAAGTAAGGTCGATACAACGGAAACGGGGAAAAAATACGAAGCTGCGATGAAAGATTTGCAAGAAGCCAATATGGCGATGATGGATTGGATGAAGTCGATAGGCAGTCGTTTTGATTCTGATGAAATTCTTAATGGTAAAGAGCTTACGGAACAGAAACAAAAATGGCTAGATGAAGAGGAAGAGAGCGTTAAAGCACTAAAGGAAAAGATAAATTCCAGTATCGAAAGGGCGGAGGCGCTACTAGAGAAGGAATAGGCTCATTCTTTCCAACGCAATGTTTCCATAATTCTCCTGATGTCTTTTTGCAAATAAACCGCTGCAGGTAGAATGGAATCGTAATTGGGCTTTGCATAAAAATACAGTGACCCGGTCACAAAATGATTGGTACTATCGGTTACATAGAATTGTGATTGGGACGCTGCATTGCCGCTAACTTCATAAAACATGCCGTAAACTCCTTTTTCTTTATTAACAAAAGGTTGTTCGACTATATTATCCGCTTTTACTACATGCTCGTAGGATAGCTTTTGGGCATCTGTAAGCAAAGTGTTCAGGTTTTGTTTTATAGGTTTATAGGTGATGTAGACGGCACCGTTCATCATTGGGTAGTCCAACACCAAAGAACAATCCTTATTCTCCTTCAGCTCTGATAAGGCATTGAGTTCAAAAGCATAGGTGCAATCGTTTTGAATTTCTTTATACTTTGCCTCTGGATAATCCAGTCGTAACATAGCATTGGGTTTTGGCAAAACCTCATCTTTACAACCAATAATCAAGATAAGTGCAATAAGACATACTATCCAGCTATGCTTCATGGGGCAACGTTACTTTTATGCGTTTTAATCTTTTTTTATCCATGCTCTCTACAACAAACTGATACTCTTCAAAGAGGACTTTCTCTCTTAATTTAGGAAAGCTTCCCGAAATTTCGAGTACAAATCCTGCAATGGTCTCAGACTCTCCTTTGTTTCCTTCAAATAGTTCTTCATTTTCAATCTTAACGACACGGTAAAAATCCTTTAAGGTCGTTTTTCCATCAAAAACATAATTATGATCATCCAGTTTGGAGAATATTAAATCCTCATCATCAAACTCATCACTTATATCCCCTACGATTTCTTCAATAATATCTTCCAAAGTTACGATTCCTGAAGTTCCTCCATACTCATCTACCACAACCGCCAAATGGTTCTTTTTTTCTTGAAATTCCAGCAGTAGGTCATCCAGTTTCTTGTTCTCCGGAACAAAATAAGGCTCACGAATCAGGGACATCCAATTAAAGGTCTTTCGTTCTATATAGGGCAACAAATCCTTAACGTACAATACCCCAAGAACATTATCCATATTTTCTGAAAAAACAGGAATTCTTGAGTAGCCATTTTTCTTGATTTCCTCAATTACCTCAGGAAACTTCATCTCTTCATTGAGCGCAAAAATATCTATTCGCGGCCGCATTACCTGCTTGGTATCGGTATTCCCAAAAGTCACAATGCCCTCTAATATCTTCTGTTCTTCTTTCGTCGTATCGCCTTCGGATGCCAGCTCCAGTGCTTGGGATAAATGGTTTACGCTCAAATTGGATTTTTGCCTTCCCAACTTTTCCTCAAGATAAAGGGTCGCTGAACGCATAGGAGCACTTAATGGGGTAAATACAGTATTCAAAGCCTTTAAAGGGATAGACATAAAACTTGAAAACTGAGCCCTATTTCTATTCGCGTATATTTTTGGCAGTATTTCCCCAAACATTAAAATTAAAAATGTAGCCACTATGACTTCCAAAAGAAAACGTACAGAAACCACTCCAAAAAGAGTCTGGTTTATTTCTGAAAAAATGGTATCCCCAATAGAACTGAACAATAAAACGATTCCAATGTTTATGGCATTGTTGGTAATCAATATCGTGGCCAAGAGCTTTTTTGGCTTTTCCAGAAGTTGCACAATGAGTTTTCCCTTTGAAGTTTCTTTTTCTTCAAGCTCGTTCAAATCTGTTTGCGAAAGCCCGAACAAAGCTACTTCGGCACCAGAAATTAGTGCAGAGCAGCACAAAAGCAAGATAAGGGTCACCACTTTTATGATGAAGATACTGTCAAGGGTGGTTATAAATAATGCCAGACAATAAGGGTCAGGGTCCAAATTTTAAGTACTTTAATCTTAGTTTTTAGAATGGTAGATCATCATCCTGTTCCGTTTCTTGAACAGGTGCAGCACTAGGCGCAGGTTTTGTGGGCTCATTCTTTGGCATTGTTCCAGAACCTTGTTGTGCATTGGTCATACTTTCCTTCTTTGTGGATAGAAAGGTAAAGTCCTGTACATGAACTTCCGTAGTATATCTGGTATTGCCATCCTCACCTTGCCATTGTCTGTTTTTCAACCTTCCTTCCAAATATACTTTGTCACCTTTGCTCAAATACTTTTCACATATTTCCGCGGCCTTATTTCTAATAACAATATTATGCCAGTCTGTGTTGGTAACACGTTCCCCAGTCTGCTTGTTTGTATAGGTTTCATTGGTAGCCAGAGGAAATCTAGCAATGCAGTTTCCACCTTCAAAATAGTGGATTTTCACCTCATCGCCCAAATGCCCGATCAGCATCACTTTATTTAATGTTCCGCTCATAATTCTTTAATTAGTCAAAAGTACTAAATTTTATATGTCTTAATGAAATCTGCAATCAAAACAGGAACAGGAACAGCCGTGATATTTTCCCATGAAATTCCTTCTTTCAATGTCCTATCTGTGTGTAAAATCCAAAAGTTGGTATGTAAATGTTGATGGGAAAGTTTATGTACAATAGGTTGTTCGTTATACAAAAGTACCTTTCTATAATCCGGAAAGTCATCACGATTGTTCATCTGCTCCTTTAATTCAGAAACATTCATTACGTCCTGGGACTCCAAAAGAGGAAACTGGTATAAATTCTGCCAAATCCCCTTCCCCGTCCGCTGTTCAAGCAACGTTTGTTTTTCATCATCCAAAAAAACCAAATAGTTAAAAAACCGGTTTTTGATTTTGGTCTTTTTAAGCTTTATGGGAAGAATACCTACTTTGTTTTCTTGTAAAGCTATACAACTATCATTTAAAGGACATAAAAGGCAATATGGTCTCTTGGGAGCACATTGTATGGCACCAAATTCCATTATCCCTTGGTTATAGTCCCTAATGTTCTCTACGTTCATAACATCCCTTGCCAGTTCTTTAAAATATTTAATACCCTCCGTACTGTTGATAGGCAAATCCACACCGAAATATCTGGCGAGTACGCGATAAACGTTTCCATCGACCACAGGTTCTGGCTCATTAAAACATATGGATGCTATAGCACTCGCAGTGTAATCCCCTACACCTTTCAATGATTTAAGCTCCTTATACGTATTAGGAAAATTACCATCATACTCAGTTACTACCATTTTTGCCGTGGCATGCAGGTTTCTTGCCCTAGAATAATATCCTAGGCCTTGCCAAAGTTTCAGAACTTGCTCTTCCTCGGCATTTGCTAGGTCATAAACCGTGGGGAACGCTTCTAAAAACTTATGGTAATACGGGGTACCCTGTGCAACGCGTGTCTGCTGGAGCATAATTTCTGAGAGCCAAATTTTGTATGGGTCATTCGTTGTTCTCCATGGAAGTTCACGCTTATGCTCACCATACCATTTCAAGATTTTTTGGGAAAAAGACATTAAGGAAAATACTATAGGTTAAATGTAGTAGTTTATATACTTAAAATTAAAGGCTTTAAACAAAAGATTAATTTTAATTTTTATATTTGCAAGCCTAAAAAATAAGAAAATAATAATACGAAATGACGAAAGCAGATATTGTAACTAGAATCTCAGAAAAACTAGGTATTGAAAAAGGAGACGTACAAGCAACAGTTGAATCTTTTATGGAGGAGGTAAAATCGTCCTTAGAGAATGGTGATAATGTGTATTTAAGGGGTTTTGGAAGCTTTATCATTAAGACGAGAGCGGAAAAGACCGGAAGAAATATTTCCAAGAACACAACTATTAAAATCCCAGCGCACAACATACCTGCTTTTAAACCAGCAAAAGTTTTTGTTGAAGGTGTAAAAAGCAATGTTCAAGTAAAATAATATAAATTAACGTAAAAGAAACAACCATATGCCGAGTGGTAAAAAAAGAAAAAGACATAAGGTAGCTACCCACAAGCGTAAAAAGCGCCGGAGAGCTAATCGACACAAGAAAAAGTAGTTGTAACAACTACTTTTTTATTTTCAACACACACGTTCTTTGACATAGAGATTCAAAAAAGAAGAATTTCAATCGGTTTGCAAGAAAACCGATTCTATATATTGTTTAATCATTTATCCCTTTAGCACAATGAACTGGGATAAATAAAAATCGATTCAGGTGAATAGAGAATTAATCGTAAGATCTAGTCCTGATGCAGTCGATTTTGCCTTACTAAAGGATGGAAAACTAATAGAATTACACAAAGACGAGGATGATAATAATTTCTCCGTAGGGGATATCTTCCTAGCGAAGATAAGAAAACCCGTTACCGGCCTTAATGCGGCATTCGTAAACGTTGGTTATGAAAAAGATGCTTTTCTGCATTATCATGACCTTGGTCCGCAATTATCCTCCATGTTGCAATTCATTAAAAAAGTTAGAACGGGAAAGTTAAAAGACTATTCCCTCAAAGATTTTCCATTTGAAAAAGATATAGACAAGAATGGCAGTATTAACGAAGTTATTAAGGCCAATCAGTCATTATTGGTACAAATTGTAAAAGAACCCATCTCCACCAAAGGACCAAGAATTAGCTCAGAGCTTTCCTTAGCAGGGCGTTACTTGGTAATGGTTCCATTTTCTGACCGTGTTTCCGTATCACAAAAAATAGGGAGCAAGGAAGAAAAAGACAGGCTAATACGACTCGTTAAGAGTATAAAGCCCAAAGGATTTGGCGTTATCATACGTACCGTTGCAGAAGGCAAAAAAGTTGCAGAACTGGACAAAGATCTTCAAGATTTGTCATCTAAGTGGATGACAATGTGCAAGAAATTGCAAAAAGCACCTCATCCGTCCAAAGTATTGGTAGAGCTCAATAGGGCTTCCTCAATACTTAGGGATGTTTTCAACGATTCCTTTACGGGGATACATGTTGATGATGAGACACTTCATAATCAAATCAAAGATTATTTACATGAAATCGCCCCACAAAAGGAGTCTATAGTAAAACATTATTTTGGCAAATCACCCATATTTGAAAAATTTGGGATTGAACGTCAGATAAAGACCTCCTTCGGAAGAACGGCTTCTATGAGCCGTGGTGCATATCTTGTTATAGAGCATACCGAAGCTTTACATGTAATTGACGTAAACAGTGGAAACCGTTCCAATAAAGCAAAAAACCAAGAAGATACTGCGCTAGAAGTAAATCTATCAGCAGCTTCCGAAATTGCGCGACAGCTAAGGCTTCGTGATATGGGCGGAATCATTGTAGTGGATTTCATTGATATGGTCAAGGGTGATCATAGAAGAAAATTGTTCGACCATCTAAGGGATGAAATGAAGGACGATAGGGCTAAGCACAAAATATTGCCCCCCAGTAAGTTTGGACTCGTGCAGATTACAAGACAACGGGTTCGTCCAGAAATGAATATCAAGACCAGTGAGGTAAACCCCAATGGATCAGGTGCAGAAGTAGAAGCTCCCATAGTATTGATAGACAAAATCAATAATGATTTAGAGCGTCTTATGAAAGGGAAACAAAAGAACAATGGTATTGTTCTGAACATACATCCTTTCATTGCAGCCTACCTAACCAAAGGTTTCCCATCTCCACGTTACAAGTGGTTCTTAGAATATAAGAAATGGGTAAAGATTCAACCGAGGGATGCTTATACCTACCTTGAATATCGTTTTAAAGACAAAGACGGTAAAACAATTAGATAATACCAAAGCGGCTCCAGAAATGGAGTCGCTTTTTTTGTTTCAACTAGATTTTCATTTTTTTCGTACATTGAATTTTCTAGCCAAACCAATTTTAATGCCTCACTGTCTTAATTGTCACGAACCCATTTCTAAAGAGGCATCTTTTTGCCTTCATTGTGGAGCTAAAATTGTTAAAAATAGAATCACATTAAAAAGAATATTGTCCGAAGTCGCCGAAACTATCTTTGGTTGGGACAATAAATACTTGTTTACGGCCCGATCACTTGTAGTTCGCCCTCATATAGTTCTAGAAGAATATACCAAAGGAGTTAGAAAAAAGTATGTACATCCTTTCACCTATTTGATTATTGGTGCAACTTTGGTCTTGTTTTCATTTACATTGTTCCTGGATAATTTTATGGAACATCTCCAAGCCTTCAGTGAAAAGATGAAAGATTTATATGGAGGCGCCCAACTGAAGGATACCCAAAAAGTACAAAGGGAAATCATAGAGTATTTCAATATTACTACACTGATTCTTATCCCTGTTTATTCTTTGTTTACGTATTTTATTTATCGTAAAACCTATAATTATGCCGAACATCTAGTGTTCAATTCTTACATTCAAGGCACCAGTTTTATCTTTATCTTTATTTTCTTTTACATCAGCTTATTAACGCATCCCCTTGTTTACTCTATTACCACATTCATTACGTTTTTTCTTTACATTTACAGCTTCGGTAAATTGTTTAAATTGGACCTGGGAACATCCATTTTAAAATTTTTCTTATTTATCGTTTTGTTCTCTGCTTTTATTATCATTCTGATGGCACTGCTTGTTGCCATTGTTTTTTTATTATCC
>JBCCEC010000015.1:0-59550 GCA_039030475.1 Bacteroidota bacterium
AAAATCTAAAATGTTGGTCATAAACAATATCAGGAACAAACTTATTGTAAGGGTATGTGCCGTAATAAAAAGACAGCGACCCTATATAAAGACCGCTGCCTGATATTTTATTGTCGCTTATTTGTTTTTATCATGGAAATCAGGGGTATTGCGTTGTTGCCTAAATTTAGGCATAGAAAGTTGATTTTACAAATTCTTGATCAACATAAGTACCATTGATCTTTTTAATTTGGAAAAACACGTTGTACAAGTACCATATCGAGAATGGAAAGTGTCTTAAAAGTTGGCCTTTGTCTGTTGCTTTTAAAACCTAATTTTTGTAAAAACCGGTTGTAGCACATAGTTTTACTCATACCCAGCACTAGTTATACCTATGCTGCACTTGTCCAATTAGAGTAGTGATGTTACTAAAACAAAGTCATTTTCTACAATAGGTTCAATATTGATCTTTATCCCTGTTTTTTTCTTGCTTTATCTCCGGTTGTTTGTTCACTTTAAGGTCAAAAATATCTGGACGGTCATAATGACCGTTTATATCAAAATCCATCTTGCTATTGATGATTTCATCTAAATTAATTTCTGCTGTCAAAACTCCGGCCTCTTCGAACAAGGGTCCAGCCAAGACTCTTCCAAAAGGCGAAACAATAACGCTTCCTCCGGGACACATATTTTCTGGTTCATCACTGGCCAAGCTTTGATACCGTTTTGGATACATGCTTTTTGTAAAATATTGGTTGCAACCGAGTACAAAACATCGCCCTTCCAACGCAATGTGTTTCATCGTGGCCGTCCATTCTTCACGCGAATCCGCTGTAGGAGCGATATACAGTTGAACGTTTTTTCGATACATGGCCATCCTAGCCATAGGCATATAATTTTCCCAGCAAATCAAACCGCCAAGTTTCCCTATTTTGGTATCAAAAGTAACGAGAGATGCACCATCGTCCTCTGCCCAGATAATACGCTCTGTTCCCGTGGGTTTTATTTTTCTATGGATTCCCAATAAACCATCCGACGGAGATATATAGGCCATACTACAATACAAGCTACCGTTCTTTTCTTGTTTTTCAGTAAAACCGATAACCAAGTAGCAGTTGTGTTTTTCGGATAGGGCAATGAGCCGTTGCATATCCACTCCGTTCGCATTCATGCTTTGTTCATGGTATTTGGCATACAGTGCCTTGCCTTCGGGGGTTCTACTACCTATTTTTGCACCGAACAAAAAACCTCTGGGATATCCAGGTACAAAAGATTCTGGAAAAACTAAAAGTTGACAACCTTGGGCGGCCTGTACTTCAATAATTTTTTCCATTTTGTCCAAAGTCTTTTCCTTATCAAAAAATACCGGACTTTCCTGAACTACACCAACTTTTATAGTCATGTTTTATTGAATTGCGTCTAAAAAGGGTTTCATTTCTACTAATTGAATATCATCTCGTTTTCGTAATTGTCGTAAGAACCAGCCTTTATGGCCTGCGCCATATACGATTAAAAATCGTTTGCCTTCATAACGGTGTTTTTCCAACGCTTTTTCAATATTCCAATAATGGGCAATATTGATATTTTCCCAGCCACCAAGGCCCAATTCTACATTAAACAAGTGGTTATAGGTCTGTAAAGCGATATCTTGAATACTGTCATAGGTATGTGTATGTATAAAATAGGGGTCATTGACTTTTCCTGTCGCTTTATATACAGCATCTGAACGTTTATTGGCAACAGTATATGCCTTCCAATCATCCACACGGCTGCTGTCCTTACTAATAGCTCGTAATTTGGAACTACGTTCATCCGCCATGGGTTTGGTCCATCCTGCAGTGGGTATAATTTCAAAATCCATTTCTTTGGTCAAGGGAAAAATGACATCCACGTATTCCGGAAAGCGCATTACTCTAGGTTCGGAGATACTATCATCTTTTTTAAAACCGTCCATTGCAGCTTTCATTCTGTCCGGGGGTATTTCTGCTAAAATATAATCAGGTTGGATGGCTCTAATCAATTTGTCCAAATAGGCAATAGTATAAACACTGTCGGTATGATGACCGCTGTGAATAGTACCTAAGACCAACACTTCGTTTTTAGGTTTTGAAGTTGATTTTTTTTCTTCGCATCCCATGATAAATGAGACCAATGTTATGATACAAAGTAAATTCCAGTACTTTTTCATTTCATCAATGCCTTTATGATTCCGGTAATGGGTTGGAGTTCATCCTGTACCGTTGTTACGGATTCAAGAACGCTACTGCCTACAACTTGAAATTTTTCTTTTAAAGTCTGGATGCATGTTTCCGCCTTTTTACTATAGATGCCATAAGGAACTTTATAATAGGTCTTGTCGTAGTCAGAAGGTTCCAAACAATCAAAATCAAAATGGAGATATAGATTTTTAATATTTTTTGATTGAAGTGTTTGTACTAAATCCTGAACATCCAAATCTGAAGGATGGTAGATATTGCCCTTTTCCAGTCGAATTTTTTCTTTTTCGTCAATATCCCTAAGACCAACGTAGTGAATCTGATAGTCTTGTATAGTGCTGCACAATAATGCATCCATTTGTTGTTCACCTTCTCCCAAAAGCGTACGCAAAGGCATACCGTGAAAATTACAACTGCCAGAATCGCAGGGTCTGTTGATATCGGCATGTGCATCAAACCAAATAACACCTAAATCTGGGTATTTTTGATTTAGATAGGAAACAGGAACGATTTCCAGACCACAATCGCCTCCAATGGTCTGAATGCTAGCAGGGTTTTCTTTTGAAATTGTCTGTTTGAGCCTGGTCAATTGTTCAAAAATGGCATCGTAATTATTGATTTGGAACTTTTGTGTTCCAAGTGCCCCAACATCTAAAGTAGAAAGTGGTACTTGCACAAAAGTAGGGTCGTTTATATAGTCCAATATCGTTTTAGCGCCAGCTTCAATGGTTGTGCCAACGCCCGAACCTTGCCATTGCGGAAAATAGATTTTCATTTGGTAATAACAAAAGGTTACACTTTTTGATGCTCGATATAAAAATTCTCATCAAAGACAAGGTTGTTGTTTTTCAACTTTTCGGTCTTCCAATCTTTTGAGGGAAATAACCACTTTTCCTTTCCGTCCACAAAAACACGAACAGGCATATCAAAATCCTTCACAATATCCACATAACGATAGGTGATGGAGTTGCCCTCAAATTTATATTCCAACTTGGGTATCATAGTAGTACGTAAATACTGATTGAAGAAAGCCGACAGGTCTTTTTTGGTTTTTTTGCTGATATAATTTTCAATCTGCTCTGTGGTCACGGTTTGGTGGTAGAATTCCTGGTTTAATCCTCGTAGTGTTTTTCGCCACAATTCATCATCCTCTATCAGTTGACGAAGGGTATGGAGCATATTGGCTCCTTTGTAGTACATGTCGCTAGAACCTCTTGAGTTTACGTTATAGGTTCCTATGATGGGTTTATCGTTCATGATCTTAGCACGCGTACCGATTACATATTCTGCCGAAGCCTTTTTTCCAAAATGATAATCCAGATACAGATTTTCGGAATAGGCCGTGAAGCCCTCATGAATCCACATGTCCGCAATATCTTTATAGGTAATGTTGTTGGCAAACCATTCGTGACCTGCCTCGTGGATAATGATAAAATCAAACTTTAGACCCCATCCCGAATCTGATAAATCATTGCCCAGATATCCATTTTTATACTGATTTCCATACGTAACCGAACTTTGGTGCTCCATGCCCAGATAAGGAACTTCTACCAATTTAAAACTGTCTTCGTAAAAAGGGTAGGGACCAAACCAGTGCTCAAACGCTTTTAACATCAACGGAACTTGTTTAAACTGTTCCTTTGCTTTTCCCAGATTGTCTTTCAGGACATAATAATCCAAATCCAAAGTGCCTTTTTCACCTTCATATTTCTCCCCAAAATGGACATAATCTCCAATATTTACGTTTACTCCATAATTGTTGATGGGATTGGATACGAACCAATCGTACAACTTGTACCCTCCAAATTCATACACGTATTCTTCTCGTAATTTACCATTGGCCACGGCCACTAAATCCTTTGGGACATCAATGGCAATTCGCATACTGTCCACTTCATCGTACATATGGTCTTTGTTCGGCCACCAAACACTGGCGCCCAATCCCTGGCAAGACGTTGCCACAAACGGTTTTCCATTACTGTCTTTTTTCCAGGAAAAACCACCATCCCATGGCGCTCTTACAGCTTTTTTAGGATAGCCTGAGTATTGAACGTACAACTTATTGAATTCCCCGGGGACCTTTTTTTTCTTTAAGTGTATGAAATGGGCATTTCCATAAGAAGAGTAGTTCAGTTCTTCTTTGTCTTGAGATACGGCATCAATCTTCATGGGCTTTTGAAGATCTATCTGAATGACATCCGACTCTTCTAAAACCTTATATCTTATGATATTATAACCAGCGATAAATTCCTTATCCGGCTGTACTTTGATGTTAAGGTCGTAATAGTTTAAATCCCACCAAGCTCTTTCTGGGGTTATGCTACCTCTTAGCGTATCGCTTTTAGTAAAGTTTTGAGCCTGTGTAGCAGATAGAAAGCTCAGCATCATTAGATTAACTATAAAGTATTTTTTCATTTTTATCATATAGACTTTTGATTATTCCTTCGACAGGCTCAGGATGACAAGCCTAGAAGAATAAGGTTAAAAACTATCTAAAAACGGCATTGGGAAAAGTAACTGGACTTTCATGACCGTCTTTACCAACTGTAGCAACTCCAAAAAAGTAATTATCAATAACAATGCCTTCAAGGACATGTCCCGTAAAGTCCTTCACGTATTTGTAGTTGTCCCAAGTGGGTGAAGTAGTATCCCTCCAATAGATTTTATACCCTACGGCGCCTTCAACTTTGTTCCATTTGAACTTGGTCGACGGTTCTACAATACCACCAATCTCCACAGTGGTAGGTGCTGGAGGGGCCCATGCTATGGACGCCAAATTTATGGCATTTACGGCGGTCAATTTTTTGGCATATTCAAAATTTACATGCTCTAATACATCGCCATAGGCAATTCCGTTCTCTGTTCTAATATCTTGATGTTGCTGGGTATAGTTTTCGTGAGCCTCCATGATTCGGATTCCTGCAAAACCAGCATCGTTGAAAGGTCTATGGTGCCCTCCACGCCCAAACCTATCCAAACGGTAAATGAGCATTGGGTTCATCTCGGGCATATAGGTCTTCGTGGTTTTATGTACGTACCGCGCCAATTGCCGTGAAATACCATCTACTTCGCCACCATAAAAACGTCTTGCGCGTCGTTGTTGCTCCGTTTCGGTAGGTGGTACAGGTTCTGAAAAAATTCTGAAATCCCGGTTACTGACCACACCATCAACTCCGGTAATATTCCCTATCATATCATTGTTCAAGATTCCCACGATATCCCAGCCTTTCTCCTTTGCATAGGACGCCAAGCCTTTGCCGCCATACAAGCCTTGCTCTTCACCAGACAATCCAACATAAATAATACTGCTTTCAAACTTGTATTTTGATAATATACGAGCAGTTTCTAGGGTACCCGCCATACCACTGGCGTTATCATTTGCACCGGGAGATTCTGATGTAAAATTATTGGCATCGCTAACTCTGGAATCAATATCACCGCTCATGATGATAAAACGGTTTGGGTACTTGGTGCCACGTTGGATTGCAACTACGTTCACGACCCAAACATCTTTGGTGATGCGCTGTCCATCTCCTTTTTTAACCAGGTCTTTTTGATAAAAAACCTCAAGGCAGTTATTGCAGTTGGACGATGTTTTATCAAATTCGGATTTTATCCATCTTCGGGCCGCTCCAATGCCCCTTGTTTGTGAAACGGTATCGCTTAGCGTGTGTCTGGTTCCGAAGTTTACGAGTGTGGTTACGTCCTGTTCAATACGTTCCGCAGAAACGCTATTGATGATATCATAAATTCTGGTGTCGGTTTGAGCGAAAAATGACGATGTAAAAACAAAAAGTGAGGCCGTGAGTATGTATTTCATTTTAAAATGTGTTGTGCAAGTGTTGGATG
Organism: Bacteroidota bacterium; assembly: GCA_039030475.1. Classification (GTDB taxonomy): domain Bacteria; phylum Bacteroidota; class Bacteroidia; order Flavobacteriales; family Flavobacteriaceae; genus Flagellimonas. The sequence continues at coordinate 6,045 of JBCCEC010000015.1, forward strand.
GGAATGCAATTTATCGTAAAAAGGTCACTCTGGCAATTTTACCATTTTCTACCTCATAAATTGCCACAGCACTAAAGTTTGAACCATTTGCTGTTATGTACTCTTCGTCTATTACCTTATTGCCGATCACTATCCTGTTTTTGATTTGGCAGTTGAGGTCTGGGGTATTTTCAAAATAGGAATGGTAGCTTTCTTTCATCTTAATTTGCCCTTCCATCAACAAAGTATTCGGATGTTCATAGAGTTTTATATTTTCGGAATAAGTATCCATGAAGGCTTCGATGTCTCTAGCATTGTAAGCATCTAGTTGTTTTTGAACAATGTTTGCAGGGGATTCTTCAGCTACAAATGCCAAACGGTTTCCTACTGCATTTACGGCAATACGACTGATGTTATTGATTTCATCTTGTTTAAAAGTGATGACGGGTTGCCAATTAATGTCCAAACTGGTATCATATTTTAGAACCGACTTTTCCGCCCCTGCCAAAATAATAATACTGTTCAACCAGCACATGTCTTCGGCATTTTTGTAGGTATTCGTTATTTTTTTTGTGGCTCCAGAAACTGGATTTAGGGATTTTATCTCCCAAACTTCTTTTTCTTTACTGATATAGCTTATCAAATCCGAATCGGGAATTTTCCAAAGACTACGGCCTACATTCTTTTGAAAGGTCTGGTTTGTGCCATCTTTTAGATTGCTTACCACCAAATCCATACGGCTTTCGACCAAAATGGTTGAAACCAAGATATGGTCATTGTACCATACATGATAGCCTACTTTTAAATCCTTCAGGATTATTTTGGAATCTCCTGTATTGCTATCGTATTCATACAAACGTTGTAACCCATCCACATCTAACCGAATCGCAGAAACAGCATTTTTATTTGGAATTTTCAACGGTGAATATTCACTTCCTTCAGGTGTATTGGTAATCCAAGATGTTGTACTACCAGCTTCGATATTAAATCGTAGAATATCGGTTTGATTATTTCTAGTGGCAGAATAGATGACCGTATTATCATTGAAAAACGAAGGTTGATTATCATAACCATCGTTATTGGAAATATTTTTTGGATTGGATAAAATGGGTTCACCGCCTTTCATCTCTAAATCAAAAAGGTAAACGTCTGTATTTACTTGCCCCTGTAAAGCACAACACGCAAAGAAAAATAGTGTAAGTGCCGAAAATAGTTGCTTCATTGAATTAATCTATTAAGTAAACTTCGTACTCTTTTGGTGTTTTCCACATGATACTTGGCTTGGGTCTTTTTGAGTCCGACCTTTATGGTAACTGAGGATTGTGGCAGTTCTTGGAACATAAACTCATCGGTCCAATCATCTCCAATGGCTATAACAAAATCATAATCATCTTCCCCAAGCATGCGCACAGAGGCCCTTCCCTTATTTACATTGCTACTTTTGACCTCCATTACTTTATTGCCGTTCAAAACTCTGATATCGTCATTGCCAATGAGACTGGTCAGTACCGTATTTAGCTCTGTTGCTCGTTTAGTGCCAAAATCAGGATCGGTATTTCTATAATGCCAAGCTAGGGAATAATTCTTTTCTTCAATAAAAGACCCTGGTGTTCTATCAACAAAGGATTCAAGGACCGGTTTTATTTTCTCCATCCATTCTCCCTTTACTTTTTCCAGAAGTTTAAATTCTTCGCCTTTGGTAGAAATCCATACGCCATGTTCAACGATCATGTTGTATTTCTTATAGAGGAACCATTTGGAGAACGTTTGCTTGTCCCTACCACTAATAAGAAATAAGGTTGTATTCTCTTGGTTGTGCAACTTATCCAGAAGGGTGTAAAGTTCATCATCTGGGGAAGCTTTTTGCGGATCCTTGTGAAAACCCACAAGTGTACCATCATAATCTAGAAATAAGAGTCTCTTCTTTGCTTTTGAATAATCACCGTGTATCTCACTCAAAATATTCTCCGACATTTTTTGGGAGACAAAAGTTTCGTTCCCTTCGCTTTTAGCATTTAAAGCGCTCATAAACTCATTGGCCCAAACCTCTACATTATAACGTTCCAAGCGTTTTTGTAAAAATGTGTTGCGTGATATTTGTTCTTCCTCCGGCATTTCTAGTGCAGTGACCAGGGTATCCGCTTGTTCTTCAAAATTATTGGGATTGATAAGCAATGCTTCATTCATTTCATTTGCAGAACCTGCCATTTCGCTTAAAATCAACACGCCTGTTTTATCCATACGTGTAGCGATGTATTCTTTGGCAACCAAATTCATACCATCCCGCAAAGGCGTTAACCATGCAATATCACTTGAGGCATATAGATCGATAAGATTTTCGAATGGTAAGGAACGGTAGAAATACCAAATTGGGGTCCAGTTAACAGTAGATATTTCTCCATTGATTCTACCCACCAATTCATCGATCTCCCTTTTTAACAATTGGTATTGCGGTACGTTAGATCTAGAGGGTACAGCTAAAATGATAAGGCGTACTTTTTCTTTATACTCAGGATACTTCGTTAGAAAATATTCAAAGGCATTGATACGCTTTGCAATGCCCTTACTATAATCCAAACGGTCTATGGATAAGATGAGCTTGGTGCCCGGGGCGGATTGTTTGTGGCTATTTAATTTTATCTGTAAATCGGAGTCCTTGCCACTGGAATCGTGTTTTTTAGCAGCGTTTGCGAATTTTTTGTAATCTATGCCCATAGGAAAAGAGTCCACTTTTATGACCCTGTTCTCCAAATACACATCATTAAAACTAACATCCAGCCCTAACAATCTTCGCACAGAACTTAAAAAATGCCGCTCATAATCATACGTATGAAAACCAATAAGGTCGGAACCCAATAGTCCTTCCAGCACTTCTTCCCGCCAAGGCAGTGTTCTAAAAATTTCATAAGAAGGAAAGGGAATATGCAAAAAGAAACCTATTGAAGTATTGGGACGTTTCTCTCTCACCATCTGTGGAACCAGCATCAATTGATAATCATGCACCCAAATCGTATCATCTTCATTTGATTGTTCAATAATGGCATCCGCAAATTTTTGGTTAACTGATTTGTACGTGTTCCAAAACTCAAGTTCAAACTCGGTATATTCAGAAAAATAGTGAAACAAAGGCCACACAGTTCTATTGCTAAATCCAAAATAAAAACCTTCAATTTCGTTTTCAGTGAGTTTAACTTTGGCACAACTGTGCTTTTCCAAGGCTTTATCTATTTCATTTTCAAGTGCAACGGGAGTTTCTTCGTATGTTAGACCAGACCAACCGATCCATAAACTTTCTCCACCACTATGAACCGATTTCATGCCAGTGGCCAACCCTCCAACACTCGGCGTTGCATTTATACTTCCATTGCTAATTTGTAATTGAACTGGTAAGCGATTTGAGATTATGATAGTTTTGCCCATAAAATGAATGCGTTTGCCTTATTTTACTATTTAATTTCTTTAAATTTCGACAAATTGAACCGTAAAAACAATTTGACAAGACTTCTTTTGGAAGATATTTAGCGTATGGATAATTTGAACTATGGAATTATAGGAAATTGTAGGAGCGCAGCTCTAATTTCTAAAGTGGGGTCTTTAGACTGGTGCTGTTTGCCCCAATTTGATTCAACTTCGGTATTTGCAAAACTTTTGGATGACGATAAAGGAGGGAGCTTTGAAATCAGAACTGGAGATAATTACGAAATAGAACAAGAGTACCACAGAAATACAGCGATTTTGGTCACTAGATACTCTGATGGTGACAATGCCTTTGAAGTACACGACTTTATGCCAAGGTATTATAAGCTTACGGGCAAATACAACGCCCCACCAGAAATCGTTCGCTATTTAAAACATGTTTCTGGCTCCCCAAAATTTAATGTGCTTTATGACCCCAAACTGGAATATGCCCAGGGACAGACAACGAATCATGCTAAAACTAATTTTATTGTTAGCCTGACCAGCAAGAAAAAATTTGACACCCTATTTTTATATACTTCTTTTGATAAGAATGCGATATTGGAAGGAAAGGAGATAACGTTAAAAGAAGATGGATACTTTCTGATTTGTTACAATGAAAAGATTTTAAAGCCAACTACGGAGAAAATGTCGTTAGAGTTGGAGCGCACTAAAACCTACTGGCTTGATTGGGTGGATAGAACCCCAACTTATAAACAGTTCAATAAAGAGATTATACGAAGTGCCATTACCTTAAAAATGCTTACTTATGACCAAACAGGGGCTGTTTTGGCCGCGGCTACTACATCTTTGCCAGAAACTATAGGCGAAGTTCGCAATTGGGATTACCGTTTTTGCTGGATTCGTGATGCCTCTATGGTAATCAAAGTGGTCTCTGAGCTTGGGCATAGAAATTCGGCCAAAAGATACTTACAGTTTATTATTGACTTGATGCCGGACAAAGATGAAAAGCTTCAGATTATGTATGGCATCAATAAGGAGAAAAAGCTTACGGAACATACCCTGGACCATTTAGATGGATATAAGGGTTCTAAACCTGTTCGTATTGGAAATGCCGCTTACATGCAAAAACAAAATGACATCTATGGCATTCTAATGGATGTGATTTACGAGCAATTGGTCAAGTTTAGCAATGATATAGAAAATGGGGAGGAATTGTGGAGCATTACCAAGGGAATTGTCTGGATTGTTAGTAAACATTGGAGAGAGCCCGATAAAGGTATCTGGGAGTTTAGGGGAGAGGATAGGCATTTTACCTTCTCTAAAGTACTGTGCTGGGTCGCTATAGATAGGGCGATAAAAGTGGCCAGAATCTTTGGAAAAGATAGAAAGATTGAAAAATGGACCGCTTTGGAGCAAGAAATGAAAGCCGATATTCATGAAAATGCATGGAGCAATGAAGTCAATGCATTTGTACAATCGTACGGTTCCAATCATTTGGATGCTTCTGTTTTGCTGATGGAGTCTTATGGTTTTATACATGCCAAAGATCCAAAATTTGTGAGTACGGTAAAAGCAATTGAAGCAGATTTAAGTAACGACGGATTGCTGTATCGCTATAAAAATGAGGATGATTTTGGACTGCCATCGTCGTCGTTTACCATTTGTACCTTTTGGTTTATCAATAGTCTGTTTAAAATAGGGGAGGAAGAAAAGGCCCTTGAGCATTTTGAGCGATTATTGGGCTACAGTAATCATTTAGGTCTCTTTAGTGAAGATATCGACTTTAAAACAAAACGTCTACTGGGTAACTTTCCACAAGCTTATTCGCATTTGGCACTTATAGAGTGTGCAATCAATTTTTCACGTAAGAAAAATGAGGAAAAAATATTGGAATCTATTGGTTGACCTTAACTGCCAATAACTCAGTGGCACTTGCCCTTACTTTTTTTAGGAGCTGATTTAAATGGTCCGGTGTCGTAAATGGGTTCATCAAAGTTGTTCTTAAATAGTGTATTCCATTAAGTTTGGTCTGCACTAAATAGAATTCACCATCTTCTAATAGCCGTTTACGGATGGATTGATTCAGATGGTTTAATTCTTCAAGAGAAAGTTTGTCGTCTACATATCTAAAACACAAGATATTGGACATTGGGCTGGTGGCGATTTCAAAATTGGGTTCTTTTGAAATCATTTCCGCAAATTCTTGCGCCAAATCGTATTGACGGGTCACATAAGCATCAAATGCTTTTTCACCGAATATTTTTAGCAGCATAAACCAATGCATGCACATCATGTTCTTTGTGCATTCAAAAGTCCTTCGCCCACTATTGTACCATTCATCTTCCTCTGTATCGTTTAGAAGGTAATCTGCTTTTTGACTAAAAGTATGGTCGGAATGTGTTTTATTTTTAAATAACAAGGCCGTAGTTATTGTCGGCATCATCATCATTTTGTGACCATCAATAACCATGGAATTCGCTTTTTCTGCTCCCTTGAGTAGATATTTGTATCTTTTAGAGAAGATAGCCGCTCCACCATGGGCACCGTCTACATGAAACCAGAGATTGTATTTCTGGGCAAATTCTTGAATGGCCTCCAAATTGTCATAAGCACCCGTTGCAGTCGAAGGAGCACTGCCCACAACAGCAAATATTTTTACGCCTTTTGAAACGCTTTTTTGGTAATAGGCTTCCAATTGATCGGTATCCATGGCAAAGTTTTTACCAGCTGGAACTTTTACGATACCTTTTTCACCCAATCCCATAATTTTTGCAGCCCTATCTACACAATAATGGGCTTCTTCACAAACTAGTATTCCTAGCGGTTGCGTGTGCCCTTCGTTCCAAACATCATGTGCTACCTTAGCTTTTCTTGCAGAGAGCAAAGCAGTAAGATTGGCCAAAGTCCCCCCCGAAGTCAAAAAACCACCTGATTTTGAATCGTACCCAACGGTTTCACATAATTTTTCGGTTACAATACGTTCAATGGCATTTGGTGACATTCCCATTTCATAGACCGCCATACCATTGTTCAACAAATTACTGAGCATACCCGTTAAGACGGTTATGGGGGCCGTTACGCCAACTTGATGCCCAACATATTTAGGATGATGGGTATGCGTAGTTCTTTTTAGGATTTGATTGAAAAAGTCGTTTTCATCTCCATTTTCCATAAACTCTTTCCAGAAATCGAGCTCGTCTTCTGGTTCGTTCCAGTTGATGGTCTTTTGGTTATTGCCGGAGGTGGTGTTTTCTAGGTGATTTGCTAATACATCTATTAGTTGTTTCCCAATTTTTCTGAAACTATCTTGGGCATATATGGCATTCAAAATATTATCATCCATATGATAAAGTTATGTTCTCTGCAGAAAGTGTCAAAATCGAAAACAAAAAACCGCTCTAAATTTTAGAGCGGTTTTCAAAATCAGCTTTGTCTCAAGCATTATTTGAATTAGTCAAAGGTATACCCATTATCCGCAGCAACTTTATCTGCTATTTGTGTCCGCAATGCTACGACATTGGGTTGATTTGTATATTTCGTAAAACGTTTTAGTCCCATAAGCATCATGCGCTGTTCATCGCCTTCTGAAAAAGAAACTATTGCTTCCTTTCCTTTTTGAGAAACGATATCTACAGCTCTATATAAATATAGTTTGGACATTGCAATTTGAGCCTCTTGAGATTTTTCGCCAAAACGTTTGGCATTTTTCTCAGTACGTAAGATAGTGGATTCTGCCAAATAAACCTGAATCAATATGTCCGATGCTGACATCAACAACTGTTGATGCTCTTCTAACTGTGGACCAAACTTTTGAACTGCACTGCCAGCTACCATTAAAAAGACCTTTTTTAATCGTGCGATTAAGTCTTTTTCTTCTGCAAAGAGTTCTGAAAAATCAGGAGTATCAAACGAAGGGATTCCCATTAATTCCTCACCAACTGCAGTTGCAGGCCCAAGCAAGTCAACATGACCCTTCATAGCTTTTTTGACCAACATGCCAACGGCCAACATTCTGTTTATTTCGTTGGTTCCTTCATAAATTCTGGAAATACGGGCATCTCTCCACGCAGATTCCATCGGTGTATCGGCACTAAAGCCCATTCCTCCAAATATCTGAATGCCTTCATCCGTTGTGTGCTGTACATGTTCTGAAACAGCAACTTTAAGAATAGAGCATTCTATGGCATATTCTTCAACGCCTTTCAACTCCGCTTCTTGGTGCGAATTTCCTTCAGATTCACGAATAGCAATTCTATCCTCAATATTTTTGGCCGCACGGTAACATGCTGCCTCATCTGCATAGGCATTGGTGGCCATATCAGCAATTTTTGCTTTAATGGCACCAAAATTTATAATTTGGGTTTTAAATTGAATGCGCTCATTCGCATATTTCGTTGCTTCGCTGATAACCCGTCTTTGAGCCTCTAAACATGCTGCTGCCAATTTGATACGCCCCACATTTAAGGCGTTCATAGCTATTTTGAATCCGTTTCCTCTTTCAGATAGCATATTTTCAACAGAAACTTTGGTGTCGTTAAAAAATACCTGTCGGGTAGAGGAGGAGTGTATTCCCAATTTTTTTTCTTCATCACCAAGGGTGATACCATTGCTTGGGTCGTTTTCTACAATGAATCCAGTGATATTTTTATCGTCTTCGATTCTTGCAAAAACAATAAATACATTACAGAAGCCTGCATTGGAAATCCACATTTTCTGTCCAGTAATAGTGTAATGCTTTCCATCTTCGGATAGAACGGCCTTGGTCTTGCCCGAGTTTGCATCGGAACCAGCACCAGGTTCTGTAAGACAGTAGGCTCCAAACCATTCGCCAGAAGCCAATTTCGGCACATATTTTTGCTTTTGTTCTTCGGTCCCGTAAAGGGTAATTGGCATAGTACCGATTCCCGTATGCGCTCCAAATGCCGTACTGAACGAACCTGTTGCACCAGAAATGTAATCACAGACCAACATCGTGGATACAAACCCCATTCCCATACCGCCATACGATTCTGGCACGGCTACACTTAAAAGACCAAGTTCACCAGCTTTGCGCATGGTTTCTTCGGTATAGGCATAGTCTTTTTTCTCAAAACGTTCCCAATGCGCCCATAGTTCCCGGTCAACAAACTCCTTGGTGCTTTCACGCATCATTTTCTGTTCTTCATCCAAGTCTTCAAGGGTGAAAATATCTTCACAATCTGTTTCTTTCACCAAAAACTGGCCACCTCTTAATATGTTTTTTTCTGCTATTTCCATAGTTTTTTAGATTAATAGAGTCAAGAATCAAGAGCCAAGATTTAGTTGACTAAACTGAATTGAAAACTTGAAATCATTTTTTATAATTGTTTTACTTTTTGTTCTAATTTGTTAAATGTATCGGTTGATATGTACTTTTCATTATAAGCAATTATCAATTGTGTTTCCCATTCAAAAGCTGAGCCTAAACTAGTTTCCAAGTAATTTTTAAAATGCTTGTCAGAGCTTTTGCTGGAACCTTCCGCAATGTTTGATGGGATTGAAATCGCACATCTGTTCATTTGACTGGTCAATCCAAATTTTTCATAATCAGGAAAGTTTCTAGTGATTTTATAGGATTCCGAAACCAAATTCATGCTGTTTTTCCAAATTTTTAGCTTTTTGAAATTATGCATTACTGTCCTGATTCCTGAATCTAGATATCCTATGTCTTATGACAAAAACTCATATATCCCCGCTGCGCCCTGTCCTGTTCCAACGCACATGGTTACCATTCCATATTTTCCTTTCATATCGCGTTTGCGCATTTCGTCGAATAACTGAACGGAAAGTTTTGCGCCTGTACATCCCAGTGGGTGTCCTAGTGCAATTGCTCCGCCGTTTACATTTACAATTTCTTGGTTCAAATCCAGCTCACGCATTACGGCCAATGATTGTGAGGCAAAAGCCTCGTTCAGTTCTATAAGCTCTATGTCTTCTTGCTTCATTCCCGCCTGCTTTAATGCTTTTGGAATCGCTTTAACAGGGCCAATCCCCATAATACGGGGTTCTACGCCTGCAGCAGCATAATTTACGAGACGAGCTATAGGTTCTAGGTTCAGTTCTTTGACCATTTCTTCACTCATTATCATTACAAAAGCTGCACCATCGCTCATTTGGGAAGAATTGCCCGCTGTTACGCTCCCACCTGCTGCGAAAACAGGACGTAATTTATTCAATGTAGGAATGTTGGTTCCCTTTCTTGGACCTTCATCCTTATTTACAGTGTAGGTTTTAGTTTCTTTTTTTCCAGCCTCATTTACAAATGTATGTTCCACATCTATAGGAACTATTTGGTCCTGAAAACGGTTTTCCTCTTGAGCTTTAAGTGCTTTCATGTGGGAACTGTATGCAAAAACATCTTGGTCCTCCCTAGAAATTTTAAATTGTTGTGCCACAGCTTCTGCGGTAAGACCCATACCCCAGTAATAATCTTCATTACCTTCTTTTGCGGTTGCATAGTCTGGAGTAGGTTTGTATCCTCCCATAGGGATGTAACTCATACTCTCCGAGCCACCAGCAATGATACAATCCGCCATTCCAGATTGAATTTTGGCAGTTGCGATTCCTATAGTTTCCAATCCTGATGCGCAATAGCGGTTTACGGTAACACCCGGCACATCGTCAATGTTCAATCCCATTAACGAAATCAATCGTGCCATGTTCAAACCTTGTTCCGCTTCTGGCATAGCGTTGCCAACAATTACGTCATCGATTCTTTTTTTATCAAGACTCGGCAGTTCTTTCATCATATGTTCAATGGTCTCCGCCGCCAGTTCATCGGGTCTTTTAAATCGGAACAACCCTTTGGGCGCTTTACCAACTGCTGTTCTGTATGCTTTAACTATATATGCTGTTTTCATATTCTATTAGATACTAGATTTTAGTATTGGGTATTGAGTTCTTTTTTTTCCAATGATTTTTGAAGGCTGTAATTCATTTTCTGAATCTCAATACACAATTCTATTATTGGCTTTATTTTATTTTCTGGAATTAGGTTTAATTCAACTAACAATATTAGCTGTGTGTGATATTCATAGCATGAGCCATTTGCTACACTCAAGAAATGTTTAAACTCGTTTTTAGAGTTTCTTCCTGCCCCTTCGGCAATATTGGAAGGAATGGATACTGCACATCTTTTTATCTGTGGTGTAAGACCAAACTTTTCCTCAGAAGGTAATTTGGTAACCAAAACATAGATTTGTTTGGCCAAGTTTATGGCTTTGTTCCAAATTTTCAAATCTTCTACTTTGTGCATTTTTCTATATACTAGGTACTGAATTCTTAATACCAAGAAACTCCTAGTTTCTTAATGGTTTACCAGTTTTCAACATATGTTGTATGCGTTCCAACGTTTTTCTTTCGCTACAAAGCGATAAAAAAGCTTCTCTTTCCAAATCCAAAAGATACTGCTCGGAAACATAACTAGCTTCGGATAGATCGCCACCGGCCATTACATACGCCAATTTATCGGCAATCTTTTTATCATGTTCGGATATATAATGTCCTGCTTCCATGGAGTCTGTCCCTACCAAGAACATGCCCAAGGCTTGCTTACCAAGTACTTTTACGTCTTTGCGTTTTGGTGGTTGCGTATAACCAGCTTCCGCCATAAGTTTTGCGTGTGCTTTTGCGGTAGCAATTTGCCTGTCTTTATTTACAACAATTGCGTCCTTACCTTTTTGTAAAATACCCAGATCAAAAGCTTCGTAGGCAGAAGTGGATACTTTTGCCATTCCAATCGTCAAGAAATATTCTTGAAGCACATTGAGCTCTACATCATTTTTCCGAAAAGTATCGGATGCCCTTAATGCCATTTCCTTGGATCCTCCACCGCCAGGAATAACACCAACACCAAATTCCACTAAACCTATATAAGTTTCCGCAGCTGCAACGACCTTGTCGGCGTGCATGGAAAGTTCACAACCACCACCCAAACACATACCGTGTGGAGCTGAAATTGTGGGGATTGATGAGTAACGCATCCGCATCATCGAATCTTGGAACATTTTAATGGCCATATTCAATTCATCATATTCTTGCTCAACGGCCATCATGAAAATCATACCAATATTGGCTCCTACCGAGAAATTTGCAGCTTGGTTACCAACAACCAATCCTTGAAAATCTTTTTCAGCGATATCGATGGCTTTATTCAATCCTGAAAGGACATCTCCACCAATGGTATTCATTTTGGATTGGAATTCTACATTTAGAATACCATCTCCCAAATCCTCAACGACTACACCACTATTTTTGAATACTTCTTTTGATTTTCTAATGTTATCCAGGATGATAAATGCATCTTGACCTGGAATTTTTTCCATTGTCTTTTTGGGGATGTCGTAAAAGTGGGTAGCCCCATCCTTGACGGAATAAAAGGATGCTTTTCCAGCTTCCTTCATTTCCATTACCCAGGAAGCAATTTCTAAACCTTCAGCTTTTGCAAACTCGATACCTTTTTCCAAACCAACGGCATCCCAAATTTGAAAGGGTCCGTGTTCCCAACCAAATCCTGCCTTCATGGCATCATCAATTTTATAAAGCTCATCGGAGATTTCTGGAATTCTATGGGAAACGTATGCAAACAGGGCACCGAAACTTTTTCTGTAAAATTCTCCTGCTTTATCTTTTCCGGCAGTTAAAACGGAAAATCGGTCAACAACTTTATCTATGGTCTTTGTGAGTTCCAGTGTAGCGAATTTTGCACTCTTTCTGGAACGATACTCCATGGTATCCAAATCCAAGGTGAGAATTTCGCTCTTGCCCTTATCGTCTTTTACTTTTTTGTAAAAACCTTGGCCCGATTTACTTCCAAGCCATTTGTTTTCCATCATTGTATTGATGAAATCTGGTAGTTTGAACAATTCTAAGCGTTCATCCTCCTTGCAATTTTCATGGATTCCGTTGGCAACATGCACCAAAGTGTCCAATCCGACCACATCTACCGTTCTGAAGGTTGCAGATTTTGGCCTACCAATTACTGGCCCAGTGAGTTTGTCCACCTCTTCAACGGTCATGCCCAAATCTTTTACCGCGTGAAATAAACTTTGAATACTGAAAATTCCAATTCTATTACCAATAAAGGCGGGGGTATCTTTGGCAACAACAGATGTTTTTCCTAAATACTGTTCGCCATAGCCGTTCAAGAAGTCCAAAACCTCCGGAGAAGTTTCAGGACCTGGAATAATTTCAAAAAGTTTTAGGTAACGTGCAGGATTAAAGAAGTGCGTGCCGCAAAAGTGCTCTTTAAAGTCATCACTTCTTCCATCGCTCATAAATTTGATTGGAATTCCAGAAGTATTGGAAGTAATCAAGGTACCTTCTTTTCGATATTTTTCAAGATTTTCGAATACCTGTTTCTTGATATCTAATCGCTCTACAACAACTTCAATGATCCAATCAACTTCACCAACTTTAGAAATATCATCCTCAAGATTACCTGCTGTTATCCTATTGGCAAACTTTGTATGATAAATAGGGGATGGTTTGGATTTTAGAGCGGCTGTCAAAGAATCATTGACCATTCTATTGCGTACCGCTTTGTCGTTTAAGGTTAGACCTTTAGCCTTTTCTTTATCGTTGAGTTCTCGGGGAACTATATCCAACAATAAAACCTCGACCCCAATATTTGCAAAGTGGCAAGCGATACCACTGCCCATAATACCAGAGCCTATAACGGCAACTTTATTGATATGCCTTTTCATTTAAGAATTAGAATTAAGTTGTTGTTTTATATATATTTTTTTGTCTGAAATGAGTTTGTTGATGACTTCTGTGGTCTTAAAAAAACTCAACAAATCTTCCTCGGAAACATGTTCTTTCACTACGTCGTTAAAACGTAGGACCACGTCTTTGGAATCTCTTCTTTTTTCCAATCCCAAAGCCGTCAAATGAATGAGAACGCCTCTTCCATCCTTGGGATTTGGTTTACGTTGGATATATCCTTTTTCTTCAATACTTTTTAATATTCTGGACAAGCTTGTGGCTTCCATTCCCATTTTTGGTCCCAAAGCGGTACTTGGTGTACCTTTTTTTGGGTCTATACTTAATAAGGTAAAACCAATTGCCATGGTAAGCCCATAACTTTTTGCCTCTTCATTGTACATTTTGATTACGGCCTGCCAAGTGGCTCTTAAGGCATAATCAATAGTCAATTCTTTCATAGAACTTGTTTGGTGTTTTCAAATATAGGGAAATTTATTATGCATGCATAATAAATTTGATTAAATAAATCCTAATAAAACAAATAAAGCCCTGTATTTGACAGAGCTTTACTTTTACAATAGTTTCATTAATTAGATGTTAATGCCCATAGATGCTATTGTATAAATCTTTATACTTCTCTTTGATGATTTTCCTTCGTAGTTTCATGGTAGGTGTCATATGCCCATCATCAATGCTCCAAGCATCTGGGGTCAGTCTAAATTGTTTTACTTTTTCCCATTTGGCAAATTCTTCATTGGCTAAATCCACCTCTTCCTGTATTCTTGAAATGACTTTTTCATTCAAGATAATATCTGAGTTTTGTCCTAAAGTAACATCATGGCGTTTGGCCCATTCGTACAAAAACTCAAAGTTAGGTTGAATCAATGCTGCGGGCATTTTTTCACCTTCACCTACGACCATTATCTGCTCAATAAAACGAGATTGCTTAAAACGGTTTTCCAACAGTTGTGGTGCCACATATTTGCCGCCGGAAGTTTTGAACATCTCTTTCTTACGATCGGTAATCTTTAAAAATCCTTGGGCATCAAGTTCGCCGATATCACCTGTATGAAAATATCCATCTTTTAATACTTCGGCAGTTTTTTCTGGATCTTTGTAATAGCCCATCATTACTTGTGGGCCCTTAATGCAAATCTCACCATCATCAGCAATCTTAACTTCAGTTCGGTCTATTGGGATTCCAACCGTACCAATTTTAAAACCGTTTTTCCGCATGTCGTTTACGGAGATTACCGGAGAAGTTTCGGTGAGGCCGTATCCTTCCATTACGCCCATTTCAGCAGCATTGAAAATACGGGCCAATCTGGGTTGTAGTGCTGCGCTCCCAGAAGCTATTAATGCAAGATTGCCACCTAGACCTTCTTTCCATTTACTGAAAATCAGTTTTCTGGCCAAGGCCAGTTTTTTTTCATACCACCAACCATTCTGTCCATAAGGTTCATATTGCAATCCAACCTCCACGGCCCAAAAGAAAATATTCTTTTTAATGCCGCTTAGCTCGGCGCCTTTCGCAATAATCTTATCATATACTTTTTCCAACAACCTTGGCACGGCCGTCATTACATGCGGTGAGGTTTCCTTAAGATTATCGCTTATGGTTTCCAAAGATTCTGCATAATATATGGTAACCCCTCTAAATTGATACAGATAAATCAGCATACGTTCATACACATGGCAAAGTGGTAAAAAACTTAATGATTTGGTCTCGCCATCTACGATTGGAAATCGTTTTGAACTTTCTATGGCATTGCTTACAAGGTTGTCGTGGGACAACATGACCCCTTTTGGGCGTCCTGTAGTTCCCGATGTATATATTAAGGTCGCTAAATCTTCAGGAGTAACTTTCTCTTTCAATTGTTCTACTTCGTCCTGGTTAGAATTATCCGCTCCAAGTTCCAAGACTTCTTTCCAGTTTTTACAGTTGGGCAACTCATCAAAGCAAAAAACATCTTTTAATTTTTTGATTTTTGGAGTTACTTCCAAAACCTTTTCTAAAACCTCGCCACAGGATACAAAACAGTATTTTGCTTCGGAATGATTGAGCACATACTCATAATCCGAAGATGATATCGTTGGATAAATCGGCACGTTTTGTGCCCCTATCTGAAGAATCCCGATATCCATGATATTCCATTCCGTTCTATTGTTCATGGAAATGACCGCAATTTTATCATCGGGTTTTATGCCCATTCTCAAAAGTGCACGGCTTATCGCATTGGCTTTATCAATATAATCTTTGGTGGAAGTTGCCACCCATTTGCCATCATATTTGGTGACCAACGATTTTTCAAGAGGAAATTTTTCCAACTGGTAATATGGAAAATCAAAAAGTCTAGTAACTGTTTGCATAGTAAGTTTCTGTAAAGTAATTGCAAAATAGGGAAAGGAAGCCGGATTATAAAATGAGTTATTCAAAAACCCTCCTAAATAATTACCAATCTTATAATAAAATTGATTGTTTTGATTCGTGGGATATCCTAAACCTTAGGGCTTTATAAGATTTCAACATAGTCGAAGAGTTTTTTTTTTAGACGCTTGTATCAATATGACTACAGTTTGTTTTCATCCCTTTCTCTCGAGTTAAGCGGCTTTTATTGAGGAATCAATAGTGTTTTTTAAGCAAAAATTAGCATTTGATTTAGGTATTACTGACAATTGTCATCTTTAATATGGAATTTGGCTACTAATTTCGAACTCAGAATTAGCATGTATTGTACAAAATAGTAATTGGATAAAAAATGGAAGTAAAACAATTTAAAGAAGGCATTTGGACGGAAAAAATCAATGTTAGGGATTTTGTGATCAATAACGTGGTCCCTTATCATGGTACACATCATTTTTTGACCGGGCCAAGTTTGAAAACCCAGCAATTATGGGATATTTGTAAAGAAGCTACAAAGGAAGAACGACAAAACAACGGTGTTCGTTCCTTGGATGCTGATACAATTTCAACAGTCAGTGCTTTTAATGCAGGATATATTGATCGAGAAAGCGAGGTTATTGTTGGATTGCAAACAGATGAGCTTCTAAAACGTACAATGAAGCCTTTTGGGGGTTTCAAAGTAGTACAGAAAGCACTTTCTGAACATGGCGTACAACCCAATGAGAATTTAACGACTTTGTTCAGCAAATATGTTAAAACACATAACGACGGTGTTTTTGATGCATATACATCAGAAATTAAAAAATACCGTTCCCTTGGTTTTTTAACCGGGCTTCCAGATAATTATGCACGGGGAAGGGTCATTGGTGACTACCGTAGAATCGCACTCTATGGTATTGACTTTTTGATTGCTTCCAAAATGCAGGATTTGGAAAAAATAGAAGGCCCTATGAGCGATGCGGTAATTCGTTTGCGCGAAGAAGTATCGGAGCAGATCAAGGCACTCAAAGAAATGATCGAACTGGGGGATAAATATGACTTAAACCTTAGACGCCCGGCTCAAAATGCCCAAGAAGCAGTGCAATGGACCTATATGGCTTATCTCGCTGCTGTAAAAGAGCAGGATGGAGCGGCAATGTCCCTGGGTAATGTTTCTACGTTTTTGGATATTTTTATCGAGAACGATTTACAAGATGGGCTTATTACCGAAGAGGAAGCACAAGAATTCATAGATCAATTTGTAATGAAGTTGCGTATGGTTCGTCATCTACGGATGGGAGCCTACGATGAGATTTTTGCTGGTGATCCTACTTGGGTAACAGAGGCGATAGGCGGTATGTTTGCCGATGGCAGGACCAAAGTGACCAAAACTTCGTTCCGTTTCTTAAATACCTTATATAATTTAGGTCCATCCCCAGAACCGAATATGACAATACTTTGGTCTCAAGACCTACCACAAAACTTTAAGGATTATTGTGCCAAAGTTGCTATTGATACCTCTTCCATTCAATTTGAGAATGATGAATTGATGCGAACCAACAGAGGATCGGATGACTATGGAATTGCATGTTGTGTTTCGTACCAAGAACTTGGAAAATCAATACAGTTCTTTGGTGCCCGTACCAATCTCGCCAAAACATTGTTGCTGGCAATTAACGGAGGCCGTTGCGAAATAACGGGAACCCAGATGGTAGATGGTATTGAAATGATGGATGACACGTATTTGGATTTCGACAAAGTAATGGCCAATTATAAAGTAGCCATGAAAGAAGTTGCCCGTGTATATAATGATTCCATGAACATTATCCATTACATGCATGATAAATACTATTATGAAAAGGCGCAAATGTCGTTGATCGATACCAATCCAAATATTGATATCGCCTATGGTATTGCTGGTTTATCCATTGTAGCGGATTCACTTTCTGCCATCAAATATGCAAAAGTAAAACCGATTAGAAATGAAGATGGACTTACAGTAGATTTTAAAATTGAAGGTGAGTTCCCTTGTTACGGTAATGATGATGACAGGGTGGATGAATTGGCGAAGAACGCGGTAGCCGATTTCAATTATGAATTGAAACAACTACCGGTTTATAAAAATGCGAATCCTACCATGTCCGTTTTGACCATAACATCAAATGTTGCTTATGGGAAGAAAACAGGCGCAACACCAGATGGAAGAGCTAAGGGAGTTCCATTCGCACCAGGTGCAAATCCAATGCACGGGCGAGATTCACAAGGTGCGATAGCTTCGTTGAATTCAGTTGCTAAAATTGACTACAATGATTCGCAAGATGGTATTTCGAATACCTTCTCGATCGTACCAAAATCATTGGGAGCTGATGAAGATGATAGAATTGATAACCTAGCAACAATTCTAGATGGTTATTTTTCTAGAAATGCGCAGCATGTTAACGTTAACGTCTTGGACAAGGAAACGTTGCTAGATGCCATGGAACGTCCCGAAGAGTATCCACAGTTGACCATAAGGGTTTCAGGATATGCCGTCAATTTTGTAAGATTGACGCGGGAACAGCAGATGGAAGTAATAACACGTTCCTTCCACGAATCAATGTAGATCCATTAGTATTTTGTAAGCATCTGGAGAGAAGCGTAAAAGCTTCTTTCCAGATGCTAATTTTTTTAACCAATTCAGTGCTTATCATACCAGAAGAACATACCTTACGAGTACATTCCATTGAGTCATTTGGAACACATGACGGTCCTGGAATACGACTTGTCATATTTTTACAAGGCTGCAAGCTAAAATGTGTATACTGCCATAATCCAGATACTATAGACATGTCTGGAGGAAAGGAATACCCCATTGAAGAACTTGTAGAAATGGCCGTGAAAATGAAATCCTACTTTGGAAAAAAAGGAGGGGTTACCGTTTCAGGAGGTGAACCATTACTTCAATCGAAGGAACTGGTTTCTTTCTTTAAAAGACTCAAGGAAGAAGGTATTCACACAAATCTGGATACCAACGGTAGAATTCTAAATCATTTTGCAAAAGAGTTATTGGACGACTATACCGATTTGGTCATGTTGGATATCAAACATATGACTGAAGAAGGGTTTGAGCGGATTACCGGTATGAAGAACAAGGAAACCACCTTCAATTTGGCAAAATATAGAGAGGCTTCAGGAAAAAAAATGTGGCTTAGATATGTACTGATACCCAATATTACCGACCATGCGGACCTCTTGCACGACATGGGAAAATACTTCAAAGATTATAAAACCATTGAAAAGATTGAGCTACAGCCTTACCACAAACTAGGAGTCCATAAATGGGAAGCATTAGGCTGGGAATATCAATTAAAAGATGCTAGGGAAAACACCAAGGAAGAAATACAGGAAGCTGTAACCATACTAAAAAATTATTTTAAAGAAGTGAAAATCAATTAAAGGCATTTTAAAAACCAGTACCATCTTAAACTTAAAAAATATTTAAAACCATAGCGCTGCCTCATTGTTTAAAAGTTATTGACAGAATTCTTATCCTTTACAGTATGAGTTTAACTGTTGTTGAAAAGCTTTTGATATAACCAATTTGGTCTCCGAAATAGCCGATCCTAATGACCTATAAAAAACTGCATAAAAAAGCTTCAGAATTTGCCACCAGATCCGAATATTTAGACCACGAACTGCAAATAATGAAGCCTAGAAGGTATAAATTGAATCTTCCAGGTAGGGATTTCAGATTTGAGTGGGAAGATTTAGTACCTGCTTTAGCAGGAACACTTGGAATTATTGCCATGTACTCTTCTGTAATGATGGCTTGGGCAGATGGTTTGACCCAAGCTTGGGACCACATTACGCTAGGCAAAGAGTTCGCCATCGAAGTATCGCGGGTAGAAATGTTGATTCCTGCACTTTTGTTTGTCATTCTAGCTTCGGGTTTTTTTAATCCCCGAGCAAATTTGGCGGGAAACCATGGTCCAATGATTCCGCTTATTGCAAGTATAGCTTTGGCAGGGGCACACCCTTTGGCATTGGCAATCTTGATTGGTATTTTTGGCCTATTGTTAAGTATTTTTAAAGGAGGATCTCGCTTGGTCAATCTTACCAGTAAGGGCGTAGCAGGCGGATTACTTATTTTTTTGGGATTTACCGGGTCATTGAGTCAAATTAAGACCATTCAATCTTGGGGCATGGGGCTTGAATCAACAGGTATTGAAGCCGGGTCTTTGGGATTTCTGGGATTGATTATTTTGGCCGTGACAGTAGTTTTGTACAGCTATCTCGCTCGAATCGATAAACGTTGGTTGGCCATCCCTGTTTGTGCAATTGCCGCTTTGGTGGTAGCACTAGTTGGTGGTGCCGGTTTTGACCTACAGTTTACTACCGAAATGGGACTGCCAAATCTTAATCCAGCGTATTGGTGGGGCAGTACGGAAGAAGGCTGGATGCTTGGTCTGCCAAATACCCAACACTTTATAGCCTCTTTACCTTTTGCCATTTTAGCAGTAGCTATGTGGTCTCCGGATTTCTTGGGGCATCGTATTTTTCAAGAAATGAATTATCCCAAGAATTCTGAAAAAGTGTTGATGGATGTTGATGATACCATGACCATGTGTTCTTTTAGACAGATGGTGGGCACAGCAGTTGGTGGTGGTAATATTACGTCATCTTGGGGTACTTATATGATTCCAGCTGCAATTGCCAAAAGACCAATTCCCGCAGGTGCTATACTTCTTGGTTTGATGGTTATGGCAATAGCTATTTTAGGAAGCCCTATGGATGTTGCGGTTTGGCCACCAGTTCGATGTATTGCCCTGCTCGTTGGGGTATTTCTACCGTTGATTGAAGCTGGGGTTCAAATGATTAAGAAAAGTGCCTGTGCACAGGCAGCTGGTATCTGTATTTTTGCCGCAATGGTAACAAACCCCGTATTAGCATGGGCATTGGCCATGTTTTTGGACAATAATGGCTTAATCGGGGATAAGGAAAGAGCCAAGAAATTATCCAAAGTAGACAAATGGGTCATTCCACTGAGTATATTGAGCATTTGTATTCTGGCCGTTCTCTCTGTTGGAATGCTAAAAGGGACTTATGGTATTTTGGCGTTTCTTTGAGGGTAAAACAGTATCTGGTCTATATGTTTAGATTTTAATTTTGACCATTGACCATTGACCATCCTTCAACTATTCTCCTGTACCCATTTCCTTGCATTAATAAAAGCTTCCAACCATGGTGAAACTTCGTCATTTCTATCCTTTGGATAATATGCCCAGTTCCATGGAAATGTGGAACGTTCTATATGGGGCATAGTCACTAAATGGCGTCCTGTCTTATCACATAACATAGCCGTGTTGTAGTCACTTCCATTGGGGTTGGCAGGATAGCCTTCATACCCATATTTGGCAACGATATCATAGTTGTTTTCAGATAGAGGGAGATTAAATTTTCCTTCCCCATGCGAAATCCATACGCCTAAAGTTGTACCCGCTAAAGAAGATAGCATTACCGAATGGTTCTCTTGGATTTTTACCGATGTGAAATTACTTTCATGCTTACCCGAATCATTATAGGTCATTTTGGCCAGCTTTTCATGCTCCGGATTGATCATATCCAATTCCAAAAACAATTGGCATCCGTTACAAATCCCAACCGATAGCGTATCAGGTCTTGCAAAAAAGTCTTTTAATGCCTTATTGGCTTTTTCATTGTATTTAAAGGCACCTGCCCAACCTTTGGCACTTCCTAAAACATCAGAATTGGAAAAACCTCCAACTGCACCAATAAATTGGATATTTTCCAATGTTTCCCTTCCCGAAATCAAATCGGTCATGTGGACATCCTTTACGTCAAAACCGGCCAAATACATGGCATTGGCCATTTCTCGTTCAGAGTTACTCCCTTTTTCGCGAAGAATAGCTGCTTTAGGACGGTGACTTCGGCTACGCTCAGCCACCGATTTTGTTCCCTTGAAATCTTTGGGGAAAACATATTTTAGAGGTTGATGCTTGTAATTATCGAACCTGTCTTTCGCCAATCCATTTGAAGTTTGCTTGTCATCCAAGAGATACGAGGTCCTAAACCATGTATCCCGTAAAGAAGAAATATTAAGTCCTATTTCTATTCCATTATTTCTGATACTTAACATATCCGAAGTGACAACAGAACCTATGTTTGAAAATTGAATTCCTGCATCACGAAGTACTTGTTCTACAGAGACGTCTTTGGATTGAAACACAATTCCGGCATTTTCAGAAAACAAAAGTTTGATCATATCCGCTTCTCCCAGACCAGATAAATCCAGATTGGCTCCAAGCTGGGTATCCGCAAAGCACATTTCCAATAGCGTCGTTATCAAACCTCCTGAAGCTACATCGTGTCCCGCTAAAATTTGCCCTTTCTTGATTAAATCCTGCATGGTATTAAAAACCAGCTTCAGATAGTTGGAATCTAGTACAGAAGGCACTTCATTACCGATTTCGTTTAAAATCTGACTAAAAGATGAACCTCCCAGTTTAAAAGTGTCCTTAGAAATATTGATATAGTAGATATCCCCACCATCTTTTTGAAGAACAGGTTCAACTATTTTGGTAATATCATTGCAATTTCCAGCAGCAGAGATGATAACAGTTCCCGGGGAAATGACATCACCATCCTTATACTTCTGTTTCATGGAAAGGGAATCCTTTCCTGTAGGTACATTAATGCCCAGTTCTATGGAAAATTCGGATACCGCTTTTACCGCTTCGTACAATCTGGCATCCTCACCTTCGTTCTTGCAGGGCCACATCCAATTTGCTGATAGGGAAACGGATTGCAGACCATCCTTCAACGGGGCCCACACCATATTGGTCAATGCTTCGGCAATACTGTTCTTGCTTCCTGCACTTGGATTGACCAAACCGGAAATAGGGGAGTGCCCTATACTGGTGGCAACACCTTCTTTTCCTTTAAAGTCCAAGGCCATTACCCCACAATTATTCAGCGGTAATTGTAATGGACCTACACATTGCTGTTTGGCCACACGACCTCCCACGCAACGGTCTACTTTATTCGTAAGCCAGTCTTTACAGGCTACCGCTTCCAATTGTAAGACCTGCTCTAAATAATCATGAAAATGTTCCAAGGAATACGAAAGTGCTGGGTAATTTCGAACTATGGTTTTGTCATCCATTATGGTCTTTGGAGAACTCCCAAACATATCGGATAGCTCCAAATCCATAGGTTTCTCCTTGGATTTTTGGGATTCAAAAGTAAATCGATGATCACCGGTTACTTCACCAACGCTATAGATTGGTGAACGTTCTCGCTTAGCTATTTTGTCCAATAGCTCCAAATCTTGTTCACCAATGACCAGTCCCATACGTTCTTGGGATTCGTTGCCAATAAGTTCTTTGGCAGATAGCGTAGGGTCACCAACGGGAAGTTTATCGGTATTTATTTTACCTCCAGTTTCTTCTACAAGTTCCGATAAGCAATTGAGGTGTCCGCCAGCCCCATGGTCATGAATGGAAACAATAGGGTTTTCATGACGCTCCACCATACCACGAATGGCATTCGATGCACGTTTTTGCATCTCTGGATTGGAACGTTGCACCGCATTTAGTTCAATAGCAGAACTAAACGCTCCTGTATCTGCACTTGACACAGCAGCACCACCCATTCCAATACGGTAGTTGTCCCCACCTAAAATGACAATTTTATCTCCCTGTTTTGGGGTGTCCTTCAACGCTTGCTCAGCCTTTCCATATCCGATACCGCCAGCGAGCATGATTACTTTATCAAAACCAAGTCGTCGTGCTTCCTCCTCATGTTCAAAAGTGAATACGGACCCAGCAATTAGGGGCTGTCCAAATTTATTTCCAAAATCTGAAGCACCATTGGACGCTTTTATTAAAATATCCATTGGAGTTTGATACAGCCATTCCCGCTCTTGCATTCCGTTTTCCCAAGGTCTGCTCCCTTCTAATCTCGAATAGGATGTCATGTAAACTGCGGTACCTGCAAGGGGCAAAGAACCCTTGCCACCTGCCAATCTATCTCTTATTTCTCCTCCCGAGCCTGTGGCCGCTCCGTTAAAAGGTTCAACCGTTGTTGGAAAGTTGTGGGTCTCTGCTTTTAACGATAAAACAGATTGAAATTCATCTTCTTCGTAAAAATCGGGCTTATCGGCGCTTTTTGGAGCAAACTGAACCACTTTAGGTCCCTTTATGAATGCCACATTGTCCTTGTAGGCAGAAACAATATCGTTTGGATGCTTTTCCGATGTTTTTTTAATCAGTTTAAAAAGTGAAGAAGGCATTTCTTGTCCATCAATGATAAAAGTACCATTGAAGATTTTATGACGGCAATGCTCGGAGTTCACTTGGCTAAAACCAAAAACTTCGGAATCTGTTAATTTTCTTCCCAGTTTTTTGGAAAGGTTTTCCAAATACATCACTTCATCGTCATTTAAGGCCAGACCTTCCTGGTTATTATATCCCGCAATATCCTCAATCTCTAAAATAGCCTCTGGAGTTATGCTAATGGTAAAGATATCTTGGTCCAAGCCATTGTATTTCTGAAAAAGCATGGGGTCGTAACCGGCGTGTGTTTCTTCAATGGTATGGAATTATTCAATTCTTATGATTACGTCAATTACCATATTTTTTGTGATATCCGTGGCATTGGTACTCCAAGGTGTTACCATGGCAGCGCGGGGACCAACAAAAAAGGCGTCCAGAGACGCCAAAGGTGTTTTATTCGCTCCCGAAACAAGTTCGGGACGGGCAAACAACCATGTGAGTTTTTCAATGTCTTTTGGTGCAATTTCTTGAGCGGTTTGGACGGCGAATACTTTAGTTGCCACGTCTCCAAAGAAATGAATCATACAGTTTGCTGATTGAACGGATTAAGAAAGTGCAAATTTACAAGTTTAGCTTGGATTTTGATCTATAGCCTAAGGGAGTTGTTAACCAGGACGTGTTGATAGATTAGTGAATTACTCTTCAAGGTAAATCATTTTGTGAATTTCCGCGTTAGGTGTCTTTTATTTTCGCTATTCTTGAGAGATGATGGTCGTCATGCTCAGCAACAAATAGAAACAGATCCATAGTCCTCATGGGTTTTTCCAGTCTAGGATGCAAAGCCATTTTATAAATATCTTCTTCGGATAATTCAGACAGTTTTTCCAAAGTCATTTTTCGAATTTGCTCGAAATTGGCTAGCAACTCATTTATGTCCTTGGAATTGTGTTGCGCGAAATCGGTTTGTTTGTTGTCCAAATCCGTAGGCCTTAAATATCTTTCATGGTTTAATATGTCCTCTAACCTTCCTTGCCATAGTGGTTCTAAATCAATCAGGTGACCTATATTTTCTTTTATGGACCATTTATTATCCGGTTTTGATTCAAGAAGGTCCAATGCTACTTCTTTTACCGCAGAAGTCAACCGCATTGGAATCCCTTTCATTCTTTCAATAATTGATGGAAAAATGTTCTGGTCGAATGAAAAATCAAATTTTCGGTCAAACCATTTAATTTGCTCCATAGCCCGTGTTCTTTTAAAATAGATTTATTGCTTCTGCAAAACGCACAACAATCGACATCTAAAGTAAGAAACTCTTACATTTTCTAAAACAAAAGCCCCAAAAAGGGGCCTTAGAAATAAAGATTGATTTGACGCTAGACAAACATTCCACCAGAAGCTTCAATACGTTGTCCGTTTACCCAATTGGCATCTTCAGTACATAAAAAAGCAACAACGCTACCAATATCCTCACTTTCCCCAACACGGCCCAAAGCAGTTAGAGAGGCAATCATATCGACTACTTGTGGATCTTGTTCAAAGCGCTCTTTATTGAAATCAGTATTAATGGCACCTGGGGCAATGGTATTAGCCTTTATTTTACGTTCGCCAAGCTCTTTGGCCAAGTACCTTGTAAATACCTCAATTGCGCCTTTCATGACGGCGTAAGCTGCGTAGCCAGGAAAAGAAAAACGTGCCAATCCACTGGAAATATTAATGATTCCTCCACCATCGTTTATAACGTCCAATAAGGTTTGCGTCAAAAAATACACGCCTTTAAGGTGTACATTCATTAAATTATCAAAATCTTCCTCCTTTGTTTCCGCAATTGAAGCGTTGTAGCCAAAACCAGCATTGTTGATCAAGAAATCAATCTTATTGGTATTGAATTCAGTGTTTAATTCTTTTAAGAGGTTGGTTTTAAAATCTTGAAAGGAATTTACTGTACGGGTGTCCAATTGTAAAGCTATAACCTTACCGCCCAACGCTGTTATTTCATTCAAAACATCATTTGCTGCGGTTTTGTTCGAATTGTACGTTATGACTACACCCAATCCTTTTTTAGCAATGTTGAGTGCCATGTCTTTTCCTAATCCGCGACTACCTCCAGTAATCAATGCGATTTTTTTAGTATCCATCTGTTTTCAGTTTTTAATTTATGAATACCACAAAGTTCTTTGGAATAGACATGACCAAATTGCGAGTGCCAATCCAATACTTGTAAAAATCAAATAGTCTCTACTTTTCTAAAATTAAGTGGGGAATAGGAGGTATGTTTCTTAAAGAAGTTTGAGAAATGGGCGGTTTCCTCAAATCCTAAGGAGTATCCAATTTCGGAAATGTTCCAATTTGTGTGCCGAATAAGGATTTTAGCTTCTTGTACAATTCTTTCTGCTATGAGCGTTGAGGTACTTTTCAGCGCAATTTCGTTAAGTGCTCTATTTAAGTGGTTAATATGAACACCCAGTTGTTTTGCAAATTCTGCAGGAGACCTTAATTGTATTCGTTGATGGGCGTTTTCTATTGGAAATTGTCTTTCCAGTAATTCGGTGAATAAGGTTGAAATTCGTTCAGAGGCATTGGAATGTAAATTCGTAGCTAAATTGGCGGGTTGAAGTTTCATTGCAGCATGAATAAGCTCAGAAACCAGGTTACGCAGGATATCATACTTGTATGCATAATCAGAATCTATTTCCGTAAACATCCTTTTAAAAATGGTGGCAAACAAATCAACCTGAGTATCGCTCAGTTCAAGAACCGGGGTTCCGTTAGGTTGAAAAATAGGATAGTTCAGTACATTCCCGAATTGATGGAAAAAGGCTTCGGTAAATACGCAAAAATAACCGGTTAATTGCTCATCAATCTGTTCCCAATTATAAGGTATTTGAGGGTTCGAAAAAACAAGCACATGCTTGTTCACATTCACAATTTTATCAGCATAATGTACCCTGCTTTTACCAGTAACCAAACTTACTTTAAAATAATCCCTCCGGTTAAAAGGCATTGGTTTTGGTTTTGGACCCGCAAATTCATCCAGTTTAAACACATTGAAATGGCCAATTCCGGATTTCAAGCTTTCAGGTACTTGATTACCAGATTCGGAATAAAAATTCTCTAACGTCTTTTTTCGCCTCACACCCCAAATTTATGAAAATCAAATAATATGATACTTTGTGGAGTTTAGTACGCCTCTTAGAGACATTCATTCGTCCATCACCTATTTAAGCACGATTAATTTAAGGGAGTAACTGAGAAATTATAGTACAATTAAACAGGTGCGACACTTATTTGAAACAACATGGCATTAGCTATCCTACTTTAAAGAATTAGATTAAGCTCTCTTTAATAATGCCATGTAAAATCCATCATAGCCTCTTTCGGAAGCGTAGATGTTCTGGTCTTTTATCAATTCAAATTCAGAACCGTTTTCAGAGTCCAGGAAAGTTTTGACCTGATCTACATTTTCCCGTGGCAGAACAGAACAGGTGGCATAGACCATTTGTCCTCCCTTTTTGACCATTTTGCTGTAGTTCTGTAGGATTTCTTGTTGCACGCCCATGATACGTTCTATGAATTCAGGTTCCAGTTTCCACTTAGAATCTGGATTACGACGTAGTACGCCTAAACCAGAACAAGGAGCGTCCAATAAAAGCCGGTCTGCACTGTTGTATAATTTTTTAATGACTTTGGTTGAATCAATAGCTCGGGTTTCCACATTATAGACGCCATTTCTTCTCGTACGGATTTTTAGCTTTTTCAACTTACTCTCGTAGATATCCAAAGCTATGAGCTGTCCTTTGTTCTCCATTTTTGAAGCCAAATGCAAGGTTTTGCCACCGGCGCCAGCACAGGCATCCACAACACGCTGTCCTGGTTCAACTTCTAAAAAAGGGGCAACCAGTTGGGAAGACGCATCCTGGACTTCAAAAAAGCCGTTTTTAAAAGCTTCCGTAGTGAAAACATTTTTGCGTTCTTTCAATTTTAATGCATCTGGATAACCTTCGATTGGAATTGTTTCAATCTCGTTCTCTGCAAGTAAGGCCTGAAGTTGTGTTTTTTTGATTTTCAGCGTATTGGTTCTTAGGATAACTTCAGCTTGCTTGTTGAGCGCAGCTATCTCTTTTGTCCATAAATTGTTTCCGAGGGCTTGTTCCCCTAGTTCATCCATCCAATCGGGAATGGACTCCCTGAATTTTCTTGTTTTTGAAAGCTCATCGAATTTTCCCTTTATACGGCGCTCTGGAGTAACTTCCAATTGTTTCCAATCCGGAATACGTATGCCTTTCAGCACACACCAAACGGTAAATAATCTGAACAGGTTTTGACGGGAATAAGGCTCCCGTACTTCTGCAATTTCTGAATATAAGCGCTTCCACCGTACAATATCATAGGTTGTTTCCGCGATGAAGCCTCTATCACGTGCGCCCCAGCGTTTATCGTAACGTAAAACTTTTTCAATGACCTTATCCGCATACTCTTTCTCATTGAATATGAGGTTTAAGGCATCAATTACGGCAAAGACAAGATTTCGGTGTAAACGCATTCTCAAAAATTAAGATTTGCAAAGGTATGGTTTCTTCTATGATTCCGATTACATTTGGCAAAAATGGAAATGATGTACAAATCTGTATGTATTCTTGTTGTTTTTTTGTTGGTTGGATGTGCATCCGAAGAAAAAATAAAAACCTTTTCATCCGTAGCTATAAAAACAGTTTATACGGATTCGGTCAGCATAAGGGCCATAGAATTTTTGGATGGACAAACGTTGGCATTTGCCGGAAGCAACGGAGTGTATGGCTCTGTAAATACACGCACGGATAAAGTGCGTGGGAATATTCAAAAACATGATAGCATACCACCTGAATTCAGGGCCGTTGGCCATACAAATGCCGATTTTTTCATGCTTTCGGTTGCGAACCCTGCACTCTTGTATAAAACTGGCGAGAATGGGCAAATGGAACTAGTATACGAAGAAAAGGCGGAAGGTGTTTTTTATGATGCGCTAACATTTTGGAACAATAACGAAGGAATTGCTGTAGGTGATAGCATGAATGGGTGTTTATCTGTAATTATAACAAGGAATGGCGGTAAAACCTGGAGCAAGTTAGCGTGCAATGTATTACCCAAAGCTGCCGATGGGGAAGGGGCTTTTGCCGCTAGCAATACCAATATAGAAACGGTAGGAGATAACACTTGGATGGCCACAACCACGGGAACTATTTATTTTTCTCCTGATAAGGGAAAGTCTTGGTCTTTGATACAAACACCAATCTTAAGTGAAAAACAAACTGAAGGAATCTACTCCATTGATTTTTATGATGAAAACCTAGGATTTGGGATAGGAGGCGATTATACCAAGCCAGAAGCAAATGAGAAGAACAAAATAATAACCACGGATGGTGGAAGGATATGGCAGACTATTGCCGATGGTCAAGAACCGGGCTATAAAAGTTGCGTGCAGTTTGTACCCAATTCAGATAGAAAAGGTATTGTAGCAGTTGGATTTACAGGTATCTCATACTCAAAAGACCAAGGACAGACATGGCAATCGATGAGTGAAGAAGGTTTTTATACGATTCGATTTTTGAACGATTCCATAGCCTATGCAGCAGGAAAAAATAGAATTGCACGGCTGACATTCAAATAAAAAGAGCGAGAATGAAACTACCCTCGCCCTTTTAATCAACCTAAATAAACCAACTAAACATTTACAACAACATAGTTTCTGCCTGTTTTTCTATACCAGACTCCTCTATACTTGTATAACTTTCTGCCATTGACCACTACAACGCTTCGTGTTCTAGGTAACCTCCTTACTTTGACACCAACTGGTGCCGCGGCTACCACATAGTTACGACCTTGCGCTCTATACCAAACTCCATCTGAGAAATAAAAGTTCGTTTTATTATGGACTACGACTCTGGGCTTATTCACTGTTTTTACAACCGTACCGTGTTTTGGATATACGCGAACTACTGTTTTTTGAGCTTGGGCAATACTAAAAGTGCCTACGAGCGCTAGAATCATCAACATCAATTTTACGTTTTTCATAGTATTGAATTTTATGTATTTCTAAAGCTTTGACTTCAATTTTTGGAAAAGGTTTAATAGGTTCAGAACAGGTTCAAAAAAAGGGGGCCAATTGGCCCCTTTTTACTATTTTTCGTCGTTTTTTTTGATTTATCCGCCGCCTTGCCTTTTACGATACTGCTGTAATAGTCGCTTTTTAAAGTTTCGTTCTGCCCTAAATAACAGAATCACTTTTTTTGAGGGAATTACACCTTGTAAATCTTTGATAAAACCCTGCTCTATTTCATGTTTTTCTGTTTGTAGTTTAATGAATTGTTCAATCATTTTGTCAGCTTCACCCTCAGATAACTCAGAAATATTCTCAAAACGATTTCCAAACTGTTGGCGCTCTTTTTTTCGGATATTTTCCATGGCATCCTCATTTTCATTATACACGGGCCAAAATTGCTGTGCTTCTTGCTTCGTTAAACTCAACTGTTCCGTTAGGTACGCTACCTTTAATGTTTTTATTCTATCCTTAGCGGGCCGTTGGGCATAAAACCAATTGGTTCCCAATAAAAAAACAAATGCTATGAGTAAAGCTCTATTCATAATCATTGTATTCTAAATTTAAATCTTCGATATCATCAACATTCTCGTCTAAATAATCCAAGATATTTTCTTTATTCAATTCTGTTTCCAATATGTCGTTTATGTTCAATTCTTCAACTTCAATTATTTCTGCGATTTCATATGAGCTTAGTCCAAATTCCGCAGTATCAAAATATGTATCTATTTCGGCACTTGCTAAATCATCAAAACTCAGCTGCGATTCTGGTTCGTTCCAAGTAACCCCAAACACCAAAACAAAAATAGCAGCTATGGCCGCAGCTCCATAATAAAACTTTCTATAGGATTTTAACTTGATGATCTTTACCGTTTTTTGCTTGGTCCTTTCTACTATGGATTGGTTTAAGGTTTTAAAATACCCATCGGGAACAGAAAAGCCGTCAGATTTTGGAATTATGGATTCCCTCTGAGTTGTTTCCTCCTTGTCGATTTTATCCATAAGCCGCTCATGGAAGTTATCAAAATAACCTTCTGGCGTATTAAATGTATTTTTCTTCTTGTCCATCTTTATGGTTTGATAGCCAATTCTTTAAAAGGTTTAATCTGCTTTTAGATACGTTTCAATTTTTTTTACCGCTAAATGATAAGAGGCTTTTAATGCCCCTACGGATGTTTCGAGCACTTCTGAAATTTCATCATATTTCATTTCCTGAAAATATTTCATTGTAAACACCAATTTTTGCTTATCCGGAAGGGTAGCCAATGCTTTTTGCAATTTTAACTGAATTTCATCTCCTTCAAAATATACATCCGACTGTAAATTTTCCACCAAAGCCGTTTTTAGCTCCTCATTACTAACCCCCATTTTTTTGGACTTCTGTTTTAAAAAAGTCAAAGATTCATTGGTCGCAATACGATACATCCATGAATAGAGCTTACTATCGCCTTTAAAACCATCAATATTCCGGTACACTTTTATAAAAGTGTTTTGAAGCACATCATCAGCATCGTCATGATTCAAGACAATTCTACGAATATGCCAATACAATCGTTCTTTGTAAGTGTTGACCAACACCTCAAAGGCCTTTGCTTGGCTATCTTTCTGTTTTAATTCTTTGACTAAGGCTTCCTCAGCAATCAATTGTATTACAATTTAGCGCTTTGACTCAATTTTTATGGAAAGGTTTAATCCTAAGAACTCGTTCATACAGTAAAGGACTGCATTTCAACCAGTTTTTTGTAACCTTTTTGTGATCTCATCAGTTCGTCATGTGTGCCTTGTTCCACAATTTTTCCTTTGCTGAGTACGACTATCGAATCGGCATTTTGGATAGTGGAAAGTCGGTGGGCAATGACCAATGACGTTCTGTTCTGCATCATTTTTTCCAAAGCATCTTGTACCAAACGTTCACTTTCCGTATCAAGGGCAGATGTGGCTTCATCCAAAATCATAATAGGCGGATTCTTGAGTACGGCCCTAGCAATGGAAAGCCGTTGTTTTTGACCACCACTTAGCTTGTTTCCGCTATCTCCAATATTGGTATCATAACCGTTGGGCAATTCTCGTATAAAATCATGTGCATTTGCAACTTTGGCGGCTTCAATAATCTCATCTTCACTGGCACCTTCTTTACCAAGGGCAATATTATTTTTTACGGTATCATTGAATAAAATGGAATCTTGCGTGACCAATCCCATTAAGCCTCTTAATGATTTTTTGGTGATATCTTTAATGTTGGTTCCATCAATCAAGATTTCACCTTCGTTAACATCATAAAAACGGGTGACAAGGTTGGCAATGGTGCTTTTTCCACTACCGGACTGG
Organism: Bacteroidota bacterium; assembly: GCA_039030475.1. Taxonomy (GTDB): domain Bacteria; phylum Bacteroidota; class Bacteroidia; order Flavobacteriales; family Flavobacteriaceae; genus Flagellimonas. The sequence continues at coordinate 38,227 of JBCCEC010000015.1, forward strand.
CCAACTAGTGCAATGGTATGACCTTTTTCCACTTTTAAATTAAAATCCTTTAAAACGTAGTCTTCATCGTATTTAAAGGAAATATTTTCTAAAGTTACATCTTGGGTGAAATCCATTTTTTCAAGAGCGTTCTTGATATCAGCTATTGGATTTTCAGACTCCAGTACTTCCAGTACCCGTTCTGCGGCTGCATTACCTTTACGTACCCCATAGGAAGCTTTACTAATGGCTTTTGCCGGAGTTAGGATGTTGTAGGCGAGACCCATGTAAGCTATAAAAGAAGAGGCATCCAAGGTCTTGTCCACCAATACCATTTTACCTCCAAACCATAAGAGGACACCAATGACCAAAATTCCTAAGAATTCTCCTGTGGGAGAAGCTAAGTTTTGTCTATTCAATAAAGAGTTTGAAAATCTGAAGAATCGACTTGTTGAGTTTTTAAAGGTCTGGTAAAACCTCGATTCTGAATTAAAAGCTTTTATAACCCGAAGTCCGCTCAATGTTTCTTCTACGATAGAAAGGAATTCACCCTGCTCTTTTTGTACCTTATCCGACTGTTTTTTGAGCGATTTACCAATTCTGGAAATTATCATTCCGGCAATTGGAATAAAGACAAAGACAAAGACAGTCAGCTTTGTACTTATGCCGAACATAATCAGTATAGTAAACAGGATAGTCAAAGGTTCCCGAACGATCAACTCCAAAACGGACAAAAAAGAATGTTGAATTTCCAATACATCTGAAGTTATTCGCGCGATAACGTCACCTTTTCGTTTTTCTGAAAAATAGGAAATGGGTAAATCCACAATTTTACGATACATTTTATTGCGAATATCTTTTAAAACACCATTTCGTAAAAAGGTGATAAAATACATTGCACAATAATTGAACGCATTTTTTAGAAGGAACAGAACCAATACAAGGCCTATGACCAAGACCAATCCTTTCATATCATCGTCCCCAGAATACGCAGTGACCCTAAAATTGATATAATCCTGTAGGTAATCTTTTAAACCTGAAAACCCAGGGTATATAGGTTCTTCAAAAACTTTTTCCTCAGGTTTAAAGAGTACATCCAGCATGGGAATCAACGCTGCAAAGGAAAGTGCACTGAACAGTGCATAAAGTATGTTGAAAAAAATATTCAGAAATCCATAGTTACGATACGGTACCGCAAATTGGAGAATCTTTTTAAAGTAATTCATTAAGCTATAAATTCAATTCAGATTGGATGCCGTTTAACTTGGCTTCCAGCTGCGAATTTACGGATTTATAATCCGTTGCCTTTTCCAATTTGGCGTTTGTGCTGATATAGAATTTAACCTTTGGCTCTGTACCACTGGGTCGGGCAGCTATTCTGGTGCCATCTTCAGTTTCATAGATCAGTACATTCGATTTTGGTAAATCGATTGCCTTTTCTTCACCGGTCTGCACGTTTTTGGCGGTAGCGGTATTGTAATCCTCTATCCAAACCACTTTTGAACCTTGAACGGATGCAACGGGGTTCTCTTTAAAGTCAATCAGCATTTGTTTGATTTCCTCCGCCCCACTGATTCCTTTTTTGGTCAAGGAAATGAGTTTTTCTTTATAAAAACCAAAACTGACGTAAGCGTTCACCAATTCTTTATAGAAAGAACTTCCATTCGCCTTTGCATCTGCTGCAATCTCGCAAGCAAGTAGGGTAGAGGTAACCGCATCCTTATCCCGAACAAAATCCCCGACCATATAGCCGAAACTTTCCTCTCCACCACCAACAAAATTTGAATCTGGAAAATCCTTGATCATTTTACCGATCCACTTAAATCCGGTCAGTGCCGTTTTGAATTCTACGCCATATGCTTTTGCCATTTGTTCCATCATTGGGGTCGAAACAATGGTGGTGGCTACAAATTCATTGCCTTTAAAACCATTCTCTTTGTATTTGTCCAACAAGAATTTGGTCATCATCACCATGGTTTGGTTTCCATTTAGCAATTCTATGTTACCTTCTAGATTTCTTACCGCTATTCCCAATCGGTCGCTATCTGGGTCGGTGCCCACGACCATATCCGCGCCAATTTCCTCCGCTTTCCGAATGGCCATTTCTAAAGCTTCGGGCTCTTCTGGATTTGGTGATTTTACGGTTGGGAAGTTTCCATCGGGTTTTGCCTGCTCTTCGATTACGGTTACGTTGGCGTATCCCGCTCTTTTTAATACTTCGGGAATTGCGGTTATAGAGGTACCGTGCAATGCGGTAAAGACAATTTTAAAATCATCTTTTCCCTTGGCTCCAAAACTTCCATTTTTTACAGAAGCTTCAAAAAAAGCTTCATCAACATCCTTGTCAATTAATTCGATTAGACTGTCATTCGCATTGAATTTGATATCTTCAAAGGATAACGCATCGATTTCTGCAATAATCTCACCATCCTGTGGTGGTACAATCTGCCCACCATCGGTCCAATACACTTTGTAACCATTATATTCCGGGGGATTATGTGAAGCCGTTAAAACTATACCAGCGTGGCAGTTTAAGTATTTTACGGCAAAAGAAAGCTCTGGGGTTGTCCTGAGTTCCGAGAACAAAAAGACCTTGATGCCATTGGCGGAGAAAACTTCTGCAACTGTTTTTGCCAAGGTGTCGGAATTATGTCTACAATCGTAAGCAATCACGACTTTTACCGTTTCCCCAGAATAGTTTTTTTTGAGGTAGTTGCTTAAGCCCTGCGTATTTTTCCCTAATGTATATTTATTGATTCTGTTGGTTCCAACGCCCATTACTCCTCTCATTCCGCCAGTACCGAATTCCAAATCTTTATAGAACCTTTCTTTTAGGGCTTCGGTATCATTCTCAATAAGATGTTGAATTTCTTTTTTGACTTCTGGGTCAAAAAAATCGGTTAGCCATGATTTGGCAGAAGTTAGTATGGAATCCATTTATATGTAGCTTTTATCGCATTTAAAAATACAAAGAATCTATGTTGGGCGGGGTGCTAAACATTAATTTTATCGGAGATGTTGTAGCGGGTGTCATTTTTTCTGGAACGCACCATGATTTCCCCCAAAAAACCAGCTAAAAAGAACTGGGTTCCTATTAACATTGCTGTAAGCGCTATAAAAAACTGAGGTCTATCGGTAATGAGTCGCCCAGTTGGATTCAGGACTATTTTATCGATTCCCAAATAAATAGAAAACCCAAAGCCAACAATGAACATGAGTACGCCCAAGGCGCCGAACAAGTGCATAGGCTGGCGTCCAAATTTTGAAACGAACCATATGGTTATCAAATCCAAGAAGCCGTTGATAAAACGGTCTACGCCAAATTTGGTGGTTCCATATTTGCGCGACTGATGCTGTACCACTTTTTCGGTAATTTTTGAGAAGCCCGCATTTTTGGCAAGCACCGGAATATAACGGTGCATTTCGCCAGACACCTCTATATTTTTTACGACAACGCTTTGATAGGCTTTTAGGCCGCAATTAAAATCGTTCAGTTTAACACCAGACGTTTTTCTGGCGGCCCAATTGAACAATTTAGAAGGTATGTTTTTGGCAATGACGGAATCGTACCGTTTCTTTTTCCAACCAGAAACAATGTGGTTCCCCTCTTCCTTTATTAGGTTGTACAGTTCTGGAATTTCTTCTGGATTGTCTTGTAGGTCAGCATCCATGGTGATAACAACATAACCTGTGGCAGCTTTGAACCCAGCGTGCAACGCCTGTGACTTGCCATAATTCTTAAGAAACCGAATTCCTTTTACACTATGGTTTTTCTTTGATAGTTCAGAAATTATTTTCCAAGAATCATCGGTACTCCCGTCGTCTATGAAAATTATTTCATAAACGAAATGATTGGATTGCATAACCGTTGCAATCCAATCATGGAGTTCTATAAGTGATTCTTGTTCGTTAAGTAAAGGGATTACAATGGAAATCTGCATTGTTGTGTTCTCGAATTCCCTTCAAAAATAGTATTTTTTGCCTTAGTAGGAAGCCTTGTCCTTTTTTAGGATAAGACCTGTAACCAGTCCAATAACAAGACCCAATACACAGCTGATAATCAATCCTATAGGGTATCTCATCCATGCAAATTTCTTCTGCATGGCGGCTCCTTGCTCCCATTGTTCTTCTGTAAGCGAAGGATTGTCTTCAAAAGTTTTAACTTTTGCTATTTCCATGGCCTTGTCCATGAAATCCGGTTCAATAAAATTTATGAGTACGTATTGGTACGCTAAAGAGAGTATGGTAGAGACTAAAGCTATACCCACCCCGACCTTTAGTGCATCAACAATTTTCAAATAACCCGAATTAGCTTTTTTAAAGGCATTTACCCCTATAAAGATGACAATAATCGTTAGGGCTATAGATACGATAATTATTGGAGTGCTCATCTCATAATGCATGTTTTGAGTGTAGAGCATTACGCTAAATACTATTGAGACCAGTCCCAATAATACGCCATAGTTTAGGGAAAACTTTCCCGTTTTAGGTTGATTTTCTTCCATTTGTTCTAAATATTTAGTGGTGATTGTTGCTTGTTAGTGTTTACTTTAAGAATTTTGTTACAATCAAAGGTAATTTTTTCTTTTTTCCCTTTTTTAAGTTGCACTACCGAAAGAAATTATTAAATTTGCACCTCGAAAAATTCGAAGATTAAGATTTACGACGATGAGAAAAGATATACATCCAGAAAATTATAGATTAGTAGCCTTCAAAGATATGTCCAATGAGGATGTATTTATTACAAAGTCTACTGCAGATGCAAAAGAAACGATCACTGTTGACGGTGTTGAGTATCCTTTGATAAAATTGGAAATATCAAGAACTTCCCACCCATTCTACACTGGTAAGACCAAATTGATCGATACCGCTGGTAGAATCGATAAGTTCAAAAACAAATACAAGAAGTTCAAGAAAGAGGAAAAAAGTGCTGAATAGGCTTTTTTCTGAATAAAGTATAACGCCCCTGATGAAAGTCAGGGGCGTTTTTTATTTTTACACTATTGAAACCACAACCATGAACTATATACTTTCAGACGGTCCACAGCGGACAGCCTTGTTGCCATTTACCTTTACCCGCCCCGTTGCCGAAATTAGGATTGGAATCTTGACCATCCGTGAAAAGTGGGAGAAGTATTTGGATGCATCCATTAGTTTTAAAACGGAAGCATATCTATCTGAAAAGTATCCTATGATCGCTACAAGTGATGCTGTTGTAATCACATCCTCTTTTCTGCCCAATGCATTGCTGGTGGAAGCAGTTCGTGCCCTGAATGTGAACGAGGCGTTGTTTCATGAAAATACATTGGTTGCCTACCGTACCGAGAATCCTAGTGCGGAAGTTGATGAATCAATGGTGAAAGCTATACATTTTAAGGAAAACATCCTTACGGTCGATTATACGTGGGATATTTTCTCTAAAAACGGGGAAGCACTCCAGGCTGACTTTGATATGATTACCAAAGGGCGTAAAAGTGCTCCGATTTCTGATACCAACCGCGTGATTCACCCGGAAAATATTTTCTTGGAGGAAGGTGCCAAAGTGGAGCACAGCATACTCAATGCTACCAATGGGTCTATTTACCTTGGGAAAGATTCCGAAATATGGGAGGGCTGTATGGTCCGTGGTGCTTTGGCATTATGTGAAAAGGCTGTTGTGAAAATGGGTGCCAAAATGTATGGTCCAACTACTATAGGCCCTTATGGCAAAGTATGTGGGGAAATCAACAATTCGGTAATTTTTGGCTATTCCAGTAAGGGACACGATGGATATTTGGGAAATGCCGTGTTGGGAGAGTGGTGCAACATTGGAGCGGATTCCAACAACTCCAATTTAAAGAACAATTACGCTAAAGTGCGTCTTTGGAACTACGCTACGGAAAAATTTGACCACACGGGATTGCAATTTTGTGGACTTATGATGGGCGACCATAGCAAAACCGCCATCAACACCATGTTCAATACGGGGACCGTTATTGGAGTCAATTCCAATATCTATGTGCCAGGATTTCCAAGAAATTTTGTACCCAGTTTTAGCTGGGGAGGTGCTTCGGGCTTTACTACCTATATGCCAAAACGTGCTTTTGAAGCTGCCGAAGTGATGATGGCGCGCAGAGGTGTTGCATTTGATGACAAAGAAGCTAGAATTTTGGAACATGTGTTTGAACTTACAAAGAAGTGGCGGAATTATTAGAAGAATTAATGTGTTGATTGATGTAAGGCAATCCGATTCCCTTCGGTATCTTGGAATTCGGCGACAAAACCTAAATCATCATTTGAGGTCTTGGGATATAATATTTGTCCGTTGTTTTTGGTGACCAAAAGCAGGCTTTCATCAATATTGTCCGTTTTAAAGTATATAAGGGCGCCATCTTTTGTAGGTTTATAAATTTCACCTTTAGCCAAAGCTCCAGAAATGCCAAGGCTGTTTTCTGCAAAAGGAAATAGTGCCATTTCATTGCCATCGATGATTTCTTTTTCAAAGCTAAAGTTAAAAACGGCGCTATAAAATATCACGGCCCTATCCATATCGGTTACTGGAATTTCAAAATAAACTACGGGATTGTGGGACATTTTTTTGTTTTCTAATATATAAAATTAAGGGAAAAATGGAAAACAGATTTGGATGAACCAAAAAGTATCAGGGCTAAAAAAGGTTTTTAGGAGTTTCGTTATCGTTAAAGATATAATTCTGTTTTAATGAATTATATCGACCGATACTGAAACAAGTTCAGTGCAAGTAACGAAGTTAGTTGAAAAAGACTACAACTTCTATAAGTGTGAATTGCAAGATTTCAAGTAGTTGTCAACAGGATTATTTAAGTATAAGTCAAGGTTGAAGTTGAAAATTATAAAAGTCTAACGCTCATTACTAAGTACTAAAAACTAACAACTAATTCCTATCTTTGCAACCCTAAAAATCAGGGATATACCCATGAACAAAAAAGTCGCTTTTTACACTTTGGGCTGTAAGCTTAATTTCTCCGAAACCTCCACCATTGCCAGAAGTTTTGAAGGTGAAGGCTTTGACCGTGTAGACTTTTCCCAAGAAGCGGACATTTATGTCATTAATACCTGTTCTGTCACCGAAAATGCGGACAAACGCTTTAAGACTATTGTAAAACAGGCGCAAAAAAATAATCCTGATGCTTTCGTAACTGCCGTTGGCTGTTATGCCCAACTAAAACCTGAAGAATTGGCAGCAGTTGATGGTGTGGATTTGGTCTTGGGGGCAACGGAAAAATTCAAGATTACCGATTACTTGAACGACCTTGCCAAAAACGATAGGGGAGAAGTACATTCCTGTGAGATAGAAGATGCCGATTTTTATGTGGGCAGTTATGCCATTGGCGATAGGACCAGGGCATTCCTAAAAGTACAGGACGGCTGCGATTACAAGTGTACATATTGCACCATTCCATTGGCACGTGGAATTTCCAGAAGTGACACTTTGGATAATGTATTGAAAAATGCTGCGGAAATTGCCTCCAAAGGCATCAAGGAAATTGTACTTACAGGAGTCAATATTGGAGATTATGGTAAAGGTGAGTTTGGAAATAAAAAACATGAACATACGTTTTTGGATTTGGTAAAGGCATTGGATACTGTGGATGATATACACCGACTGCGCATTTCTTCCATAGAACCGAATCTCCTTAAAAACGAGACGATAGATTTTGTGTTGCAGAGCAATAGCTTTGTTCCACATTTTCATATTCCGTTGCAAAGCGGTAGCGACGCTATTTTGAAATTGATGCGTCGCAGGTATCTGTCCAATCTATATGTTGATCGGGTCAACCGAATCAAACAGACGATGCCAGATGCCTGTATTGGGGTGGATGTTATTGTTGGTTTCCCAGGAGAGACCGATGAACATTTTTTAGAAACGTACCACTTTCTAAACGAACTGAATATTTCATACCTGCATGTATTCACCTATTCCGAGCGTGACAGTACCGTGGCGGCAGCTATGGAAAACGTGGTTCCCAAAAATGTACGGAGCAAGCGAAGTAAAATGTTACGTGGGCTTTCCGTGAAAAAGCGAAGGGCATTTTATGAAAGTCAGTTAGGGACTACCCATACTGTTTTGTTCGAAGGAGAGAATAAATCGGGATACATTCACGGGTTTACCGAAAACTATGTAAAAGTAAAAGCGCCTTGGAACCCAGAACTGATTAATACGCTACACAAAGTTGAACTCACCAAAATCGATGATGATGGATTGGTACGTTTTGAGTTTGTCCACCATAAAGTTTTGGCATAAAAAAGCCTCCCGGTTAGAGAGGCTAAAATCAATTTTAATCTTGTTACTTAGATACGAATGCCAACGGGCAACATCTCTTTGTACTGTCTGTTTTTTCTCAAGAAACCTGCAATGTGCGGGCTTGTAGGTACGACCCTAAGGTTCTTTTCTTGAATTTGATTTAAAACGGCCTTGATAAAGGTCTCTTTAAAACCATCTTGGGTAATTTCCTCAGGAATTACCAGTTTTGTTAAAAATACTTTACGCTCCTGTGAAGAGTACTCGATTTTAGCTAAATGCCCATCAACCTTAGTTTCGAATTGGCGCAAGAAACTATTGTCATTAACTTCCATTTCTGTCATGTAGTATTGTTTTAAATTGACTTTGAAATTACCGTAGCGGTAATTTGGTTTTTTCCCTATTTTTGATGCATGCGTAATATAAAACGGGGCCAGTTGCAAAAGGAGTACAAAATTAGTGAAAAATTAGTTAAGTTCCTAGCTTAATCGATATTAGGTGAGAAATGCCCGACGATAAAATCCATGTTTACCTTATGCCGGGAATGGCAGCCAACCCATCTATTTTTGATGGAATAAAACTTCCGGAAGAAACCTTTGAACTGCATCGTCTGGAATGGTTTGTACCCCAAAAGAAAATGTCCTTAGCCGACTATGCCAAGGAAATGTGGAAAAAAATCGAACACGAAAAACCGGTACTGCTCGGTGTGTCATTTGGTGGCCTCTTGGTGCAAGAAATGGCAAAGCACGGAACAACTTCCAGAATAATAGCGGTTTCCTGTGTGAAAAAAAGTAGTGAACTCCCAAAAAAAATGCTTTTTGCAAAATGCACCAAGGTGCACAAATTGCTTCCAACAGGTTTGGTGTCCAACGTAGAACTTTTGGCCAAATATGCGTTTGGGGAAACAGTAACCAAACGTTTGCACCTTTACGAAAAATATCTTTCCGTAAGGGATAAATATTATATAGACTGGGCCATAGATAATATTGTGAATTGGCAACAGACAGAACCACCAGAGAACCTTGTCCACATTCACGGCGAATCGGATGCCGTGTTCCCCGCAACCAATATCAAAAATTGCATCACTATAAAAAAAGGGACGCATACGATGATAATTCACAGAGCTAAATGGTTTAATGAACATCTGCCTGCAATTATTTTAGATGAACGCAGTTCTATATAGTATCTTTATCTTAATTAAGGTTTGAAAAATATGAAACATATAAAAAATATATTAGCGGTTATAGGATTGGTAGTGGTTGTTGGGAGTCTCGTTTTCGCTGTGCAATCAGATGCTGTGGAAGAGAAGAAGGAAGCACCTGTTACCGAAAAAAGTATTGATAAAAATGTTTCTGATGGCTACAGAATAAGTGCTATTGATATCCCCGAGGATTTGAATTTTGCCGGAGAACCGGTTCCACTGGATGATCCAGAGGTTATGGAACGCGTAGACCGTGAGTTTTTGGTGAACACGTACTGGCAATCGAATGCGCTGTTGTTAATGAAGCGCGCCAACAAATACTTTCCCATTATAGAACCAATTTTGGCAAAAAATGGGATTCCGGATGATTTTAAATATTTAGCCGTTGCCGAAAGTGCATTGATTGATGTTGCTTCGCCAATGGGAGCAGCTGGGATGTGGCATTTTATGAAAGCTACTGGCAAAGAATATGGACTAGAGGTGAATTCCAATGTTGACGAGCGGTATCATATTAGAAAATCTACGCAAGCGGCCTGTGAATACATTAATAGATGGAAAAAGCGCTTTGGTACTTGGACACTGACTGCGGCAACTTATAATGCTGGTCCAGGAGGCATCAAAAAATATATGGACATCCAAAAAGAGGATGATTATTATGACCTTTTGTTGGGTCAGGAAACTGGTCGTTATGTATTTAGGATCATGGCACTTAAAGAAATTCTTTCCAATCCTGAAAAGTACGGGTTTGAGGTAGAAAAGGACGATTTTTATAAAGCTGTACCCACCTTTTCAGTGGAAATTGACGAACCTGTTGCAAGTTGGGCCGATTTTGCAAAGGAATATGAAATCAATTATAAGATCTTAAAGCGTCACAACCCTTGGTTGCGCGAACCACATTTAAACAATGCATCCCGAAAAAAATATGTCATCGAAATTCCCAATAAAGGCTATTATCGGGAATCAAAATAACACTTTGCTCTGGGTTATAGCTGTTTTCTGTACATCACAAAAACTACGGCGATTATCAGAAATCCAACGCCAGTAATTACGGGGGGATTTAGGATAGTATCCCGTTGCAATCCCAAATAGGTAATCAATATTGTTAGAATCAATAAAGCTATACTAGCAAAAGCCAAGACGTTTTTCATAAGAAGTTTTTTTACTTGTATTGAACAATCACAATTCTATTTTTCCAATCATAAATTGAAATTAAACAGCACACAAAGTTTTTTTCTACTGACTAACAGCGCAGCAAAAAACACCTATGAAATTAAGGATTTTACATCAGAAAATTCAGATGAATCTTGTTGAAATAGCGTTAAAAATCGATTTAAAGAATTGTTTTATGCTAAAGGGGAGAAAGGGATAGGGATTTAATGGATTTAAATCTTCTTCATCTGCTGTTGCATCATTTTTATCTGATCGGTAAGCATATTGTTCTTGTCCAACTTTTTCGCTTCCCGGAGTAATTGCGTAGCCTCTCGTTTTCTGCGTTTTTGCATAGAAATACCGGCAAGGCTCAATTTTGCCATGGCGACATCATAATCCATGTTTAAACCCAACTTTAATGCCTTCTTAAAGTACTTTTCAGCTTGGGTCAGGTTCTTTTGGGAGTAAATAATACCGTGTAGGTAATTGTAATACCCCTGCTGTTTTGTAATCAAGGCAGATTCAGGGTTCTTGATTTTCTCCAACCATTTCTGGGTTCCTTCCATGTCTTGCTTGCGCATACGCAGGAATGCCATCAATATCAATTCATTTCTAAAATAAAGGAAGATAAAAACCGTGGAAAGCAAAATCAAGGAGATACCATTGCCAATATAGCCTTCTATAAACTGATATACTGCGTATCCTATAATAAGTGCGGCAATTACTAGTTTTATATTTTTGTTGAACATATTTCGTTGGAATTTTACCTTGATTTCAGCGGATGCAAAAGTAGTAAAAACTATTGTAAATATTTTATTTTTGCACTTGCCAAAGTAAAAACTCTTTGTATATTTGCGCCCAGAAAATTTGGGGAGATTTGTTTCCCAGTACAAGAAATCCATTAAAATAGTTCCGAAATGAAAAGAACATATCAGCCGTCAAAAAGGAAGAGAAGAAACAAGCATGGTTTTAGAGAGCGCATGGCGACTGCCAATGGTAGAAAAGTACTTGCAAGAAGAAGAGCCAAGGGAAGAAAAAAACTAACCGTTTCCTCCGAGCCAAGACATAAGAAATAATGACTGTCAATAACTTTTAATTAAAGGTGCTACTTTTCAAGTTTAGCACCTTTTTTTTGTCCTATTTTTAAAAATTAAACAACGAGTAACCCAATAAAATGCCCAAAAGAGAAGATTTAAAATCCATTTTGATTATTGGTTCAGGCCCAATCATAATTGGACAAGCATGTGAGTTTGATTATTCCGGTTCCCAAGCATTGCGTTCCCTTCGCGAAGATGGAATCGAAACTATTTTGATCAACAGCAATCCGGCAACGATAATGACAGATCCTACCATGGCAGATCATATATATCTAAAGCCGTTGAACACAAAATCGATTATAGACATCTTAAAAAAACACCCGAATATAGATGCAGTGCTACCTACCATGGGTGGGCAAACCGCTTTGAACCTTTGCATTGAAGCTGATGAAAAAGGAATTTGGGAAGATTTTGATGTTGAGATTATAGGCGTTGATATTGACGCTATCAACATCACCGAAGATAGGGAAAAATTTAGGGAGTTGATGCTTAAAATAGGGGTGGGAATGGCACCCCAAGCGACAGCGACCTCATTTTTGAAAGGAAAAGAAATTGCCCAGGAATTTGGTTTTCCATTGGTGATACGGGCCTCTTTTACACTTGGTGGTGCGGGAGCATCCATTGTTTATGAGCCTGAGGATTTCGATGGTCTTTTAAGTCATGGGCTAGAGGTTTCCCCAATCCATGAAGTCATGATCGACAAGGCGTTGATGGGATGGAAAGAGTATGAGCTGGAATTACTTCGTGATAAAAATGATAATGTAGTCATTATTTGTGCCATTGAGAACATGGACCCAATGGGTATTCATACTGGAGATTCCATTACTGTAGCACCGGCAATGACACTCTCTGACCGAACATACCAGCGCATGCGTGATATGGCCATTCATATGATGCGCAGTATCGGGGATTTTGCAGGTGGATGTAATGTTCAGTTCGCAGTTAGTCCAGATGAAAAAGAGGATATTATCGCTATTGAGATCAATCCGCGTGTTTCCCGTTCTTCGGCTTTGGCTTCTAAGGCTACTGGGTATCCAATCGCAAAAATTGCTGCAAAATTGGCTATTGGATATAGCTTGGACGAATTGGAGAATCAGATTACCAAGTCTACTTCGGCGTTGTTTGAACCTACTTTGGATTACGTCATCGTGAAAATTCCAAGATGGAACTTTGACAAGTTTGAAGGTTCCGATAGGACATTGGGACTTCAGATGAAATCTGTGGGTGAGGTTATGGGGATAGGGCGTTCTTTCCAAGAAGCACTGCATAAAGCCACACAATCTTTAGAAATCAAACGTAATGGGCTTGGAGCGGATGGAAAAGGATATAAGGATTATGAAACCATTATCCAAAAACTAAAAGTCCCAAGTTGGGACAGGGTCTTCGTTATCTATGACGCTATTCAGTTGGGAATACCTTTGAATAGGATTTACGAAATCACTAAAATAGATATGTGGTTCTTAAAACAATACGAAGAACTGCATTTCTTGGAACAGGAAATCTCAAAATATACCATAGAAAGTTTGCCAAAGGCATTTTTATTGGAAGCGAAACAAAAAGGTTTTGCAGACAGGCAAATTGCACACATGTTGGACTGCTATGAAAGTGAAGTGCACAAAAAGCGTACGAACTTAGGGATAAACAGAGTTTTTAAACTAGTGGATACTTGTGCCGCTGAGTTTAAGGCGATGACACCTTATTACTATTCCACATTTGAAGAGGAAATAGAAACGGCAGATGGAAAACGCTACGTGGCCAACGACAGTGAGGTTACGGACAGAAAGAAAATTGTGGTCTTAGGTTCCGGGCCAAATAGAATTGGGCAGGGAATTGAATTCGATTACTGTTGTGTTCATGGAGTTTTGGCCGCTGCTGAATGTGGTTACGAAACCATTATGATCAACTGTAACCCCGAAACGGTTTCTACGGATTTTGATACAGCCGATAAACTCTATTTTGAACCCGTTTTCTGGGAACACATTTATGATATTATCCTTCATGAAAAACCAGAAGGTGTTATTGTTCAGTTAGGAGGCCAAACTGCTTTGAAGTTGGCCGAGAAATTGGATAAATACGGTATTAAAATCCTTGGAACCAGTTTTAAATCCCTGGATTTAGCTGAAGACCGCGGTAGCTTTTCTACATTATTGAAAGAAAATGATATCCCTTACCCTAGATTTGGGGTTGCTGAAACAGCGGATGAGGCACTGGAGCTTTCAGAAGAACTTAATTTTCCATTGTTGGTACGACCTTCTTATGTATTGGGAGGACAGGGTATGAAAATCGTAATCAATAAGGAAGACTTAGAGAAGCATGTAGTTGACTTACTCCGGAAAATCCCCAATAACAAATTATTGTTGGATCATTATCTGGATGGTGCTATTGAAGCAGAAGCCGATGCCATTTGTGATGGGGAAAATATTTACATTATCGGTATTATGGAGCACATTGAACCATGTGGCATCCATTCAGGTGACTCCAATGCAACTCTACCGCCTTTTAATTTAGGAGAATTTGTATTACAGCAGATAAAGGACCATACCCGTAAGATTGCCTTGGCCCTGAATACGGTTGGATTGATTAATATTCAGTTTGCCGTGAAAGACGACATGGTCTACATTATTGAAGCCAATCCAAGAGCATCACGTACTGTTCCTTTTATTGCTAAAGCCTACGGCGAACCTTATGTAAATTTTGCTACAAAGGTTATGCTCGGAGAGAAGAAAATCAAGGATTTTGATTTCAAACCACATTTGGATGGATACGCCATAAAACAGCCTGTGTTTTCATTCAATAAATTCCCGAATGTGAATAAGAACCTTGGGCCAGAGATGAAGAGTACTGGGGAAAGTATTCTGTTCATTGATAGTCTGAAAGATGATGATTTTTACAATCTGTATTCTAGAAGGAAGATGTACCTAAGTAAGTAATGGTATAACAAATTTAAAAAGAGGGTAATACGATGGCATTACCCTCTTTTTTTATTTAGTTTGATATTGGGGGAAATCTACTTTTCCCACTCCGTATGAAAAATACCTTCTCTATCCAAGCGCTCGTAGGTGTGGGAACCAAAATAATCGCGTTGTGCTTGAATTAGATTTAAAGGGAGTCTACTGCTGGTATATGAATCAAAATAGGTGAGTGCGTTTGATAACCCAGGTAACGGAATACCATTTGTAGCACCATAAGAGACCAACTCGCGAGCCGAATTGACCGTATCTTGAATTTTTTCTTTAAAAGATGAGGATAATAATAAGTTTTGTAAATCTGGTTCGGCTTTAAATGCATCCGTAATATCTGCTAACAAGGCAGCACGAATGATACACCCGGCCCGCCAGATTTTTGCAATTTCCCCTAGTTCCAGTTCGTACCCATATTCTTTGGAGGCATCGGCTAATTGATGCATGCCTTGGGCATAGGTAATTATAAATGCAAAATAAAGTGCATTTTCAGCTTTGGCAATTAATGTTTTTTTGACAACGGATTCAGGTGTTGGACGGTCATACAGCGCATCCGCTTTTATTCTTTCTGCTTTTAACGCTGAAATCTCGCGCATGCTTACCGCAATATCTATTGTTGGTACGGGAATGCCTAAATCCATTGCATTTTGAGAGGTCCATTTCCCTGTTCCTTTTTGTTTGGCTTTATCCAAAATTTTATCGACTAAATGTCCGTCCGTAAAATCATCTTTTTGCTCAAAAATCTCAGAAGTGATTTCCACTAAAAATGATTGCAATCGTCCTGCATTCCAATTGGCATAGGTTTGATGTAGTTCTTCATTGGTCAAATCTCCCGCCTTTTTCAAAAGGTCATAAATTTCCGAAGTTAATTGCATCAATCCATATTCAATACCGTTATGCACCATTTTCACATAGTTTCCAGCAGATTTTGGACCTAAATATGTGACACAAGGCTCTCCTTCGTATTTTGCAGAAACAGCTTCAAAAATTGGTTTCACATATTGATATGCGTCTCTGGAACCCCCTGGCATAATACTTGGCCCCTTACGGGCACCTTTAGCTCCGCCAGATACTCCTGCACCAAAGAAGTTTATACCTTTTTCTTTTAAATAGGTTTCTCTACGGTCAGTATCCGTAAAAAAGGAATTACCTCCGTCTATAATGATATCGCCTTTATCCAGGTGTGGTACTAAATTTTCAATAACAATATCCACAACTTTACCCGCAGGAACCAATAACATAATCTTTCTAGGAGTGGTCAAAGCGTTAACAAATACTCCAGCATCAGTAGTTGCATTTACCTTGCTCTTGTCACCACCTTCCGTTATAAGGGCATCAACTTTTTCCTTATCCAAATCATTGCCAAAAGCTGTAAATCCATTATCGGCTACATTAAGAATAAAATTGCGCCCCATTACACCAAGGCCCACAAGCCCAAAATCATACGTATCTGCCATGCTTTATATTTTTAACGTCTTATGTTAAGACAACACTAAGTACGTTATTTGTTGAATTCCGTACCTAAAATAAACGTTATATTCGTTAAGCTCAAAAATAAATTGTGGTGTCGAAACATTTTTTAGGAAATAGCATACCTATTATTCGATTTTTGGGATATCCGAACCTTTAATAGCTCACTATATGAAAAAGACCGATAATCAAATGCTCATCATTTTTGGTGCTTCGGGCGATTTAACGGCCAGAAAGCTCATTCCTGCTTTGTTCAATTTATACATTGCAAAACAGTTGCCCAAAAATTTTATTGTTCTAGGCGCTAGTAGAAGTAACCTTACCGATGAAGAATTCAGAAATAGAGTGGTTTATGAAAGCAAGTATTTAAAGAAAAAGATTAATGGTCTGGATAAAAAGAAATTAGAGGCATTTGCGAACACGTTATTCTATGAGGATTTAGGTGACGATTACGCCTCTAATTATGAAGGCCTGTCCAAACGTATTGAGGATTTGAACGATACCCACAATACGAATCATAATTATATGTTCTATTTATCCACACCTCCTAGTATTGTTGAGACGATAGCAAAAAACCTTTCAGAATATGGCCTTAACGACGAAACGAAAGGCTTTAAACGATTGATAGTTGAAAAGCCATTTGGATATAACCTGGAAACCGCAAAAAAACTAAATAATGGTCTTCAGCAATATTTTAAGGAGCCACAGATCTATAGAATAGACCACTATCTTGGGAAAGAGACCGTACAAAACTTATTGGTGACCCGTTTTTCCAACAGCATCTTTGAGCCTTTGTGGAATCGCAATTACATTCATCATGTAGAAATAACGAATGCGGAGAGCGTAGGCGTAGAGAAAAGGGGAGGATACTATGATAAATCAGGAGCATTGCGCGATATGTTTCAAAACCACTTGCTGCAAATTGTTTCCTTGGTCGTCATGGAGCCTCCAATAGGTGATCAGCCAGAAGAAATACGAAATGAAAAAGTAAAAGCATTAAAGTCGCTCAGGGTAATGCGGGATAAGCAAACTCTTTTTGACAATACGATACGAGCCCAATATGTTGCTTCGGAAATTAATGGGGAAAAAGTAAAAAGTTATCGAGATGAAGATGGTGTTGACCCAAATTCCACTACAGAGACGTATGCTGCAATTAAATTTTTTGTAGATAATTGGCGCTGGCACGGAGTTCCTTTTTATGTGAGGACCGCCAAACGTATGCCCACAAAAGTTACTGAGGTGATTATTCATTTTAAAACACCGCACCATCAAATTTTTCAAGATTCTGGTGTAAATAGTAAGGATAATAAGCTCATAATCCGTATCCAACCTGATGAAGGTATATTGATCAAATTCGGTGTTAAGGTTCCTGGACAAGGTTTTAAAGTGGAGCGAGCGAATTTAGATTTTTATTATTCCAGTTTAGCGCAGACGTATGTCATGGAAGCTTATGAGCGGTTACTTTTAGATGCCATGCAGGGCGATGCCACATTATATGCACGTGCAGATGAAGTAGAAGCAGCTTGGGAGTTTGTTGACCCTATTTTAAATTATTGGAAGACCGGTGACGATGTAAGAATGTATGGTTATGCCGCGGGTGTTTGGGGACCTGAAAACGCAGATGAATTGATAGATGATTTGGGATTCTGGAGAAATCCTGGTGAGAACTTAGCAGACGACCCCGGTTATTGTGTTATTTGTTAGATTCATTGTCCATTGTCCATTGTCCATTGTCCATTGTCCATTGTCCATTGTCCATTGTCCATTGTTGGTTGATCTCTTGGGTTTAGGGTAAAAGGTGAAAGTGTTTGTTCACTGAGCGTAGTCGAAGTGGAAATTTTGGAGTGGTCAGTTATCAGTTGTCAGTTGTCAGCACTTGGACTTGAACTTTGAGCTTGCGCTTGAACTTTGTTTTGAGTTTGCACTTGCACTTTGAATTCGAGCTTCGGCTTGGACTTTGAGTTTGCACTTGAACTTTGAATTTGTTTTGATTTTAGTCGGTTGACATAAGGACCTAAAGGTTTAAAATTATTGTATGGAATTAAAAATTTATAAGGATAAAAACGAGGTTGCTAAACAGTTCTCTGAATATTTTTTGGAACTAGTTGAAGGAACATCTATTTTTCATGTGGCACTGTCTGGTGGAAGTACTCCAAAAATTGTTTTTGATTTGCTAGCTACTGAATTTTCTTCAAAAATTGATTGGAGTAAAATTCATTTTTATTGGGGAGACGAGCGATGCGTTCCGCCAACGGATGACCAAAGCAACTATAAAATGACCGTAGCACATTTGTTTTCCAAAGTTGATGTTCCCCAAGAACATATTCATAGAATATTGGGCGAAAACGACCCAAATACAGAAACTAAAAGATATGGTGAGTTATTAACTGAGCATCTTCCATTGGAAAATGGAATACCTCAATTTGATTTGGTCATCTTGGGGATGGGCGATGACGGGCATACGGCTTCAATTTTTCCTTATGAAATTGAATTATGGGATTCAAATAAAAATTGTGAGGTCGCTATTCATCCAGATTCAGGACAAAGAAGGGTTACGTTAACAGGAAAGGTTATCAATAACGCAAAAGAAGTAGCTTTTTTGGTCACGGGAGAGGGTAAGGCAGAAAAAGTAACATCGATTCTAGAAAAGAAGAAAGGCTATATGGAGTATCCAGCATCTTTAGTACAGCCGAACTCTGGGAATTTAGTCTGGTTTATGGATGCAGATGCCGCAAAGGAACTTACTTAGTTTAAATCTAGCCGTACATTTTCATCGACTAAAGCATCTAAATGTGCATCAATCTTAAAATTAGCTGCTTCATATTTGGAATCTCTATGCTGAGCCGAAGCTTTTCGTTCTTTGCTTCTGGCAAATCGGCGAACCCCTTGTTTGTCAAACAATAGTAAACCTGGAATCGTTCTGTTTTTTCCGTTTTCATCCTTGGCCACCATAGTAAGATAAGATGAATTACAATGTTTGATTTCTCCAGTGGTAATGTTTTCAGACTCTACTCTAACCCCCACGACCATCGAGGTTTTTCCAGTGTAGTTGATGGATGCCTTTAGGGTGACCAATTCACCAACTTCAATTGGATTTAAGAAATCTACTCGGTTCACCGAGGCAGTAACGCAATACGCTTGCGAGTGTTTTGATGCACATGCAAAGGCAATTTGGTCCATCAAATTTAGTATGTGCCCTCCATGGACCTTACCGCCAAAGTTGGAGTGGGAAGGCAGCATTAGTTCGGTAATGGAAACCTTGGACTCTTCTACAGTTTTGAATTTTTTCATATCAATTCCCAAAATGTGGCGATTTTTCCTTTTCGACCTCGATGATGAAATATTTGGTGTCACCTAACCAGAAAAATGTTGAATACCGTTCCTTATAAGTCACTTTCACATAGTGACCTTGAAAATCTTTAAGCTTCTGTATCACTTCTTTCTTGTTATCCTCAACGGAAAAAGAAAATATTTGGGCCCCTGAAATACCTTGACTTATCTCACCTTCCCATGTCTTGGCCAACACGCCTTTTCTACTGAATTTTATTAACTCTCCAGAACGATAGCCTTCGCTGAACGGGACGTAATAGATAAAAGCAAAGTAGGCTGAAATGCTTAATAGGATAGCCGATACGGTAATGAATATTGCTTTTTTCATGGTTATAGTTCAAGTTTTGGTTCTTGATAATCGTCTTCTTCTGCACGTTTCAAAATTGGTTCTGGAATGGATTTTTTAGCTTTCGCACCCATTTTTTTGAGTTTTTCGATACTGGTAACAATATTACCGCGGCCTTCTACCAATTTGTTCATGGCACCCCGATATTCTGTTTTTGCCTCATCCATTTTTTTACCCACCCTGGTCAAATCTGTTACAAAGCCTTCAAACTTATCGTAGAGTGCACCGGCTTGTCGTGCAATTTCTATAGCATTTTTTTGCTGCTTCTCATTGTTCCACATACTGTCTATGGTGCGCAAAGTAGCCAATAGGGTAGAGGGTGTAACGATAACAATATTCTGTTCAAATGCCTTGTTATAGAGCGAATTATCCGTGTTTATTGCCACCGCAAACGCAGGCTCTATCGGTACGAAAAGCAGCACAAAGTCTGGGCTTTCCATTTCATAGAGATCTTCATATTTTTTGGCGGAAAGTTGTTCCACGTGCTTCCTCAAAGAATTAATATGGTCTTTAAGGTGTTTTTCCTTCAGTTCCTCTTCTGCATTCGTATAGCGTTCATAATCTGTGAGCGAGACCTTGGAATCTACAACCATCTTTTTCCCATCGGGTAGGTGGATAATAACATCTGGCATTACCCGAGAACCATCATCTCTTAGAAAACTCTGTTGTACACTGTACTCCCTATCTTTTTCAAGACCCGATTTTTCCAACACGCGCTCTAGGACCAATTCCCCCCAATTCCCTTGCATTTTGCTATCTCCTTTCAAAGCTTTGGTTAAATTTTCTGCTTCTTGGGTTATCTTAAGGTTTTGACTTTGAAGATTTAACAATTGTTCTTTAAGTGCCGAATGAATACTGATATTCTCTTTTTGGGTAGCTTCTACTTTTTTCTCGAACAGCTGAATTTTTTCTTGGAGCGGACTTAATATTTGCTTGATGTTCTTTTGGTTCTGCTCTGTAAACTTAGAACTCTTTTCCTCCAATATTTTTGAAGCAAGAATTTCAAAGTCTTTCGTGAATTTTTCCTGTAATTTTTCTACTTCTTCTTTTTGTTCGGTATTGATGCGTTGTAAATTTTCCAAATCGGCCTGATAACGCACAATTTGATTACCAAGCTGCTCTTTTTCGGATTGAAGCTCTTTTTTCTCGGTATCGACGGAGAGAAGTCTATCGTTTAGGGTCGTGACAGTATTGTTCAGCTGCTGTTCACGTTCTTCCCAAACACTTTCATTGGATTTGGTTTTTAACTTCTGAATATAGATGCCCAGAAGCACTCCAATTCCGGTAGCCAGTATACCAACCAATATATAAATCAATTCATTGCTCATAAGATTTCTTTCTCAGGATAAAGATAATGGATATCTGACTACATAAAAATGTCCATGAAATAGTTTGTAGCTTTCGGTTGTGATGATTTTTTTGCTTACAGCTTACAGCTTACAGCTTACAGCTTACAGCTTACAGCTTACAGCTTACAGCTTACAGCTTACAGCTTACAGCTTACAGCTTACAGCTTACAGCTTACAGCTTAC
>JBCCEC010000016.1:0-59385 GCA_039030475.1 Bacteroidota bacterium
AAACTTTTTACATGCTCTGGGTCATCAAAAGGACAAACCCAAATCTTTATTTTTAAATCGTTAATGTCAAACGTATCCTTGATACGATAAAATTTCTTGCTAAATGTTTGATGTCCTTTGTTTATCGAAATACTTCGTCGGTTATAAAACACTTCAAAAATTGTTTTTTGGAAAGTACCTACCCTATCTAAAATCACATCAGCTTTACCAATGTAGAGTATTCCGTTTTCATCCTCGCCCTTTAACCTAGTCACTTTTCTCGGCATACCGTCCTTGCACCAAATAAGGCCAAAACACCCTTTACTTTTCTGTGTAGAAAAATCAAGTATTTTGGCCGGATCAGAATCGATATTGATTATCATCTTACATAAGCTACAAAGGTATATTGCCGTGTTTCTTTTTTGGAACCTGTACTTCTTTATTCTCTAGCATGGCAAAAGCCTTTAATAATTTGCGTCTTGTATCTTCTGGTAATATCACCTCATCAATAAATCCGCGTCTTGCTGCACGATACGGGTTTGCAAACTTATCGGCATATTCCGCTTCTTTTTCCGCCAGTTTTTTAGTTGGTTCTGCTGCTGCTGCAATTTCCCTCCTAAAAATAATCTCACTTGCTCCTTTGGCACCCATCACAGCAATCTCCGCATTGGGCCAAGCAAAATTGAAATCTGCACCAATGTGTTTAGAATTCATAACGTCATAAGCACCACCGTATGCTTTTCTGGTAATGACCGTTATTCTTGGGACAGTAGCTTCACTAAGAGCATATAGGAGTTTTGCCCCCTGCATAATAATACCTTCCCATTCCTGATCGGTTCCCGGTAAAAACCCCGGTACATCGACCAATACCAGCAATGGAATATTAAATGCATCACAAAATCTGGTAAAACGTGCTGCTTTTCTGGAGCTCTTTACGCCCAATACCCCTGCTAAGAACATTGGCTGATTGGCTATGACACCTACACTCCTACCTCCCAATCTCGCAAAGCCTACAATAATATTTTCCGCATAGTCTTTATGGATTTCGTAAAAAGAGTCTTCATCGATAATCCCATCGATGACATCATGCATATCGTAGGGTTTGTTAGGATTATCGGGGACAATGTTAGTAAGTTGCTCTCGTATCTCATCTCCCAGTTCATAGGGTTTTAGTTTGGGAGTTTCAGAACTATTTTGCGGTAAATAATCCAATAATTTTCGAATATCGTTTAAACAAGCAGCATCATTAGAAGAAGTTTTATGCGCCACACCAGATTTAATGGCATGTGTACTTGCACCGCCTAATTCTTCGGAGGTCACCGTTTCATTGGTTACCGTTTTCACCACATTTGGACCGGTAACGAACATGTAACTCGTCTCTTCTACCATTACGATAAAATCCGTCATGGCCGGAGAATAAACGGCACCACCGGCACATGGCCCCATTACAGCGGATATCTGTGGGATTGCTCCTGAAGCCTGAACATTTCTGTAGAATATATCAGCATAACCGCCCAGCGACTTTACTCCCTCTTGAATACGTGCTCCACCGGAATCGTTCAATCCAATGATGGGTGCTCCAACTTTCATGGCCAAATCCATCACTTTGCAAATCTTTTCCGCATGGGTCTCTGACAGAGCGCCGCCAAAAACAGTAAAGTCCTGTGCATACACATAGACCAGTCGTCCGTTTACAGTTCCATAACCGGTTACTACCCCGTCACCATAATAAATTTCTTTGTCCATGCCAAAATCAGTGGTACGGTGTGTTACCAAAATTCCCATTTCCTCAAAAGAACCTTCGTCCAAAAGGTAATCTATACGCTCCCTTGCGGTTAGTTTTTTCTTTTGATGCTGTTTTTCAATCCGTTTTTCACCACCTCCCAAGTGGGCTTCGGCAATCTTATCCTTTAAAACTTTTATTTTGGAATCCATACGAATCAGTTTGTCGGTAATTTTATAATTTTTTGGTCTTCTAGGTATTGTTTCAGTGCAACCATGGCAGCTATTTTTGCTTCTTCGGTGTTTTTCTGTTTTAGAATTTCAGGGGAATAATGGTCTTTTACAAAATGTGTGTCAAAATTCCCAGACCTAAATGCTTCGTGCTCCAAAACAAATGTTCCGAAGGGCAAGGTAGTTTGCACGCCTTTGATCTTATAATCCTGTATGGCATCCAACATGAGTTCAATAGATTCCTCACGGGTTTTGCCATAAGTAGTCAATTTTGACAGCATAGGGTCATAATATATGGGAATATCCATTCCTTCTTCAAAACCATTGTCAACACGTATTCCCTCACCTTCAGGAAGTTCATAAACTTCCAGTGTACCAACACTAGGGAGAAAATCGTTCAAGGGATCTTCTGCATACACACGCAACTCCATGGCATGACCATTTATTTTTAAATCTTCTTGTTTTAAGGCCAGCTCTTCTCCCCTAGCCACTTTTATCTGTAATTCCACTAAATCAACACCCGAAATAAGTTCGGTAACGGGATGTTCTACCTGCAGTCTAGTATTCATTTCCAAAAAGTAGAAATTTAGGTCGGCATCCATTAAAAACTCCACCGTTCCCGCACCAACATAATCACATGCCTCGGCCACTTTGGTAGCTGCTACTCCCATAGCTTCTCGTAACTCTGGGGTCAAAACCGATGATGGCGCTTCCTCCACAACTTTTTGGTGACGCCTTTGGATACTACATTCTCGTTCAAAAAAGTGCAATACATTCCCGTGCGTATCGGCCATTACCTGTATTTCTACATGTCTTGGAGAAGTGACATATTTCTCCACGAAAACAGAACCGTCGCCAAAGGCAGATGTGGCCTCACTAATGGCACGTTCCATCTGGGATTCCAAATCCTCTTCCCTGTCAACAACTCGCATACCTTTTCCGCCACCACCCGCGGAAGCTTTGATCAAAACAGGATACCCTATCTCATTTGCAATTTCTTTGGCTTTTGAAACATCTGTGATGGCTTCGTCTATACCTGGCACCATAGGAATATCGTAGGCCTTTACCGCTTCTTTGGCAGCTAGCTTACTTCCCATTACGCGAATTGCTTTGGATTTTGGACCGATAAATATGAGTCCATTTTTTTCAACTGCCTCTGCAAAATCTGCATTTTCACTTAAAAATCCATAGCCAGGGTGGATTCCATCAACATTTAACTTCAATGCAACTTCAATGATTTTATCCCCTAACAGATATGACTTGTTGGAAGGTGCTTCACCTATGCAGACAGCTTCATCCGCAAAACGCACATGAGGTGCGTTTCTATCTACTTCGGAAAATACCGCTACGGTGCGTATTCCCATTTTTTTTGCAGTCTTCATGACCCGTACTGCGATTTCACCACGATTTGCAACTAATATTTTTTTCATAGTTGACCTATTCAAATTCAATCAATAATTGTTTTTTTTCAACAGCTTCACCTTGGGTAACAGCTATTTTTTTGATAATACCGTTTCTTGGTGATGTAATACTATTTTCCATTTTCATGGCTTCGAGCACCAACAGTTGTTCGTCCTCATTTACTTCGTCACCTTCCTTAACGGATATATCCAAAATAAGCCCGGGCATTGGCGCTACTATAGAATCGATATTTTTGGCGCCGTTGGTCGCAAAACCCATTTTATTGATAAGCTCATCCAAAGGTGTCTGTATGAGCGCTTGACATTCACTACCGTTAATTTTGACCGTGTAGGATTTGTTATGGAAGTCTGCATTTAAAATCTGAATGCGGTAAGACACACCGTCCTTTAATAAATGGTACTCGCCTTCTCCGGTTTTGTACATATCCAAAGAAGAAATTTCGTCTTCTGAAAATTGAAAATCAAAATTTTCATTGACCTTGATTACATAGGGATTTTTCATAAAAACTATTGCCTTAGGTTATCTAGATAAATATAAGATTAAAGCCTTAATCCTATACAAAACTAGTATGATAAACTTTTGTGAATTATGATAATAGTCATTCATTTTTTTAACGACCCTCACTAACTATGCACTTGATTTAGGCAAGCATGAAAATCTTATCAAATGCTTATTTTTGAGGTTTAAACCATATTATGCTGATTTTAGGAATTGCAGGGGGTACAGGTTGCGGGAAAACTACCGTAGTGAATCAAATAGTACAGGAACTTCCGGAGAACGAGGTAGGTGTTATTTCTCAGGATTCGTATTATCATGACCTTTCTCATATGAACAAGGAGGAACGTGGAAAAGTAAATTTTGACCACCCCAATTCCATAGATTTTGATTTGTTGATTTCACATCTTGAGCAATTAAGACAAGGTAAATCCATACATAAACCCATCTATTCTTTTGTTGAGGAAACCCGATTGGGAGAAACTATTTTAACCCAGCCAAGAAAAGTAATGATCGTGGAAGGTATTTTGGTATTGAGCAATCCGGAATTACGTAAAATGTTCGATATAAAAATCTATGTACATGCCGATTCCGATGAGCGCTTAATAAGAAGATTGCAAAGGGATATACGTGAACGTGGACACGATTTGGACAAAGCGTTGACAAGGTATCAAACCGCTGTAAAACCTATGCATCAACAATTCATAGAACCCTCAAAAGAGTTTGCGGACATCATTATCCCCAATAACCACTACAATACCGTTGCAGTGGATATGGTGCGAACTATTATAAACGATAGGTTAAGCTAAGGGTATGGGGCTAAAAAATCTAAAACAGAAAAAATGGTTCAAGGTGATGACGAATATGTATGTTCTAGTATTGACAATTTTTGTGATTTGGATGACCTTCTTTGATACCAACTCCCTAATGATTCATTTAGAACTTCAAAATGAAGTTAGGAAACTGGAAAAACAAAAAGATTTTTTACAAGGAGAAATCGATAAAGACAAAGAAATACTTAAAAAACTATCCAGTAAAAGCGAGCTAGAAAAATTCGCACGGGAAAAATATTATATGAAAAAAGAAAATGAAGAAATTTTCTTAATCGAATACGAGGATAGCCTAAAGACTGAAAAAAATGACTAAAGAAGATTTGTTCAGCGAATTTCCAGAAGTTTCCGCCAAACAATGGAAACAGAAAATCCAAGTAGATTTAAAAGGGGCAGATTACACGGAAACATTAGTTTGGGAATCTTTGGAAGGTGTAAAAGTAAAGCCCTTTTACAGTGTTGAGGATTTAGAAGGATTAAAGACGTTTAAGCTACCTAACGACCATAACTGGAGCGTTGCACAATGCATTTATGCCGGTGATTCTGAAAAAGCAAATGCCAAGGCACTTACCAGCATAAGCAAAGGAACCGAAAGCATATTGTACACGATTCCCGATAAGCAGATTAACTTTGAAGCACTTTTCTCCAATATTGATTTAGAGCATATTCCCATTCATTTGGAATTTCAATTCTTGGATAGTGCCACCGTAAAAAATTTACTGAATTTTTTAAACGATAAAAAAGCAACGGTACATCTAAACTTTGATATCATCGGTAATTTGTCCAGAACTGGGAATTGGTTCCATAATCTTGAAGAAGACTATTCACTTTTAGAGGACATTTACGAGCTTGCTTCCGAGAATGAAAATAGTAGTTCCATCGCCATTGATACTTCACTGTACCAAAATGCAGGTGCTACTGTGGTACAACAATTGGCCTACGGATTGGCCCACGCCAATGAGTATCTAAATCATTTTCAAAATAACGATCTAAACAAGGTTGAAAAATCGCAGTCCCTTACTTTTAAAGTTTCGGTAAGTGGCAACTACTTCTTTGAAATAGCAAAATTAAGAGCGCTACGATGGCTCTGGAAAAGTATTGCACCATCATACGATTTGAATAATGATTGCCATATTTTGGCGATTCCGTCCAAACGCAACAAAACATTGTACGATTATAATGTTAACATGCTTCGTACCACATCAGAATACATGTCTGCCATATTGGGAGGTGCGGATACCGTGTTAAGTTTACCCTATGATGCCATCTACCATAAGGATAACGAGTTTGCGGAACGAATTGCGCGAAATCAATTATTGCTCTTAAAAGAGGAAAGCTATTTTGACCAGGCTTCAAAAGTAGCGGAGGGTTCCTATTACGTTGAAGTCTTAACGCATCAATTGGCAGAAAAAGCCTTAAAACTCTTTAAGCAAATTGAAAATTCAGGTGGTTTTCTGAGTGAACTCAAAAAGGGAAACATCCAAAGAAAAATAAAAGAGAGTGCGGCAAAAGAAGAGCAACTCTTTGAAACAAAACAGACAACATTGGTCGGAACAAATAAGTTCGAAAATCTAAACGATAAAATGAAGGATAGCTTAGACCTCTACCCTTTCGTTAAAATCAAGCCTAGAAAAACAATCATAGAACCAATTGTTAAAAAACGATTGGCGGAAGCATTGGAACAAAAAAGACTAAGCGATGAGTAGAAAAAAATTTGAAAATCTTGAATTAGTATCTTCCAGTAATGGGCAGATAGCAAAGAACTCCATGAACTTTGCAGCAGGTATTGCGCCTTTTCTTCGTGGCCCCTATTCTACCATGTATGTTCGCAGGCCATGGACTATCCGACAATATGCAGGTTTTTCTACAGCAGAAGAAAGCAACGCGTTTTACAGGAGAAATCTAGAGGCTGGTCAAAAAGGGCTTTCCGTAGCCTTTGACCTTCCTACCCATAGAGGTTATGATAGTGATAACGTACGTGTGGTAGGCGATGTAGGAAAAGCAGGGGTTGCCATAGATTCCGTTGAAGATATGAAAGTTTTGTTCGATGGAATCCCATTGGATAAAATGTCCGTTTCCATGACCATGAACGGAGCGGTACTCCCCATAATGGCTTTTTATATTGTGGCTGCGGAAGAGCAAGGTGTAACCAAAGAAAAACTCTCAGGCACCATACAGAACGATATTCTTAAAGAATTCATGGTAAGGAATACCTACATCTATCCTCCAACACCATCTATGCAACTGGTCGCTGATATTTTTGAGTATACGAGCAAACATATGCCAAAATTCAATAGTATCAGTATATCAGGATATCACATGCATGAGGCCGGTGCGCCTGCCGCTCTTGAACTTGCCTATACACTTGCAGATGGCATAGAATATATTAGAACAGGATTAAAAGCTGGTCTTAAAATAGATGATTTTGCCCCTAGACTTTCTTTTTTCTGGGGAATTGGAATGAACCATTTTACGGAGATTGCCAAAATGAGGGCAGGTCGCTTACTTTGGGCCAAGCTCTTGAAAAAGTTCCATCCAAAAAATGAAAAATCATCCATGTTGCGAACCCATAGTCAGACCAGTGGTTGGAGTTTAACGGAACAGGACCCTTTTAATAATGTAGCACGAACAACTATTGAAGCCATGGCCGCTACCTTTGGGGGCACTCAAAGTTTGCACACCAATGCCTTGGATGAAGCTATAGCATTACCCACGGATTTTTCTGCTAGAATTGCGAGGAACACCCAAATTTATCTACAACAGGAGACGCACATTACCAAGACCGTAGATCCTTGGGCAGGAAGTTACGTTGTAGAAAATCTCACCAAAGAAATAGCAGAAGAAGCTTGGCAACTTATGGAAGAGGTCGAAGAGCTTGGGGGCATGACCAAAGCCATTGAAGCAGGGATACCAAAAATGAGAATTGAAGAAGCTGCCGCTAGAAAGCAAGCCCGTATCGATAGTGGACAGGACACTATAGTTGGTGTAAATAAATATCGTTTACAGGATGAGGACGACCTTCAGATTTTAGAGGTGGACAATGACAAAGTCCGCAAGCAGCAGGTAGCTCAGATAGAACAAATCAAATCCACCAGAAACGAATCTGATGTGCAGAAAATTTTGTCTCAGATTACCTTAACATCCAAGAAAGCCAAAGAAAACGAAACGGAGCGTGAAAATTTATTAGCTTTAGCCGTAGAAGCAGCAAGAGCCCGGGCAACTTTAGGGGAGATAAGTGATGCCATGGAAAAGGAGTTTGGACGTTACCGTGCTAAAATTCAATCATTTACAGGAGTGTATTCCAAAGAAATTAAAAACGACAAGAGTTTTAATAAGGCCAAAAAGATGGCCGACGATTTTGCCGCGGAAGAAGGGAGAAGACCCAGAATCATGATTGCAAAGATGGGTCAGGATGGCCATGACCGGGGCGCTAAAGTTGTAGCCACCGGATACGCCGACCTGGGTTTCGATGT
Source organism: Bacteroidota bacterium (assembly GCA_039030475.1). Taxonomy (GTDB): domain Bacteria; phylum Bacteroidota; class Bacteroidia; order Flavobacteriales; family Flavobacteriaceae; genus Flagellimonas. The sequence goes on from JBCCEC010000016.1 coordinate 8,153, forward strand.
AGATATTGGACCACTCTTTCAAACTCCAGCGGAGGTCGCCAAACAAGCTGTTGAAAACGATGTGCATGTATTGGGGATTTCATCTTTGGCCGGTGGTCATAAAACGCTCGTGCCAGAAGTTGTAAGAGAGTTGAAAAACTATGGAAGGGAAGACATCATGGTCATTGTAGGGGGGGTCATTCCAAAACAAGATTATGACTATTTGCTTCAGCACGGTGCAGTTGCAGTATTTGGCCCGGGCACAAAAATAAGTAGCGCAGCTATCGAAATCTTAAACATTTTGATGGACTAGATCTGGTTAACACCTTTAAAGCTAAAACTTTAACGTTCTTTAACGCCCTATGTTAAGGTTATCCAATGCCTGTTAACAAAATACATTTTTTAGCATCTTAAATAATTGTATTTTTAACCTCTAACTTACTATGAAATGGGCAAGATAATTGCTATTGCAAATCAGAAGGGCGGAGTAGGAAAGACAACCACTACCGTTAACCTCGCTGCCTCTCTTGGTGTATTGGAAAAAAAGGTGCTTCTTATTGATGCAGACCCGCAGGCCAATGCTACTTCTGGTTTAGGTATTGATGTGGACAGTGTGGAAAAGGGTACGTATCAATTGCTTGAACATACGATGACCGTGGACGAGGTTATTATACCTACGGATTCCCCAAATGTTGATTTGATTCCGGCCCATATTGATTTGGTCGCGATTGAAATTGAATTGGTCGATAAGGACAATAGGGAGTATATGCTGAAGGAGGCCTTGAAAAGCTTAGGGGACAAATATGATTTTATATTGATAGATTGCGCTCCATCTTTAGGCTTGCTTACCTTGAATGCACTAACAGCTGCAGATTCAGTGATGATTCCCATTCAATGTGAATATTTTGCCTTGGAAGGTCTTGGTAAGTTATTGAATACCATCAAAAGCGTTCAAAAAATACACAATAACGATTTGGACATTGAAGGAATGCTCCTGACGATGTTCGATTCTAGATTGCGCCTTTCCAACCAAGTTGTGGAAGAAGTCAAAAAACATTTTGCAGATATGGTTTTCGATACCATAATCCAAAGAAATGTGAGACTGAGCGAAGCACCCAGCTATGGGGAAAGCATTATAAAATATGACGCCAGTAGTAAAGGTGCTACCAATTACCTGAATCTGGCCAATGAAGTATTGAAGAAAAACAAGGAGAAAGTTTAAATGGCGAAAGCAACAAAAAAACAGGCTTTGGGACGAGGCCTGTCAGCCCTATTGAAAGATCCCGAAAATGATATTCAATCAGTTTCGGATAAAAATGCAGATAAGGTAATAGGCAACGTAGTCGAACTGGAAATAGATGCTATAGAAGTAAATCCTTTTCAGCCCCGTTCCAATTTCAATGACGAAGCACTCAACGAACTTGCCAGTTCTATTCGGGAATTGGGAATTATACAGCCCATTACTGTAAGAAAACTTGATTTTAATAAGTTTCAACTGGTTTCAGGAGAGCGAAGGTTTCGTGCTTCAAAATTAGTAGGATTAAAAACGATACCCTCCTATATACGTATTGCCAACGACCAAGAATCCTTGGAAATGGCATTGGTAGAAAATATTCAGCGCCAAGATCTAGACCCCATCGAAATTGCACTTTCTTACCAAAGGCTCATCGATGAAATCCAGGTTACACAGGAGAAACTGAGCGACAGAGTAGGAAAAAAACGCTCAACCATCACCAATTATTTACGCCTACTGAAACTACACCCTATCATTCAAACTGGAATGCGGGACGGTTTTGTAACTATGGGACATGGAAGAGCACTCGTAAATATTGAAAAGAAGAAAGATCAAATCAATATTTATGAAAAAGTGGTCTCGAACGGACTTTCTGTTCGAGAAACCGAGCGTGTGGTCAAAGCTTACAAAGAATCAAAGAATGGAATCGATTCTGAAAAAGGCGAAAGAACTGGTAAGAGTGTCCCAAACTATGTTTCTAAAGGAGCAGAACTCTTAAAAGAACATCTTTCAGCAAAAGTAGATATTACCACTTCCCAAAACGGCAAAGGTAAAATTGTAATCCCTTTTCACTCCAAGGAAGAATTTCAGCGTCTAAGAAAATTATTGACAGGTGAGTAAGAACATATTTTTTCTGCTTTTTTCTTTTCTATTTCTAAATTTAGCTTTCTGTCAGGAAGAAGAAGAAACCGCCCCTCATCCGCAAGAGATTGATTCTCTGGCACAAGACTTGGAAGGTGAAGGAATCATTATTCAAGAAGTAACTTACGAAAAAAAGAAAATAAATCCACTTGCACCTAGTAAAGCTGCATTTTATTCAACAATACTTCCAGGGTTAGGACAAGTCTACAACAAGCGATATTGGAAGGTACCTATTGTGCTGGGAGCCATAGGAACGGGAATCTATGTGTATTCTTTTAATAATACCGAATACAATAGGGCGAGGGATGCATTTAAAAGAAGACTTGCCGGTTTTACCGATGATGAGTTTTATGATTTAAATGGGGATAATGCCATTGGTTCTGAACCAGACATCTCAGATGAAGCCCTACAAAGCGCACAGGAAAGTGCACAACGTGACCGAGATTTGGCGCTATTGATTTCTATAGCACTTTATGTACTGAACATAGTTGATGCAAACGTAGATGCGCACCTAAAGCAATATAATGTGGATGATAATCTATCCGTAGATTTTCAACCTTCCATAAACTTCAACCCCATCACCAATAGACCAAACTACGGAATGGCTCTGGTCGTAAAATTTTAGCACATGAATATTGGACTGTTCGGTTACGGGAAAATGGGCAAAATGATTGAGCAAATCGCCATAAATAGAGGTCACTCCATTGTTGCAAAAATAGATTTGAATTCCACTAAAGTAGATTATAGTGAAACGGACGTCGCTATCGATTTTAGTACGCCAGAATCGGCTTTTAAAAATATAACAGATTGTTTTGAAAATAAAGTACCTGTAGTTTCCGGAACCACTGGGTGGTTGTCAAACTACGAAGATGCCGTAAACATTTGCGAAGAGAAGAAGGGTGCTTTTATTTACGCATCCAATTTTAGTTTAGGTGTCAATATTTTTTTTGAACTCAATGCTTATCTGGCTAAAATGATGGGGAATCTGGAGCAATATAACGTGGCTATGGAAGAAATCCATCATACACAAAAATTGGATGCTCCAAGTGGAACGGCCATAACCTTAGCGGAGGGTATTCTAGCACATACACCTTACGAAAGTTGGCAACTGGACAAAGCTGAAAAAAATGTCATTCCCATTACTTCTAAACGCGAGGGTAACGTTCCCGGTACGCATACCATAACCTACGAAAGCAACGTAGACACGGTGGAAATTAAGCACACAGCGCACAATCGAGAAGGCTTTGCCCTGGGCGCCGTTATCGCTGCGGAATGGATTAAAGGAAGAACTGGGGTGTTTTCTATGAAAGATGTGTTAAATCTAAAATAAAACGTAACAAAAATTAAGACTTCGTGTCTAAAAACTAAACTTTATATATGGACGGTACACAGTGGATTGTTTTTATCTTAATTGTACAGATCATTCATTTTCTTGGAACTTGGAAACTTTACGTAAAAGCAGGTAGAAAAGCTTGGGAGGCCGCTATACCAATTTATAATGGTATTGTTCTAATGAAAATCATAAACAGACCATGGTGGTGGGTACTTTTGCTGTTTCTGCCCATAATCAATTTATTGATGTTTCCTGTTGTATGGGTCGAGACCATTAGAAGTTTTGGTAAGAGCAAGCTTTTAGATACGTGGTTGGCCATTCTAACCCTAGGTTTTTATATCTACTACATCAATTACGCAGAAGATGTAGCCTATATAGAGGACAGAAGTCTAAAACCGAGAACAGGGCTTGGAGAATGGGTAAGCTCTATTGTTTTTGCGATAGTTGCAGCAACATTTGTCCACACGTATTTTATTCAACCTTACGTTATACCTACGGGTTCTTTGGAACGCACGCTACGGATAGGGGATTTTCTATTTGTAAGTAAGTTTCATTATGGTGCAAGGTTGCCTATGACCACCTTGGCCGCACCTATGGTCCATGATACCCTTCCCGTTCTAAAAACAAGGTCCTATGTAGCGGATGTTAATCCAGAAACGTACAAAACATCATGGAAGAACAAACTGCGATTACCATATTTACGCCTTCCAGGATTTAATACCATAAAGAAGAATGATATTGTAGTTTTCAGTCTTCCTTCAGATACGTTGTATCAGTTTTTTAAGGCAGAAAAAGCGGTCAAAAAACCTATTGATAAAAAATCCAACTATGTAAAAAGATGTGTGGGCACTCCAGGCGACTCGCTTTCGGTAGTAAACGGTTTTGTTCATATCAATGGGGAAAGACTCAAACTTTCGGACAGGGCAAAAGTCATGTACGATTACACCATTTATTCCCAAAAAGGGGTGTCGAGCAAACTGCTTTCAGAAGTCGATGCCTCAGATTATCTCAGAAAATATATTTCAGCAGGGGTAAATCAAAATCAATACAATGCCTTGGCGCCATACTTATTAGGTGCCCAACAAACTCCTGACGGGAAGATTGAACTGATTACCCAAGAGAAAGGAATACCTACGGAGGTTATTAGGCAATTACGGCTTTCCCTGACGGAGGAAAAACCAAGGTCAAGAGTTGCCAATTTAACCGATGGAATGGTTGAGCAACTGCGCAAAAACCAAAGCGTGGATTCCGTTGTTAAGACAAACGAAGGAAAAGGTGTTTACGGTGGTGCATATCCTCAAAAACCTAACATTCACCCTTGGAATGTCGATAATTTTGGCCCTATCTACACTCCCAAAGCAGGAGCTACGGTAGCGCTAACTCCCGAGACCATTCCGCTCTATAAAAAAATAATTAGGGATTATGAAAACAATGAAGTAGAGGTTAGACGGCAAAAGATGTACATTAACGGAACAGAATCATCATCTTATACTTTTCAACAGGACTACTACTGGATGATGGGAGATAACAGAGATCATTCCGAGGATTCCCGAACTTGGGGCTATGTGCCCGCCGACCACATTGTAGGCAAACCTGTTTTTCTTTGGATGAGTTTTGATAATTTTGATGAAGGCCTTGCCAATTGGAGACCTCGATGGGAACGTATTTTCACTACTGTGGGCGGTAGTGGAGAGCCTGTATCTTATTTAATGTACTTTTTGATTGCTTTAGGAGGCTGGTTCGTTTTTGACTTTTTCAGAAAGAAACGTAAGAAGAAGGCTGAATAAGCGTTTTTGCTTCCGCCACGCTCGTGTTGTTCATTGTTCATTGTTCATTGTTCATTGTTCATTGTTCATTGTTCAAAACTACTATTCCTTATTAAAAAAAATACTAATTGAAAACTCTGATTCATCCTACATATTTTCCTAATATTATCACTTTTGCCGTGATTGTTCAGAATGATGTTATCTGGGAAGGACATGATAATTTTCAAAAACAGACCTATAGAAATCGCTGTTATATAGCAACGGATCAAGGAAAACACACGCTCAATATTCCGATAAAGCATGTAGGCGGCAAAGAAGGTCGACAAAAGTATAATGCTGTTAAAGTGGACAATAGTGAAAATTGGCAGAAACTACATTGGCGAACCTTGGAAACAGCGTATCGGACCTCGCCTTTTTTTGAGTTTTATGAAGATGACCTTAAACCCTTGTTCGAGGAACCCGCCAATTTACTTTATGATTTCAACTTAAAAACAATAGCGATCATTGGCGAATGTCTGGGAATTAAAACTACCATGGATAAAAACTTATCTTTTGAAAAAAATCCCAACGAATTCAATGATTCAAGATTTCTGGTAGATGCCAAAAAAAGTCCAACAGTTGCCGTTGATGAATATGCGCAGGTTTTTGGGGAAAGAAATGGTTTTATAGCCAATCTCAGTATTTTGGATTTACTTTTCAACGAGGGAACCAATACACTTACTTTCTTAAAAAATCTATCTCTTAATGCTTAGGTTCATCATCCACTATGGAATTCACTTTTTAGTTCCTCTTCTAATTGGTCTTTTCCTTGTAAAAGACAATAAGATAAAGGTCACGCTTATTCTTTTGGCCGGTATTTTAATCGATATAGACCATGTACTTGCCGAACCCATTTTTGATGCTAACCGATGTAGCATTGGCTTTCATCCACTTCATAGTGTTTGGGCAATTCTTTTGTATTGCCTACTACCTTTTTTTAAAAAGACGAGAATAATCGGCTTGGCCTTGATCATTCATATCATAGCGGATAGCGCAGATTGTTTATTGATGTGATGTGTAACGCAATGTAGCCGCTACAGGGTAATGGTCGGATAGTTTTTCGTCAAAATTGGTATGGGAAATTACCTGAAACGAAGCGTCTGGCAGAATATAATCAATTCGTAATGGAAAATTGAAGATTTTGTAGGTACGACCAAAACCGTTCCCTTTTTCCAAAAAACTATCCTGTAAATCGTCTCGTACTATTCTGTAGATATTTGAAAATTGAGTGTTGTTCAAATCCCCAGATACGATGGTGCTATAGGGGCTTTTCTTAACGTGGGCATTAAAAATTTTGGCCTGTTCCAATTGCTTGGAGAAGGTATTTACCAATCGCTTATAGTTTTTATCAGATTCTTTCTCAGAAAATGTTTCGGATGATGGAACAATGCTGAAGGACTGTAAATGCATGTTATAAACTCGGACCGTATCACTTTCCATAAGAATGTCAACGTAAATCACATTGTTGATGGTATCCGGAAAGTCTACGGATCCTCTGTTTAAAATTGGATAATTGGAAAAAATCGCCTGGGTAGTCTTTCCAAGAGAAGGTGGTGTAATACTTTTATATGGATATTGGGACAATTCATCTTTTCGCTCTCTATGAAATTCTTGAATGCAAAGAATGTCAGGCTTTTCATTTTTAATAAAATCAATGATCCGGTCTCCAATGTTAGGTTCCTTTATCCATTCGTTTTTGTTGAAATGCCAGGCATTGAAAGTCATCATCTTTATATCTGAAGCTTCCGAGCCCTGACTTTTATTTCCAATTCCATAAAAAGGTCCAAAAACCAAGTATCCCAATACTAAAGCGGTTAACGACCATAAGAACTTTCTTTTTTTTCTATATATCCAATAGAACAAAAAGAGTACGTTCAAAATAAATAGAAAGGGTACACCTAGACTAAGAACGGAGAGGACCGAGATTATTTGAATACTAAAAAAAGAAAGTACACAGGTCAATACCAAGGCTATGGCGACCGTAACATTAAACCCAAAGATTAACTTTCCGAGCATACCCAAGGCTTTTTCACGAATTAGTCTTCTTTTCCTGCTTTAAAAAGAAAATCCTTTTCAGCTTTGGACAAGCTTTCATAACCAGACTTACTGATCTTATCTAGAATTGCATCAATCTTACGTTGATTGGCCTCTCTATCATAATCCTTGGCATTTTTACTTTTAGCAGTGTTCTTCTTATACACCGTTTTTAATGGTGCTTTCTTATCTCTAGGCTTGAACCATTGTGCAATAGCAGCTCTAAATTTTCCAAAACCTGAACCTATATCGGTTCCCTTTAACAATTGTCGCGCATACACATAACCAAGAAGAGCGCCGCCCAAATGTGCAAGCCTCCCTCCTACATTGTCGCCATAAGGAATTCGAATTAAATCTACCAAGATGAAGAATGCTCCAACATACCAAAGCTTCACATTAAAAAATATGATACGGACTTCTTGGTTTGGAATATAGGCACAGATAAATATAAGTACCGCTGTGACCCCGGCAGACGCTCCAATCAATGCCGTATTGGTACTCAATAGCGTGGGAAATATATTATAACTCAATAAGAAGACCAACCCTCCTACAATTACCCCTAAAAAATATACATTGATAAACCGTTGTGCATCAAAAAGATTCAAGAAAATACGTCCTGCAAAATAAAGCATGATCATATTCCAGAAGATATGACCAAAGCCGGCATGAAAGAATGAATATGTAACTATGGACCAAGGTTGTCCAAAAAAATCCATGAAATCCTTTGGAAGGTGAAACCAACTGGCCACCGACCCACCAAGAAGTGCCAATGCCAAACCATCCAGAATGAAAATCAACACATTGAAAGCTATTAGCTTTTCCGCTATATTTAGCCGAGCAAAATTATATTGTAAACCACCGTTAGCCATAGGTTAGTTCCATCTGTTTTGATTAAACTGATTTTTTTTCCAATACCACATCATAAGGAAGCCGATCAATGCGCCTCCAATATGGGCAAAATGCGCTATTCCTGTATTTATGTTACCTATTCCAAAAATTAAATCTCCCAATAACAACAAAGGCACAAAATATTTTGCCTTAATGGGCACGGGAAGAAATATAAGCATAAGTTTTGCCTCGGAATACATAAAAGCAAAAGCTACCAAAATTCCGTATATAGCTCCCGAAGCTCCAACGGCTCTTCCATAAAATGCACTTCCCAAATTATCTATTACCCCAGAAGGTACGTAATCCTTCAATCTATTTAAATCTGCCCCATAAGGACTTCGAAGAGCTTCCATGATTTGAGACTTTTCAAAGCCGGCTCCGATTAAAGCATTAACACCCTCATTTACATAATAGTAGTTTACTCCAGTATACAATAAAGCAGAACCAAGGCCAGCAGAGAAATAAAAAAACAAGAATTTATTTCTTCCCCAAGCTTGCTCCAAAGGGGTACCGAAAGCCCATAAAGCATACATATTAAAAAGAATATGCATGAGACTGCCATGCATGAACATATGGGTAATTACCTGCCACCATTGAAAATAAGTGTTTTGTGGAAACCAAAGTGACAACCATTGATACATTTGGTCACCATACAATTGCGCAGCAAAAAACAGAATAACGTTGATGATCAACAGGTGTTTTACTGCCTCGGTCAATCTACCCATTTAGCTAAATTTTTTTTCAATATCTCCTTCAGAGATAATAATATACGTCAATTTTTGTGAAGGACTTAGTGTTGGCTCCTTACAACCGAATAAATCGTTTACCAATGCCAGTTGTGATTCTTTGTCCAATAGCTCCCCTGTTTTTACCGCAAGGTTTTTAGCAAGTGTTGCTGCTAAAACTTCTGCTTGGGAAATTGGATTTCCTTCAAACCCTTCCCTGTAATCTGCCATTATTCGGTCTAATACCGTGCCAATTCCTCTTTCTGAAAGAATTAAAGGAACACCTGTCACTTTAACAGTCTCTCCTTCTAAGCTTTCAAAAGCAAAACCGACATTGGTGAGACTATCCTTAACCTCTTTTAAAATAGCTAGCTCCTGTTTTGTAAATGAAAGTTCTAAAGGAAACAACAGCTGTTGGCTTACACCTTCTTTTACGGTTATCTCCGTCAAAAACTTTTCAAAAAGCACACGTTCATGGGCACGATTTTGATTGATGACCAACATACCTGATTTAATGGTACTGACTATATATTTTCTTTTAAGTTGGAAGGTAGTTCCCGCATGTTCTTCTGTATCCGAATCTGAATAAAAAGTACCTTGGGCAACACTATCCGATTCTATTTGAACACTGCTAAAGTTGTCCGTGCCTACTTCAGTATTCAATCCTTCATATAGGTTCTCCCAACCCTTTGTACTTGTTTTTCTGTAAGCGGTCGCATTCCCCGTTTTTTCTTGCGTTGATTGAAATGGGTTAAAGGATGCGTCCACCGTAACTTTTGGGAGTGTTGCACCTTTCTCTTTGTACTCATAAGGAGTATCCAGATTCGGGTCATGGTCAAAATCCAATACGGGAGCCACATTAAATTGTCCCAAGCTATGCTTTATGGTCGACCGCAAAATAGCGTACATCGTATTTTCATCATCAAACTTAACTTCTGTTTTAGTAGGGTGTATATTAATATCTATTGATGATGGATTAACTTCCAAATACAAGAAATACCCAGGATACAGATCAGACTTTATCAGCCCTTCAAAAGCTGCAACTACGGAATGATGCAAATATGGACTTTTAATAAATCTGTCGTTTGCGAAGAAAAACTGTTCGCCCCTACTCTTTTTTGCAAACTCGGGCTTGCAAATGAATCCCGAAATCTTGACCACTTCGGTTTCCTCGTTTACCGGAACTAAGCGGTCGCTCATTTTGGTTCCAAAAACATGGCTTATCCGCTGCCTGTAATTCGTCTTTGGTAGATTAAACACTTCTGAACCATTGTTATAAAAATGGAATTCAATAGTGGGATGTACCAAGGCAACTCTATGAAATTCATCCATAATGTGACGCAGCTCCACTTGGTTCGATTTAAGAAAATTACGCCTTGCGGGTATATTAAAAAATAGATTTTTAACCGCTATCGATGTGCCTTTAGGAGTTGCAATAACCTCTTGCGTTACTATTTTGCTGCCTTCTATCTTCAGGTGGGTTCCTATCTCGGCACCATTCGTTCTGGTCTGCATATCTACGTGGGCAATGGCAGCTATTGAAGCCAACGCCTCTCCCCTAAACCCTTTGGTCTGTAAATTAAACAGGTCTTGGGCATTGGATATTTTAGAGGTTGCGTGGCGTTCAAAAGACAATCTCGCATCGGTCTCGCTCATACCCAAACCATTATCGACTACCTGAATCAAAGCCTTTCCACCATCCTTTATAATTAGTTTGATTAAGGTAGCGCCTGCATCGATTGCATTCTCCAATAATTCTTTTACAACCGAAGCTGGCCGTTGAACTACTTCCCCTGCCGCGATTTGATTTGCGACATGGTCCGGCAAAAGTTTAATAATATCTGCCATTAGGAAGTCAGAAATATTGATAAATCAAAGTCTATGATGAAGAGAAACAACACTATCAAAACGGCTACGATGATAAGAAATCTGAGTTTGATGTTTTTATCTCCTTCATTCTTTAAATCATCTACCGCAGAGGAAAACTTATTTTTAAGACCACGTTGTGTATGTGCCGTACTTCTGAATTTATCCAGTTTATGTTCTATTTTAAAAGGATTTTCTTCACCCTTGTAATAACGTGGTGAATAATTATAAGTTCTATTTTTTCTAAGTTTTAGAAAGTTTCGCATTGTATCCTTTTCCGAGTGCTATCAAAGGTACTTAAAATCAAAAAAATGTCCTGAAAAGGAGTCCCAAAAAGTGTTAACAGTATATAAAATACAAGTTCAAGTTCAAAACTCAAGCTCAAGCTCAAACGTAAATTCAAAATACAAGCTCAAGTTCAAGAATTAAGTTCAAACTCAATAAAGCCAACACGCGTTTAGTTGTATATTTTAAATTATGGCAGAAACATTTGTTTTTAATTTTTTGAACTTGTTCTTTAAACTTGCACTTGAGCTTAAAAGCCCACTAGAGTAAGATTGCGTTTCAGTTTTGAACTTGAACTTGTATTTTTAACTTGAGCTAGTAGTAAGGTTTCAACCTACCTCCCCAAAACCGCCATTTTAATGGCAGCAATAGCAGCTTCTGTACCTTTGTTGCCATGTTTTCCACCGCTGCGGTCCAACGCCTGCTGTAAAGTGTTATCTGTAAGGACACAGAAAATAACCGGAACGTCATAGTTGATATTCAAATCTTTTATGCCTTGCGCCGTAGCACTACAAACAAAATCAAAATGACTGGTTTCACCACGGATAACGCTACCAATGGCAATCACTGCATCTACGTTTTGTGTAGTCAGCATTTTTTTGCAGCCAAATGTAAGTTCGTAGCTGCCAGGAACATCCCATCGTACAATGTTACCTGCGGATGCACCGCAATCCAACAAAGCAGCAACCGCTCCATTGTAAAGCCCTTCGGTAATTGTTTCGTTCCATTCAGAAACAACAATCCCAAATCGAAGTTCCTTCGCATTTGGGATTGTAGATTTATCGTAAGCCGATAGGTTTTTATTCTCGGTAGCCATTTGACTAGTTTTTGGCCAATCCTATAAGTAAATCAATATTATTTGCTTCTTGGGCAGTAGAAAATTCATTCTTGATGCGCTCAAAGAAACCTTTTGCTTTTTCTTTTTGTCCCAAATCCATGGCGATTATACCTGCTTTGTACAAAAATCTAGGGGTAGTATATTCATTTTCACTATGCGCTACAGCTTTTTCATAGTAATCCAAAGCATCTTCGGGCTGGCTCAATTGCGAAAAGGCATCACCTATACCACCTTTCGCCATAGCTCCCAAAACAGCATCATCCGATGAAAAATTTTCCAAATGGGTAATCGCTTCTTGATATTGCTGCATGTTAAGGTATGTCATACCAGCAGAGTAATTTGCAAGATTTGCAGCCTTTGTACCTTTATATTCCTCGATAATGTCTAAAAAACCATATTTTCCTTCAGCACCGTTCAAAGCCAATAAAAAAAGTGAATCTTTTTCCGTTTCACTGGTCAAGGCTTGGTCAAAATATTGTTGGGGATAATAAAGTTCGTTTGCGGCAGAAGCTTCCTTTGGTTTTTGGATAAATTCATTATAACCAAGATATCCAAGAACACCAATGGCAATAGCTGCTATGGCGCCCAAAATATAGTTTTGGTTTTTTTGAACCCAAGCTTCGGTTTTAGAAGCACCTTCATCCAACGTACTGAAAACCTCAGCAGTTGTGCTGTTCTGCTCATCCAGTTGATTTTCCTCAACCTTGTTCTTTGGCTTAAAGCCTCGCTTCTTATATGTTGCCATCCTTGATTTTATTAATCGGGCAAAAATAAAGTTTTTATCCAAAACCAAAAGGTAATTTATTCGTTATTTTTGGAATCTTTAATTAATTGCTAACCGACCGAAATCCTTAGATTTCTTCAGCTTTTATGTTTTTAAAGCACTTATCTTTAGTTAATTATAAAAATTTCGCTTCCAAGAGCCTGGAATTTGACCCAGTAATCAATTGCTTGGTCGGGGATAACGGCGTTGGCAAAACCAATATTCTGGATGCTATTTACCATCTTTCCTTTGGCAAAAGCTATTTTAATCCTGTTGCCACGCAAAACATAAAACACGAAACCGATTTTTTTGTTATCGAAGGGGAATTTGAAAAAAATGAACGTAGCGAAAAAATCATATGCAGTTTTAAAAAAGGACTAAAAAAAGTCATAAAAAGAAACGGCAAAGCATACGATAAGTTTTCTGAACATATAGGTTTTCTGCCCCTAGTCATCATTTCACCATCGGACAGGGATTTGATCATTGAAGGGAGCGACACCCGCAGAAAGTTTATGGACGGTGTGATCTCCCAATCGGACAAGGCCTATTTGCAGGCACTCATCAAATACAACAAAGTATTGATGCAACGGAATTCGCTGCTAAAATACTTTGCCGTAAACCATACGTTTGATACCGATACGTTAGCAATTTACAACGAACAATTGCATGGTTTTGGAACGGAGATACATCAAAAAAGAATGGAATTCATTACTGCCTTCATTCCGATCTTTAAAGAACAGTATGCGCATATTTCCGAGAAAGAAGAACAAATAATGCTCTCTTACGAAAGTCAACTTACAGAGAAAAAACTATCTGACCTTTTGGAGAACTCGATAACTAAGGATAGGGCGTTGCAGTATACAAGCGTGGGCATCCATAAAGACGACCTAAACTTTACCATCGATGGTCATCCCATCAAAAAGTTTGGAAGCCAAGGGCAGCAAAAAACATTCCTGATCGCTTTGAAATTGGCGCAGTTCCATTTTATTAAAGAGCAGGCTAAAACTACCCCAATACTTCTACTAGATGATATTTTTGACAAGTTGGACGAAAACCGTGTTTCCCAAATAGTCGCTTTGGTGGACAATGATGATTTTGGACAGATTTTTATCAGTGATACACATGCGGAACGAACAGAAAATGTAGTTAAAAACATTCATCAGAGTTATAAAATATTTACCTTGTAGTATGAAGCGAATAGTTCTGGTTTTTATAGTTCTGATTTTATGGGGATGCACTGAAACTTCAATTTCCAAAGAGGATATTTCTTTTTTAAATGGCTATTGGGAAATTAAAGAAGTAGCGTTTCCAGATGGCAATAAAAAGAACTATTCCGTTAATCCAAGCGTAGATTTTATTCAACTTGAAAATATGGAAGGCTTCCGTAAAAAATTACAGCCTTCATTTAATGGCACCTATACGGCTTCCAATGATGCCGAATCCTTTAAAATTATCCGTATCAATGAAACATTTACGATACAATACAAAAAAGACCGGAACGAATGGGAAGAAAAATTGGTGCATTTGGATTCCATGTCATTCTCTGTAATGAATACTGAAGGAAAAACCTACTCTTATAAACGTTTTCAACCGATAGCAATACCCAAATAATGGCAAAGCGGCACAATTCCTATCTTAATCTGAGCGATGCGCTGGGTGAGTTTATTAAAGACAATAAGCTCCAAAAAGGTATGGACAAAGTTGAAGCAAAAGATGCATGGGTAAAATTGATGGGGAACGGAGTCAATAATTACACTACGGCTGTGGAGTTGCGGAACGAAACCTTGTTCGTCTCACTATCTTCTTCTGTGCTCAGGGAAGAATTAAGCCTGGGAAAAACCAAAATCATTGCAATGCTAAATGAAGAATTGGGCAAAGATTTAATCAAAAAATTGGTTTTACGCTGATTGTTTTTAGAGCTAAATGCTAACTTCCATTCATACAAAAAGACTGATACTTTGCGAAGCCAACCTTAAGGATTCCAAGTTCTTTAATAGATTGTTGAACAGCCCAAATTGGATAGAGTTCATTGGTGACAAAGGGGTGCGGACTGAGGAAGAGGCACGGCAATATATACAGTCGAATTTGATTGATTCTTATCAAAAAAATGGTTTTGGTCTTTTAAAGATGTGTTTACAAGACTCTAGAAAGCCAATCGGCATCTGCGGCTTTGTTAAACGAGACTACTTGGACAGTCCAGATATTGGATTTGCGATTCTTCCCGAATATGAAGGTAAAGGATATACTACAGAAGCCTGTGAAGCGATTATAAGCTATGGAAAAACCCAACTTAACTTGCAAACTATTTTAGGGATCACCACTTTTGAAAATAGTAAATCGCGCAACCTACTTACCAAAATCGGTCTTTTTGAAATTGGTAAAATTCAGCCCGAAAAGAATAAAAAAGAGTTGTTACTTTTTTCTACAAAAAAAGCCACTCAAACTGAGTAGCTTTTATATTCTGAATCAAGGTATAACCATTACTTAAAATATTTCCCTTCCAGAAAAATGGAAAGAACCTTCAATTTTAGCATTGTCATCACTATCTGAACCGTGGACTGCATTTTCCCCTATGCTTGAAGCATACAATTTACGTATGGTACCTTCAGCAGCTTCTTCTGGATTAGTAGCACCGATCAAAGCGCGAAAATCTTCAACAGCATTGTCTTTTTCCAAAATAGCAGCTACAATTGGCCCTCTGGTCATAAACTCCACCAATTCGCCAAAGAAAGGGCGCTCTTTATGTATAGCGTAGAATTCTTGCGCATCCCTTTTGCTCAACTGTGTATATTTCATGGCCACTATCTTAAAACCCGCAGCCGTTATTTTTTCCAAAATAGCCCCAATATATCCCTTTTCAACGGCATCTGGCTTTATCATGGTAAATGTTCTATTTCCAGTCATTTTTTAAAATTTTGCGCAAACTTACGGCTTTTCGACTAATGAACAAGGTTTAATACGCTTGTTTTAACTGTTGAAAAACAAGTCCATTTTCACCCATGATTTTTAAATGCGCTTCTTTGGTTTCTAGATGTAACCTTATAATTCCAAAACTTGGAACCGCTACCACCTCTCCTGTCCTATACCTATTCGGTTCACTTGTAAAATCTGAGTAAGAATGTGTAAGTCCGCTACTCGTGAAATCTAGTAAAGGATATGACAGTTGTGGTAGTTCAGCTTTTGAAAACTCCGAAATATGACGGTCACCGGACAATACCATCACCCCTTTGGCGCCAGAGGAAGCGATACCGTTTTTGAGTTTCTCCATATCTTTTGGAAAATTGCTCCAACACTCAAAACCATGTTCTCCCGACAAAAACTGGATACTGGTCACAATAAGGTTGAAATCGGCATCAGAATTGTTCAGCTCCTTTTGCAACCAATTCCACTGGGTAGTACCTAAAATTGTAGCGTCTGTATTTGTATTGGGTTTATAACGTCTCTTTGAACCAGAATCCGACTCTAGGGGACTTCTAAAATACCTTGTATCCAACACCAAAATCTTGACCTTACCTTGTGGCGTTTCAAACAGGTGCGAAGCATAGACTCCTTCTTGGCTTCTTCTTTTACTGTCTTTTGGTACTCCCATGAAATCCAAGAACAGCTGTTGGCTTTCCTTTTTCATTGAAAATTCCACTCCGCCATCATTTATACCATAATCATGATCATCCCAAGTACCGATAACAGGGATTGTTTCGTTCAATAGTTTATAGCCTTCATTCCCAAGTTGTTTCCCGTACATGGATTTTAATTCCTCCATATTTTCGGTATCCGCATAGATATTGTCACCTCCCCATATCCAAACATCGGGATGCTCTTTTAAGATATCGTCCCAAAATGGATTCGCTTCATTTTGCTTATTGCACGAGCCAAAAGCGACCGTAAAAACAGTACCCGATTTTTCTGTATTTTCATCTATAGCAGAAGTAACAGTTTGTGTGCTCTTACAACCAAAAAAAAGGGCCACAACGCTAAATAAAACAATAAAATATCTCATGATTACAATTTATGGTTTGACAAAAATAGGGTATCCAGAGTTACGACTATGTTATATTATTGTATCTTTGAATCCATGAATTTAGAGGACATCACGACGGTTAAGTCGATTCTTTCCAAGCCCCAAAAAATCGTAATCATACCTCATAAAAATCCAGACGGAGACGCTATAGGCTCCTGTTTGGGACTAAACGGTTTTCTTGTTTCGCAAGGACATGATTCAGCCGTTATAGCACCAAATGATTATCCTAAGTTTCTAAAATGGATGCCGGGAAACGAGTCCATCCTAAATTTTGAAAAAGAAAATTCGCAGTCTAAAAAATGCTTGGAAGCAGCAACGGTAATCTTTACGCTCGACTTTAATGACTTATCCAGAGTAGGGCAACTGGAATCCGTTTTAAAAGCAAAGGATGCCGATTTCATCATGATAGACCATCACCAACAACCTAGCGACTATGCAACGGTCACTTATTCAGATGTTAGTATGAGCTCTACTTGCGAAATGGTCTATAATTTCATCGAATATTTAGGAAGTATCGATGCCATAGACAAATCAATCGCCACTAACCTCTACACGGGAATCATGACAGATACCGGCTCTTTCAAATACAGGTCGACCTCGAGCAGAACCCATCGTGTTATAGCTGATTTAATTGATAAAGGTGCCGAAAATATGGAGATTCATCAACGGGTCTACGACACCAATTCACCTTCTCGCCTTCATTTATTGGGTGTGGCACTAAGCAATATGGTCATACTCTCCGAATATAGCACAGCATATATTACGCTCTCCCAAGAGGAGTTGGACAAACATGATTTTAAAAAAGGGGATACTGAAGGATTCGTTAATTATGGATTGACCTTGGAAGGAATTATTTTTGCGGTCATATTTATTGAAAACAAAGAAGAAGGAATCATAAAAATATCGTTCCGTTCTATTGGTGATTTTTCGGTAAATGAATTTGCCAGAAAACATTTTAACGGGGGCGGACATGATAATGCCGCCGGCGGAAGAAGCGATTTAAGTATAAAAGAAACTACAAAACAATTCGTTACACTTTTAGAGTCCTATAAAAACCAACTATGTTCATGAGAATCGTGTTTTTCATTTTTTTGGCTTTTCTAATGGTAAACTGCGGTGGACCAGAACCTAGAAAACCAGTAAAAGTCAAATCCGGTAGTTTTTTTAAGGAATCTGTGGAACGAAACAAAGAACTGCTTGCCTTGGAAGAAAAAATGATACAGGCAATCATTAAAAAAGACACCATCCATAATTACGTAGCCAGTCCAAACGGATTTTGGTATTATTTTGAAACAAAAAACGATACGGCAACCTATTTGCCAAAAACAAACGATCAGATATTGTTTTCCTACAATCTTATGTCATTGGCAAACGATACCATTTATACAATGGAAGCTAACGGGCCAACATCTTACGTTGTGGACAAAGAACAATTGTTTCCCGGGCTTCAAAATGCGGTGAAACTGCTTAAAATAAGTGAACGGGCGACTTTTATATTTCCTTCCTTACAAGCCTATGGATACCATGGCGATGGGAATGATATTGGTCCAAAAACGCCGTTAAAATCTACAATAGAGTTGCATACAATAATCATAAATCAAGACAGTTTAAATTTAAAATCAGAAAAACAATGAAACAATACCTTGTTTTAATAACACTATGTTCAATCGTATTCTTAGGATGCAAATCTGGCAAATATGCAGATTTGGAAGATGGAATCTATGCAGATATCCAGACCAACCAAGGCGATATTCTTGTGAAATTGGAGCACGAAAAAACTCCTGTTACCGTGGCCAACTTTGTGTCTTTGGCAGAGGGTAAAAGTCCCTTTGTAAGTGATAGTCTTAAAGACAAAAAATATTATGACGGGCTAATTTTCCATAGAATCATCAAAGACTTTATGATTCAAGGAGGTGACCCCACAGGTACTGGAAGTGGAAATCCCGGCTACAAGTTTAAAGACGAGTTCCATGATTCGCTTTCGCATTCCAAAAAAGGAATTTTATCCATGGCAAATTCTGGCCCCAAGACCAATGGAAGCCAATTTTTCATAACGCATAAAGAAACTCCATGGCTAGATGGCAGACATACTGTTTTTGGTGAAGTTGTGGAAGGAATGGATGTTGTGGACACTCTTGCAAATGTTGAGGTGATTGCCCCTGCTAATAAGCCCAAAGTCGATGTGGTCATGAATGCCGTAGAAATCATACGTAACGGCAAAGAGGCAAAAAAGTTTGACGCCATTCAAATCATGACCGATTATTTTGCAGAAGAAGAAGCAGTAGTTGCCGCTTTTGAAAAGATGAAGAGTGAACTATTGGCTGATTTTGAACAACAACAAGAAGCTGCTGAAGAAAAAGATTCTGGGTTAAAAATCTTTTCATTGACCAAAGGAGAGGGCGAACAGCCAAAAACAGGTCAAAAAGTATTGGTAAACTATGCGGGATGGTTGCCTAACGGAGATTTGTTCGATAGCAATTATGAAGATATTGCCATCAAATTCAACAAGTACGATGATAGAAGAAAGCAAGGTGGCGGCTATTCCCCAGTACCTATGGAATACGGGCCTGAAGCACGCTTAATCCCTGGATTCAAAGAAGGATTGCAGACCATGAAAGTTGGTGATAAAGTTCGTTTGTTCATTCCACCACATTTAGGTTATGGAGCACAGGGCGGAGGTCCTATCCCACCAAATTCAGATCTTATATTTGATTTGGAAATCGTTGGAATTCAAGAATAATTTCAAGAAAGAAACTATTTAAAAAGTCGCGCAAATGCGCGACTTTTTTGTTTTGCCATAAAGGTATGTTAAGAGCGGAACGGATGTTGGCAATCTAAAAATTAAGAATTAGTTTCGGCAGATACTATAGTTGCTTTGTATTTTTTTAATGAAACCAAAAATTAAGACCATACTCATCATTGCCTTACCGCTTCAGGTAATCTTGGTAAAGTGGTTGAGCGGTTATCCGGAACTTGTAGAAGCATATTACAGCAATGGTGTATACCCTGTAATCTCAAGATTTTCACGGATACTTTTTGGGTGGGTTCCTTTCTCCGTAGGAGACTTGTTTTACTCGGTTTTAGTGCTTTTAGCTTTTCGGTATGTTTATAAACATTGGAAATCAATCAGAAAAAAGCCTATACTTTTTCTTAAGAATATTCTCGTCGTGTTATCCATTGTATATTTCGCATTTCATTTGCTCTGGGGCCTAAACTATTACCGACAACCCATCACTTGGAAATTAGGCATTGAAAAAGAATATACCCTAGATCAATTGGTTTCCATTACCGAACATTTGACGAAACAAGCAAATAACTACCACGTACAAATTACAGGTGATACTATTGACTTGGTTGAAATTCCATATTCAAGAAAAGAAATTTTTAAAAAAACAGTAGAAGGCTACGAAAGTCTAAAGCAGCTTTATCCCTACTTTGAATACAAGACTACAAGTCTTAAAGCTTCAATTTACAGTCTTCCGCTCACCTATATGGGATATGGAGGGTATTTAAACCCTTTTTCCAATGAGGCACAGGTGAACGGATTCTTGCCCGCTTTTAGATTACCTACGGTCAGCGGCCATGAAGTGGGACACCAATTGGGGTATTCCGCAGAAGATGCTACGAATCTAATTGGTTTTTTGGTCACCAAAGAAAATGACGATATCTACTTTAAATATGCGGCCTACTCGCATGCATTGGGGTATTGCCTCTCTGATTTATCAAGAAAAGACGAAGAAAAATTTAATGAACTCATTGAAAAACTAAATCCAGGAGTGAAGAAAAATTTTAAGGCTGTCTCTGAATTTTGGGAATACTATGAAAATCCGTTAGAACCTATGTTCAAATCAGCTTTCAATACTTTTTTAAAAGCGAACAACCAAGAAGAGGGCATAAAAAGTTATAACTCGGTCGTAGGGCTTGTCATTGGTTATCATGAAAAGTACGGTTTCTAAAATGAATTCAGCATTACGAGTTTCACCATCATACTGAGTCTATCGAGGAATTCAATACTTCGATTATTTGATTTTTAGATTTCTGGACAATTTGACCATTACTATGTCATCCTGAGCCTGTCGAGGGGTAGGGTTTTAAAATCCAGATGTAAGAATTAAGATATGGGATATAAGAACTTGAAATCATGAAAATTGTTGCAAATTCAAATATATGTAGCACCAATGCTAATGAGATTCTGAAACAAGTTTAGAATGACGGAATCAAATGTCAGTTCGAGCGGAGTCGAGAACGTCGTAACTTTCAATATATCTCGTCTGCGCTCGATATGACATAAGTCGACAGCGATTCAGCTATCAACTTTAAAAATCAGTATTTTAGTTCTTTTTCACCTCTACAAACTTAGCAGCTTCCGGTTTTGCGTAAAAACCCTCTGGTCTTGAATCGGTAGTCACCATCACATTTTCAAAAACTACCGTGTTCCTGGGATCTAGAATCTTACCTTCTTCCAAATTGTGCCATGTAATTGATTTTGGTAAGGCAAGACCATGTAGGGTCTGCCAATCATCGTACCTAATCCATTTAACGTTTTCCGAAGCTTCACCAGATCTATAGGTCACGGTGTATCCCAACCAAGCCATTTGATGGTTATCTGGATTGTAATGGATAAAATATTCATCTTTAGAAGAAGTGCCTACACCGGACTCATACGAAATCCGTATTCCAGGATAACTTTTGTCTTCATAGACCAAATCCTCTGTCTCGGAGTAAATGATACCGTCATCAGACAGAACAAAAGGCATCGCATAAAAATAGAACATAAGGTTATGGTAAAAACCAGCATCACCTTTATACTCATTTTCCGTATCTAGAAGCCAAACCTCTTTTCCATTAAAACCAAGAGAAACATTATCCGTATCTACCCTATCTTTTCGTGACCATAGGTCAATGGTATGCGTTTCGGTAAAGTCTTTTTTCGGTAAATCGTAAGACAATGTTTTGTGCCTATTCCAGGTTTCCAATCCGCCATGGGCAGCAAAGACTTTTTCCAAGGCTTCTGGAAATGTTCTTTTCGGTTCAAGACTTTCTTCTTGAGGGCTTGCTTTTGCTTCCTCTTTTTTTGGAGCGGGCTTACAAGCACCAATGGTAATTGCAAGGAGTAGGATAATTACTTTGTTCATATTATTTAGTTTGTCGCTTTGTCGGAAAAAACTGTTGAAGATTACAAGAATACGTATTTTTGAAATGTGATGGAAACTAAATCGATTAGCAGTACCCAGAACCCATTGATTAAAAAGGTATTGCTGTTAAAGGAAAAATCCCGCGAACGAAAAAAGACCGGGTTTTTCATAATAGAAGGACAGCGAGAAATTGAACTTGCACTCAAGGGAGGCTATCTTCTGGAGACCATGCTTTTCTGCCCTGAGGTCCTGACAGATTTCAATAGTTCATCCTATCACAAAAATGGGGAAATCGAAATTGTACAACTGTCCAAACCTGTTTACGAAAAAATAGCTTACAGGGAAACTACAGAGGGTATTTTAGCCATTGCCAAAGGGAAATCCCATGCCCTTTCCCAAATTCAATTTAAAACCAAAAACCCTTTAATCCTCGTAGCCGAAGCGCCTGAAAAACCAGGAAATATAGGTGCATTGTTACGAACTGCGGATGCAGCTGCCGTAGATGCTGTTATAATTGCCAATCCTAAATCTGACCTATACAATCCCAATATTGTGCGCTCTAGTGTTGGATGTGTGTTCACCAACCAAATTGGAATAGGAACAACAGAAGGGGTTATCCAATTTTTAAACGAACAAAAAATCAAAATATATTGTGCGGCGCTAAGTGCATCCAAGAATTACCTGAATTGCAGTTTTAATTCGGCTACCGCAATTGTTGTCGGTACTGAAGCTACCGGTTTAACCGAACCGTGGCTCCAGAATTCCGACCAAAACCTAATAATCCCGATGCAGGGTGAAATCGATTCTATGAATGTTTCCGTATCGGCGGCAATACTTATATTTGAAGCTAAGCGGCAACGTGGACTATAGCCTATGGAAAAAACTACTCTGTTCTACATTATTATAGGTATTCTAGTGGTTCAATATTTGATTCATCAGTTATTGGAGTATCTCAATGCAAAACATTTCAGAACTAAAGTGCCTTCCGAATTAAGCGATGTATATGATGACGAGGAATACCATAAATCGCAACAATA
The DNA here is from genome assembly GCA_039030475.1 of Bacteroidota bacterium. Taxonomy (GTDB): domain Bacteria; phylum Bacteroidota; class Bacteroidia; order Flavobacteriales; family Flavobacteriaceae; genus Flagellimonas. The sequence goes on from JBCCEC010000016.1 coordinate 31,014, forward strand.
CAAGAATGCCAATTACCAATTTAGTTTGTTTTCTGATGGTTTTTCTTTACTACTTACCCTTTGTTTTCTATTCTTTGGAGGCTTTGAATGGATAGATGGTTTAACCCGTTCTGTTACGACCGGTACCATTCCTATGGCATTGTTATTTTTTGGAATCATTATGTTGGGAAGTACTTTTCTAGGGATTCCTTTTTCATATTATCAGACTTTTGTTATTGAAGAACGCTATGGTTTTAATAAAACATCCAAAAAATTGTTTTTTCTTGATAAGATCAAAGGACTACTGTTGACTGCAGTTTTTGGTGGTAGTGTCCTCTCACTTTTTATATTGTTCTATCAATGGACAAGACCAAATTTTTGGATCTACGCTTGGATCATGATCGGTGTTGTGATTTTGTTTATGAACCTTTTCTACAGTAGATTAATAGTTCCTTTATTTAACAAACAGACTCCACTCGCGGAAGGAAGTTTAAAAAATGCGATCGAGAACTATGCAAAAAAAGTTGGTTTTGAGCTTAATAATATTTTTGTGATTGACGGCTCAAAAAGATCGACCAAGGCTAACGCTTACTTTTCAGGTTTTGGGAAGGAAAAACGAATTACATTGTTCGATACCCTAATCAATGATTTGAGCGAAGATGAAATTGTTGCGGTCTTAGCGCATGAAGTCGGACATTACAAAAGAAGACACATCATTTTTAACTTGATTGTCTCTCTGGGACTGACCGGTTTTACGCTTTTTATTCTTTCCCTTTTTATCAATATTCCGGAAGTTTCCTTGGCCATAGGGGTAAACACAGCTAGTTTTCATGCGGGTCTGGTCGGTTTTGTCTTATTGTATAGCCCTATTTCTGAGATTACGGGATTGGCTATGAACTACCTCTCTAGAAAGTTTGAGTTTCAAGCGGATGATTATGCCAAAACTACGTTTGCAGCGATGCCATTGGTAACCTCGTTAAAAAAATTATCAAAAAACAGTTTGAGTAATTTAACACCGCACCCTGCTTACGTTTTTGTGCATTACTCGCACCCACCACTTGTTGAACGTATTAGAAACCTAAAGGCATAATTTTTGTTGTTTACGTTTGAAGATTATGGTAACTTTAATTTAATATGACGGAGGCTGCTATAGAAAAAGAGAACAAACAAATCGCAAAGCAATACAAAGAATTGCTTCGGATAAGCTATCAAAACTTGACCTCAGCGGACAAGAAATTGATACGCTCTGCTTTTGATGTGGCCGTTGATGCGCATAAGGACCAGCGCAGAAAATCTGGAGAGGCCTATATTTTTCATCCAATCGCCGTAGCAAAGATCGTAGCTTCCGAAATTGGTCTGGATGCTGTCTCCATAGCATCCGCATTGCTTCACGATGTGGTAGAAGATACCCCTTACACACTTGCCGACATAGAGCGTATGTTTGGTGAAACCGTTGCCCGTATTGTTGATGGCCTAACTAAAATTTCACACTTAAAAAAGGATAAGGACGTAAGCCAACAAGCGGAGAACTTTAGGAAAATGCTATTGACCTTGCACGATGATGTACGGGTAATCATCATCAAAATTGCGGATAGATACCACAATATGCTCACTATGGATTCCATGCCAGAGCACAAACAAGTAAAAATAGCTTCTGAAACTCTTTACATTTATGCCCCATTGGCACACCGAATAGGGCTTTACAATATAAAGACAAATTTAGAAGATCTCAGCTTAAAATATACGGAGCCAGAGGTATACCAAGACATACAAGCAAAAATAGAGGATAGTGAAGAGGATCAACTGGCCTATATAGAAGATTTTTCAAACGTAATCCGTACTTCCTTAGACAAAGAAGGGTTGAATTATGAGGTAAAAGGACGGATGAAATCCATCTTTTCCATCAGAAGAAAAATGAAGGTTCAAAATGTTTCTTTTGATGAGGTGTATGACAAATTTGCGCTGCGCATTATCTATAAATCGGATAGAAAAAATGAAAAGTTTTTAGCTTGGAAAATCTATTCTATCGTAACGGATCATTTTACACCAAACCCCATTCGTTTACGAGATTGGATAACCTCACCCAAATCTACCGGTTATGAGGCATTGCACATTACGGTCATGGGGCCCAAAGGAAGATGGGTAGAAGTGCAGATACGTAGTGAACGTATGCATGAGATTGCAGAAAAAGGATATGCCGCTCATTTTAAATACAAACATGGCGAACAGAAAGAACAGGGTATAGAAGATTGGTTAAATCGTTTACAGGAAGCGTTAGAGACTTCGAACAATAATGCCGTTGATTTTGTAGAGGAATTTAAACTCAATCTCTATTCCAAAGAGATTTTTGTGTTTACGCCCAAAGGAGACTTAAAATCCATGCCCAAAGGAGCTACGCCCCTGGACTTTGCCTTTCACATCCATACCGAGATTGGGATGAAAACCAGAGGAGCCAGAGTCAATGGAAAATTGGTGCCCTTAGGATCAGAACTCCATAGTGGTGATCAGGTTGAGATCATTACCTCAGAAAGTGCAAAACCAAATCAAAGTTGGTTGGACTATGCGCATACGGCCCGAGCACGCTCAAAAATTAAATCATCACTTGGAGAGGAGAAGAAAAGTGTTGCTGCAGATGGTAAAGAAATCCTTCGTAGGAAGCTTAAATCCCAAAAAATAAACCTGAACGAGGATACGGTCAATAAACTGGTGACATACTTCAAGCTAAAGACCAGTTTGGATTTGTTCTACCGGGTAGGTATTGGCGTTATAGATAATGAACGTATCAAGGAGTTTGCATCTTCATACCACAATGCATTCTTAAACTTCTTCAAAAACAGGATTAGAAGAAATCCTACTCCCAAGGATATTGACAAGCAAGAGATTACCACTACCTATGACATGCTCGTATTTGGTAAAGAAGAGGAAAAACTAAGTTATAAACTCTCGCAATGTTGTAATCCTATTCCTGGAGATGATGTGTTTGGGTTTTTGAGTGTAAGCGACGGCATTAAAGTGCATAAGAAAAATTGCCCCAATGCCATTTCAATGCAATCCAACTACGCCTACAGAATCATGACGGCCAAATGGATAGATTCAAGCCAAGAAGACTTTAGAGTCGATATTAACATCACGGGAATCGATAATTTGGGGCTTGTAAATGAAATAACCAATATCATATCGGACAACATGCACGTGAATATGCAAAATCTAAATTTCGCAGCAGATGGTGGAACGTTCACTGGTAAGATTACATTGGTGGTAAAAAACAACGCCATCTTAAAAAAATTGGTCAACAATTTAAAGCAAGTAGAGGGTATAGACAAAGTCGCCAGAATTTAATTTTTAGCTGTACCTTTGTCCTTTAGTTTAGGTCTGAAAGCTATGGGGAACAACAAAAATCAGGAAATCGTAAAAAATGTATTCACTTCTTTTTTAGAAGATAACGGGCATCGCAAAACGCCTGAACGCTATGCAATTTTACAGGAAATTTACAATAGTGATGACCATTTTGATGTAGAGTCGCTTTACATTAAAATGAAAACAAAAAATTATAGGGTAAGCCGTGCCACATTATACAATACGATTGAACTTTTGTTGGATTGCAAATTGGTTCGGAAACATCAATTTGGAAAAAATCAGGCGCAATATGAAAAATCCTATTTTGACCGTCAACATGATCATGTCATACTTACAGATACGGGGGAAGTGGTAGAGTTTTGCGACCCTAGAATCCAATCCATTAAAAAGACCATCGAAGAGGTTTTTGACATTAAAATCAGTAACCATTCCCTATATTTCTACGGAACACGAAACAAAGAAGAAAACCTAACCGAATAACCAACACATTTCATGGTAGATTTATTGCTTGGACTCCAATGGGGAGACGAAGGAAAAGGAAAAATTGTTGATGTACTTACCAAAGACTACGATATTATCGCCAGATTTCAAGGTGGTCCCAATGCAGGTCATACGTTGGAGTTTGACGGTATAAAGCATGTGCTACATACCATCCCATCTGGAATTTTTCATAAAAATGCCGTAAATATTGTAGGTAACGGAGTGGTCATAGATCCTGTTATCTTTAAAAAGGAATTGGACAATCTAGAAAAGTTTGAAATTGATATTATTTCAAAGCTTTTTATCTCCAGAAAAGCACATCTTATTTTACCAACGCATCGCTTACTGGATGCTGCCTCCGAAGCCGCAAAAGGAAAGGCCAAAATTGGTTCCACATTAAAAGGAATAGGCCCTACCTACATGGACAAAACGGGGAGAAACGGTATGCGCGTCGGTGATTTGGAATTTGATAATTGGGAAAAAAAATACCGTACCCTGGCAGATAAACATGAAGCCATGATCGGGTTCTACAATGTAGATATCCAATATGACCTTAAAGAGCTGGAAGCTGAGTTTCATGAAGGAATCGCTACCCTAAAACAATTGCGATTCATAGATAGCGAAGAATATATTTTTCAAGCCCAAAAAGAAGGTAAAAAAATATTGGCGGAAGGAGCGCAAGGTTCCCTATTGGATATTGATTTTGGAACATATCCCTTTGTTACATCATCCAACACAACAGCCGCAGGAGCCTGTACGGGTTTGGGGGTAGCCCCAAATAAAATTGACCGCGTTTTGGGGATTTTTAAAGCATACACCACAAGAGTTGGCAGTGGCCCCTTCCCTACCGAACTTTTTGATGAGGACGGTGAGACCATGGGCCGTGTTGGAAACGAGTTTGGTGCGACCACAGGAAGACCAAGAAGATGCGGATGGTTAGATTTAGTTGCCTTAAAATATGCAGTGCAAGTCAATGGTGTAACCGAGTTGATGATGATGAAAGCAGATGTACTGAGCGGATTTAAAAATCTAAAGGTATGCGTTGCTTATACGTACAAGGGTGAGGAAATTGAGCACCTACCCTACAATATTGAAAGCGAGAATATAGTTCCAGTCTATAAAGAGGTGAAAGGTTGGTCCAAAGATTTGACCAAACTGACCAAAGCAGAAGAGCTGCCACCTGCCTTGAACGACTATATTTCATTTTTAGAGGATGAATTGAATGTTCCGATTAAAATAGTATCGGTTGGGCCAGACAGGCTACAGACTATTCATCGATGAGTTTTCCCAAACCTTTCTAAATCATTTTTACTGCTTTCCCTAAAAATCATACTTTTGGACAAAATTCAATGTATTGAAAAGAATTTTAATAGCTCTTTTTACGCTTTGTCTCTATGTGGGCAATGCACAAGAACAAGAAAAAACACCTGAAAGTAAACAAATAAATATTGTCTACGGTGCAAATTTCACCAAGGATGAAGCACAATTTCCTGGAGCTTCCATATTTAGCAAAGATGATCAGCGACAAGTTCAATTTGAGCATAAAGGTGCCGACCTGTGGTGCGATATCGCTATTTTTTACTCTCAAGAAAATAGGCTTAGAGCTATTGGTAATGTGCGTTTACAGCAAGGGGATTCCATAGAAATGAACAGTGCAAAGCTAGACTGGAACGGAGACACGAGTTTAGCCAAAGCATGGGAAAGTGTGGACCTGACCGATGGGAAAATGACCTTGACCACCGATACACTATATTTTGATCGCGAAAAACAAGTTTCTTACTATAATTCGGGCGGTAAGGTTGTTGATTCCGTCAACGTACTGACGAGTAAAATCGGTACTTATTTTACCGAGTTGAAAAAAGTACAGTTTAAAAGTGATGTCCATATCGACAATCCCGAGTACATCATAGACTCCGAACAATTGGACTATTACCGTGTTTCAAAAAACGCCTACATGTACGGTCCTTCTACGATTACCGGAGAAGAATATAAAATTTATTGTGAACGTGGTTTTTATGACACTAAAATTGAGCAAGGCTATGGTATCAAGAATACAAGGATTGATTACAACAACAAGATAATAGTGGGCGACAGTCTCTATTTTGACAAGACTTCTGAATTTGCATCGGCCACCAATAACATTCAAATTACCGATACTATAAACGATGGGGTCATACGAGCACATTATGCAGAGGTTTTTAAGGCCAAGGATTCTGTTTTTGCCACAAAAAGAGCTGTTTCCGTAAGCTTGGTCGAACAAGATTCCTTGTACATGCACGGAGATACCTTAATGGTGACAGGTAAGCCAGAAAGTCGTATTCTAAGGGCTTTCAGAAATGCAAAATTTTATAAAACTGATTTAAGCGGCAAATGCGATTCCATACATTCCGAAGAAAAAACGGGGATTACCCAATTAATAAGAAATCCCATCATGTGGAATGTTGAAAACCAGATAACTGGGGATAGCATTCACTTGATTTCTGATTTGGAAACTGAAAAATTGGACTCGTTAAAAGTATTGGAAAATGCTTTTATAATTTCCTTTGATACTATTGGTAAAGTTGGTTACAATCAAGCAAAAGGGAAAGATCTGTTTGGTAAATTCATCGAAAACGAACTTAAAATCATCGACCTCGTCAAAAACACCGAAGTGATTTATTATATGTACAATGATGATGATGAATTGATAGGAATCGACAAAACCATTTGTAGCAAGATACGATTGCTCATGGCGAACAATGACATAGAGGATATCACTTTTTTTGTGAATCCGGATGGTGATATTTTTCCTGATAAAGATTTACCCTTGGAAAGTAGAAAACTAAAAGGGTTCGTTTGGCGTGGTGACGAACGTATTTTAAATAAGGACGATATTTTTGATGAAGATGACAACAATATAGAACTGGTTCCCATACGGGGTATTGAAAATCCGATAGATATTGATGCAGAGGAACAGGAACGCCGAAAGAATGAAAACGACCCGATCAACAATATTCCAAACACCAAAGGCACAAAGCCCAAACAGATTACAGCCAAAAAGGTACAGCAACCCTGATGCTAAAAGATGATTTTTATACATATCAAACCCAGACTACGCCATACCCGCTAGGATTGGAAGTTTCACATGCTCATGGCAGTTACATCTATGATTTGCAAGGCAATGCACACTTGGATTTTGTAGCTGGCGTTTCAGCCTGTAGTCTTGGCCATTGTAATCCCAACGTTGTTGAGGCTATAAAGAAACAGACTGAAAAGTACATGCATGTCATGGTTTATGGAGAGTATGTTCAGCAACCTGCCGTGGAATACACAAAGCTCTTGGCCTCTCACCTTCCAGAAAACCTTAAAACCACCTATTTGGTCAATTCTGGTACGGAAGCTGTAGAAGGCGCATTAAAATTGGCCAGAAGGTATACCGGTCGTTCACAGTTCATAGCTGCCCATCATGCCTATCATGGCAACACCATGGGAAGCTTAAGTGTTATGGGATTCGAAGAGCGTAAAAGTGCATTTAGGCCCCTAATTCCAGATGTCGACTTTATTACGTTTAATAAACAACAAGATTTAGAGAAAATCACTGAAAAAACAGCAGCGGTCATCCTAGAGACCATTCAGGGCGGAGCAGGCTTCATACTGCCAAAAAATTCATATCTAGAGCGAGTAAGACAGCGTTGTGATGAAGTTGGTGCACTACTGATTCTGGATGAGATACAACCCGGATTTGGAAGAACAGGGAAACTCTTTGCATTTGAACATTTTAATTGTATACCCGATATTTTGGTCGTGGGCAAGGGTATGGCCGCAGGATTACCGGTTGGAGCTTTTATAGCTTCAAAAAAACTAATGGACACCCTACAGGAAGCTCCTAAACTTGGACATATTACCACATTTGGCGGAAACCCAGTTATCGCAGCTGCCAGCTTGGCAACATTAAAGGAAATATCAGAAAAACAACTTATTCAACAGACATTAGAGAAAGAAAAACTGTTCCGTTCCCTTTTGGTACACCCTTTGATTAAAGAGATACGAGGTAAAGGTTTAATGCTTGCTTTACTGTTCAAGGATGAAAAAATCGTCAACTATTTAGTGTTGACGGCGGCCAAGGAAAGGCTTATTCTTTTCTGGCTGCTCTTTGAACCCAGAGCGGTACGTATTTCGCCTCCTTTAACGATTTCCATGAAAGAAATAACAGAAGGATGCGACAAAATAATAGCGATTTTAAAGGCATACAAACCAACAGCTGTTAACTAATTTGTTGATAACATACCCAAAATGCGGACTTAAAGATAAAGGCAAAGGGCTAATTTTAAGTCCATAGTGTAACCAATATACCTTCTATGGCATCAAATCCTAACGAACACCCAGACAAATCGATTAGTAAGTTTGAGTCTATGCTTAAGACGGATGACGTCTATTTTTTCGATGCTGAAGACTTTGAGGAGATCATTCACTATTACTTGAACAATGGCAAAGTGTCATTGGGCAAAAAAGCCATACAGATTGGTTTGGAACAACATCCCAACTCATCAGAGTTAAAGTTACTTCGGGTGGAAGTATTGGTTTTTGAGGACCGATACGAAGAAGCTGAAAGGATGTTGGACGAACTTCAAAATATAAATTCCAACAACGAGGAAATTTATATACAACGTGCCAACATACAGTCAAAACAAGACAATCACCAAGAGGCGGTTAATCTTCTTATGGAAGCTTTGCACCTAACCGATGACAGTTTTGACATCCACTCACTCCTGGGAATGGAATATCTTTTTTTAGATGACTTTGAAAAGGCAAAACGCAGCTTTATGCGATGTGTGGACTTTGACGACAGCGATTATTCCTCACTTTACAATGTCATCTATTGTTTTGAATTTTTGGAAGACTTTGATGGTGCAATTCTGTATTTAAATACCTATTTAGAACGCAATCCCTATTGTGAAGTAGCTTGGCATCAATTGGGCAAGATGTACTATGCCTTGGATATGTACAAAGAGGCCTTAACAGCTTATGATTTTGCCATTATATCCGATGATTCGTTTATAGGTGCCTATTTTGAAAAAGGAAAGGTTTTGGAAAAGCTTGGAAGGCTCAATGAGGCCATTGAGAACTATGAGACTACGATTTCTATAGAAGATCCAACCTCACATGCTTACCTTAGAATAGGAAAGTGTCATGAAAAATTGGGCAACAATGATCTCGCCAAGTACTACTATTACAGCACAGTTCATGAAGACCCTTTACTTGATAAGGGCTGGCTTGCTATCACCAATTTTTATTTTAAGTTGGAGAATTATGAAAAAGCTTTGTATTACATCAACAAGGCCATAAATATTGATGGAGAAAATCCGTTGTATTGGAAAAAGTGTGCAAAAATATATTTTGCCCTAAACAATTTTGATGAAGCTGATTTTGCCTACAAACAAGCTGTCGATCTGGGCAATTATGAACACGATACTTGGCAGAACTGGGCAGATGTCCTAAAAAAAATAAAAGACTACAATTCCTCCATTCAAGTATTGGTGCAGGGTATTGAATTTTATCCAGAAAGTGCAGAACTTGCATACAAGCTTGCGGGCATTTATTTAAAAAACAATGAAATTCTGCTTGCAAAGGAAAAATTGACACATGCCATTCAGATGGATACCGAAAAATTACCCTTGTTCGAAGAAGAGTTTCCTGAATTTAACGAGATATCATGGTTACAGACCTTAGTCTCCGAAATCAAAAAAACATCTACCTAATTTAAGGATTCCCTTATCTTAACATAGTTCATGAAAGTTCGTCAATTAATAGATTACGTGTTTATAGCGTTAAAGGGAATGGCAATGGGTGCTGCCGACGTAGTACCAGGGGTATCGGGAGGCACGATAGCTTTTATTTCAGGTATTTATGAAGAACTGATAAGCTCTATTAACGGTATAAGCCTTTCGCTCTTTAAAACGCTAAGAAAAGAAGGATTTAAAGCTTTTTGGAACGAGGCCAACGGTAATTTTTTATTGGCACTTTTCCTAGGTATTTTTATCAGTGTGGTATCATTGGCCAAATTCCTTAGTTGGCTATTGGAAAATAAGCCCATATTGTTATGGTCGTTCTTTTTCGGACTTGTATTTGCAAGTATATTCTTTGTTGGGAAAGAAATTGCCAAATGGAATTTTGGTACGGTAAGTATTTTCTTGATAGGAGCCGTTCTAGCGTTTTTTATTACAGAACTTCCCCCCAATGAGAATGTGAGCAGTCTTCCCTACCTCTTTCTATCGGGTGCTTTAGCGGTGTGCGCCATGATATTGCCAGGTATATCCGGTGCTTTTATCCTTGTTTTACTGGGTTCGTACAAAACGATTCTTGATGCTGTTCATGAGAAAGATGTAAAAATTGTAGTAACTGTAGCTTTGGGAGCCATTTTTGGAATTTTAAGTTTTGCTAGAATCTTAAAATGGATGTTCAATCACTATAAAAATATCACTTTGGCCCTATTAACTGGCTTTATACTAGGGTCTTTAAACAAAATTTGGCCTTGGAAAAAAGTATTGGAAACCAGAACTTTTGGCGATAAGACCAAAGTCATAGATGATATGAATGTATGGCCATGGGCATTTGAAGGAGATAACCAACTAATACTTGCCTTAATCCTAGCTATAACAGGTTTTTCGCTTATTTTTATCTTGGAAAGATTTGCTTCCAAAAAATAAGGGTAGACTTTTGTATGCATCAGCCTAGAACATTACTGGATAATATTTTCTTGATCATAAAGGGCCTTTGTATGGGAACAGCAAACAAAGTTCCCGGTGTTTCGGGGGGAATTGTTGCCTTTGTGGGCGGGTTTTATGAAGAATTTATTTATTCGCTGCAAAAAATTAATTCCAAGGCTTTAAAGTTGCTTTTAAATGGTAGGTTCAAGAGTTTCTACCAGTACACCAATGGCCAATTTCTCCTATTGCTTATTTTTGGAATGCTAGTAAGTTACTTTAGCATTTCTAGAGTATTGGACTTTTTTTTAGAACAAAATGAACTCTTTGTATGGGCTGGTTTCTTTGGGATGATCTTAGGCTCCATTTACTATATTTCCAAAGACTTTGACCATTGGAACAAAAGAACCATAGCTGCCGGAATCATTGGTTTAGCGATTGGCATTTCCATTAGTTTTCTAAACCCCGCTACCGAGAACGATAACCTCTTCTTCATATTTTTCTGTGGTATTATCAGTGTTTCCGGTATGACGTTGCCTGGGCTTTCCGGTTCATTTATTTTAATCCTATTTGGAAACTATGTGCTATTATTGGTCGATTCGGTCAATGCCTTATATGACACAATTTCCGAAGTGTTTTCTGGAGACTTAAGTTTTATGGATAACCCCGAGCGTATGCACACACTTAAAATATTGGGAATCTTCACCCTTGGTTCTGCAACAGGTTTAGTAACTTTCTCGCACTTGCTAAGCTACCTTCTTAAACACTATAAAGAAATCTCAACAGCAGTAATCGTAGGCTTTATTACAGGCTCATTAGGCGTAGTGTGGCCATGGAAACGAACCATTTATAAAACAGATGTATTGGGCAATGTATTGTTCGATTCCAACGGGGATAAAATCGTACTCAATTACGAACGTTACCTTCCCAATTTGGGAAATCCAGAGACATGGTGGGCCATTCTTTTTATAGTCTTGGGTATTTTAATATTATTGATTTTGGATTGGTATGGAAAAAACAGAAAAGAAAGAGAACAGGTACGGACTGCTGGGTAAGGATATATCCTACTCTTTTTCCCAAGGTCATTTTACACAAAAATTCAAGGAATTAAAGCTACATGACCATAGTTATGAAAACTTTGACCTTCCAGACATTTCCAATTTCAAAACACTTTTAGATCAAAATACACTAAGAGGCTTGAATGTCACTATACCCTACAAAGAACAGGTAATTCCCTTTTTAACGGAGCTGGATGACACTGCTAAACAAATTGGGGCCGTCAATACCATAAAGATTACAGAAAATGGTTTAAAAGGATTTAACACAGACTTTTATGGATTTCAAAAATCAATAGAACCCTATTTAAAAAAGCACCACACCAAAGCGCTTATTCTAGGAACAGGAGGAGCATCAAAAGCCATAAGTTTTGTTTTGAAGGAACTCGGCATATCGTATTCCTACGTTTCACGAACCAAAAAAGACAACCATTTTGTCTATCAAGAATTAGATAAAGAAACGATTGAAACCCACACCTTCATCGTGAACTGTACACCTTTGGGTACTTTTCCCAATATTGAAGAAAAACCTTCAATACCTTATCAATTCCTCAGCAAAAGACACTTTTTGTTTGATCTTATATACAACCCCGAAAAGACAGCATTTTTAAAGGAGGGCGAAAAAAGGGAAGCCAGTATTTGCAACGGATTGAAAATGTTGCAGTTACAAGCAGAAAAAGCTTGGAGAATCTGGAATACCGAATAAGATTGTAAATCGCACTTTATTTTGTTTAATCCATACAGGGTCTTAACTTAAACAAAAGAAGCGTCGCTACTTTTGTAATTGGGTAATTTAGTTGTTAACTTGGCTATAATTATCATCAATCCAAAGGAAAAGACACTACTGATGCAGGAAAATGAACAAAAACTTCAGGAAACTGAAGGTGATGCTGAAATCAACGAGGAGAAGAGGATTAAAAACGTGGAAGAAAGCCCCATTTCTGAGCCAAAAACATCCGATGATTCAGTACAAGACATAGAAGAAACACCAATTCCGGATACGAAGTCCAAAGAAAAGCCACCGGTCGAAGAAGAGCCCTCATCCAAAGAGGAGCTTTCTAAAACAGAAGAAACCGACGATGCCATAGATGAGATAGAAGAATCCAATGCCGAGGATGCTGAGGATAAAGACAATGAGAAAAGGCATCATATCCCACTGCTGGATTACCATGCAATGTCGATGGAAAATTTGGTTGGCGAATTACAGCGTTTGGTAAGGAATGAGAAGGTGCAGGCCATAAATAAGCATGCGAGTTCCATAAAATATGAGTTTGACCAAAAATTTCAAGAATTTTTAGAACACAAAAAAGAAGAGTTTGTTGCCAATGGCGGCAATGAAATTGATTTTCGCTATAATTCTGTTGCCAAAAGACAGTTCAATGAGGTGTTTGCTGAATTTCGTGAAAAACGAGACCAATATTATAAAAAACTCGAACAGAACCTAAAGGCCAATCTTCAAAAACGATTAGAAATCATTGAAGAGCTCAAAGGTCTCATGAATGTCGAGGAAGACATCAATACGACCTATAAAAATTTCAAAGATCTACAGGAAAGGTGGCGCAATGCAGGGCCCATCCCAAGAAATAATTATAATGACGTGTGGCGTACTTACCATCACCACATGGAAATTTTTTACGATTTCCTACACCTTAACAGGGAGTTGCGAGACCTTGATTTTAAGCACAATCTAGAAGAAAAACTAAAATTGGTAGAACGCGCCGAGGCATTGGCGAACGAACCCGATCTTGCCAAAGCTTTTAGAGAATTACAGACACTCCATAAAATCTGGAAAGAGGATATAGGACCTGTTGCCAAGGAGCAGCGCGAAGAGGTGTGGGAGCGTTTTAGCAATGCCACGAAGGCCATGCACCAACGTAGACAAGAAAACTACCAAGAACTGGAAAAGGTCTACGAGCAAAATCTAGAAAAGAAACAGGGGATTATTGCCTCCATACTCCACATCTCGGAGAATGTTACCAATAATCACAAAGCCCTTCAACAGCAGATTAAAGAGATTGAAGCGCTACGAGAATCCTTTTTTAAAGCAGGTAAAGTTCCGCAAAAGGTGAACGAGCAAACATGGAGCACTTTTAAAGAAGCCGTTCGCAAGTTCAACCGAAATAAAAATGCGTTCTACAAAAATCAAAAAAAGGAGCAGCACGACAACTTAGAAAAAAAGCGAGCTTTGTTGGATTTGGCTCTTGCACTCAAAGATAGTGACGATAAGGAAATGGCAACTCCTGAAATGAAACGCATCCAGAGCGAATGGAAAAAAATTGGGCATGTGCCCCGTAAATATTCAGATAAAATCTGGAACGAGTTTAAAAATGCTTGTAACCACTATTTTAATAGGCTACACGAAGAGAAAAATGAGGCTCAAAAAGAAGAGTATGCAAATTTTGAAAAGAAGAATGCTTGTTTGGATAGACTTAAAGCTTTCCAGTTAAGCGGTGATTCGGAAAAAGATATTGCAAGTCTAAAAAAGTTTATTTCTGAATGGAAAACTTACGGACGCTTACCCTACAATAAAAAACACGTCAACGGAAAGTTCAATAAAATTGTGGATGCCCTCTTTAAAAAAATGGGCGTGAGCAGACAAGAATCAGAATTACTTAGATATGGGGACAAAATGCAGCAATTGGCACATGATGACAATGACATGGCCATTAGCAAAGAGCGAGCCTTTATCCGCAAAAAAATTGAAGAAAGCAAATCCGAAATAAGGCAATTGGAAAACAATCTACAGTTCTTCTCAAATGCTTCCGAAGACAATCCTTTGGTGAAGGATGTGATTAAAAATATTGACCAGCACAAACAAGCTTTGGAAACATGGAAAGCAAAGCTCAAGAAACTCAATATCATGCAGCACAACCGTGCTAAAGAGGTCGAAGAAGGAAATAATACAGAGGAAGAGTAGTGATGAATTCAATCATTTAAATAAGTGATTGAAGATAAAGCGTATTAGAAAGGTATAGCAATAAATTGAATTGTTCCAATATATCTTTATCTAAAAATTGTTGCTAGAAAATAAAAACCATTTTTTACTAATAAACGAACACAGACCTCGCATAAGAAGCATCACCAACAGAAGGAAGCAATATTTGTGAATAATTTACCCATAGCGATATATTTCCACCATCACCCCCAGCTACATATGTATCACCTTTATATAAAAAGACTGACTCCGCATCGGATATGACGTTAGGATAAGGATTGGAAGGCATTTCCATTATAATCCCATTTTTCCAAACTACCGCCTTTTTGCCATACCTGCCTGCAATATAAACATTATCCCCATCTACAAAGACGGACCTAGCACTACTATACAATTCTTCATCTTCCACCAATATAGTAGAAGTTATATTGCCCCCATCGGTATCCGCAGTCCAAGAGTTGGCGACAAAATATCCACTCACTCCTACTACATGAACAATCCCATCTTTCACGTAAATAGATGAAGCTGTATAGTTTTTATTTACATCTAACAGAAAACTTTCCAGAATATAACGTTCTCCGTTTTTCCAATACAGGACATTTTCTTCGCCATCCGCTATCTCTTCCCCACATACATAAAAATCGTCACCATCCACAAAAACAGAACGTGCTATACCAAGGTTTATATTACCAATAAACACTTCCTCTCCATTTTTCCATATTTTGGGAACATAAGAAGTATAATCATTGTTAAATCCAACTCCTGCAGCATATACATTGCCATTGGCAACATATACGGAAAAAGCTATAGCCCCCAATAGACCATTCGTAAGCTCCATATATACTTCTCCATTTTTCCATACTGTTGCTATTGCCTCAGTATTATTTTTTTTGATAAAGCCCGAAACATATACATCATCCCCATATACAAATACAGAATGTGCAACAGATGGATACTCTGACAACTGTTCTTCTACACCATTCGTCCATAGAGTAGCTATCGAACTCCCTTCAAGCGAAATAGTACCTGCAACATATATTCTATAAATATCCAATACTTTTTCGCTCATGGCACTTTCCTCGTCTATAGTAACTGTAATAATACCTTTTTGTGCACCTGGAGGCACGACCACAACAATGTCTCCATTATCGTTTATGGTTATGTAATCTGCCTCAATATTGCCACCAAACATAATACCTACCACGTCTGTATCATTACCAAAACTGGTTCCGCTTATGGTTATCTGGTCGCCTTCTTTAGCTTCCTTGGGATTAAAATCTGTTATTGAGGGTAATATATTGAAATAGACCGGTTCACTGGACTCCCCATTTACTGTTAAAATCAAATCACCATCCTTGGCCCCTTGGGGCACAGTAACTATGATATTACCGCTTTCATCGAATACGACATCGGTAGTGACAATGCCATTAAAGGAAATTGAAATATCGTTTTTATCACTACCCAGATTATCTCCAGAAATTATGATATCTAAACCTATTATCCCTTCGGATGGAGAAATGTTTTTTATAGATGGTACTGTTTTCTCTTCTTCGGGATCAACAACTTCAGTTTTTGATGCATCGTCCTTACCGCAAGAGTATAGGGCTATTCCAGTTACTAGTATAATTAGAAATGAACGGAGAAACTTTTTCATTACAATAAATTGTCAGTTCATAAACAATTTATGGATATTCATTGGTTTAGGGTTCTAAGAATTGACCAATGCTACTTTTGAATTGATGAATAGTCTTTTGGTACAAAATGTTACTGTTAAAAGCAGATCAATCCAAGTAAATTGACGCAACTTATCCCTACAACGGCGTCTTTGGAATAAAACTCGTTGTGAAGAAATTTAAAATACTCTTGGGATTTATCCTTTTAGCTCTAATTTCCTGCTCAGAGGAAGAAGTAAGTAAAACAGACTCCATTACAGACCCTGATATTGATTCGGAGATACCTTTTGAATATAAGTTCGAAAAACAGTATTTTACACATAAATTGACAAATACCGCTGTCCCGTACCATCTTTTTGAACCAAAAAACGCTGAGGGTTCCAACACTAAATTCCCATTGATCATAGCATTGCACGGGGCCGAATATTTTCTTACCCCCAAAGATAAGTTTCTAAACATTGACTATACCGGCTACATGGCTTTGGCGTGGATAGAAAAAGAAAATCAGGAAAAGTATCCTGCCTATGTTGTTGCTCCGCACCTTCATGAAGCCCTTTGGGAAAATAACGAGGATTATTTTGGATGGTCAAATACCGCTTCTTCTGATTTTGTAGAAAAACTATTGGACCATCTTATCGAAACAGCAAATATTGATGCCAGTAGAATCTATATTACCGGTCATTCCATGGGTGGCGACGGAACTTGGTATTTAGGTGCAAAATTACAGGATAGAATTGCCGCAATTGTACCTTTGAGCAATGCAGTGAGCGAATCAACTATGTCATTTGTGAAGGCTAAAATTGAAAACGAAACTTTTGAAACTTTACCCATATGGAACTTTATTCATAGGAACGATAGTGGAACTGTTTATTCACAAGAACTCTTTGCAACATTTGAAGCCAATGGCCATGATAACGTATATACCCATAAAGTTGGGGGTGTGGATTATGATTTGACCACGGAAGAAATTCTTGCAGAAATCAATAAAGGTCAACTACGTTTTCATACAGAGTACAGCTATCCATGTTCTATTGCGGTCTGCCATTTTGCAATGGGCAAAGCACTACGGGAACCTTTTTTATTTGAATGGCTGTTTAAGCAGAAAAGAAATTGAAAAATAGGATTCACTCTATTCTTTCCTAAAGCACATTCAAAATAATTTCTTAAGAATTATTGATCAGCATCAAGCTATACTATAATTTATCTGACATCAATATAACTCCAACAAATAATTGATAAGGTCGGTTGTTGTAACAATACCTACAAGTTTTCCTTCATCAACAACGGGCAGCGCATGAAATTCCTTTTGTGAAAGAAACTGTGCAACTTCTTTAATCGTTGTACTAGAGGATACACTTACCACATCTCTTGCCATTACTTGCGATATGGAAAATAAATTGTAGACCATGGTATCCACGGTTTCTTCATCTTCATCAACGGCATCGGCAAAACTTATCCGCAATAGGTCTGTATAACTTAGCATGCCAACAACATTATCTTTATCCACCACGGGGATATGCCTAATGTTATGCTTTTTGAATAGCTCCTCAGCACTTACTAAATCGTTGTTTACTGTAAGCGTTATGAGGTCTTTTGTCATTATTTCGGAAACTGGGACTCGCTTTTTCATCTTTGATAATTTTAATATATCAATGAAGTTAGCCAGTTCCTGTTTAGAAAAGTATGATAATTGTCAGCGTATTATTTAGCAACATTTATAGATCGGGTCTCCCTGATTACGGTTACCTTGACTTGCCCTGGATACGTCATATCTGTCTGAATTTTTTGGGAAATCTCAAAAGATAATTCGGCAGCTTTATCATCGCTCACCTTTTCACTTTCAACAATCACACGTAGCTCTCTACCTGCTTGTATGGCATATGCTTTTTGAACTCCGTGAAATCCAAATGCAATATCTTCCAAGTCCTTTAATCTTTGGATATAGGAATCCAAAACCTGTCTTCTAGCACCTGGTCTGGCTCCGCTAATAGCATCACACACCTGCACTATGGGAGAGACCAAGGTATTCATCTCTATTTCATCGTGGTGGGCTCCAATTGCGTTGCAGACTTCTTTGTTCTCACCATATTTTTGTGCCCATTGCATTCCTAGGATTGCGTGCGGTGTTTCCACTTCTACTTCGGTATTTGGGACTTTACCAATGTCGTGCAACAATCCGGCACGCTTGGCTATTTTAGGATTGAGGCCCAATTCTGCTGCCATTACACCACAAAGTTTGGCCACTTCTCTTGAGTGTTGCAATAGATTTTGCCCATATGAGGAACGATACTTCATACGACCTACGGCTTTTATCAATTCTGGGTGAAGTCCATGTATGCCTAAATCGATTACCGTACGTTTACCGATCTCAACAATTTCTTCATTGATTTGTTTTTCGGTCTTTTTAACAATTTCTTCTATGCGTGCAGGATGTATTCTACCATCGGTTACAAGGCGATGCAAAGAAAGTCGGGCTACTTCCCTTCTTACAGAATCAAAACAAGAAAGAATAATCGCTTCTGGTGTATCATCGACTATAATCTCGACACCAGTAGCAGATTCAAGAGCGCGAATATTACGCCCTTCTCGACCAATAATACGACCTTTAACATCATCAGATTCCAAGTTGAAAACGGATACACAATTTTCCACCGCTTCCTCGGTCCCAATACGCTGAATGGTATTGATAACAATTTTTCTCGCTTCTTGCTGTGCGGTCAATTTAGTCTCCTCCAAAGTAGCTTGAAGGTAAGCCATTGCATCTGTCTTAGCTGTTTCTTTAAGGGACTCCAACAATTGACTCTTTGCGTCTTCTGCGGAAAGACCAGAAATCACTTCCAATTGCTGTACTTGGCTTTTGTGTAATTTATCTACCTCTGACTGCTTCTTATCAAAAATTTCACTCTTATAATTGACATCTTTGATTTTTTCCTGCAGTTGATCGTTTAATTTCTTGCCTTTGGCAAGTTCGTTACTAATTTGGGATTCTTTATCTCGTGTACGTTTTTCAGCTTCAGCAATCTTCTTATCCTTGTTTATAATTACTTTTTCATGTTCTGCCTTCAATTCTAAAAACCGTTCTTTCGCCTGAAAAATTTTATCTTTTTTTATACTTTCCCCTTCTTTTTTAGCTTCTTTTAAGATATCCTGCGCTTCCTTTTTAGCACCAGAAATGGTTTTTGTAGCTTTCCCTTTTTCCATCATCTTGGCGATTGCAAAACCTATCACCACTCCTACGACCGCCGCTACAATAATTAATATAGTGTTATCCATCTTGATTATGTTTGGTTAAAAAAAAAGCCCACATTGGCCGAAGTTTTGTACAAACTCCTAAATACAGGTTTAGGGCTAACAAGCTGCTCAAGAATCCCTATACGAGTAGGGCCCGCTTTTACAACTTAAACTCACCCTTTTTAAATCTAATAATGTTGAGTTTGTCAAAAAATAATTACCAATGTGGGCAGTAACAATAATTTATTTATAAGAACTTATTCGCCAAGTTTGGAATGAACCAAATCATTTAGAGCTCTTAAACGCTCAAATGCCGCTTTGGTATTTTCCGAACGGTCTATTCCGCCTTGCTCTATCTTAGAGGCAAATTGTAATGCACACATGGCCAACACATCTTGTTTGTCCCGCACTGCATAGTTTTGCTCAAATTTTTTGGCCAAATTATCTATATTCTTTGCCGCTTTTCTTAATCCCTCTTCTTGTTTGGGATCTATTGTCAGAGGGTATACCCTATCTGCAATGGAAAGCTTTATTTTGAGCTTCTCCTCCATATTTCTGTTAACGAACTAATCTGCAAGCTTGGCGATGCAAACGTCCAGTTCGCGTATTAACGTATTTATTTTAAGCTTAGCTTCTGTTTTACTTGTATTACTACCCAACATCGTGTTTGCCATTTTAAGGGAATTGTATTTTTCTTCCCAATCCGTTACAGCGCTCTGTTTACTTTGGTTTTCTTGTTTTACAAGATTTAGTTCTTCTTTTAGTTTGGTATTGGATTGTTGCAACAATTCTAACTTGTGCAACAACTTGCTTACCTTGTTTTCTAAAGAATCAACAATTTCAACTAGTTCGCCCATATGCAAACACAAATGCGTATCACACAAAGTTAACCAACCTTGTCTAACCTCGCAATACTTTTAGGATTTATTCTTCAAGTATTGCTTTAAGGTCTTCCAAAGCTTTCCAAAAGCCTTTTTACAAATCAAAACATTGGTTACTTTCGTAAGTAATTATAAACTATCGTATGCGTTTTTATTTTTTTGGAGTTGTTTTTTTACTCTCCATATCCCTCTTCTCCCAAAAAGAATACCCACAAGATGTATTTGGACCTCCCCTTGAAATACCTTTGATTTTATCCGGTACGTTTGGTGAACTACGATCCAATCATTTTCATTCTGGTATAGATATAAAAACACAAAGACGCGAGGGACTGCCTGTGCTCACCATTGCAGATGGAACGGTAACTCGCATAAAAGTATCGCTCTGGGGGTATGGAAAAGCATTGTACGTTGCCCATCCAAATGGATATACGTCGGTTTATGCGCATCTTCAAAAATTTAGTCCAGAGATTGAGGAATACATTAAAAAAATACAGTACAAAAAACAATCTTACGAAGTTGAGGTTTTCCCTGACTATGGAGAATTAAAGGTCATCAAAGGAAATACTATAGCGTATTCCGGTAATTCCGGTGGTTCCGCTGGCCCACATCTACATTTTGAAATACGAAGCAGCGTCTCCGAAAAGCCCACCAATCCACTTTTGTACGGCTATGAGGTAAGGGATGCAACCAACCCCACTCTTTTAGGGCTTTTTGGATACCCCTTATCTGAAAACGCGGTACTGAACCAAAGTGCAGAAAAAATTCAACTTAATTTTACGAAACAGCCAGATGGTTCTTTTTTGTCGGATAAGGTAGCTGCCATTGGAACCATTGGTTTTGGTTTTAATGGATTTGACCGTCAGGATTTGGCCGCAAATCAAAACGGAGTATACTCCGTGAGACAAACCGTAAACGGAAAAACATACTCTGAGTATGATTTTGAAGCCTTTTCCTTTACGGAAACAAGATATATCAATACCCTCATTGATTACAATCATTTTGGAAAATATAGGCAACGTGTCCAGAAGTGTTTTAAAGAACCTTACAATCGGCTAACTATTTACGAAACTTTGCATAACGACGGTAAAATAGAGGTGAAAGAAGGGCTCTCTTATGCAGTACAAATCAAAATATCCGATTTCCATGGAAACACGACCAACCTCAACATTCCCGTAGAGGGAAAAAGAGAAACCGTCAAGGTAAAAAAAGATGTACCCAAAACTACGGATTTCATCATTGCGGATAAGCCCAACAATTTTGATTTGGGCGCTGCAAAGGTCTATTTTCCGTCCAATACCTTTTACAAAGATTTTTATATTGATTTAGAAAAAGGAAAGGATACGGTCAAAATACATGATAATAGCGTAGCAGCGCATAGAAATTTCACGATTAGTTTTGATGTATCCAAACGTTCGTCCGAAGAAAGAAAACAATTATTTATAGCCCGTCTTGATAGTAAAAATAAGCCAAGGCATTCTAGAACATACAAACGGGACGGTTCTTTCACTACGCGTACCAGAACGTTCGGAACATATACCCTTGCCAGAGATAGCGTGCCTCCAACCATAAAAGCGAGAAACTTCAAGGAAAAGCAATGGTTGAGCAATTACAGTTATCTAAGCTTGGAAATTGCAGATGATCTAAGTGGCGTAAAAACGTATGACGCCACCCTGAACGGAGAATGGATTCTTATGGAATATGAGCCAAAAACAAAAACCCTTACCTACAATTTTGATGATAAGATATTGAACAAGACCGAATGTAACCTAAAAGTTGTTGTCGTCGATAACGTTGGTAATACGAGTACTTTTAAATCTACCTTTTTTAGAAAATAGTGTATTTGACCTATCCAAAACCGTTAACCGTAATCTTCTTCTTTTTTTGGATGGTCACCGGTACAGGTCAAACAGCCAATTTGGTCGGTACTATTTTGGACGAGGACAACCAACCAATTTCAGATGTAAATATAACGGCAGGACAAACAGGTACAACTACGAACACAAATGGATATTTTCTGCTTGAACTCACCGCAGATATTAAAAACACCATCACATTCTCCCATCTGGGACATAAGGATATTGTTTTGAAAAATTTGGTTTTGACCACAAATGAAACCTTTGAATTTAATCCAGTGATGAAGACAACCGTCATTCAGGTTGCTGGTGTAGAAGTTTCCCCCACTGGGAAAAAAAGCGTGGAGGGCATAACAACAATTCCACCAGAAATTATTAGAAATATTCCTGGAGCTAATGCGGGAGTAGAAAATATTCTTAAACTGCTGCCCGGCGTATCCTTTAACAATGAATTGAGCACGCAATACAATGTGCGCGGCGGTAATTTTGATGAGAATTTGGTCTATGTCAACGGAATAGAAGTATATCGACCTTTTTTAGTGCGTTCTGCTCAACAAGAAGGATTAGGTTTTGTAAACAGCGATTTAATTTCTGAACTGGAATTCTCAGCAGGTGGATTTCAGGCAAAGTATGGCGACCGATTATCTTCGGTTTTGGACATTACCTATAAAAATCCTGTTGGTTTTGGATTACGAGTGGACGCAAGTCTTCTTGGAGCAAGCACAACCTTAGAAACAGCATCCAAGAACAAAAGGTTTACGAGCATTACGGGAGTTCGCTATAGGGACAATAGCTTGTTTGTGGACAGTCAACAAACAGAAACAAATTTAACGCCTGTCTTTGTAGATGTGCAGAGTTACCTAACCTATCGCTTTTCAAAAAAATTCCATCTTAATTTTTTAGGCACATATTCCATAAATGACTATCGGAATGAACCATTGACCAGACAAACCAATTTTGGAACCATTAATGACCCCAGAGCTTTATTGGTTTTTTATGAAGGTGAAGAAAACAACAAGTACAATACTATTCTAGGAGCCCTAAAAGCAGATTATGTTGTTAGCGATAATACCAAAATGGACATTACAGCGTCTATTTATCATGCACAAGAGGAAGAGTTTTCAGATATTATCGCCTCTTATGAACTGGCAGAAATCGATACCGATCTTGGTAGCGACGATTTAGGGGAGGTATCAAATCCAAGGGGAATCGGTTCGCAGTTCAATAGGGCCAGAAATCAACTGGACGCACTTATTTTTAATCTTTCGCATAGGGGAAAATACAATAAAGAGGGACGCTCTTTGGAATGGGGCCTAAAATTTGCCCACGAAGATATTCGAGACCAACTTAGGGAATCTGAATTTATAGATTCTGCCGGTTTTTTTATAAGACCACGGACACCAGAATTTGTGAACAATCAACCAGAAGAGCCATTTATTGCAGATATTACTGCTTTTGAAAGTGTACAGGCGACCAATTTTGTAAAAACAAACCGATTTTCTGGATTTGCACAGTACAGTCAACAAACGAAAATCGGTAAAAACGATGTTTATTTTAACATTGGCATTAGAGCCCAGCATTGGATTTTAAGTGGTGAAGGATTCTCCAAGAACTCGCAAACACTTTTAAGTCCCAGAGGGCAATTTTCCATAAAACCAGATTGGAAAAAAGATATATTGTTCCGTTTTGCTATTGGCAGTTACCAGCAACCTCCTTTTTATAGGGAATTGCGCGATATTACTGGCACAATCAATCCAGAGGTGGAAGCGCAAAAATCCATTCACTACGTTTTAGGTAGTGAATTCAGTTTTAATCTTTGGAATAGACCTTTTACCCTAATAGGTGAAGCGTATTATAAGGATTTGGACAATGTTAATACCTACACCATAGAGGATGTTAGGGTACGTTATGCCGCCGACAACAATGCAACTGCCTATGCATATGGGTTTGATTTTAGGTTGACAGGAACTTTTGTTCCAGGAGCCGAATCATGGGTAAGTTTAGGATATCTACAAACCGAAGAAAACATTGACAATAGAGGCTTTATTTCAAGGCCTACGGACCAACGCTTAAAGTTTGCTGTTTTGTTTCAGGATTACATGCCCACAATTCCAAATCTAAAGCTCTATCTAAATCTGGTTTATAATACCGGGGTTCCAGGTGGATCACCAAATAATGCAGACCCTTATGATTTTCAGAATAGATTAAGAGATTATAGAAGGGCTGATATGGGAATTTCCTATATTTTTGCGGACAGAAACAACCAATACCCAAAAGGACATTGGTTGCACGGATTTAAGGAATTTAGTGCGGGTTTTGAAATTTTCAACGTATTCAACAACCAAAATTCCATTACAAATACATGGATAAGGGATGTGGACACGCAACGACAATTTGCAGTTCCCAATTTTCTTACAAGCCGTATTCTGAACGTTAAATTTGGAATGCGTTTCTAAACTATGCTGATGAAAAAGATTATAGTATGTATTGCCCTTGTAACCGTAACTTTTGGTACGGCGCAAAAAAACATCTACGAAAACAGGAAGTTTGATGAATTGACCAAGGACCACAAAATCTTGGCCATTGTTCCATTTATTGCCAGTTTGGATTTAAAACGAGATGTAAATCAGTTGGAATTGAAAGGATTGGCGAAAAAAGAAGGGTATGCAGTCCAGAATGCCTTGGAAACCTATTTTTCAAAACGGAAAAAACGGAAAAAGTTTAACGTAGAATTCCAGAACATAGAAGACACCAACGCCATTTTGAACCAAAACGGAATCACCTATGATAATTTGGATATTTACACCATCAACGAATTAACGAAAATCCTAAGAGTAGATGGAATTATAAGCGGCAACCTAAATCTGAATATTCTACTTTCCAAAGGTGTTCCCACCGACTTTAATCTTTTGGATTACTTCAGTGGAGATGCCAATTACGGTAGAATTGGGGTTAAAGTAAGTGATGGCAATTCTGGAAAACTTTTATGGAAGTACGAAAAAGCCATTACCAAAAAAACCGGGAAAAATACTACCGAGTTAATCGATAGAATGATGAAATTGGCGTCTCGTAAATTTCCTTACGATAAAGAAAAGAAACAACGAAAGAACAAAAGCTAGCTTTCGGCAAACTCTTTTAAAACTTCGATAGTATAATCAAGCTCTTCCTTGGTGTTGTATTTGGAAAAGGAAAAACGTAGGGACGGCTTTTCCAATTCCTTTTCAGGTAGAATTTCCGTTAGTACATGCGACCCCATATTGCTTCCGGACTGGCACGCGCTTCCTTTGGAACAGGCAATACCTTTCATGTCCAAATGAAAAAGCAGCATCAACCCCTTTTGTTTGTTAAAAGGGAGACGCACATTTGTTAAAGTATAGGTGCTTTTTTCTAAATCATCAGAAAACCCATTGAAGCCTACTTCTGGAATCTCTCTCTTTATTTTTTCTACGAAATAGCTTTTTAGTTCTTTTACCAATTTCGTCTCGTTTTCCAGATTATCGTATGCCTTCAAAAAAGCCTCCTCTAGCCCTACAATATTATGAAACGGTTCTGTTCCCGCTCTAAAGCCGCGTTCTTGGGAACCCCCAAAAATCATTGGCTTTAAACCCGAATTCTTTCTAATGAAAGCAAAACCAATGCCCTTGGGGCCATGGAATTTATGCGCTGCTGCCGTAAAAAAATCAATTGGTGTTTTTTGAACATCCCATGGGTAATGTCCCACGGATTGAACCGTATCAGAATGAAAAAGAGCTTCATGTTCCTTGCACATTTTCCCAATAGCATCAATATCGATAATATTACCGATCTCGTTGTTCACATGCATCAGGCTTACCAATTTCTTTGAGCCATCTTTCATCAACAAGGATTTCAAATGCTCCAATACCGGATTTCCGTTAGCGTCCAAATCCACAAACTGCAACGAGATACTGTATTCCTTCTCCAATTCTTCAGCAGTATGGAGCACGGCATGGTGTTCAATTTTAGATGTAATGATGGTCGTAACCCCCAAATCCCTGACAGCACAACGCAAAATCATATTATCCGCTTCTGTACCTCCAGAGGTAAAGATTATCTCAGACGCTTGGGCATTTAAAATCTTTGCAATGGCTTTTCGAGCTTTTTCAACCGCGGTTTTTGCAGACCTACCATAACTGTGGGTAGAAGAAGGGTTTCCGTAAAACGAAGCAAGTGCCTCCTGCATTCTTGCAATGACCTCATCTCTTACCTGAGTAGTGGCTGCATTATCCAAATACACTTTTTGCATGGTCGGTTTATTGAATTTTGGTGACCTCAAAAATAAGCGAAATAAAGTTAATTTCTTTTAAAGTATATGCAAGGGTTAGGCTATTAAAATGGAATTCCTTTAAATTTGGCACATGAGAAATATTTTCCTCCCAGTCCTACTTTTATGTTCGCTATATTCTTGTGGCGATGGAGATTTACAAATAGAGTCGCTTGATTTTGATGAAGGTTCCATCCAATTTTGTGATGAAGGCCAAGAAGATACGGAGACTACTTTGCTCTTTAAAATCAACAATGACGAAACTCTGATATTGGATTTACAAGCAAATATTATCGAGAATGCCCCATCCGATGATCCTATTCTAAGTAGCATACCCACCGAATCCGATTTGACTTATCGTCTTTTTTCCGATGATGTTAGCCAATCTTATTTTTGTGATGAGATTCCCCCTTCAACACCTATCGTAACAGAAGAAATAGGAGCTACGGGCGGAACCGTTCAGATTATAAGTACACTCGATACGGTATCGCGAACCTCTAAGGTATACAACCACGAAATAAGAATTTTGGAAGTTACGCTCGTTAATAGTCAAGGTGAAAGTTTGACCGATCAAACAGGTATAGATTTTGGTGAATATACCACTACAGAAGATAGTAGCGTTGCACAGATTTTTGCAAATTTTGACGATGTCACCATCAATTCTTGTGAAGATACAGGTGAAAATACTGTATTGACCAAGATTTTAAACGATGAATATCTTACATTGACTATCCCCACTAGTCTTTTGGCCAATTCTGAAACAGGTGATACTCCCAGGGAGGCAAGCCTGTCCGAGAGCATCATATTCAAAAATGGTACGGCCCTAGCGTCGGTAACAGCAGATAGTGTTTGTGCCGGGATTGCGATAGCAGACCTTGAAAATGAATTTTCCACGACCGAAGGAACCGTTTCTGTAACGACAACAGCATCAGAACCAAATACGGAAGGAGTGATTACGTACACCCATACAATTTCCCTTTCCAATTTTACCCTTCAGGATTTGAACGAAGCAAATGCAGGTACTTTTGAAGAGGAGCCTTACGTTTTTGGAACGTTCACAACAACAAGCAGCTAACTGTTTTGAAAAATATAAACTTCCGTAGCTCCCAATCCATATTTTTGATAGTCGGCATCGTAAAATTTTAGATTATCGTATCGATTAAAAAGATAATATAGCTCTTCTTTAAGCACACCTTCTCCTACTCCATGGATAAAGACGACTTTTTGAATGCGTTTTCTTATAGCAAAATCCAATTGTCTTTTTGCAGTTTCCAACTGTAGATTCAGCATATCAAAGTTTGTGAGCCCTTTGGTGGACCTTACTAATTGATTGATATGGAGATCAACCTCCATTTTAGGTAAATTTCTTTCTTTTGGCTTAGCCGCGACGCCAACCTTTTTCTTCGGAAGTTCTTTTTCTTTTTTGATTTTCTCAATCTCGTACCCCGTAACTCGGATATCATCACTGATCTTAACCAATTCCTTAACAGAATATTCCATTGGAAAACCATCAGTAGTAATCATAGTTACTATTGTCCCATCAATACCACTTATTCGTCCAGATATGTCTTCATCTAAAACTTCGACCTGATCACCTATCTTAAAGACTGCCACGTATATTTATATCTAAAAAAAATTAGAAAACTTTAACAATTGCAAAAATAGTAGTATTTTTCTCGACAGTAATGATTGTTATGCATCAACAACCTATGCTGGTACTATCAAATACCAAAGATTTTATGCTACCATGCCTCAATAAAAAGCTATTTGGCGTGGAATGTCCGGGTTGCGGTGTACAACGGTCTTTGGATTTATTGCTTCATGGAGAGTTTTTAGCTGCATTTAAAATGTATCCAGCGATTTATTTCATAATAACACTCCTACTTTTTCTAATTTCAAATATCTTTTTTAAAATCAAGTATGGCTATCAAATCAAGGTATTCTTGATGTTGCTTACTGGGAT
>JBCCEC010000017.1:0-55864 GCA_039030475.1 Bacteroidota bacterium
GCCCAGGACCGACCATCTCCCCGAAGACGAGGCCTCGCTCCCACGGGAAATGGAAATGTATCTTTAGTGTAAAAAACTGTACGAATGGAAATTACACATCACAGTAAAATGCCATTTCACACATATTCCACTCCCCTCCTTCCGTTGGCTCGCATAATAAGTTTTTCATTACCCTTTGTGAAGAAACCTTTTAGAAGAAAAATTTGAAGAAAACGTAGTAGTAAATACTTCGCTTTTACAAAAGCAAAGTTACATAACGCGGAACATTATGATTCATTTATAGATATCATAGTCAGTCATTATGTAAAATTGCTTTGGTTGTCGTTTCTTAATTGAGAACCCTTACATATGTACAAATGGTAAAAAGACAACCCCAGAACATGCCTAGGGTCGTTGTAATTTTACTATGTCTATGTCCAGAAAAACGTTTAATCTTGGACAAACGCTGGTATGACGGTTTCAAAAATTGGAGTCATGATTTTATCATCATCTCGATCATAACCATTGACGAAAATTGTCAGGTCGAGCTCTTCTACGACCAGAACACGTTGGCCGCCGCCTCCCCAAGCCAAGGTCATATCATAGTTTTTATTACCGACCTTTACAGGCGTATAGTACCAAAAATACCCATAACGATAATTCTTGGGCATCCAATCTATCGCAGGTCGTACTATGCCACTTGTCGCTTTTTCTAGATAAGCGGCAGAAATAAACTGTTCCCCATTCAATTTACCCTTGTTTTGAACCAAGTGCCCTAATTTGATCATGTCACGAGACATGATGCTGGCGCGCCATCCTGCTTGTGGCAACCCACTAATGTGTTTTGACCATTTATAATTGGTAATACCGAGAGGATCAAGTAACTCGGTTTTAATAAAGGTCTCAGCTGATCCTGGTACCACGGCATCGATCACTGTCATCACCAACATGGGGTTAAAATTTCCGTACAAATAGGTCTGGGACGCATCGGTAATGGGCTCGGTATACTCTAGTAAAGTTTGAACCAGCCCCTGCCCTTTCAAACGAACGGAATCGTTTTCAATCTCTTTCCATTTTTTGCTGTCAATGGTCAAACCACCCTGCATGGTCAATGCTTTATGAAGTGTGATTTTATCAGCTCCTGGAGTGAATTTTGTAGGGTCTAAATCTTTCAAGAAATGAATCAAAGGTTTGTAGAGATCGTCCATGCTTAGATATCCCATTTCAATGGCTCTTCCCAATACCAAACTGGTATACCCTTTTACAGCTGAAGCTTGTCCATGTGGTATATTGATCCGCCCCTTTTTATAATAGGATTCATAAACCAATTTGTTCTTATGCGAAATGAGCAATGCATCGTAATTACCATATTTTCCATCAAAAATCTCTTGAGAAACTTGAAGAATTGCCTCTTGGTCTTTCTGATTCACCGTTAAAGTGTCAACAAATATTCCATCTTTTCTGTCTGCTGGTATGGTATTGACAAATGCATTATTGAGGTGTGGAGTTGACCAGAATGAGACCTCATTGCCAAGACTTGAAATAGGATTCATCAACGATGACAACCAAGCCACACTACGAACCGCCGTCATAGGGAATGCCGAACTATGGTCACCATCAATCACTTCTTTTAATACGGACAAACCGCCATCTCTTCTTTCATTTAATAATTTAACGAACGCATCGATGGGTTCAACCACCGTCTCTTCTTCTAAAGAACCACTTGCAATAAAAACATTGGCATTAAGACTTGAGTTTTTATTTGATGACTCATAAGGTCCAAACTTAGTGTTAAGTTCCGTTAAGTAATCAAGCTCATCTTTAACCGTTGGACTACCAATAATGTAATTGTTAAAGGTATTAGGTTGGCTAAGTAGAATATAGGCACCAAACTCACCACTCAGTGAGTATCCAAAATAAGTACGACTGTTTGGGTCGGTGCGGTATGTTTTATCAACGTACGTAATGACATCATTGCGAATAAAATCCAGATGATCATTGGCTTGACCAAATTGATATTTTTTTTGAATTTCCGGATCGCTGTGTTGGCTCATGGAGTAATCACGAAATCTACTCACATGCGCTCCTCTTTCGTTTTTCAGGTCTTCGTTGATATCCAATTGCCAAGAAATTCCAACTAGAATAATATCCTCCAACATGTATTCTGTAGCACCGGACAGCATTTCGCGATGCCACACGGCATCTGTATAATAAAGGACAGGATACTTTTTACCGGTGTTCTCAGCATAATCTTCTGGCAACTCTATATAAAGTTCATAGTTCCGTTCAGTTTTTGTGTCTTTTATAGGGACTACCTGTATCTGTGGTAATACCAAAGAAGTGCTGTTTGTTGTTGATGTAGTTTCTTTTCCGCCATTCTCCTGGGCAATGGCATTGTTTGTTAGTATAAGGAGTAGTACCAGTAGCCCTTTAGTTATGCTTTTCATTGTTTTATTAGTTATATCTGATCGATAAAAGTATCGTATAAACCCTACTGGATTTCGTAAACAGGATAAGCCTAGAGATTAAATGATGAAATCACTTCATCATTGATATAAGCGTTTTGCAAGAAATTATGAAAGTTTGTGTTTGTACGCAGTACTTTTGTCCTCAACTAAAAGAGTTCATGCTACAAAAGTCTTTGAAGAATACCATCCTCATCAATCTGGGTGCCTTTTTGTTGGTGCTGCTCCTTGAGTTATTTAGTAATTTGATCATTAAGGATAAACTGGGTTCAGATTATGCGCTATTCGTTCACAGTTTGAGTTATACCGTACACATCATGGGAATCATCTGGATCAACCATTTTATTCTCATTCCTTTTTTCCTGGACAAGAAGCGCTATCTGCTATTCTCAATACTTCTTGTTGCCACCATCTTTGTTGCAATTTCCACCAAAGGAAATTTCAGCTATGATTGGATCACTATTTCTAAATTTTTCTTCTTTTTTTTATATACCACGGGAACGGGAATGGCAGCTTTCTTTTTACGGAGAAATATGCGTATTCAAAGAGAGAACAGTGAAAAGGAAAAGCTGCAAAGAGAACTGGAACTGAACTACCTAAAAGAACAGGTAAACCCACATTTTTTATTCAATTCATTGAATAGTATTTATGCCCTTTCCAGGCAGCAATCCAAAGAAACTCCCGAGGTTGTCATGCAACTTTCGGAATTGATGAGATATCAATTGGAAAGCGCTAAAAAGGACTTTGTTTCGCTGAAAGAAGAGTTAGAGTTTATAGAGAATTATTTATTGCTTGAAGAAAAACGGTTGAGCAAACGGTGTGCCATTGAATTTTTAATTGAAGGGGAATCATCAAATTATAACATAGCGCCAATGCTACTGATACCGTTTGTTGAAAATGCGGTTAAACATGGGGCTCAGGCCACCAATGCACAGAGCACAATTGATGTGAATGTTTCCATAAAAAATTCCAGGCTTCATGTTCATGTTGCAAATTCAAAACATACTACCGCAACCAAATCGACAAGAATGGGAACGGGACTCGAAAATGTGAAGAGACGACTGAATTTATTATATCCGAATGCCCATGTATTAAAAATCAATGATATGGAGGCAGCCTATCATGTAAATTTAACTATTGACCTAACAGACTAGTTGGAATGATTAAAATTGCCATTGTTGATGATGAACAGTTAGCACGTGAAGTGCTAGAAGAGTATTGCTCTAAGATAAACAACTTTGAATTGGTCCTAAGTACTGGGAATCCGATCGAGTTCGTGAATTTTATTCAGCAACATAAAATCGACCTCGTTTTTTTGGATATTGAAATGCCGGAACTCAATGGTATGGGAATTTTACGTTCTATGATACAATCACCTAAAATGATTTTAACAACGGCATATTCTGAGTATGCCTTGGAAAGCTATGACTTTGGGGTGGTGGATTACTTATTGAAACCTATAAAACTTGAACGCTTTTTGCAAGCAATAAACAAAGTTTCAACTTCAACAATAGCAGAACCCAAACCGAATAAGAAACAAGAAGAACTTGCCGTAAAGCATGATGGGTTACCTATTACCATTCCGCTGAAATCAATTCTATACATTCAAAGTTTTGGGAATTATTTAAAAATTTTTACAGATACCAGAATGTATCTTATCTCTGAGACACTTATTAATATCACTACATTGTTATCTGAAAATTTCCATCGTACACATAAATCTTATATTGCCAATTTGGACAGAATTACAAAAGCTACCCGAACGTATTTATTGATTGAAGACAAAAAGGTTCCTGTGAGTGCTATGTATAAGGTTGTCGTGCTTGAAAAATTAAAAGATTTAGCGAAACTGTAACTATTCACTTGATTCTAACCATTAGACAGACATCGCCCTCCCTCCTACTTTCGTTCGGTTAATACGTGTTTATTCATTGCTATTTATTGGTTTTCTAATGGTATTTATGAATGCTTTGCATTTCAATATATTTTAAGAACAAATTTTTTATGAATAAAAAAATCAATGAAGATTGTAACAACTTTGCCCGCACACAAACCCCCTCAAAAAAAAGCCTACAAGACTTTCTATTTTTATACCGTAACCCAGTAGACTACGCCACATGTTTTTTTTACATTTGAAGTAGAGGAGAAATCTATTTTTGTTCAGCTTTATGTGCAATCCGCATTTGATATGTTAAACGCGATACTTGTAGCTATTATTAGCAGTTTTGGTTTGGGGCTAAGCTTTTTTTTTGGATTGGTTTTTTTGAGGAATAAAAAACTAGTTAACCGTATTCTGGGCTTGCTTTTGATTGTTTTTGCACTTCGCATTACAAAATCCATTCTCTACAATTTTGTTGAGCTACCCCTATTTATAAAAAATTTAGGACTGGCGGCTAATTTGGCTGTCGGCCCATTTTTATATTTATATGGCTACTATTTGTTATCGCAAAATCAGTCTTTAAAAAGGTCTCATTTATTACATTTCACACCCTCTTTATTTTATGTTTTATTTGGTCAAATGATCCCAAATTCGGATGACAGTATTTTTTGGTACATCAGTTACCAACTAATCTTGTTTCAATCCTACATATATCTTGGGATGAGTATGTATCTATATCTGAAGAAGATGAAAGGCATTCAGAAAGAACTACGACTGTGGTATGTACGACTAACTTTTACTGTGGGAGCGATTTGGATGTGCTACACATTGATTTTTGTTGACATTCTCCCGATTTATTCAATAGGTCCAATAGCGTATTCTTTTTTTATAGTGCTGCTGGCGTACCTGGGTATAAATTCAAAGAGAACCTTTAACCTTAGTCTAACATCAAAATATACTACTTCTAAACTAACTCCTGAAAAGGGCAAAGCGTATTTTGATGCAATTGAGGATGTAATGAAAGAAAGACGGTTATATCTAAATCCTGAATTAACTGTAACAGCTGTTGCGGAAACCGTTGGCATATCTTCACGGAACGTATCGGAAATTATAAACAAATATGGCAACCAGAATTTTGCCAGTTATATTAACCATTACAGGATAGAAGAGGCCAAGTCCTTGTTGAGGGCACGAAGCAGAAAAACCAAAATAATAAGTGTTGCCTTAGATGCCGGATTCAACAGCCTTTCTACATTTAATGTTGCATTTAAAGCTATAACAAATTTGACTCCTTCAGAATATAGGGCTACACATAATTAAAGACGTACTTTCAAGAGCCCAAATCCATTCCCTACATAGTACAGCAAGGTCATAACTGATGGCACTTGCCTTTGACCATAAGTTTTCCCACAAAAAACTTTTCCCAAATATTCCGATAAATCGTTTTCCAATTCATGAATCCATAAGTCAAAAAGGTCGCCGCAATATAACTTGCAGCTAAAATCTATATACATGAAAAGTACTGGGATTCTTCTTTTTTTTGCTGGGTTGGTCGCTTTTACGCTCAGACTTGATACACTTCAAGCTCAAGAAACCGTTTTCGATTTTGATAGCAATGGGATAGTACCCCATACGAATGTTAGGTTACCCTTGTTAGAGCGATACCTACAATCATTTGATAAAAACGGCTTAGATAAGGAAGAAACGATTTTTGATAGAAATAGCTTCATATATGAAAATGATCTTCCGGTACCAGTTGTAAAACGATATGAGGAAATTCTTGGTATAACAGGAAGGTTTGAATTAGTCGGTAACGTGAATCTATGGGTCGAAGAAATGGGAGAAGGAATTCCACTGGTTTTGGTTAGCGGAGGTCCAGGAACCAGTCTCCATTATTTTCATCCTCATTTTCTTGAAGCTTCAAAATTTTCAAGAGTAATCTATTATGATCTAAGAGGAGTCGGATTATCAGAAAGAACACCGGAAAAAGAAGATTACAGTATAATGCAGGCCGTGGACGATCTGGAAAACCTTAGAATAAAGCTGGGGATACAAAAATGGGTTGTTCTGGGGCTATCCTTTGGAGGGGCAATAACCCAGCTATATTCCTTAAAATATTCAGAGAGCTTATTGGGAATGGTCTTGGTAAGTTCATCGCTTCCTATGTCAATTGATATTGGTTTGGGGTCAAGGCAATATGATTATCAATCTCAAGAAGAACGCAATAGGATCGAACAAATCTATTCCATTAATGGTAAAAGAGCATTCCCGGTACATTCTGAAATGGTAAATCCGGATTTACAGAAAAAAATGTTGTTCAATGCCTTTATGAATGGGGAATGGAAAAGGCGACATTTAAGGAAATGGACGGTAACGGATATGGCCATGTATGCCAAATACGAGTTTGTCCATGATAAAAATTATTACAGTACCATGCTTAACGACTACTTCAATTATGACCTTAAGGAAGCTTTTAAAAATTGCCCAATTCCTACGCTTATTATGGATGGCGAATGGGATTTGGCCTATTCTCCGGAGAAACATGAAATAATGAAAGCTCAATTCCCCAATGCCAGATATTTATTGGTTAAGGGCGCCGGGCATATTCCCTATGAAGATGATCCATCTGTTTTTTTTGAAAGGCTGAAAGGGTTTTTAAAATTCTCAAATTCCTACGAAGATACTACCATTACAATATGGAAGGAAAATATTAATCTTGACGCGTATCGGAAAAGAAATCTGGTCCAGAATCCGAACTTTCAAAATACGAAAAGAGGGCAGTAGAAATAAAAACAACCTATAAAACAATTAGCAAAAGTCTTCATGAAAATGAAAATCCCATGAAATCCAAAGCTTCATTTTACCTTCCAAATAGTCTTTATTCAAAAAGAATGAAGGACAACCGCAAGAAATCGTGTAGAAAAGCATCTAAACCTGTATGATGCTATTCTTAATTAAAAAAATCTAAAAATGAAGTACTTAAAACTAACACTTTTTCCACTTTTGGGAGCTATTGTTTTTATGGTATCCTGCAGCAGTGATGCAGAAAATACAGATGAAACCGATGATACGGATGGAACAGATGATACATCTGATGCAGCGAGCACACCATTATCAGCATTTGATGAATTTAATCCAGATGCGGTAACCGTTTCATTTGATGGAGATAATATTACCATTGAATCAAATGGTATACCCAACCATACATCACCTTACTGGGAGGAGACAGACCCCCTATACATCGAACCCGTAGTTGCAATACGCCAGACACCTGGTCGTATTGGTGGCGATCGTAGCTATTCCTTAACCGTATCCTCTGCACCTGAAATAGCTGCTTCGAGCACAGCGACTGGATTAGGTGCCATTGGTATTGCTGTCACGGGAGTCCCTATCTTCAATGATTTAGAAGGGGACAGTAGACCTATAGAAGAAGAAATTGCTCAAACATTCGATTATGCAGGGGCACACAATGGCCCTTCCGGTTATCACTATCATATCGAATCTTCCGATATCCCCGAGAATACTACACTTTCCTATGATGATGAAAAGTTGGTAGGTATTATGGCGGATGGGTTTTTGTTATATGGAAGAAGAGAAGCGGATGGCTCTTATCCTACGGATTTAGATGAATCCGGAGGACATTTTGGAGTGACACCACACAGCGATGGCGAGGAAATTTATCATTATCACATTGTTAATGAATTTTACTTTGGGAGCGTAATCGCCCTTTTTGCAGGTGATTTACAAGGCACCCCTAATAGTATTATGTAGATAATGCAGCACTGCAACATAAAAGGAAACTATCCTTCACACTTTTTGATTTAGGATAGTTTCTTTTTTACATAAATCACTGAAATCAAAATCTTTAAAATGAAATTGTTCTTTTTGTCGCTTTTATCTTTAAGCCTTGTACTACTCAGTTGTTCCGAGAAAAATAGAAAATCACTAACAAGTACCGCGAACGATACCATCTTGGAGATACCCGATAGATTAGTCGAAAAATCAGCCTTGAAATACAATCACAAAACCTCGATATGGACATTAGGTGACGTCCCCTATTCAGGATTTGCCGTAAGTCATTATCCGGACAATACATTAAAGGAAAAATTTGGAATCTTGAATGGCAAAAAGCAGCACAAATTTATCCAATGGTATCCCGATGGGCATTTTAAAAATGTTTCAACGTACGACAAGGGCAAGTTGCACGGAGTAAAAAAAATATGGACCGCAGATTCAACGCATGTTTTGATCGCACATTACAATTATCACACAGGTTGGCCACATGGAAAGCAAAAGAAATGGTATCCGACCGGTGAGCTATTCAAGAAAATGAATTTGAACCGGGGAAAAGAAGAAGGTATGCAACAGGCATTCAGAAAAAATGGTGCCCTGTATGCCAATTACGAAGCACGGGAAGGAAGGATTTTTGGATTGAAACGAGCAAAACTCTGTTATTCGCTAGAAGATGAAAATATTCAGTATAAGAAGAAGTGATAGTCACTTTTATGGAGTTTTTCTTGGCTTTATTGATACACTTGGGATAGAGAGGCCCTATCCTCCCCTGCTTGAAACGAATACCATCACGTTCCGCTATTGGCGTCGAACCAAAAATCTAAAAGCACCTCTTCAGGTCTAGTCGGTCTTTCTGAATTTGGCCGGCCTCCGCCTTGGCCTCCTCGACCGCCACCTTGACCGCGTCCACCTTGACCGCCCCCAATACCAGCTCCACGACCCTGCCCTCTTTGTTGACCTCCAATGGTCATTCCGCCAATATTTCCGCTTAAGCCGTTTGCATTGCCATCTTTTCGCTCCTCTTTTACCGTTTTAACCCCAATGGTCAATTTAGAAAGGTCTTTCTTGTCGTTTGTATTTATTCTCGTCTTGGGAATAGTGAGACTGTACACTAAAGATTCGGTGTCTTGGTCGTAATTGAAAGCTACTTCAATAGTAAGCGAATTCAATTGAATATTGAATTCTTCACTATCATCAAAATAAACATATTCCGCTTTTTGGGGATAATCCTTTTCTAAAATCTCCATGATTCTATCGCCCCGCTCCTCCTCGTTTTCAATATCCATTGGCCTGCCTTCTTCCCTTCTTCTTTTATTCGTATTGAGGGCCATGGCTTCAGAAGGGTACTTTACATAAACATTTTCTTTTTTCTTTCCTTTGATATCGAAGAAAACGGTTACCCCTAAACGCACCATGGACATCATAGTTTTTTTATCCGCAGTACTAATGTTCAAATAAATGTTGCTTTCATCTTGCGTAACATTATAGTCTACATTTTCTTTTGATAAAACCGTATCTATCACAGCAGTTGAAACGAAGGTTTTTGCTGTTGCGGAAAAGGTCATGATTAATAAGATTGTTATTGGAATATACTTCATCTAAAACGGTTTTTATGTTTTAATTTCAACTTGGATTCTCTAATCCAACTTATGTTTTAGATGCGTTTAAAAAAAAAAACTTGCGCTAATCCGTTACCATTTGCTGGGGCGAAATACCTTCATCTCTTTCTGATTCGATTCCAAATAAGGCCCTCCTATCAAATCGATACAGTATGGGATAGCTGGAAATACAGCCTCAAGACATTCCCGAATGGATTTTGGTTTACCTGGTAGATTGATAATCAATGTACTCCCACGGATGCCTGCGGTTTGACGCGAAAGAATAGCCGTAGGTACATATTGCAGGCTCACCTGCCGCATCTGTTCCCCAAATCCAGGAAGTAATTTTTCGCAGACGGCAATGGTTGCTTCTGGTGTTACATCACGTTCCGCCGGTCCCGTTCCGCCTGTTGTTACGATTAAACAGCAATCCTTATTATCGGCCAT
Source organism: Bacteroidota bacterium (assembly GCA_039030475.1). Taxonomy (GTDB): domain Bacteria; phylum Bacteroidota; class Bacteroidia; order Flavobacteriales; family Flavobacteriaceae; genus Flagellimonas. Next base: position 10,161 of record JBCCEC010000017.1, read on the forward strand.
AGTAATCATTTCTTTTTCCAATAGGTGCTGTTCATCAGGAATAACGGCGTACTCCACTTCCCATGGGCTTGATAGCCATAAGTTCAACAATCGCTGAACTTCTTGACCGGGCAGATCGGCATATTCCCCCCGACTAGCACGGTCCGACACATTGATAATACCAATTTTTATTTTTTCCAATAATTCTCAACTTTAGATAATGGTCATTGTAGTTTATAGGATCACTAGCCTATTGTTTCCTCACGGGAATAAGCTTTGTTGTGGTTATGGCTATTGAATCAATTTTGCTTCGTGAATAATAAACGGGAAAATATTCGTCTTTTGCCCAAGGTTCAAACAGGTTATCATAAAACGGACTATCTGGATTACCCGATTGTCCCGGACCATTGGAAGCCAATGTAGCATCCCAATCTCCTGTGTTCACAATGATGCGAAAAGAAGCGCCACTGCTTTGCCTTAAATTACTTCCCGTTGAACCGGGAGTATAAGCATTGCCTCCTCTTGGGAATGGGCCAAGATCCAGTTTAGCGCTTATAGTATCATGTACAACTTTGCTTAAAGCATGTTGCATGTAGGCATGTTTGTTCCTTTCTTGTCCATATTGCCATGAATCAATATTCGATCCGAGATTTTTTTCCAGTTCATCCACTGAATTAGTAAAAGCTTGGGTCAAAAATTCGTTTCTGCCCAATATAGGGTTTGCCCCAAACCTTTCATTAGGAGCTTTAAGCCATTCCATAATACGAGCCATTTGAATTCCAGGCACGAAGTCTTTTCCCTCGGCTGGAATGAATCGTTCATTTGCCATTTTTTTAATTTGGTTTTCCCAAGCCACGTAAATAGCTGCGGGAATAGAATTGGCTTCGAGTTTATAATCCCAATTGACCAATCTCTTTTTAGCCATTGCAGCCTTTCCCGTGAAAACAAAGTTTTTCAACATAGGAACTAAAATCCTGGCAGGAATGGAAAGGTAATCTGTTTGCAAGGCTTTCATGTCTTTCATGGTTAATTTATTAGCTGCCCCAAGTACTTCTTCCACGCGATCTCCACGGTACGGGTCCGACCATGAGAAACCGATGGCTTCCCAATGGTTATAATCTTCTGGCGTTACATTTTGGTTCGCAGTAGCAAGAAAACCTTGAGCAGGATTATAATCGTTTGGTTTGTCTATAATGGGCAAATAACCGTCCCATTCATAACGTCCGTCACCCAGAACCGGTACAAGACCACTAAAATTTCTACGAATGGGAGCAATACCTACAGCTTGCCAACCAATATTTCCCTCTTTGTCCGCCCATATCATATTTTCTCCAGGGATATGACTATAGGTACAGGCTTCCCGAAATTCTTCCCAAGTTTTTGCTTGGTCCATACGCAAGGAAGCTAAATATGGAGAACCTCCTGGTTCTAGCCAAGCGCATCGTACCCCATAGGCCACATTGTTCGTAGTGTCAATATGGGTAACAGGACCGTGCAGCGTGTAGTTTAATTGTACGGTACGGTCTACTTGGTCTTTTACCTTGATCGTTTCAGAAATCTGGGTCATATCTACCCAATCACCTTTATACTTGTACTGATTCGGGTTCTTAGGATTTAGTTCATAAACATATAAATCTTCTCCATCAGTTCTAAAAACCGTAAGCCCCCATGCACCATATTCATTATGTCCAATAGAAATACCGGGTATTTCTGGTTCACCACCACCAACTACATTCCAACCCGGAGCAACCAAATGGCACATGTACCTTAAGGAGGGTATAGCAATGGTTCTATGTGGATCATTCGCCATATAGCTGTTGCCATCTGCCATACGACTGCCATTTAGTGCCCAATTATTACTGCCGATGCTGAAAGAATCATTCTTGTCTTCATAACTTGATAGGACAGTTTCTTGTTCTTTGGTATTTTGGTATTTGGGAACAATGTTATCTTTTCTAAATTCCACAGGTTTACGATAGGCATTGTACAAGGCTAAAATATCGTCCGAAAGCAAATCAGTATTTATGTTGGAATCAATTGTCAAATCAGGCTCCTTAGGATGAAACCAGTACAAATCCTTAACTGTTTTGGAGCCTAGTTTGGCCACTGCACGTCCAATTTGCAACTCTTGACCAATGTTTCCCAATAAGCCCTGATGTCTTGAAATTACTACTTCCGGAGTCCATTTCTGTGGTTTTATATTCAATAGTTTAAATTCGATAGGCAATTTTTCGGGGGTCTTTAAAATCGATTCGATATATGCATTTACCCCATCTGTATAGGCCGTAATAATTTCAACACCATCTTCATGGTAATGATTCATTTCGGTAGTCATATCGCCCCTAAATTTAAATAGACGTGTTCCTATATCCCGTTTCAATTCTTGTTCCCCAAGAATTTCAGCAACGGTGCCTGTGGCCTGTCTTCGCCAAATCTCAAACTGAAAAAGACGATCTGCCGCTGCAGTATACCCTTGTGCATAAAAAAGATCGTGTTGGTTTTTAGCATAGATATGGTTGACGCCCCATGTATCCCTAACAATCTCGACAGGTTCTTTAAGTCCTTCCGTTTGTAATTCGTGTAAGGGATTGGGTTTGGAATTCTTGCAGGAAAAGAAGCCTGCAATCATAAATACTATAAAAACATATCTCATGCTATGGTTTTTTGCATCACTTAATTGTAATAAAACTACAGATTAATTCGGCAATTTTGATAAAAAGTTTGAATCCTAAAACGCAGCATTTCATAGTACGCTTTAAAAATAACAAATGCAATTTTCTAAAAAGTATAAAAATGGATAAATGCCCTGTTATGTGAAGAGCCTATTCGTTTGAAACTGGTTTAAGACATGAGTGAAAAAAGGAGTTTTTCGTGAATCAGGGAATCGGTTTAAAAGGGTTAAGGGGAGTATATTTCTGTTTTTTGAATTTAAGATTTATTTCCTGAGAGGACTTAGGGATTCGTTGATGTCGATACTAAGCAAGATTCGGCCCTTAGCTTTCTTCTCAATGTTAGGACTACGATGTAAAATAGGGTTTGACTCCCAATATAATGCACCTTTTAAAATGACTACAGCACCCGTATCAACTTGTCTGGCTAGGTTTTCGTCAGCCAAAATTTTTTGATTGTCTTTTCCGGATAGATACGCCTTTCTATTGACCGCATAGTTGGGCAGCCATTGCGTACCAGGCCCATGATACGTACAGAGCATCCTAAGCTCATTGTTGTCCGCATGAAACCGAGGGCACATGGTGGTACTGATCTTGGCCAATGAGACCTGGAAAGAAGATACTTCGGTAATTTGTTCAAACAATTTCAAAAGATTCAAAATATCCTCCATTAGGTCTGTATGCTTCGGAAGTACTTTCGTAAAATAGGTGCTTAAGGAATTGGTAATTTCTTCCACTGTTCCATTGACCCGATATTCTATTGGTTGCATTACGAGCTGATTCAACCCAGTCTTTAATGATTCTATGCTACGTTCATAAACTGCTATATTTTTACTTTTTAAATGAATGTCACGTAAGATTCTTTTATCGTCCCCAATTACAGCGTTATCTTCTAAGACGTTATTTGGTATCATGAATATGTGTTTTGGTTGGTGACGTTTATCTTTATTTTTTTACAATAACAGTGGTTATAGAAATGTGCCACAACTAGGATAATAGATCCGATATACATAAACCACTTACCATATTCAAAGTGAAAGGATTCGGATAAAAGCCCAATGGCAAAAACAACCCATGCGCCCCATAGCACTTTCTTAATTCCTTTATGAACGGTATGTCTTGAGGAGTACCAAACTGCAACAAGACTCAAAACCAAAAAAAGATAATCCAATAGCGCCCAAAACCCCGCTCCGTGATGGTGTTGATGCATTGTACTTTCTAAAACAGGTCTAGCAGCAAAAAACAAAGGGGTTGCAGCACAATGTATTGCACAAAGTCCACTTGAAGCTACTCCAAGCAAGTCAGCATAACTTAGCTTTTCTATTTTTCCTACACTTTTTCCCATATTTTGATTGTTATAAATGCAACTGAGTCGCAAAAATAAATAAACAATTTGTTATTGCAACTAAGTTGCAATAAATTTACGGTATGGGTATTGTCAGAAAAACGAGGTCGGTTAAAGCATTGTTGAAAGAATTTGAGCAAAACAAAACAGCATTATCCACACGAGAACTATTGGAACGACTACATCTTCAAATGAACAAATCCACGGTTTACAGAATTCTTGAACGTTTGGAGGATGATGGGATGTTACATTCGTTCCAAGGAAAGGACGGCCTTACTTGGTATGCATTGAACAATAAAAACAGTTATTCCCCATCAAATCATTTGAGTACCCATCCCCATTTTCAATGTCGAGACTGTGGTAAAACGGAATGTCTGTCCATTAGCATTCCTGTTCCAGAGGTTGCAGAACATAGTATAGAATCGGTTTCACTCCTATTGGTAGGGAGGTGTGCTGAATGTGTTGGTTAAAATTTTCTCAACTCAAAAATTACAGTTTTGGTTCTTAACGAACCTTATTTTTTACTACCCAATGTTGCAATCTGTTTTCCAAAAATAGCAGTGATACCTGCTGCTAGACCCCCAACAACGCCAGTAATCAAAATGAGTACATAGGGATTACCTCCTATTTGTAATAATTGGGATATTTTTTTTGCCATGGTGAAATCATTAGCGTTACTTAACACAAAACAATACACAGACCAAAACAATAGTATACCCAAAAACGGAACAAAAAATACGGCAACTTTCTTTAGGGGTATGAACAAAGAGGTTACCAAAGCGGCTGTCATCACTGACCACCAGGGGAGAAAAAGTGATAATAGTGCAGCTAAAAAAATCGTTGCTATAAAGTTGATAAGGTTCTTAATCATGACTTGCAGGTTTTAAGGTTTGTGTACCTACCGTAGTACTACTAGCTTTATTGGATTGCAGAAAGTCAAGGCTATGATATTTCCCGGCCGCCCAGTCGTCAATAAAATTGTCGTAGTATTTACTCCCTGGATTACCCGATTGCCCTCCTGGATATATCCCCAAAGCAGTTGGCGGAGAGGTCATTTCAACAATCATTCTCCATGAGGGTCCATGATTCTTTGAAGTGGCATTAACAATGTTTCGGTCACCACCAATGGGAATGTCAAATCTGGAAAAGGCGGGCAAAGCTTGCAACAAATGGCCCGTATAAGTGCCTTTATAGTTGCCCCAAGTATAATTATTATCTTCTTCCTTTATCTCCTTTAATTGCTCTACAGTTTCTTTAAAAGCTAAAAGAAACAAATCCTTGGCAGTTTCCGTTATATCATCCGTAGCTACAATATCCATGAATTCATGGTCACCATAATTTTTCAATAAATAAATAGTCTGATAGGTATAAGGCATGACCAATTCGGTATCCTCCACAGCAAACTCGTCCCACAACAACTTATACAATTCACCATACCAAATTTTCCATATACTTGGTCCTACCTCATTTATATCGTTATTAAAGTTCCAGGCCTTAATTTCTTTGTAGATTTCTTTTTCTTCTTCTGATAGGGATGCCGTATCCATAGTATCCATCATATAGGGTACAAGTTCTTCGGCCTTTAGATTGTACGTATTGTTATGAAGGTTTTTAAAATCTTGTACACTGAACTTATCCTTAGAGTTAAAAAAGGTATTGATAACACGGTTTCGGTACGTTTCATAACCATCATTAAAAACATAAAAGGGATAATTTTCATCTACGGGATGTTGATTGGCGGAACTTACAAAACCACGTTCTGGGTTTTTTGTGTACGCATTGAATTCCTGTGGTATATAGGATTGCCAATCGTTTTCAGGATTACTTCCGTCCATCAAGAATTTACCCTGGCCTTCCCATTTATTCGCAAATTTCCCTTGTATCCGTAGGGCAATATCTCCAGTAGTTGAAGCAAATACAAAATTCTGTGCAGGCGCATTCCAATACTGTAGGGCATTTACATATTCCTCATAATTCTTTGCCTTGTTAAGCGCTATAAACGTTTTTTGATTGTTACCCCCATCATGACCTATCCATCTCATCGCATAACCTGAACGTTCATTGTCGGATTTAAAATTTTTATCATAAACTACTGGCCCATGGTGCGTGTACAACACAGAATCCTTATAGCTTTCTTTGCCTTTTATCAAAATGTTTTCTACCCTCAAACGAACATCTTTCCACTGGCTATCATATTTGTATTGCGTGCGATTCTCGTTAAATTCTATTTTATACCAATCAATCACATCTCTTGTGGCATTGGTTTCTCCCCAGGCAATGTGTTGATTAAACCCAGAAATTACACTTAATGCCCCAGGTATAGTGGCACCGAAGGCATTGTGGTCTGGAGTGCTCAATTGCATGACAAACCAAATAGACGGTAAATTAAGGCCTAAATGGGGGTCATTTGCCAAAATTGGATTGCCAGTTATGGACTTGTCACCTGAAACGGCCCAATTGTTACTTCCGTTATCAGGGTGTGGTTTTTCAATGGTCTCTGCAATTGTATCCAATACAGCTTTACTATCTGGCAAGACCGTTTGTGGTACATCAATAAAACTCCAATCTGTCTCTTTGGGAATTACCGGATCTGTGCTATCGTAAAAATCAGGAAAAAGTAAATTGAAATTCTCTTTTCCAAAAAGACGGAGTACGTTGGTATACTCAAGGTCATCATCGGCGCCTGCCAACATCTTGGTCATGTACATTAATAGCAATGCTGTTTTTTTAGGGGACCATGCTTCTGGCTCGTAATCCAAAAGCTTGTACTCAACGGGATAGTCGTTGGGGTCAAGTTGATTTATATAAGCATTGACCCCATCCGCATAGTCCTGAACATACCTTAATGTTTCAGTATCTTGTTTTTCCATGTAAGCAATAGCTTGTTCTGCACCATATGCCATACCTCTTCGACGCTCAGTCCTGTCATAATTTAAAGCCGCCTCGCCAAATAGCTCGGATAAGCGCCCTGCAGCTGCATAGGTTTGGAACTCCAATTGCCACAGGCGATGTTTAGCAGTTAAATAGCCTTGGGCTTTGTATAAATCATGCTCGTTTTGAGCAAAAACATGTGGAATCATCAGTTCGTCATAATGAACGGTAACCTTTTCAGTTAGACCCGGTATAACAACCTCTCCTGTAATAGTTTCATCAGTTTCATTTTGCCAAATACCTGAGCTGGGATTCAAGAATTTTCCTAAGGGTGGAATAGCACCGAGTTTTGTATTTAAAACATAAAAGATTCCAATAGTGAGTGCAAGGGAAAATAGGAGTTTAAAGTATTTCATTAAGTTTTATCTTTTACTACAACTTAAAATTTATTGAACCGTATTCTTGATTTTCAATAAATCGGTCTTCAACTCATTGTAACGATTCATAACATCTTTTCCAATAACCTGGTCCGCGCCGTTTACCATATTGTAGATGTATGAGATTTGTGCCACCAGCATTTGTTGTGGATAGGCACCTTCCTCGTTCTTAAGCTGTTTTAAAACAGCTTTTACCTGTTCCAATCGTTCTGTGTTTTCTTCTTTATCCTTTAATTTTTTGGCTTCGTTTTCCAAACTGTCCTGCAATAAACGTGCTTCGCTTAGCAATGCCACTACTTTTTGCTGCATGTCGTGCTGCTTTTCAAACAACTGCTGGGTCATACCCTCAGTTTTCACTCTAGGGTCCATCAGGATTTCAAAATCTTGTAGTATACTTTTGTCACCCACCGTAAGTTTCACAGTATAGCTTCCAGGTGGTACCATAGGTCCATTTTTAAAGCGCTTTTTCTCTTCTTTATGCCATGCTCCCTTTTGACGCAAGTCCCATTCAAAGCGATTTAGCCCTTTCTTGGCTTCCAGTTTTTTATTGACAAAGCGAAAGGTTGTACTCAAGTTCATATCCTCCTGCTCGCTTACAGAAGATTTTAATAGCGTGCTGTCACTCAGAATCGTGCTAACCAGTTCTTTCTTGGCATCCAAAATCTCAAGCTTCAAACCTTCGGTTGCCTCGGGCAAATAATAATCGATATATACCGCCGTTCTTGGATATTTTGGGAAGCTATTGCTTGCGCGCACCTTTGGATAACGATAGCGAATCGTAGTGTCTGGTTTAAAAAGATGCGGTGTCGCCCCTGAGTTGAAGATGTCTTTATCTCGCAGACTGGTGATATTGTCCAAAATCCAAAAACCACGTCCCATAGTACTTAGTATCAAATCCCCTCTAAAAATTTTTATGTCGGTTATCGGGGTCACGGGAAGATTTTGTTGGAATGATTGCCAGGTTTCACCATCATTAAATGAAACATACATACCGTATTCCGTACCTGCATACAATAATCCAGGTTTTACGGGGTCTTCTCTTAGGACTCGGGAAGTGTGGTCATTGGGAATTCCGCTTGATTCTGTACTCAACAACGCCCAATTGGCTCCATAATCGGTAGTTTTATAAAAATAGGGTTTTTCATCGCCCAATAAATGTCTGTCCACGGCTATATAAGCGGTGGCTATATTATGTTGTGATGCTGCTATGGACTCTACTCTACCTCCTTTTGGTAGTTTCTTTGGAGTCACGTTTTGCCATGTTTTACCACCATCCTTAGTTAAGGAAACCACGCCATCATTGGATCCTGTCCAAATGAGACCTTCTTGTAGGCTTGACTCCCTTATGGAGTACAGGGTGCTGTAATACTCTTCTCCCGTAATATCACGTGTAATTGGGCTTCCTGAAATCACTTGTTTATCTGCCTCAAAAGCGGTCAGGTCAGGTGAGATGGTCTCCCAAGAATACCCGTCGGAATCCGTTTTGTGCAAAAATTGTGAGCCATGATAGACAACATCAGGATTATGTGGTGAAACATGTACAGGTGAGACTCGTTGAAAACGGTATTTCAAATCCTTAGGATTATGCCCATAAATATTCGAAGCGCCCACATAATAGCTCTTTTCCACTCCCGTAAGTTTATTGAACACTCCAAAACGTCCTTTGCAATTGGCATAAACGGTATTATGGTCTCCTGGTTTGGGTACAGCGGGACCTGTTTCACAACCACCGGTATTGATGACCCAAGCGGAACCTGGACTTTGCACTGCACTTGGAGGAAAACTCGGTACCGCAATAGTCGTATAATTGTCTTGCTGACCGGCGTATAGCCAATATGGGTATTGATCGTCCACTTCTACCTGATACAATTCGGCAGTAGGCTGGTTGAACTGTGTGGACCATGTCTTGCCCCCGTTAAAACTAACATTGGCACCACCATCATTGGCCTGAATCAATAATTGTGGATTACTCGGATTCAACCAAATGTCATGATTGTCACCATGGGGGACTTTCATTTCTTTCCAGGTTTTTCCGCCATCTTCTGATTTCATAATCGGATTGGCGTTGGAATACACAATATCGGGATTGGTAGGGTCCAATTCCACATTGATGTAATAAAAGGGTCTGTTCACCAGACGTTTATCATCGGAAATATGTTTAAACGATTTCCCTTGATCTACCGATTTATAGAGTCCTTGTTCCTTATCGGGAGCTTCGATAATGGTATAAAGAATACTCGAATTACTGGGAGAAACGGCTAAATCTATCTTCCCGATAGTATCTTTTGGTAATCCATTTTCAAGTTTTGTCCAGTCTTTACCCCCATTTACAGACTTGTAGATACCTCCCTCTGCTGCGGAACCTCCAGATATGATGGTCCAAGGTTTTCGCTCTGCTTTCCAAGCAGCCGCATAGATTACATTGGAGTTGCCCGGTAGCAATTCTAAATCTGAAAATCCTACCTTATCCGATATGAACAAAACCTTTTCCCAGTTTTCTCCGCCATCCGTAGTTTTATATACTCCACGTTCCGGATTACTTTTAAAGGCATTGCCAATGGCCGCTACCCAAACCACATTACTGTTGGTAGGGTCAATTTCCAATGCGCCAATTTGACCAACGTTTTTAAGTCCAATATGTTCCCATGTCTTTCCAGCATCTATCGATTTATAGACACCCTTTCCGCTAATGACATTACTCCGCAATCCGTCAGAACCCGTACCCACATACACAATATTAGGGTCGTTTTCAGCTACCTGTATCGCCCCTATCGAGGGAGTATCAAAAAAGCCATCAGAAACATTGTCCCAAGTGGTACCATAGTCCTCAGATTTCCAGACCCCTCCACCCGAAGCTCCCAAATAAAAGGTCCCCGGTTGCATCGCCACTCCAGTTACCGTGGTAACGCGACCCCCACGCGCGGGACCTACAGTGCGATATTGTAAGGCTTCAAAATTTTGGGAGAACAAGGTTGTCCCAAAGGCAAAAAATGAAAATAAGAATAGTTTTAAATTTGAAGGTAGTTTTTTATCATTCATATGATTTGATTGTGTTTTTTAATAGTCGGTTTGATATAATTTTGAAGCTAGACTTAATACCCTGCGGCTTGACCGTCCTTTCTTGATTCTGAAGCTCCTGAATACACTTGGTTTTCCAAATCAATACCAATGGCTTGGTATCCACCGAACATCCCTGCACCAAAACCGATACGATGGCCCTTTTTTCGTAACTCTCGTAGGGTTTCCGATTCAAAACCGCTTTCAAGAAATAAAGTGCCGCCATTGGTCATTGTAGACCCTGTGGGTTGCGAACTGCCCCGATGGCGCATTCTTGGTGCATCTCCAGCTTCTTGTAAATTCATGCCAAAGTCAACGAGGTTCACTACAATCTGAGCATGACCTTGGGGCTGCACTGCTCCGCCCATAAGACCGAAACTTACCCAAGGTTTTCCCTCTTTAGTGATAAATGCGGGGATAATGGTGTGGAATGGACGTTTCCCAAGTTCCAAGGCATTGGCGTGGTTCTTGTCTTGGACATTGAACATTTGTCCACGGTTTTGCAGCACAAAGCCCAATCCGTCGGGTACCATACCTGAGGCGAACTCAGAATAAATACTCTGTATGAACGAAACCATGTTGCCGTCCTTATCAGCAACCGTAAGATATGTTGTATTACCCGTTTCAATTTCCATATCTCCTGCGGGATATGTATTGGCAGCTTTGTCGGGACTCATAAGGTTCCTCCGTTGCGTAGCATAGGCATCCGATAATAGCGTTTCCAAAGGAATCTTGTTGAATTCGGGATCTGCATAAAATTTGGCTCTGTCTTCGTAGGCCAGTTTTTTGGCTTCGGTTAACACGTGCAGGTATTCAGCACTACCAAAACCCATTTCGGCAATGTCAAATCCTTCAAGAATATTCAACATCTGTAGGGCCGCAGTACCTTGTCCATTGGGCGGAAGTTCCCAAACATCGTACCCTCGATAGTTCACTGAAACCGGTGCTACCCAATTGGAGGTATGGTTTGCTAGGTCTTCGTAACTTAAAAATCCACCATGTTCCTTCATGAAGCTATCAATAGTCTTGGCAATAGAACCTTTATAGAAGGCATCGCGACCCTTTTTGGCGATACGCTCATAGGTATTGGCTAAATCTTGATTCACAAATACCTCTCCTTTAACCGGAGGTTTTCCAGATGGCATATAAGTTTGGGCAAAACCCGGTTGATCCTTCACCGCTTCGTAATTCGATGCCATTTCATAAGCAATGACCTCTGACACCGGAAATCCATTTCTACCATAATTTATGGCCGGTTGCAAATTGTCTTGCATGGATAGTCGACCAAATTTCTCGTGTAATTTGAACCAGCCATCTACACAGCCCGGCACCGATACGGGCAAGGGTCCATAAAAGGGCACATATTTCATTCCTTTTTCCATGAAATAATCAATGGATAAGGATTTGGGCGCCCTACCACTGCCATTTAAACCATATAATTTCTTTTCTTCAGCGGACCAAATTATGGCGAAGACATCGCCGCCAATACCACAACTTGCTGGCTCCACGAGTCCCAGCACGGCGTTGGCCGCTATTGCGGCATCAATGGCACTTCCTCCTTTTTTTAAAATATCCAGAGCAACTTGGGTAGCCAAAGGTTGACTTGTTGCCGCCATACCGTTTTGTGCCAAAATTTCAGAGCGTGTCGTAAAGGTTTCACCAGTTAATCGATCTTGGGCATTTACCATGCTTAAAAAGGTAACCAAGGCAATAATGGAAAGTAAAAATTTCATTTTCATTCTTTTGGAAAGTAGTTCTTATTTGAGCCAATGCTGTCCAAATAATAGAATTGTGTTTAATAATAAAGTTTGTGCTTTAAATATAGTGCAATATAATTGCCCTTGCGTTGTTTTTAATGGAAAATGAGAATACTATTGTAGTTCTTATACTTCAAAATATATGGTCAAGAACTTCTTTTTTTGCTCAGTTATATTCTTAATCTTCATGGCTTCCTGTAGAATGGATAAAAAATCCGAGAACCGAACTTGGCGGACCAAAAAGTGGGTCATAGAAAACCAAGTGCACAATCAGTTATTGGATGTTGAAAAAGAACAGGGCTGGGCATTACTTTTTGATGGCGAGACCTTAAACGGTTGGCATCTTTATAACAATCCGGATTCTACCGGATTTTCTGCTTGGGAAGTACGGGATGGTGCTCTTTTTTGCAATGCCACGGACGAAAACAAAGTTTTTGGGGATTTGGTTTCAGATAGGGAATATGAAAACTACGAGCTGGTATTTGATTGGCAAATGTCGCTAAGAGGGAACGGCGGTGTTTTTATCAATGTGCAAGAATCCCCAGAATATAGGGCTACCTATCAAACGGGGCCTGAATACCAATTATTGGAACCCTCCCATATGGATACCAAAACACCTATGAAAAGACCAGGTTGTCTGTGGGGACTATCGCCACAATTGAATAAGGTGGAAGCTAAAGCTACAGGACAGTGGAATACAACCAAAATTATACAGCAAAATGGAAAAATTGAATTCTACCTCAATGGAAAACTGACCGCTAAGGAAGATTTGACTTCAAAAGATTGGAGGGACAAAGTTGCTGTTTCGGGTTTTAAGGATATGGCCAGTTTTGGGAAGGCGACACGAGGGAAAATTGCGCTTCAAAACTGGTATTTTGACTCATGGTTTCGTAATATGAAAATTAGGGAGTTTTAAGACAATATCCTTAAAAAAGAAAAATTGTTATCATGTCTTAGATGGTTGCCAAATGGCAGTTATGTATACTATATCTACTTGAATATTGGAAGAGTAAATTAACTTGCCCTTTCATTTCATATACCTTTACCTCTCCTACTCTGCCAGTTTAGCAAAGCAGTATTCCATCAGCTTTTTTTGAGAAGCTTTTACAAAAACTTTTTAGGAGAATTTTGCTTTCTAAAGCAACGAAAGAGTGTTATGACAAAATCTTCATTATCTTGTTTTTTTAACTGTCAAGTCTTTTGTGGTCAATGACAGATTCAATATGAAAATCATCAGGTGGTAGCTCGTTTTTAATCTGCATCACCCCATCTTCATCAGTAGAAATTAGGATTCTCTTATTTCTATAATTATTTATGATTTCCACATTGGAAATCCTTTGAACCAAATCCGTCCATTCGGGATTTGCCAACTTCTCTTTTCCTCTCTTTATTGCAATGATGTACATTCCCATAATTATCAAAGATAATCATCATTCCAGATAATTTGGTTCAGCCTTAATTTACACCCTTGGCATTCCTTCTCCTTGATAAATAAAATCCATTCCTATCGACTGGGAATTTTTTCTGAGTAAAAATTTTGCCATTAAAGCCCTGGACTTATTTCGCGGCATAGCAACATATTCACTCGATTTTGAAAGAATTGCCGCCAAAGTACCACACACCAGCGGGCTTGCCATGGAAGTACCGCCCATTGCTGCATATGGGGCAATCAATCCAAATCGTTCAGGAACTGTTGAAATGATTCCCACCCCTGGTCCAGCAGTAAAAATCTCATTTCCAAAACAACTGAAATTGGCATGATACAAATTGTCATCGCCAAAACGGGCGCTATCTTGAGGCAGACGAGTTGATGTTATGCTGCCGGCAGGTCCCCATCCAAGAAGCCCGATTGCGGAAACAGCTATGGTCTCCGAAAAAGCGGCAGGGAATTCCACGGGCCCATTGGAATTTCCTGCAGCGCATATACAAAGTGTTCCCCTTTCAAGGGCATCTAAAATAGCATCTCTCTCAATGTCAGAACCTTGCGGCGCACCCAAACTCATATTGATCAAATCAACACCGACTTCTTTTGATAGTTCATCTATGGCATTTGCAATATCACCTTGATTGGCTCCCTGCCCTTCAGGAAAAACCCGGGCAGAATGCAAGTTTACCCCGGGAGCGATTCCTCCATACTGTTTTGCATCTTCTGGCCTTGCTCCAATACTGCCACTAACGTGTGTCCCGTGTGAGTCAACGTCCGCCCCGCCGGAAAGATCAAATCCACCGTCTATAAAAGCCCCAATATCATTTGCATGAACCAAGTTCTGGTGAGGTCCAATTCCTGTATCGATAACTCCAACACCAATGCTTTGGCCAAGGTCTTGATTGTATCGACTAACGCCCATTTGACGGTGCCACCACCCTTTAAAGGTCTCCGCTTTGGGCAACGGTGGAATATTTATGTTCACTGTGCGCTCTGGGCCCCTTACAACCATAGGCCAAAACCCACCCGCAGGAATTGCAATAAGTGCAGACGGAATAAAAAAGTGGGAAAATCGAAAGTTTGCAATACCTGATGAGTCGGTTACCAGTTCTATTTGTCTTCCAATATTTTCAGGAGACCGAAGAAAAAGTATAACCAGGACGCCCTCCAATGGACTACCCCCGCCCCTTAGCTTTACTGTAATTTCTTTAACATCACCAAATTCCACAGGCCCTGATAGTTCGTTACGATCGCTCAAAAGAAAATCCATAGGTCTTATGGAATCATTGAAATGTAAGATTTCAGGTTCTACCATGACATCATCTGGAAGGTTATTTCTTTTTGCCGCCATTTCCGCTGGCTCAGCTTCAAAAACCACTATTTTTCGAGATGTCTCATGTTTTGGGCTATTCTCCTTGATTATACTAGACCCTAACATAAAATTACTTGTTTTAACGGCTTCAAGTGAATCCCTCGAAGCCAGTTTTTCAGAGTCTTGAAATTTACCCGCTCGCCTATTGGACATAATGTATTTTGCCATAACTTTTTATTTATTTAGAATTTAAATTCAATTAACAAGTCCTCCAGATTGTCAAAATTTTGACTTACATATCCAATAAAGACTCTGTTACCTTAAATGCTTTAGTCTTTCTACAATTTTCATACTATTTGATTAATCCTCCGAAGGTTTAGGAACCAGTAATCCAGCCAATGCACCAATGGAAGCTGAAGCTATCATGACAAAAAAGTTATTTACATCTTTTTCAATCAGCTCTTTTGTTTTGATTTTAGTTGTTGGGTCAATTACTTCGTTATATTCAACTGGAAAAACACT
The DNA here is from genome assembly GCA_039030475.1 of Bacteroidota bacterium. Taxonomy (GTDB): domain Bacteria; phylum Bacteroidota; class Bacteroidia; order Flavobacteriales; family Flavobacteriaceae; genus Flagellimonas. The sequence continues at coordinate 25,536 of JBCCEC010000017.1, forward strand.
GAACGCTGCAAAAATTATTGATAACAACAGGGCACCTCCAACAATGTAGACTACACCCATAAAGATTTTTTTATCCCATATGGGAGGTCTATCATTCTTTGCCCTTTCCCTAAGAACAGTAATTTGCTCATCTGTAAAAATGTTTCTGATCGTTGAATCCTCTTCAATTGAGGAAATAAATTTTTGTGATTGATTCATAGTATAAGCTTCAATGGTTAAGCGCGTATTGTGCGTTAAGTCACTATAGTGTTGTCATAGTTTTGTTTGGGGGAGGGAGAACGTAGAAATTCAGCTCTTTGACTCGCAACAAGTTAGAAATTAACTTAGAAAATCAATTACAAAAAAACCTTAAAAAAACTAGGGTTTTTACGCAAATCTTATGCTATTGGAAAGATATAGATATGGTTTGAGCGAATGTATAAGTAGCGCTATGTATATTTTAAATTGTCACTTACGCAAGTAGGAACATTACCGAGAATGTTTGCGGAAAAATGATTCTTTTATCAACACTTTGTAGTTATCCAAATTTTCACCTTCGCCTTCCGCCAGAATACTGCATGGCCTCACCTTTACCAAACCCGTAGCTGAAACCGAAGGATACAAACCTCGCACGAAAACTACGATTAAAGACTTCAAAATCGTTTTGTGCAATTTGGTTTTCCCGAATTCTTGATGCAAATGCATCACGCACACTCATGTTCAAGACTGCTTTGCCTTTCAGTATCTTTTTTCTAAGTCCAAAATCCAAAAATGCAATATCGTTTATCTCTCCCTGAACGGTTTGGAATGCAGAGCGGTAGTTTCCGGTAGCCTCAAAATCAATATCCCAAGGCATCTTTATTTTGGTCAACAGTTTTGATGACCACTGATCTGCATTGAAATCGAATACGGTTTCCTCAAAACTTCCTTGACGCGAAAAGGTATTATAATTAAAATCAAGGTTGAATGTCAGCCATTTGGCCGGACTATATTTGGTGTTGAATTCCACGCCCCAAGCGTTGTTCGTTCCAATATTCTCAGGTCTGGTGATATTCACGTTATCTTCAAAAAAAGAAATCCGTTCAATAATATCGGTAGTATATCGATGATAGAGCCCCAAGTTCAAAGGTGTCTTTCCCACAAAGAAAATACCCGTTATTTCATAAGAATCGGTGAACTCAGGAAGTAAATTTGGATTACCCTGTCTGATATTGAAATTGTTTCGGATGTTGAAGAACGGATTCAAGTCCCAAAGTCTTGGACGATAAATCCGCTTTGAATAACCTGCTTGCAACGAAACCTTTTCGGAAAATTTATAGGATGTGTGCGCACTTGGAAAAAGATTGGTGTAGTTCTGGTCATTTGCTTCATCTGTATTTACCAATAAAGTTCCTACCTCTGTGTTTTCAAGTCGCACACCCGCTTTCAAACCCCACTTTTTACCTTCATACGCAGTAGTTCCGTAAACACCCAACACGTTTTGGTCAAATTCAAAGATGTTGGTTAAGCCAGGGTCTGAGACAAACTCACCATTTTCAAGGTTTTGTACCTCAAAGTCATTGCTAACATCATTAAGAATGTACTGGGCTCCGGTCTCAACTGAAAATTCATCTGAAAATGGTTTGGTATAGTCTAGTTTAAAGGTGAAAACAGATTCTTGGAAATCGGTACGGATGTTCTGTTCGGCATCACGGTCTTCCCCTGAAATTGTATTGTCCAAGAATTCAGAGCTTTGGTCCTTTCCAAAGAAATTACCAAGCGCACTGAAAAGCAAATCGTGATCTTCATCATCTTCAAAATCCTTTTTATATTGTAATTCATATTGGAACTTCGGATTTCGAGCTTCGGTGACCTCGGTTCGTTCCCACTCTGAGGTCGAGCTTCCCGACCCGTCCAACGCGGTAAAGCCGGTAGTCGATGGTTGGTCCTCAATTTCCAAAGCGATATTCCCTGAAAGTGTAAGTACACTGGTTGGACTAAAATAATAGTCGGTTCCCAGAATGAAATTATAAAATTCTTCATTCCTGAATTCTTCACCATCGGATAGAATAGTATTGCCTGTTGTTAAATCCGTATTGCGTACCATAATCTCGTTGGGCAATTCGCGATAGCCAACTCCCAACTGGGTAAACAGATTGAATTTTTCGGTTCTTCGGTTAAGACTTATCCCTACACTATGGTTATTGGGCGCACCTGAATTTACCGAAATGGAACCATTTAACCCTTTCTGTTCTTCCTTTTTAATAACAATGTTGATAATACCCGAGGTACCTTCCGCATCATACTTTGCAGAAGGATTGGTGATTACCTCTACCCTATCGATCATATCGGCGGTAATGGTACCAAGTGCGTTGTTCTCATCACTGGTCAATATAGAAGGTTTACCGTTGATCAATACCTGGACCCCTTCGCTGCCGCGAAGACTTATCTGCCCCTCGATATTGACGTTGACCGATGGAACATTGTTCAAAACCTCGAGGGCACTGGCACCTGTAGTGCTCAAATCTTTTCCTACATTGAATACGCGCTTATCAAGTTTAAAAACCGTCTGCGAAACTTCACCTTGAACGACAACTTCTTCAAGCTTTTGCGCATCTTCCGAAATCTCAATGATACCCAAATCATTTTCTTCATTTTCTGTATATGGTACTTGTACAACTTTCGTTTCAAAGCCCAGAAAACTGATTTCGATATAAAAATTACTGGCATTGGTTTCCAAAGAAAATGTACCATCGTCCAAAGTGGTCGTCCCATCGATTGCTTTTTTGGTTGCATTGTCCGCAACCATTACGGTAGCAAAAGCCACGGGCAGACCGGAAGATTTTTCTACTACTTTACCCTTAAATATGGTACGCTGCTGTGTATATCCAACAGCAGTGAAAAGAAATAACGTTATGCCCAATAGCAGTGAATATTTCACACCAAATTTCATATGCTTCTTTTTTCTTCAAATTTTCAATAAAAAGCGTGGGGGTAAAACAATTTCTTACGAACGACATATCTTCTACCCCAATCAACAAAAGTTTTGCCAGTACTTTATAAATGTTGTTTGAAGACCAAAAAACGTCGTTTACAGTTTTTCTTTTTTTTGCTACCTTGTTAGGAATACTTTTAACTGAAGCTTATATTTTCATGATAATATCAAAAAGAGAACTTGTTTTTCAATTAGTGCTTCTTGTATTGGTATTTCTTTTCTATTCATTCGATAGGGAAAACCCAGGATTTTATGGACACCAATTGGCTTTCTTTAGTACTTATGTATTTGCCGCCGCTGCTATAGGATATTGGCTGATGCCCCGTTTCCTGTATAAAAGAAAATATTGGCAATTTTTTGCATTCGTGTTATTGGTGGTGGCCATAGTCATTTTGTTGGAAGAATTGCTCCTTGAACAAATCTTCTTTGCGGGTACCAAGCGGGCAAAATCGTTTCCTGGAGTATTTTTTTCATTGTTGGGCGTATTGCCTGTAATTACCATTCTCTCTGGATTTAAATTTGGATGGGATGCCTTACAAAAGCAAGAACAGATAGAAGCTTTAAAAAGTACGGTCCAAGAAAGTGAGCTTCAATTTTTGAGGTCACAAATCAATCCACACTTTTTATTCAACAATCTCAATAATCTGTATTCTTATGCCCTTGAAGGCTCATCCAAAACTCCCGAAATAATTCTAGAACTCAGCGGATTGTTGCGGTATATGCTGTACGAGTGCAAAGAAAAGTATGTGCCACTTCAAAAAGAGATTGAACAATTGAATAACTTTATTAAGTTGAGCAAATTACAAATTGAAGACAGGGGCATAGTGTATTTTGATGCCCAAAATGTTAAAAAAGGATATAAGATTGCACCGTTGATCTTAATCGTTTTTATTGAAAATGCTTTTAAACATAGTCAAGCGGGACAGAGCGAGAACATCAAAATTGACGTTAAGTTGCATATGAAGAACAATACGTTACATTTTTCATGTGAAAATAATCACAGACCTACTACATCACTTGATAGTCTGGATGCCGGAATCGGACTCAAAAATGTACAAAAGCGTTTACAACTCCTTTATCCTGACAGGCATCACCTCGAAATTAAAGAAGACAGTAACAAGTACAAAGTCAACTTATCGGTGGAACTAAGTAAAATAAACCGTTCATGAACTGTATCATTGTCGAAGACCAACCTCCCGCACAGCGTATCCTCAAAAAGTATATTGAAGACATCGGTTCTTTAGAACTGAGAGGTATTTTTTCAGATGCAGTACAGGCTATGGAATTACTAAAAACCGAACCGATAGATCTAATTTTTCTTGACATACATCTACCAAAACTTTCCGGAATCGATTTTTTGAAGACCATGGCGAATCCGCCCAGTATTATCCTTACGACGGCATTTTCGGAATATGCACTTGAAAGCTATGAGTTCAGCGTTGTCGATTATCTTCTAAAACCTTTTTCATTTCAACGTTTCGTTAAGGCGGTATCAAAAGCACTTGAAAGAAAAGAAATTGAGTCTACTAATAAGTATAAAACAGCTTCAGTTTCGCCCAGGAAAGAAATCTATATCAAGTCAGGCTACGAGCACATCAAAATCTATATTGATGCTATTCATTATATTACATCAGATTCCCATTATACCGAAATCGTGACCGACGTTAAAAAACATTTATCGACTGAACCTCTTCGCTTCTGGTTGGAAAATCTGCCAAATACCCAATTTCAACAAATTCATAAATCACATATCATAAATGTGGAATCAATAGAAAAAATCGCGGGCAACCAAGTTTGCCTTTTCGGGGGTATCAAACTCCCCATTGGCAGAGCCTATAAAGAAGAATTTATGAAATCTATTTTAAAATAAAACTCCATGAAAAAATTACGAAAAGAAGATATTAAACAAGAAGTCTTTGATTTATACGACGATTATGCCCACAACAAACTTAAACGTCGAGAGTTTATTGAAAAACTTTCTGTGTACGCCATCGGTGGTATCACTGTGGGCTCATTGCTCAGTTTTATGATGCCAAACTACAAGGATACTTTTTTGGTGGCAAGCGATGACCCCAGATTAAGTTCGGATTACGTTACCTATGATTCACCTAAAGGTGGTGGTGAAATCAAAGGATTGTTTTCAATGCCCAAAACCATTGATAGTAAACTTCCCGGTATCGTTGTCGTGCATGAAAACCGAGGACTCAATCCCTACATTGAAGACACGGCCAGAAGAGCCGCTTTGGATGGTTTTATCACCTTAGCTCCGGACGCGTTAAGTCCTTTGGGCGGTTACCCAGGAAATGACGACGAAGGTAGGACCATGCAGCGCAAACGTGACCGCAATGAAATGCTGCAAGATTTTATTGTGGCTTTCGATTACTTAAAAGCACATAAAGACTGTAACGGTAAAATTGGTGTGGTCGGATTTTGTTTTGGAGGATGGATTTCAAACATGATGGCCGTAAAAGTATCTGAATTATCGGCGGCCGTTCCTTTTTATGGAAGTCAGCCCACTGAAAATATTGACGAGATAAAAGCACCATTGATGCTACAGTTTGCAGGACTTGATGAACGTGTGAATGCCGGATGGCCAGCTTATGAGAAAGCTTTGAAGCAACATGGCAAGGACTATGTGGCATATACTTATCCTGATGTTAACCATGGTTTCCATAATACGAGTACGCCCAGATATGATAAAGAAGCCGCTGAACTGGCCTGGAAAAGAACAATGGATTTTTTTAAGGAGAAGCTTGTCTAAAATTTAACTCTGCTGAGTGAGCATTTTTTCCCAATTGATAAGGCCGTATACTTTTTTCAACAGTTCTTACGTTACTACGGGCAATGGTATAAAAGCATATCTCCCAATCAAGGTTAACATGCGTTTCATTTATTAAAAAACTACACGCTTACTCAATAAGAAAAGTGATAACAACATCTTTAGAAGAACCATCACTAGCCTTAGCGGTAAGGGTAGCTTGGTATTCGCCCGCGGCAAGATCGGTGAATGTGTAGGCCGGGTTTCTGCCGTCGCCACCATCATAATCGGTAACAGCCGTTACTTCGTTCCCAGTTACTACATCAATCAAAACAATGTCATAGGTAAACGTTACACCTTCCGGCACTGATGACATTTGCCAGATGAGTTGCGCAGTGTTGGATTCGATTTCCGAAGCTACAGTAATTGCCCATATAGGTTCATCACTTATATCGCGTACAGTAGTGAAGGAAAAGTCTTCGGTACGCGTAGCGCCAGAAGTCGTTCTTGCCTCGACAGTACCCGAATACGCTGTTTCTGGTGTCAAATCGTTTAGGAAATACTCAATTAATAGGTTATCTCCTCCGTCAAAGTCGTCTGTGAGCGCTGTACCGTCCAACGTAATGGTATACGTTACCGCCATATCTTCAAAAGTTTCAGGTTTGAACCAGATTAATCTTGCCGTGGGGAATAAATTATTAATACTTACAGGTCCAAAATCGCCAATAGGCTCATCAGCCGATGTTTCAGAAGTAGTGAATATCACCTCTGAAGAATTCGTCAAGTTAGTATCGGTAAAGGCTTCGACCGTTACAGTATATTCGGTTTTGGGTGCTAAATTTTCAAGAGCATAAAGTTTTTCCGCATTGGCCTCAATATCGGCACCAACTTGTTGATCGTTCAAAAAGAGCTTATAACCCGCAATTTCGGCTCCGTTCTCTGCTGGTTGACTCCAGCTTATTTGTGCGGATGTAGCTGTTATTTCTGCAGCGCTTATAGTAAATTCACCAGGTGGAGAATCTACAGCGAAAGTTGTATATGTAAAAAGTCGGGCACTGGTTTTTTGGTTGCTGCTTATAGCTACAACGGAACCTTCATATTCGGTATCGGGGATCAAGCCCGTTATCGTATAATTCGTATCCTCTAGATTGTTGGCCAACAGGTTACCCTCTAAATAAACCGCAACGGAAATCTCGGAACCATCGGCCAAGGTGGCCAGCTCCCATTCTAAAGATATTGTAGTTGTTCCTAAAGTTCTGGAAAAGTTCACGATATTAGGTTCGGGGGCATTTGGGTTGCTAAAAACCTTAGTGGTGAGCTCAAAACTAAATGTATCTATAACAGTCTCTTCTTGCTTTTGATCGGTATTATTTTCAGATTTTGAGGTACTTTCGGATAGCTCTTTTGCTACTATTTCTCCTTCGTAACGAGTGGCACTCTCAAGGCCTACAAAACTATAATCGGTATCGGGGTTGTTCGCTTTTACTAAGTCACCTTCAAGAAATATATCGTAAACCACTTCTCCTCCGTTTTCGGGAGCAACTGCGTTCCACTCAACATCTGCCATGGTTTGAGAAACAAGCTCTTCGGCAACCTCAATGATACCTGTTTCCAGTTCTTCTATTTCATTTTCAGAATCGCTATCATTGTTCTTGTTGCAATTGAATAATAGCATAGTAATTAGGAGGGCGGGCAATAGATTTACTTTCTTCATCGGATTCTTTGTCGTTTCGTACGTTTTAACCGCAAAACATTGTAAAAATAAATATGTAGGTTGATACGAAAACTCTTAAGCATGCTTTTTCGTTGAATTACATGAGAGGTAGCCTACAGACTTGCTCATAATACACTTTATAACGATGAAAATCATGGAAAAGTACGGACGGACACTATATCATTCCAGTATTTGACTTCATTGATTTCATACATGGACCAGTACTATATGAAGAAGAACCAACTTTTAGTAAATATTTTTAATACTTCTTCAGTATCTTTGCTATTACCTATGAAAAGAAAGCTTGCCCTCTTACCTATACTTTATCATTTTATATTTAGTTTTTCAATACTTGTTGTAGTTGTCGCTTGTGGTTCGAGTGATGCAGTAATGGAAGAACCTGAAATAGTCGAAGATTCCAGCAACAATGACACGGATGACACCGGCGGTGCCACTGATGACACTGGTGATGATACCGACGGAACATCAAATGACGATGAAAATGATGATTCCGGTAACGACTCAGATTCCAGTGTTCCACCGTCTGATAATTTTGATTTATCAACTTGGAATATAAGTATACCAACGGATACGGATAACAGTGGTACCGCAGATACCATAAGTGAAAATGACCTGAACAACGGTTATGAGGACCCAGCGTATTTCTACACGGCCGATGATGGCGGTATGGTATTCAAATGTCCCATTGAAGGATTCAAGACATCTGTGAACACAAGCTATGTGCGAACCGAGCTACGGGAAATGTTACGTGCAGGAAACACATCCATATCCACAAAAGGAGTAAACAAAAACAATTGGGTCTTTGGTAGCGCCCCACAATCTGATATTGTGGCTGCAGGTGGCTATGATGGTGAGTTAAAAGCTACTTTGGCCGTAAACCATGTAACGACTACGGGTAATAGTAACCAGGTGGGCCGCGTTATTGTTGGACAAATACATGCAAATGATGATGAACCCGTACGTCTTTATTATCGTAAACTTCCCAATAATGATTTGGGCTCTATTTATATAGCGCATGAAGAGAATGCCGATGATGAATTCTGGTACGAAATAATCGGGAGTCGCTCAAGCAGTGCAGCTAACCCATCAGATGGGATTGCACTTGATGAAAAATTCAGTTACACGATAAAGGTCATTCGTAACGATATGTGGGTGACCATCAGTAGAGAAGGAAAGGAAGATGTTGAACAATATGTTGATATGACAACAAGTGGTTATGATGTTGGTGGGCAGTACATGTATTTTAAGGCCGGGGTTTATAACCAAAATAATACTGGCGATGCAACAGACTATGTACAAGCTACATTTTATAGTCTTTCCAATACCCATACAACAAACTAAGTGAAAGTCGCAAAACATGGTATGGGCCGTAGCTAATTCTTAGTAAAGGGCTTTATCTTTTTAGTCATCTGTTCTAGAACTAATGCACATTACGGTATCATCAATGTTTATTGGTGGGGTTGCCAGTTTGTATAAGATGATTCCATTTTTTGGGGCTTTATATTCTTCAAGAACAATTCCAAATTCATCCGTAGCATATCCTACACTATCCTCTTTTTTGACTGTATCACCAGCTTTATAATTACTATAAAAAATACCTTGTACACTGGACCTAATGTAGGTTTGGTTATTACGATAGATAATATTCGGATGAGCCCCAGTGCCTTTAGCATACATATCCATCGTAGAAAGCATATTGTAGACTCCTTTTTTGATCAAGCTTACATTCTCTTCTTGTACATTGCCCAATTTGCCACATTCAATACTTAAAGCCGTTTTTCCATCTTGAACGGCTTGTTTGAAGGTGTACTTTGCAGGCTCGGTATCCGATAGTGTATACGGATAGGAAACCACATATTCAAATCCACTGTTTTCAGAAAGTTTCTTGGCCAATACTGTTTGTTCTGGTTTTCTTTCATTGTTGTAATAGCAAACGAACGGTATCAGGTCTTCACAGGCATCACCGCCATGGACATCAAGAAAAACATCACTTACAGGAATAATATTGGTAGTAATAAAGTGCGCTATTTGTTCTGTAATGCTACCATCGGCATTTCCTGGAAAGGCATTGTTTAAATTCTTTTTATCCTGAGGATTGATAAAAGGCGTTCGTGTAAAAAATGATGCCACATTTGCGATAGGAATTACAATTAAAGCTCCCTTAAGTTGTTCCAAATCAATTTCTTCCATTATTTTTTGTGTAGCCATTATGGGAGGATATTCATAACCATGGACACCTGCAACAATAGTAAATACTGGACCTTCAGTTTTACCTTTAATTATAGAAATCGGAAGAAACCCTTCGTTCCCAGCTTCATCCTTAAAATCGATTCGCATATGTTCTTTGGATAATCGAGTTTCACTATAAAAACTCTCTTGAAAAGTATTTTGAGCGATTAACATGGTTACCGTAAAAAAAAGGAATAATGATAAAAAGGTTTTTGACATTTCGATTACAGCTTTTTGTTAATGTTCATATAGCTGCGGTTAAATATAAGAAATATAGCTGCCTACCTTTTATCCTTTAAAGATACTTTTACTAAAAATTTTATACTAAAGATTCTAAAGTAGCCCGTTCTTATTCTTCACCCCGAAAGCTCTCAATAATTTTAGCATCTACCCAATAAATATCTTTATTACTGGTATAGAAAAAATACTTTCCATCTTTACTTACAAACGGGCAAAGCTCATGGTTTTTTGTATTTATACGTTTACCCATATTACTAGATTCAGACCAAGTTCCATCCATATTCTTAAAGCTGATATACAGATCTCCTTGACCTAGTCCATCTTTTCTTGTTGCACAAAAAATGATATAGGATTCGTTAGGATCAACGAAGACATCAGCTTCATAGGCCGAAGTATTGATTGCATCACTTAGACGACTGGCCTTTTGGAATTCTCCATTAATCGTTTTTGAAGAATAGATGTCAAAGCTAGACCCATTTTTATTTGACGAAAAGTACATTGTGCCATTGTTGGTAAATGAAATATAGTACTCATCTTGTTTTGAGTTGATGTTGGACCCTGAGTTAATGGGCTCAGACCATCTATCCCCTACCCTTTCTGCATACCAAATATCGTAGTCATCCTTTTTATCTGTTCCATCCAATGTTCTTTGGGATATAAAGTACAGCCTGTTTTCATCTGGGGAAAGAAAAGGATCGTTATAGCCATATTTTTTATGAGATAAAATAGTCCTAGGTTTGCTCCAAACTCCCCTGTTTAGCTTGGAATATCGAATCTCTTCTTTTCCGTTGACATTTACGCCATAAAAAAACTCGGTAGCATCTTTATTGAAAACAGACCCAAACTCGTATTCGCCCTTTTTGGAAATAAAATCCGGTGCAAAAACTTCTGGTGTTATTGATGGTGGTTTTTGTTTGAGATATTTGAGCTTTTCGTCAGCCGCTGTTTGTCCATATAAATTTAAAAAGATGAACGGACTTAATAGTATTATGAGTAGTCGCATATTTTTATATTTTACCAATGTTCGTTTTCGTGTTTTCAAGTATAGGAAAATTAACTTGAAGTAAAAATAACCGAATTACAATCGCAAAAATTGTATGAGATTAACATGCTGAATATTTGCTCAATTATTTGTAAAAGGAAATTTTCATATGAAATACTATGCCTGTCTATTTTAAATTCATTGATTCATAGGTCTTTAAACTATAAACTATTGCCTAATCAAGGTATTCTCAAAATCCTTCGCATTTTATTCTGTAGTTTAGCACTCTACCGTTACTGAATTTTTTGAGTAAAAAAATCACATCGAATGCTATCAAAGAAGCAAAATTCTCCAATTTGTTTGATAGACATTATACCCGGTTGTACAATTATGCCTTTAAAATTTTAAAAGAAACGGATCTTTCCGAGGAGTTGGTTCAGGAAACATTTATCAAGCTTTGGGAAAACTTTGAAAATATTAAGGAATCCGATCGTTCCATAGCGTCATTTTTGATAACGACACTTAAAAATAAAATTATCGATGACCATAGAAAGAAACAGACAAGAACAAAGCATACGAATCTATATGCACTTCAAACAACTATTGAAACGCAGATTGACAAAGAATGGGAGTTAGTAGAACGAATCGAGACTATTTATACCACACTTGAACTAAAGACAACGGAAATTTTTAAATTATCAAGAGATAAAGGTTTGACCTATAAAGAAATTTCCGAACAAACAGGTATTTCTGTGAAAACCGTAGAACTCCATATTTCAAAGGCTTTAACTGCATTTAAAAAAGGCCTAAAAGATTTCTTTTAAGAAAAAAACACTTTTTAGATAGGGAAGCATTGCTCGACAAACGTCTTATAGATAGGTAAAGACTTTTGGTATGGAGCATTCAAAAATCACAGAAACCGAACTTTGGGAGTATGTCTCAAAAAAAGCAGATGATACAACCATTCGAAAAGTAGAGGAGTGGATGGACTCTACAGGTTTTGATGAAGCATTGTTCACCAAAATAACTAGTATTTATGAGCTCACTTCAGCACAAGACCCTTCTGTCGAAAAAGCTAAAAAGCGTTTCTTTAAAACCGTAGAACCAAAAACAGTAATCTGGAAAGACATGCTGAAGTATGCGGCCATTTTGGTTTTCATACTTGGTGGCACATACCTCTACAATAGGGTATCCTCAACTAAAAATCAAACCATAGTACAGACAACCTTTGGTGAACAAAAGAGCATTACATTGGGGGATGGCTCAAAAGTTTGGTTAAATGCGGCTAGTAGCTTATCCTACAGTACAGAAAGTCCTAGAACTTTATTTCTAGAAGGAGAAGCATTCTTTGAAGTTGCAAAAGATAGCTTGCGCCCATTTACCGTGACCACACCAGATGATATCACGGTCAAAGCTTTGGGTACTAGTTTTAATGTTAAGTCCTACCTAGAAAGCCCAATTACAGCAACAAAATTACTTACGGGCAAGGTTGAAGTTAGCTCTAAGTCACAATTTATAGAAAGCGTGATTTTGTTTCCGAACGAAAAAGTAAGTTTTAATAAGAACACCAAAAAATTACTGAAATCCAAAATGGATGCGGATGCCTCCAATATTGCCTGGAAAGAGGGGAAAATACAATTCGAAAATACCAGCTTCCAAGAAATAGCAATCGATTTAAAAGCGCATTTTGGAAAACAAATTCGCTTTAAAAATGAGGCTATTGCGACCACTAAATTCACGGGGGCATTTGATGTTTCAACACCCATAGAAGAAATATTTGAAATCCTTAAAATTTCAAAAGGGTTTACCTATGAACTAAACAGAGAAACCAATGAGTGGATGATTAAATAAAAAGTGGGAAAACTGGCATTTTCCCACTATAACTGCCAATAAATTCTAATCGCAAAATCAGTATAAATCAACAATATCCAAATTTATGGAAATAAACCTTTTTGGGGTCATACCACGACCAAAAAATAGTTGTGGTAAAACCATTTTTTTAATGAAATTATCTTCTTTTTTTTATTTGATCTTTTCTTTTCAGCTAGCAGCGTTCAACGGCTTCTGTCAAAAAACCGTTACCCTAGCCGAAGAAAACAATTCATTAAAGTCCATTATAGCGCAAATTGAAGAACAGACATCTTACAATTTCATTCTTAATAATGATGCCATAAATGTGGATGAAAACTTTAGTATCAATGTTATTGAAAAAGATATTGCTGAAACTGTTGCCCTGCTTTTTAAGGATTCCAAGATTGCTTACAAAATCAAAAAAAACTATATCATTCTTTCTAGAGCAAAAAAGAAAAGTGACGATTTCACCGTTAGTGGGATTGTCTCAGATTCAAATACGGGCGAAACACTGTTGGGCGCCAGTATCATTATTAAGAACAGTAACAAAGGGGCAATTACAAATGAATATGGCTTTTATTCCATCACCCTGCCCAAGGGCAACTATCTTTTCGAAGTTTCGTACTTGGGCTATACCACCAAAGATATTACCGTTCAATTAGAACGGAATATGAGCATAAAAATAGCATTGAAACCCGTTTCAAGCGAATTGGATGAAGTCGTTGTCAGAGCGAGTCAGAACATAAAGAGCCAGGTAAACCCAATTCTTGGAGGAACTTCTAGCCTTACCACTTCAGAAATAAAAAAATTACCCTCTTTACTCGGTGAACCTGATATTACAAGGTCGATTTTGACTCAACCTGGAATTAGCAGTATTGGCGAAGGAACAAGTGGCTTTAATACACGGGGTGGAAATGTAGATCAAAATCTAATTCTGCTCGATGAAGCGCCCTTATACAATTCTTCACACTTGTTTGGCCTGTTCTCGATATTCAATGCAGATGCTGTTAAAATGGTTAACCTATACAAAGGTGGAATTCCAGCACATTTTGGTGGTAGGGCATCATCCGTATTGGAGATTAGACAAAAAAATGGAAACTCCAAACGGATAAAAGGAGAAGGTGGATTGGGATTAATATTCTCTAAATTTACAATAGAAGGCCCTATCAAAAAGGATAAAATAAGTTTCTTGGCCTCTGGTAGAAGGTCTTATTTTGATATGTTTTTTCCGTTGTTCGGGGATATCAATTTTAAGAAATTTCATTTTTACGATTTAAACACAAAGTTGACCTGGGACATTAATGAAAATAACAAGCTGTACGCTTCTGGTTTTTTTGGTGCCGATGTCATACAATTTAGACAAGAAGATGACGAAGATGACCCTAATATTACCGCAGATATTGGTTGGACGAACACTACGGCTACCATACGATGGAATCATATCTTTTCCAGTAAGTTATTCGCAAATTTTACGGGTATTTATAGCAAATACGATTTTGCTTTAGGAATCGAAGAGAATCTTGATGAGACAAATAACGAAGGTACCCTTGATAGATCGATTGAAAACTGGATTTTTAAGCCCGATTTTACCTACTATCCAAACCCAACCACAAAGATGAGATTTGGGCTTTCCGGCAACCTGTACCAATTTATTCCCGAATTCAGCGGTGAGTATTCAAATCAGGGGCTTGATAAAGAAAAAGCATTAGAATTAGCAGCGTATTACAGTATAGAAAAGCAATGGGATAAGTTCTCCATACATACCGGTTTACGGTATTCCTGGTTCGGGAATTTTGGCGAGGAGAACATTGCTGTCTATAACCCTAATTTTCCTCAAACACCAAGTACTATTATTGGGTTTGAAAATTACAAGAATAACGAAATATCAAAAAGCTATCATGGTTTGGAACCGCGCCTGTCGGTAAAATATAATCTTAATGACCGCAAAGCTTTTAAAGCGGGATACAACAGAATGTTTCAATACATTCATTTAATTTCCAATCAAACTGTGGTGTTGCCCAATGATTTATGGAAACCCTCTGGTGTGTACATTCCACCTGTAGAGGTCAATCAATTTTCCGCAGGATACGCTTTTGATACGAAGAATCAAGACTATAATTTTTCCATAGAAGGATACAAAACCTTTGATGACATCGTAGAATATATTAATGGGTCGCGGTCTGGCGTATTGGGAGCATTAGGAGCGATTGACAATATAGAAACCGAATTGGTACCCGCCAAAGGTTTTTCCTATGGACTGGAATTGGCAGCCCATAAAAACAAGGGAAAATTAACCGGAAATGCCAACTATACCTACGCTGTATCAAAGCGGAAAACGAAAAGTAATTTCGCTGCAGAACAGATTAATAAAGGCGCATATTTCCCCTCAAATTTTGACAGACCCCATATATTTAATCTTACGGCGAATTATAAATTATCTAAAAAGTGGGAGGTTGGAACCTTTTTCACCTACCAAACAGGAAGGCCCATCACCCAGCCAAATGGAAGACTGCGTTTTAACGGAGATTCCTTTCTTACCTACTCCGATAGAAATGCATTTCGAATCCCGAACACACATAGGGCCGATATTTCATTTATTTACACACCGACCGGCAACCCTAAAACCAATTGGAAAAGTAGTTGGAGTTTTGGTCTATACAATGTCTACGGTAATAAAAATGCTTTTTCAGTTAATTCCATCTTTAATGACAACGTACTACGAACAGCACAACTTTCTTTGATTGGCGCACCTATACCCTTTATCTCTTACAATTTTAAATTCTAGACCCATGAAAAAAACGTATTACCATATAGCACTTATTTTCCTGAGCATATTAACAAGTTGCCTTGATGATATTGAACCAGAATTTGAATTTGAAGAACAGGTGTTTATTTCGGGCCTACTTACCAACGAAGACGATTTTGTTACAGTCGAAATTCAAAAAACAGTCCCAGTAGCTGATACTACTTTTAATGCTGTAAACGATGCGAAAGTTTCTTTGTTTACTAGGGATGCGTCCAATACAGTATCTCTAGTTTCAGATTCGTTTAATGTCGCCAACGGAGCTTATACCACCTCAGAAATGATTACACCAACAATTGGAAACGCCTATTGGGTAGAAGTGATGTTACAAGATCAAACCATACTCAAATCCGAAGAAGAAGTTTTAAGACAGCCAATACCTATTTTAGATATGGTAAAAAACGATAATACGGTCCGAATTACCTTTACTGGACCAATTGACGAACAAAATTTCTATTTGATCCGTGTTGAAGTGCTTAAAGATGGTGAATTGATTTCCGACAACATAGACGTGTTCAATGATAGAATCATGAATGAAAATCCAGAAAAATTTCTCGATATCGGAAATATAAAAAATGACGAAACGGTACGGGTAAGTATCAATAATATTAACTTTTCTACATTTCAGTTTTATCTGAATGTATTTGGAGGCGAAAATGATTTTGATTTTGCTTCTTTGTTTTTACCCATAAACATTGTTGGCAATGTTACCAATATAGCAACCAATGAATTGGCACTAGGCAATTTTGGAGTAGCAGGAATAAGTACAATGACAATGGACTTTGAGTAAAGGCTTTTTCTTTTAAAAAACGAAAACCATAGTAATGAGAGCCTACATAAGTCATTTTAGTTTTTTAGTTGCCTTATTCGTTTCATATACTGGATACGGTCAGGAAAAGTCTATAGAGTTGACGGGCAAGGTACAAAGTTTGGGCAATGATGTCTCAAATGTGTTGGTTATCAATTTAAGCACTAAAAAGTCCACAATTACAGATGCTACAGGCCAGTTTACCATTGAAGCTAGGCCCATGGATTCAATTAGATTCTCTGCGGTTCAATACATTCCCAAGGAAATTATGGTTACCAATACTATGTTGAAGGGAAATATCCTTCTCATCAATCTAAAAGATAACATTATCGATTTAGAAGAAGTTATCGTCAGCCCATTTAATCTAACCGGAGAAATTGACCTTGATATTAAACGGCTTGGACTTAAACCTTCCATTACTTCATCATCATTGGGTCTGCCCAATGCAGACGTAGAAATCATGACCCAAAGCGAGCGATTACTCTTAGAGGCAGATAGAGGCAAATATGCTAGATTTATGACTGCGGAAGAGAAGAGTAAGGGAATGCCCGTTTTTCTAGGGTACCTCACAATAGGCGTTATCATAAACACCCATAAAATAATTAATAGAGCTTCAGGTAGAACCAAATTATTTGAAGAACTGGTTGCACTAGATGAAAATTTGGCAATGGAGAAAAAAATTATTGCTATGTTTTCAAAAATAGCACTATCCGAATCGTTTGAAATCCCACAGAATATGATTGACAACTTTTTAAGTTTCTGTTTAGCGCAACCAGATTCTCACAAAGTGAAAGAGGCTGAAAACACAGTTCAAATTTGGGAATACCTACAGGCAAAAAGCCATGAATTCAAAAAAACAGGAACGCTGATAAAGTGAGTATTTCATAAAAAGTAAAACTTTTATCGCGCCCTATTGATTATCCATATTAAAATATCCTCCTTTGTTTTCCTTTCTGTTCTGTGATTGACCAATAATTAGGTGGGCTATATTGATCATATTTCGCAATTCACATAATGCAGTATTCACTTTTGAACCACTATAAAACTCCTCAATTTCCCTATACATTACATCCAAATGTTTTGCAGCTTGTGATAATCGACGATTACTACGAACGATACCTATATAGTCACGCATCAAAGCTTGTAATTTCTTCAGATTATGTGTTATGACAATGTGCTCTTTAGACACACGCGTTCCTTTATCGTTCCAGTCAGGAATTGAAATCACCCTTGTTGTGGCGGGATTAAAACAGAGGTATTCATAAATATTATGGGCATATACCAATGCTTCCAATAAAGAGTTTGATGCTAGCCTGTTTGCCCCATGTAGCCCGGTTCTGGAACATTCACCACATGCAAAAAGATTATTTATTGATGTTTTGCCGTTCGTATCTACCATAATTCCACCACACAGGTAGTGGGAAGCTGGAACCACCGGTATCCAATCTTTAGCTATATCAATATGTTGTGTTGCACATTCTTTATAAATATTTGGAAAATGTGTTTTAAACTTTGGCATATCAAGGTGGGTACAATCAAGATACACGTATTCATCCCCTGTTTTTTTAAGCTCGTTATCTATACTCCTTGAAACAACGTCCCTAGATGCCAATTCTGCTCTTTTATCATAATCCAACATAAACCTGTTCCCGTTCGTATTGCGTAGATACGCTCCAAACCCCCTCACAGCTTCAGAAATCAGAAAGGACTGACCTTCTTTAACACTATATAAAGCGGTTGGATGGAACTGGACAAACTCCATATCAGAAATTCGTGCTTTTGCTCTGTAAGCCATTGCAATACCATCCCCAGTAGCAATAGTAGGATTTGTAGTATGGCCGTATACTTTACCGATACCACCGGTAGCCAATATCGTTGAACTGGCTTTTATAGTTTTTATGTCTCCCGTTTTTTGGTTGAGAACATAAGCGCCGTAGCACGAAATGTATTCTGGGTTTATCATTTGCAACTGGTGCTCTGTAATTAGGTCAATCGCAAAATGATGGTTTAACATAATAATATTGGGCAATTGATAAGCACGCTTTAGCAATGCGCTTTCTATTTCATAACCTGTAATATCCTTATGATGGACAATACGATATTCCGAATGCCCCCCTTCCCTACCCAAATCCAAATTTCCTTTGGCATCCCTATCAAAATCAATTCCCCATTGTATCAAGTCACGAAGTCTTTTTGGCCCTTCTTTGACAACCATTTCCACAACTGACGCCTCACAAAGACCATCGCCAACTGTTAGTGTATCTTTTATATGTTTTTCAAAAGAATCATTATCGGTATCCAAAACAATGGCCATTCCACCTTGGGCGTATTTGGTATTCGATTCTTCTTCATCGGCCTTAGTGACCATAAGAATCTTTTTATCCTGAAATTTTTCTGCGATTTTTATAGCAAATGTCAGCCCTGCAATTCCAGAACCGATCACGAGATAGTCAACCGAAACCATTTGCACTTATTTTGAAAGTTCTAACATTCGCTCAATCGGGAGAAGGGCTTTTTTTCTTATATGCTCGGGTACCGCTATCTGTGGGTTTTGATACCGCAAACAGTCATATAGTTTTTGAAGTGTATTGACTTTCATATAGCTACACTCACTACAAGCGCAGGTATTATCCTCCTCTATTGGTGCCGGAATCAATTCCTTATCCGGAACGGCCTTACCCATCTCGTGCAATATACCAGCTTCAGTGGCGACTATAAATTTCTCTTTGGAATGCGCTTTTACATATTTTATCATTCCCGCCGTAGAGCCTATATAGTTCGCTGTTTTTAAAATATGCTCTTCAGATTCTGGGTGGGCAATGATGACCGCATCGGGATTTTCTTGGTACAGTTGTAATAACCTATCAATACAGAATGCTTCGTGCACAACACAACTACCATCCCATAATAACATGTTCCTACCGGTTTGTTTGATGATATACTTGCCCAAGTTCCTGTCCGGGGCAAAAATGATAGGCTTATCCTTGGGTACGGATTCTACAATTTGTAAGGCATTGGACGATGTACATACCAAATCGCTCATTGCCTTTATTTCTGCAGAACAATTGATATAGGTAATCACAATATGATCTGGATGTTCGGCCAAAAAGGCTCTAAAAGCTTTTGGTGGACAAGAATCGGCCAAAGAGCAACCTGCAGTAAGGTCAGGTAAGACAACTTTTTTTGTAGGGTTGAGAATCTTTGCCGTTTCCGCCATAAAGTGAACTCCTGCAAAAACAATGATTTCTGCATCTACCTCAGAAGCTCTTTGCGACAATCCTAAACTATCCCCAACATAATCCGCTACTTCCTGTATTTCTGGACGTTGGTAATAATGCGCCAGAATTATAGCATTTTTCGCGCTCTTTAACTGCGTTATTTTTTCTTTTAAGTTCACTTTTCTAGGAAAATATGTGAAAAGGAAAATAGGAACCTCTTCCAAAGGTGACAATGATAAAAATCATCTTTTTAGTACCTTTAACTTTTTAAAAAAGTTAGATGCTATCCAATGCCTGTAAATATGCCATAAGGGCAATATTGTATTTAGCGATACACAGCGATAAGACCCATAAAATTGGAGTTAAAAAAATTGCTGATGAAATAGAAATCCCAAAAGCTTTTTTGGCACAATTGTTAAGACAACTTACCGCCAATAAATTGATATCCTCCGCCATGGGACCGGGAGGCGGATTTTTTCTTGACCCAAAAAATAAGGAAAAATCGGTTTGGGATATCATATCCTGTATTGACGGAACCTATAAATTGGATGAATGTTTTTTAGGCCTCTCCGAATGCAATGATACCAACCCCTGCCCTGCCCATTATATCGTGGCCCCATTCAAAAAAAAACTATTGAGCGATTTTAAGGACAAAACAATTTCCAAGCTTGCGGCCGAAATAGAAAAAAAGGGAACAGTACTCTCTTTAAAGGGTTTTGATCTTAACTAGCGCCAATTTCCAGACCATCCTACTCTAAAATTGTTTCACTTCAAGATGACTCTACCCACATCCAAACTCATAAAATCCGGTATTTTTAAAAGTACTTTCCATATTACCAATTACAAGACATATTAAACTTTTAAGATATTTGTCCTATTATGCTTCCTTCGTATGGTAATGCCGCAATTGGTGCTCATTTTGCCGATTGGAACTAAAACTGGACACCCGTTTTAAATATCCAATTACGCGGGTAGCATAATCTACATTTTGTGAGTTACAGTTACTACATTTCAACAAAGTACGTTTGTCAATATGCAAACATGCATTACAAACCGTGATTTTTATATTAAAGCAGAAGTAATTGCATCCGGCTGCTGCCGTTGCATAAATCAACTTTATAAACCCTTCTTTGTTGGGAGTTTCCTCTAGGTTTAGGTGCAATGCCGAACCACCGTCCAGATACTTTGTGATTTCCTTACCGTGCAAAATTATTTTATCCAGTGAATTGGTTTTAGGATCTTCGACCACATAGAAATAGGAGTTATAGCAATCCCGTGGGACAAACAAACCGTCTTCCCTGTCCCATTTGGCGTTTTTTACGCCCAAGTTTTCGGCAGGAACGAATTCAGTATTGAACATATACCCGTAACGTTCCTTGGCCAACCTATTTTCTTTATAGATGGCCTTAAGATACGTATTGACAAAGTTTTTATAGGGTGCATGGTTCCCTACCGTTATGCCCTGACTTTCGGCCGCTTCTACCATACCATTGATGCCTATGGTCAAAAATTGTTTGTCCATTGCTATAAAACCGGCTCGATACACCGGGAGTAATCCTGCTTCATCATATTCATTCATAAGCTCTCTATAGGCTACTTGATATTTATGGACTTTCCGAACTTCTTCAACGATATCCGCTTTTTTTTGAATCAACCTGTTCATGTTCAACGTAATTACATTTATGGACCCAGTTGCCACACCACCGGCTCCAAGGGAATAACTAAACGTATTATCGCTGATTTCGTTTCGTAGCCGACAACAGGAGGCCAAACTATCCGCATTTTCAGATTGGTAGATAAAAAACGAGTTACCATCGCTTAATTCCTGTGCGCACATATCGGTAAATTGCGTGTCAACGGGAGTATCATTTTTTACTAACATCGCCGCTGTGACCACGGGAAAAGTTAGGATGGCTTTTTTTCGTTCTTCATTGAACCATTTCATAAAAAAAGCCTGTAGTTTTTTTATGCTTTCCCAACTTGGTCTGGTCATATTGGGAAACATAAAATCCCCGAACATACTATTAAAATAGGCTTCATCATAAATAGAGATGTTCCAAAATACAGATTGATATCCTCTTGCAGCTGCAGGTTGATTAACTGCATAGATGACATGTTGTAGGTGATTTTCGATTAATTCTTTGTGGGTCTTCAAATAGTCCGCACCATAATCCCTAATTGCAAAATGGTCAAAATACAATAAAAACTCTACGGTAGCCAAGGCACCTGCAAACTGGGAACTTACAGCAAAAACTAGATTCACAAACTCACCACAATAGCTTTCCAAATGTTTGGGAGCTTTACTTTCCCCACCAAGCTTTGTAAGCCCGTCCAATAAAAAAGGGTACATACTTATGGATACACAATAGGGTTTCAAGGAAGTCTCGTCGTGTACATATATTTCATGGGATTCTATCTGCCTTGAATATTCCTTTGCCAGCCCATCCCCGAACAAGGATGCTATCTTTTGTTTTACCAGCGCCCTGTTCACCTGTATGTTTATATCCTTGTTCAGTTCCGCTTCCATGGTTGCAATGTTTTTTGATGTGACATTGGCATTTGCATCCATTTTAGAACCATCCGCGGCATTGGCTGAATGTAAATAGTCGTTGATAAAGTTGATTTTTTGCGCTATTTGACCGTCTGAAAGTCGTAACATAAATTTTTAATTTTTAAGGAATAGATGATTAAGTCTTTTTTTTGTTTTTACGTCGATGAATTCTTGATTGGTAGTTTTACTATTTAAACCTCCTAGGTATTTGTTCCATCTCCCGGTCTTGACCCAGGTAAGATGCTTTAGAATTTCGCTATCCAATTGGTCTTGCCCTGTGTAAACGCAGGTTTTATATCCTTTGTCTTGGGCATATTTTAAACTACCGATCAATTCATTTTTATGCCATTCCCCACCCATAAAAACGACACAGGTGGCAAATCCATAATATTTATGGAGGATGTTTTCATATAGTTTTTGGGTCAACTTTGTCCCGTTTCCCTTTTTCCATAAAAAGGGAGAATGACATCCTTCACATCGAAGAGGACAGCCAGAAATTGAAAAACAAAGGCTTACTTCTCCGGGAACCTCTTGAAGTACAACATTAAAACTATGACAATACATAATAAATTAATAAATGACCTTTTAATCATTTATAAAATTAAAAATAGAATTATCTCTTTTTTTGTTCTGGAAAACTAGTTATGAAAAGTGTTATCAACAAGGTTTCAATTCATACTGTTTAATATACACGGGGCATTATAGCACATATGCCTAAAACTTTATTAAACATAACATTGAAGGATATGTAATATCTTTTAATAAAGTGATTAAATACTAATCTTATCTAGATAAAATCCGAATTTCTACTCTTCGATTTATTTTTCCTTTTTCTATATCCCTTGTTATAACCAAGGGCTTTGTCTGCCCCCAACCTTTTATTTGGATATTGTCTCCGGCCACCCCTTGTTGCACTAGATATGCTTTAGTGGATAGTACCCTTTCCTCAGACAGCACCTGATTTTTTTTAACATTCCCAATAGCGGTATGTCCTTCAAGTAAAATTTTCATAGAAGGTTTTGCCTTCATGATTTGAGCCAGCTGATTCAATTCCTTTTTAGCTTCAGGCTTAATAATAGACTTATTCAAATCGAAAATCAGGTTTTTTAGAACAAAGCCATCTCTATTTTCCATCATTACAGCCATCTCCCCATCACCAACGGCTACTATTCCTTCTTCTATTGTAGTGTTTGCAAATTTTTCATCGTTTGTCGAGTAATCCAAGGAATCGGAAATACTTGTAAAACAGTTTGACCATACAACCTTATATTTTCCAAAATCCGTGACTGGTATTTCGTTTTTATTGTAAAAATCCAATTTCTCTCCATTATAAAACCAAGTTATTTCGTTTAAATCACCAAATCCACCAGGCTTAATCAACCTTGTTTTTAAAAATGTACCATTATCTTTTGTTACTTTTTCAAGTGTGATTTTTTTCTCTAAGTCAGGATTACCAACTTTTAAAACGGCAAAGGCGTTATCGGCAGAACATCGGGGTCTTTGTAAGTTGTTTTTACAGGAGTATTCCAATGACCCTCCAGTGGTAATATAGTATATGCCATCTTGCAGAGGTGCATTTAAAATAAGTTTGGACTTTTTCTTCAGCAATTGATACCCATAAAAGCTTTTGGCACATAATGAAATATACCCTCTAAGTCCCCAATATACCTGAACGATACAACCAGGACAATAATCTCCGTTCCGTCTGGATTCAATTCTGGTGGTTATTTTTACCACGGCTCCTTTTTCTACCGCTAAAAATGTAGTTTTCTTACCATTTATGGTCACATTGGAAAATGTGATTTCCCTATCGGCATAATTCATTTTCTTAATGGATGGTGGAATACTAAAGTCTTCCTGTGCCCGCAAGTTCTGGTATCCAAAAAAGGATAAAAGCACTAAATAGAACAATACAACTCTAGTTACCATACCTAAATAGCATCAAAACTAGTATGCGAAGCGGAAAAAAATTTGTTTTGTCTTTTTAATCTCGGTTTTCATTGTACCCAAAAAAGATTGGCCAAGATAATGGCCTTAAAATGCAAAGGGGTATTAAACTACTTTTTGTCCTTTATGATCTTTGAATCTCAATCGCTATCTAGAATGAATTTAGCACTAAGTTACCCATAGCGAATCATTTAGCTTGACAAAATAGCTTATAAGCTAGATTATTCTTTGAACTACTTAAAATATAGTTTTTTAAAACTTCTCAAAGATTCAAAGTTATCAGTTGATTAAAATCTTTTGCTCATAAATACCACTTTTAACCGTCAATTTTAAGATATACATACCACTTGGCAATGTATTTTCCAGAGTATATGTTTCAGTATCTTCTTTAAGAGTTGAACTATGTACCAGCTGACCTGAAGGTGTAAAAATCTGTAGCTGTTTTGTACTATCCACCTTCGGCATTACAACAGTAAACTTGCCATCGTATGAAGGATTGGGGAAAATAAACATGTTCAAGGACTTTTCACCTTTAAAATCCTGAAGCACATCTTCATTAAGGTTGGCTATAACCAAAAGTTGCGGTGTAAACACCAAATCTTTAAAGGATGGAACAATCGAACCTGACCAATTTTCATTTTCAGTAACTGAATATTTCCCATTGGTGTTGGTGATAACCGTAGTGCTGAATCCGTTCAGGATTACGTTTTCCAACGGATTACCCTTTTCGTCCCTTACTGTTCCCGAAATTGTATATTGACTTCCTAATCTAATTCCAATAAAATCGTTTCCACCGTTATCGCTTTGAAGGTTGTTCACCTGTATGTTTACGGGCTTAAAAGTAAAGCCCAGCAATGAAGCCGAAATACTCCCCGACCAGCCTTGGGCTTCTATTGCCGAATATTGACCATTGGCGTTGGTGGTAACCGTAGTGCTGAATCCGTTCAGGATTACGTTTTCCAATGGATTTCCTTGATTGTCCCTAACCGTTCCTGAAACCGTATACTGATTGACCATAGCAGTACCAATAAAATCGTTGCCCCCGTTATCGCTTTGAAGATTGCTCACCTGTATGTTTACGGGCGCAAACGTATAGCCCTGCAACGAAGCAGAAATACTTCCAGACCAACCATGGGCCTCCGTTGCCGAATATTCACCATTGGCGTTAGTGGTAACCGTACTGCTGAATCCGTTCAAAATTACGTTTTCCAATGGATTTTCTTGATTGTCCCTAGCCGTTCCTGAAACCGTGTACTGATTGATCATGGCAGTACCAATAAAATCGTTGCCCCCGTTATCGCTTTGAAGATTGCTCACCTGTATGTTTACGGGCGCAAACGTATAGCCCTGCAACGAAGCTGAAATACTTCCAGACCAACCTTGGGCCTCCGTTGCCGAATATTCACCATTGGCGTTGGTGGTAACCGTACTGCTGAATCCGTTCAAAATTACGTTTTCCAGTGGAATTCCGATATTGTCGGTCACAGTTCCAGAAATGATGTAGCTGTTGATGTTGGGAGTGCCCGTAAAATCATTGCCCGTATTATCTGCCTGCAGATTGTTGATGAGTATATCCGTAGGCGTAAAGCTATAACCAGGCAAAGAAACGGAAATAGTACCTGACCAACCTTGTGGCTGATTTGTCGAATATCGGCCTGTACTATCTGTAGATCTTGGAAAACCAAAACCATTTACAGTAACATTGCTCAAAGGGTTGCCCTTATCGTCCTTGACCATACCCGAAATATGATGCACAATTGGTGTGCCGACGAAATCATTTCCTCTATCATCGCCTTGTAAGGTACTAATCTGGATACTGGCAGGTGAAAATGCATATCCTTGCAAGCTAACAGTGATGGTTCCGGACCATCCAACAGCTTCCAAAACGGAAAACTCGCCATTGACATCAGTACTTACTACCGTACTAAAACCGTTTACAGCCACGTTTTGCATAGGGTTTCCTTGATTGTCCCTAGCTGTCCCAGAAATATTGAACTGGTTTACCGTAGGTGTACCTACGAAATCATTACCTGAAAGATCTCCCTGAAGATTGTTTACAGTTATTTCGACAGGTAAAAAAGTATAATTTTGTAACACAGCACTGAATTTCCCGGACCAACCTTGTGCCTCCGTTGCCGAATATCGACCATTTGCGTCAGTGGTTACAGTAGTACTGAACCCGTTTAATATGACGTTTTCCAAAGGGTTGTTATTGTTATCGCTAATTAAGCCAGAAATAGTATAGGTTGGTTGACTTTGAGATTGGAGCACCACGGTTTTTATGATAGCATTGCCATTAACAGCCAATGAGCCTTTGACCGTTTGGTATCCTGAAGCATTTACCGTAAAAGGATAACTACCGTTTCGCATACTACCAATGGATACTAAGCCATTTACATCCGTATAATAAGTCCTACCTTCAAATTGAATTCCTGCATTAGGTACAGCCAAAGAATTCGAATCCTCTACTTTAAAATTTACATCGTAATAACCCACTTTAGGGGCAAATACCAACGATTCCGTATAGTTAGGAGCAGACAACTCAAAACCGCCACTCAACGAATGATAACCCTCGATACTTGCCAAATAGGTATAGCGACTGCGAGTGCTTAGTCTAAGATTTGGTATGCGTATCTCACCCCGGCTATCCGAAATATATTGACTCCCATTGAAATCCAAACGGACTCCGGGTAAAGGGTTCGTACCATCACTACATTCGAAGGTAACCGTGGCCGGTTTTACCAGCCCTATATTGTAAAAAGTAAACGTAGGATTGATAGTAATAGTACTGTTTGCAGGAAGATATCCTGGTGCGGAGATAGCAAACTCGTATGTTGTCCCTAGAATAAGATTGAAAAATCTGGCCATTCCATTGGTATCGGTAGTCGTCGTTCTTCCGTAGAATGTGATTGTGGCATTGGGTATTGCAGCTCCTGTCTCATCCGTAATGGATAAGGTAATATTCTGTGTGGCACCGGAAAGGACTATCTCTATCGTATCATCCTTTGTAACCACAATACTGGGTTCAACGCTGCCGTAAGGTGGTGCAAATACACGTATGGTATAATTTCCATCTATCAATTGAACCACAGTTTCACCTTGGGCATCTGTATTTGCATACAGTACGTCCTGTCCAGTAATGATGATTCCTGCATTTTCAATTTGACGTAGACCGTCGGTTACCCTTATCGTTATGTTTCGTACGGGGCCTGTTGGTGGAGAGAGTATAACGGTTTCCATTAGGTCACTATCCTGAATCTGGCTGGTATGGGTGATGGTGGTAAAACCGGGAACGGATACCAAAAAGTTATAAGAGCCATTGACCAACCCTTGAAATACCACCACACCTTGATTGTTCGCTTGATAGGTGTTTCCTTCAAAAATGATTTCTGCCTGGGGTAGCGGATTGGCCCCATCCGTAATGGTAAACTCCAAATCGTACATCTTTGAGAGTATTACCTGTTCAAATATACTGTTTTCGGAAAGTGTAAAAGATCCAGTTTGAATCTTATACCCCGAAACGTTTACCGCGTAATCAAAATTCCCATTTCCGATAAATTTAAATTCGCCAAGCGCATCCGTGAAAAAGGTTTGGGAAGTTTCGCCCTGTTTTTGTATGACGATTTCAGCATTTGATATTGGGAGTAGCCCATCAGTAACCAAAAAAGTACATGTTCTATCCTTATAAGCGTAGCCAGCTTGCAATTCTACCTGGATATTGACATCACTTCCATTTACTTCCAGATTATCGTTCAAAGGTATATAAAAGGACCCACCGGTAATGGTGAATGCATAAGTACCATCGGATATACCGCTAAGCTCCACAACACCATTGGCATCCGTTCGGTAAAGGTTCCCATCCCACTCTAGCAGTGCATCCGCTACAAGTACCTGAACTGTGTTGATAACCGTTATCTTCACTTTTCGATTTCCTGTGTTGGGTACAAAAACGGCTTTGAGATTATAGTTTCGATCTACCTCATAAATATTAATTGGGTTGCTGTTCCATTGCTGTTGGGTATCCTCATCCAGCCAATGATCAAAGGAAAAACCTTCATTAGGGTAAGCGGTTATTGGAGGAAAGTCAACTCCCGGTAGAATCCGCTCTACAGACTCTTTGTCAATAGTACCATTGCCATCATCAGATAGGCTAAAGATAAACGGGGTTTCCCATTTTAAAATGGGGCGTTTTATACCATCTTGACCATAGGCATATTGCCAAAGGTTGACCATATCGAACTTACTGTTCATAATCAATGGAATGGAAAAACGGTTGGTCGAAAGGCCTTCTGCACCTCCATCACCCGAATTTGTTCCTTTTCGTAAACCTGTAGTATTTATATCGTAAATAGAACGTAAGGAAACATTATTACCCCTATAACTAGTAATTGCCCCCAAAGCTGCGTTGGAGAGCACCCTCCCTGCTGCATAACTGCTCGAAATTCTTGCAGAATTATTTATAGTGCTTATAAAACTACCTGCAACTCCGCCAACAGTATCTTTACCGTAAGTTTTGGCCAAACTATACGAATTATTGACCTCAGTGTTTGTTCCATTTCCTATGAAGCCACCCACTTCACTATTCCCTACGACTAATCCTGTTGCATAGGAAAAGGATATTTTGGTTCTTAGTTGATCTACGCCTACAAATCCTCCAGTTTGGTTTTTCCCAATGATATTTACCTTATCCAGCCCTACCCTTGTTATTGTAGCTTCTCTTGTTTGTCCGAACAACCCGCTTCCAGAACGGCCAGGCCGGTTAATGTGTAGATTTTTTATGAGATGTCCATTTCCATCAAAACTTCCGCTAAAAGGTAGGTTTTCATCTCCAATAGAATCGAACCCCTGTCCTCCATTCCAGTTTTTGGTAGAAGAAGCATCGATATCTGCTGTCAACACAAAGTACCTACCCAATAATGAAGGGATTGTGTTGATATCTTGCAATTGGTTTACGTTTGCTATTTGATATGGATTTGCAGCTGTACCGTCCCCACCTTCAAATGCAGTATCTTCTGTAAAAACAGCATTATAGTTTTGGCTCTCGGTAATCGTAAATGTATACGGATTTGCAGTTGAGACTACATTGCCATCTTGCTGCCAACCTGAGAAGGTGTATCTTGAAGCTGGTGCATACCCCAGGTTAACTTGCTCATTGAATTTATAATATCCTATGCCCGATACAGACGCTGCTGGTTCTGGCAATACACGAATTTGGACATAATACGGAGAAAGTTGCATTTTTAAATAGGGTCTAGTCACATTATCAATACTAGAGATGGTACCCATTTCCCAAACTTCATCCAGTTTCCAACCTACTGTTAAAAAGTTTTGTCGTATAGAGAAATCCCCAGTATCCAAAGCAGTAACACCTTGACCATCGCCTTGACCCACTGCCTGAGGTTGCTGCGTACTGTTCAAATCAAAAAAAGAATTTGAGATATTACCACTAGAATCGTTAAAACCACAAAAACCTCCAGCGAGTTGTTGACCATTGACCTTCCCAATGGCATAACAATTTTTAAGAGTTCCCGAATCTAAAAGACCTACAAAACCTCCTGAAACTTGTGACCCATCTATAATACCGCCCGCCCAACAGTCATTAATTTGATCACCATTCGATACCCCTATGAATCCACCGGCGAGGTACGCTGATACCTCTACCAGTGCATAAGATTCGCTGATATCCGAGTTGAAAGAAGACCCCACTAGCCCCCCGCCAACACTATTTAGAGTATCATCACTTACCCTACCGTTCACATGGCAGTACTTGATTTTTGAACGACGGCTTTCAACCACGAGGCTAGCTACACCATTTTCCCCTGTTAAATCAACATTGGTAAGTTTTAGATTTTCTATGGTAGCATCTTCAATATAGCCAAAAAAGCCTATGAAAGACTCTCTAGGACGATTGCTATTTATGTTGGATATGATATGTGCCAGCCCATTAAAATGTCCCGTAAACGGAGTCCTTTGCCTTATACCATTGGGTGCGTCACCAATCGGTGAAAATCCAAGGCCAGAATTCCATGTTTGGGTTGCGGATGCATCTATGTTTTGGGTAAGTATGAAATGTTTGTCCCAATGCTCATCGTTCTCGGAAAGAAACTGGAGATCGGCAAGATTACTTATTTCAAAAGGCGATTCGTAAGTTCCGTTCCCACCAGAGAATTGTGCGCTGCTATGGATTGGAACAAGTAGTGTTAAAAACAGAAATATAAAAAATACAACTGTTTTTAGTGGGTAGTTTTTGGTTA
>JBCCEC010000018.1:0-55667 GCA_039030475.1 Bacteroidota bacterium
ACAGGTGGTTATGAGATAATATAAATGAAAAAACTCCGGTAATCAGCCGGAGTTTATTCATCAATCAAAAAACGAACAGTCATGATAAACTGCTGTAGGATTACAAATTACAACTTTCTTGCCAAAAAACAAATTTAAGGTATGTTTAACTGTAATTTGTGAGATAATCTTAGGATTATCCCAAATAAGTCTTCAATATTTTACTTCTAGAAGTATGTTTCAATCTTCTGATAGCTTTTTCCTTAATTTGACGAACTCGTTCTCTTGTTAGATCAAAAGTCTCACCAATTTCTTCCAAAGTCATGGAATGTTGTCCTGCCAATCCAAAATAAAGGCGAATAACATCCGCTTCTCTTGGTGTTAAGGTTTCCAAAGCGCGTTCAATCTCGGTTCGCAAGGACTCGTGCAACAAATCTTTATCTGGGTTTGGCGATTCTCCACTACGTAATACATCATATAAGTTGGAATCCTCACCATCAATAAGTGGTGCATCCATTGATACATGGCGTCCCGAATTTTTCAACGATTGCTTTACATCCTCAACGGTCATATCCAATTCCTTGGCGATTTCCTCAGCAGAGGGTATACGTTCGTGAGCTTGCTCTAGAAAAGCAAAAGTTTTATTTATTTTATTGATAGAACCAATCTTGTTCAACGGCAACCGAACAATACGCGATTGCTCTGCCAATGCCTGGAGTATGGATTGACGAATCCACCAAACAGCGTAGGATATAAACTTAAATCCACGGGTTTCATCAAAACGTTGCGCTGCCTTGATCAATCCTAGGTTTCCTTCATTAATTAAATCTGGAAGTGTTAATCCTTGGTTTTGATATTGCTTAGCAACGGAAACCACGAACCTGAGGTTGGCTTTAGTTAATTTTTCCAAGGCTACTTGGTCACCCGCTTTAATTCGTTGTGCCAATTCTACTTCTTCATCGGCAGTAATCAAATCAACCTTACCGATTTCCTGTAAATATTTGTCTAACGAAGCGGTTTCCCTATTGGTAACCTGTTTTGTAATTTTTAACTGTCTCATCTAAATTTTCCCTTCTTTTTTTATTTGTGAACCGAAGCTCATTAGATTATACGTAGGAAAACATAAAAAGTTACAATCTGATAAAATTTATTTGCATTTTTTTTATTGTAGAAAAAAACCCTAGGGAAAATTCCTAGGGTTTTTATACATTCGGTAATCAACTAAAAATTAATCCCTTCTCGGCTTTCTGTCACGATTTCCACCACGACGATCACCACCTCTGCGGTCACCTTTATCATTTCTTGGTGGACGTTCTACATAACCTTCAGGTTTTGGAAGCAAAGCTTTTCTGGAAACCTTTTCTTTTCTTGTTCTTGGGTCAAGTCCAAAGTATTTAACATCAAAAACATCTCCCATATTGACTACATCGGAAACTTTTTCAGTACGTTCCCATGCTAGTTCAGATACATGAAGCAACACTTCATTTCCAGGTGCTTCAACGTATTCTACAACAGCACCAAAATCAAGCATCTTGATAACCTTTACTTCGTAAACGCTACCTACTTCTGGTTTGAACATTAAGGCCTCTATTTTGGCGATAACTGCATCGATACCTTCTTGTCCCGTACCCAAAATTTCCACGATACCTTCTTCGGTATCAGGATCTTCATTGATAACAATAGTAGTATTGGTCTCCTTCTGTAATTCTTGAATCACTTTTCCACCAGAACCAATAACAGCACCAATATATTCTCCTGGAATAACTTTAGTGACGATTTTTGGTGCATAAGACTTAACATCTGTTCTTGGTGCTTCAATAGTATCTGTCAACTTTTCAAGGATATGCAGTCTACCATCTTTAGCTTGCATTAAGGCCTTGACCAAAATTTCATAGGAAAGTCCTTTTACCTTGATGTCCATTTGACAAGCAGTAATTCCATCAGCAGTACCGGTTACTTTAAAATCCATATCCCCTAAGTGATCTTCATCACCCAAAATATCGGATAGGACCGCATACTTTCCAGAATCGGTATCAGTAATCAATCCCATGGCTATACCAGAGACTGGTTTTTTCAATTGAACACCGGCATCCATCAAAGCCATTGTACCAGAACATACTGTTGCCATTGAAGAAGAACCGTTGGATTCCAATACTTCGGAGACAACTCTTACAGTATATGGACAATCTTCAGGAATCATTCCCTTTAAGGCGCGTTGTGCCAAGTTTCCGTGACCTACTTCTCTACGGGATGTACCACGAATTGGTCTAGCTTCGCCCGTTGAAAAAGGAGGGAAGTTATAGTGCAAGTAAAATGTTTCTTCGCCCTCATAAGACGGCATATCTATTTGATTGGCCTCTCTTGATGTACCTAAAGTAACCGTGGCCAACGCCTGAGTTTCTCCTCTTGTAAAGATGGAAGAACCGTGAACCGAAGGTAAATAATCGATTTCACACCAAATTGGTCGAATCTCATCCGTTTTTCTACCATCCAATCGAAGTCCTTCGTTAAGGGTTAAATCCCTAACGGCAGCTTTTTCCGCTTTGTAGAAGTATTTGGATACTAAATCTCCAAAATCTTCTAACTCCTCTTCAGAAAATGTGGCTTTTATTTCTTCTTTAATAGCATCAAAAGCAGCACTTCGCTCGTGCTTTGCAGAACCTGCTTTAGCAACTGCATAAACTTTGTCGTATGTAAGGTCATGCACTTTTTTCGCTAAATCTTCATCTTCACGCTCAGGGTCATACTCCCGAACATCTTTCTTTCCGAAAGCCTCTGCCAAACGTATTTGGGCAGCACATTGTGCTTTAATGGCTTCGTGAGCAAATTTGATCGCCTCTGTCATTTCTTCTTCTGAGATTTCATCCATCTCACCTTCAACCATCATCACTGAATCTGCAGAAGCACCGATCATCATGTCAATGTCGGATTCTTTTAGCTGTGCTCTAGTTGGATTGATGACAAATTCACCATTTACACGACCAACCCTAGCTTCAGAAATTGCACATTCAAATGGAAAATCTGAAAGTTGAATGGCCGCAGAAGCAGCCAAACCAGCCATTGCATCTGGCATTACTTCTTCGTCGTGCGACATTAATTGAATCATCACTTGTGTTTCGGAATGATAATCCTTAGGGAAAAGTGGACGAAGAACACGGTCGACCAAACGCATGGTCAATACTTCACCATCACTGGGTCTTGCTTCTCGTTTAAAAAAACCACCGGGATAACGCCCAGCAGCAGCAAATTTTTCGCGGTAGTCTACCGTTAATGGTAAAAAGTCTACATCCGCTTGTTTGTAGTTGGATACAACTGTACATAGTAACATACACTTGCCAGATTGGACAACAACAGAGCCATGAGCTTGTTTTGCCAATTTTCCGGTTTCAATAGAAATTTCTCTACCGTCACCAAGGTCTATGACCTCTTTAAAAGTTTTTGGAATCATAAAAAATATCTTACCCGTTCCTAGTTTGCACGGGTTATTAAACATTTGGTCTACCGCCATCCGGACGGTCGGGTTGTGTTGTTGTTGTGTGTGCCTGTGGCACTGACCAATGAAAAACTGTAGGCAGCTTTTTGTGTTTACCTAAATATATACATTAGGGTTTTGCAATTGCTAAAACAAGTTTAGCCAAAATAAAAGGGGAAGCCAAAGCCTCCCCTAGTTTTTTATTTTCTGATACCTAATTCTTTGATCAAAGAACGGTATTTTTCAATATCTTTTTTCTTTAAATAATCTAGGAGAGCACGTCTTTTACCTACCATTTTTACCAAAGAACGCTCTGTATTGTAGTCCTTGTGGTTTCTTTTTAAATGTGTTGTCAAATGGTTGATACGGTGTGTGAACAATGCAACCTGACCTTCCGTGGAACCTGTGTTGTTCTCGGAACCTCCATGTTTCTTAAAGATGTCGGCTTTTACTTCTTTTGTTAAATACATTCCAATATTTATTTAAATGATTTTTATGTATGCGATTGTCTTTCAATCAGCGTGCAAAGATAAGTCTTTTTTCAAAATAAATCTTTTAAGATAAATTAAACCTTTTGTTTTAGACGGGGTCATAGAATCAAACTTTAAAATTCAATCACCATGAAAAAGATTTCTAACAAATCGAACATTCTTAAAATTGGTTCCCTAATTTTTGGAACTTTACTTATGACCGTTGTCTCTTGTAGTAAAGAAGAAGAAACTGCGGAAGAATTATCCAGCACCGAAGTGATTTCAACAACGGAATTACAATTTAGCGATGAAGCGGAAATGATTTCTGAAGAAATTACAACCATAACTGAAGACGTGTATGCCACGGACGAAATTTCCATGACTTCGAAAATGGACTATGTGTCCGACTACTTGCCCGATTGTGTAACGATAACAACTGTCGTAACAGACACAACCCGAGAAAAAACAATTGACTTTGGAGAAGGATGTGAGCTTCCCAACGGAAATGTTTTGAGCGGCATTATCAATCTTAGCTATGCTAAAAACATGGAGGAGGCATCAAAAAGTATCGCCTTAAGTTTAGAGAATTTTACATTTAACAGTGTTTCCGTTGAAGGCACGGCCAATGTATTAAGGGTACGTTCCAATGAAAACGGAAATCCGCAAGGAACGACCAATGCTTCTTTTACCGCGGTCTGGCCCGAAGGTGAAACGGCTTCTTTTGAAGGAACTAGAACGAGAGAATGGATTGAAGGTTTCGGTTCGGGTTTTTGGGCAGACAATGTTTACTTGATCACGGGTAAAAGAACCTACACAGGTAGGTTGGGAAATATTTTTATAAAAGAGGTGATTACACCATTGCGTAGAGAATTATCTTGTAGGTTTATTGTAAGTGGAGTTTTGGAAATTTCCAGAAACGATACTACGGCGAGTTTGGATTTCGGGGATGGTAGTTGTGATGCCAAAGGTATACTAACACAACCTGACGGCACAGCGAATGAAATCTTTCTACGAAGGTTTTTAAAATAAGCATCAATTTAAAAAAGAGAGGCTTGTAATCGCAAGCTTCTCTTTTAATCCTTAATATGTTTTAGTAAACTGCATTAGAGTGAATCGGCTATATTTTAAAAAGCACAACCTGTTGGCAATGGTTCAGTTTTATCTAAATCTTCGGCGAAAATTCCCAGTTCAAATTCTTTGAAACCTTCTTCTACTGAGCCTTTCATTACCTTTTCACCATATCCCGTATTGTTCATGTGTGCTCTAACATAAACTATGGTATCCTCTGAAATAGCTACTGCACCGCCAGAACGTTCGAAGGGCTGCTCATTTATATGGCTATGGGCCAATACCCTTCGATAAATTAGATTGCCATCCAAATCAACAACTTCCCACCAATCTGCATATTGGTTACATCCTTTATCGGGACTTGAAATGGTTACACTGAATGTGTAGTCATTTTCACCGCCAGAGACTTTGACTTCGGTAACTAATGCAACCCCTTCATTTGTTGTATTGGTAGATGATTCTTCTGATTTCGAATTGCTGTTATTGGATGAGCAACAGAAAAACAAAATGCAAATGAGCGCTAATTGAACCGAAAAGAACTTCATTTTTACATTAAGATCTCACAGGTAGATTTTGAATCAAATCTATATATAAATTCACGTTCTTTTTTAAATCGCTACGATGGGTTATAAAATCTAAAAACCCATGTTCTTTTACAAACTCCGATGTTTGGAAACCGTCTGGTAAATCTTTTCCCACGGTATCCTTTACAACCCTTGGCCCGGCAAAACCTATGAGTGCGCCAGGTTCAGAAATATTAATGTCTCCTAGCATAGCGTAGGAAGCAGTGGTGCCTCCCGTTGTTGGGTCTGTACATAAGGAAATGTAAGGTACTTTGGCTTCGGCCAATTGTGCTAATTTGGCAGAGGTCTTTGCCAGTTGCATAAGGGATAAAGCAGCTTCCATCATACGGGCTCCACCCGATTTTGAAATCATTAAAAAAGGAGCTTTTTTCCTTTTGGCATGATCAATCGCCCTAGCAATCTTCTCGCCAACGACACTACCCATAGAACCGCCAATAAAACTAAAATCCATACAGGCAATAACGATTTCCTTTCCCATGGATTTTCCTACTGCAGTTCTAATTGCATCTTTGAGCCCAGTTTTCTGCTGTGCCGCTTTCAAACGTTCGGAGTATTTTTTTGTGTCGACAAACTTTAAAGGGTCTTTGGATGATAATTTCTCATCAAGTTCCCTGAATTTGTTACCATCAAACAGGATTTCAAAATATTCTTTACTGCCAATGCGAACATGGTAATCGTCTTCTGGGCTTACGTAAAAGTTTTTGGCTAAATCTTCAGATTCAACAATTTTTCCGGTGGGGGACTTGTACCATAGCCCCTTGGGGGTGTCTTTTTTTTCCTCCGTAGCTGTTTGTATTCCTTTTTCTTTTCTTTTAAACCAAGACGACATAAAATCAAATTTAAGTTAAACGGCTTTTTCGGAAGCTTAGAGTGTATTTATATTGTTAAGGTCTTCAAACGCTTTTTTCAAACGCTCAACAAAAGTTTGTTCCCCGGAACGTAGCCATACTCTTGGGTCATAGAATTTTTTATTGGGCTTGTCGCTACCATCTGGATTGCCTATTTGTGCTTGAAGGTATGCAGACTTATCCTGAACATAATCCCTAACTCCCGAAAGGAAAGCATACTGTAAATCGGTATCAATGTTCATTTTAATAACACCATACCCAATAGCTTCACGGATTTCTTCAACTGTTGAGCCAGATCCGCCATGAAAGACAAAATCGATATGATTATGCTCCACTCCATATTTGTTGGAGATAAATTCTTGTGAATTCTTAAGAATTTTTGGTGTAAGCTTTACGTTTCCAGGCTTGTAAACGCCATGCACATTTCCAAATGCCGCTGCAACGGTAAATTTTGGACTTACTTTTGAAAGTTCTTCGTAAGCATAGGCCACTTCCTCCGGTTGCGTATAAAGTTTGGAATCATCAACATCTGTATTGTCAACACCATCTTCCTCGCCTCCAGTAACGCCAAGCTCGATTTCTAGTGTCATGCCCATTTTACTCATACGTTCCAAATACCCTTTACATATTTCTATGTTTTCTTCAATGGATTCTTCAGAAAGGTCAATCATATGCGAACTGAACAATGACTTACCTGTTGCCGCAAAATGTTCTTCACTAGCATCCAATAACCCATCTATCCATGGTAATAATTTTTTTGCGCAATGATCGGTATGCAATATTACTGTTGCACCATAAGCTTCTGCCAACTGATGAACGTGTTTTGCCCCAGCAACCGCTCCTAGAACAGCCGCTCTTTGATTTTCATTGGATAATCCTTTACCGGCATTGAACTGCGCCCCTCCATTGGAAAATTGAACTATTACGGGAGCGTTGAGCTCTGCAGCAGTTTCCAATACAGAATTTATTGTATTTGAGCCTATTACGTTTACTGCGGGTAAGGCATAACCATGTTCTTTAGCGTGGTTGAAAATTGCTTGTACTTCATCTCCGGTGGCAACGCCTGGCTTTATATTGTGGGACATAATTTTTTCGTTAGTTAGGGTTAAATTAAGCTACAAAAGTAATAAAATATTTCCGCTAGAAAGGATAATTAATACCTATATTATAGACCGCATTTCCAAGGTTATAACCTTTGAACCAACGGCTTGACCATTCTTCAGCTGGATTATAGGTCTTAAAACCAACATCTAACCTAAAAACAAAATAAGTAAAGTCATAACGAAGGCCCAAACCTGTCCCCAAAGCAATATCGGCCAGTGATGTAATGTCTGTGAAAATCGCATCTGGGTTATCTTCGTTATCGAAAACGTTCCAAATATTACCGGCATCGGCAAACAATGCGCCTTTTACGTCTCCAGCTATTGGGAAGCGATATTCCAAATTAAAGGCAATTTTTAAATTTGCTTCATTAAAATCATTGATGTTGCTTGTACTGCCCGGACCTAGTTCGTAGGCATTCCAAGCTCTATTGTCATTGGAGCCGCCAGCAAAATAACTTCTTAAAAAAGGAATGCTTTCCGAGTTACCATAGGGAACGGCAAGACCAAAGAAACTCCTAAAGGCCAATACCTTGGAGTCGTCAATATCCCAGTGTTTGATAAAGTCGAATTCTGATTTAAAGTATTGGGAAAACGGAACACCAAAAACCAAAAGCTGGTCATTATCATTTCTATTATAAGGGACGATATCTTCCAAAAGCGATAGCAAGTTGCCTGCACTCTCTAGCTTTACTCTTAACTGATAAAAATTATTGTCATTAATATCTGTCTTACTGTTTTTGGTAAATGAATAGTTACTGGCAAAGATTAGATTGTTTTCAGTCAACCTTTGTCGACGCTCACCAATACTATTTACTTCACTTAGCTGTTCTGCCGTGGTAGGAACTTCACCGTTCAATACGGCTTCAACAAAACTATTTGCACCATTTGGAATATTAAGCCGTAACGGGTCATCTGTATCACCTGATTCTTCATAAAATGAGGCAAATTGTAGGTCATCTTGAAAATCGTCCGCTATTTCATCTAAATTACTGAAGGTGTTTTGATATACATTGTAAAAGTTATCTGGGTTTACATTTCGTATAAACTCTACATTCAATAACTCGATATTGTGCTTTAAACTAGTTGTGGGTGACCAATTATAAGAAAGAACCGAATTGAGGGATTGTTTGTCCAACCCAATGTTCCTTTGAAAATTTGTACCTACCGATAGCCGACTTTGGGGCAGCATGTAATAAGGGATTATTTTTTTGGTCTTTAAAGGAAACCATATTCTTGGAAAAGTGATATTGATATCTCCCCCCAGTTCCGAAGTAAAGGTCTCATCCGAGAGTGAGGCATCACTCAATAGACCAATGGACCCCCTAGCTGAAATACTGAGGGTTTCTGCCCCTCCAAAAACG
Organism: Bacteroidota bacterium; assembly: GCA_039030475.1. Lineage (GTDB taxonomy): Bacteria > Bacteroidota > Bacteroidia > Flavobacteriales > Flavobacteriaceae > Flagellimonas. The sequence goes on from JBCCEC010000018.1 coordinate 8,886, forward strand.
TTCCTGGAAGTTATAGCTGAACTAAAGGCAGTTCCCACTCGTTGTATGTTGGAATGGGTTACATCAAAATCAAAGCTCAAGGAAAACTTGGGTCTTGGCGCCAGATAAATATTGGTAATAAGTTTTGATTGGGTCGTATCTGGTATAAACTCAATATTTGGATATTTAAACGTATTCAAGTTCGTAATCTGCCTGTAGGTTCTTATCCTATCCAAATCCCTATAAACACTATCTTTTTCAAAAAAAATAGCATCGGTCAACGCTTTTGGTTTGTATCTTAATTTGTTGGCGTAATAAATTGTGTAATTCTCGTAAGTCGTGAATTTGAGTGAATCTGTTGCTCCACCAATTAAATAGTCGGCATAAATATTTATTTTTTTGAGCCTATGGACCCGGTAGGTCTCGGTGCTATCCGTGTCATTAACACCTCTTGGTTTCTGAATGTTTAATTGTACATCCATTAATTGGTCGTTTGCCAGCAGTGAAGTATCCCTTAAAATATTATAATTGATGGAGCTTTCTTGGAAATTGTACACACCAGAGTTCCTAAAAAGTGTGGTTAAACGTTCCCTTTCCAAGTTGAAGTTTCCCAAATCAAATTGTTCTCCTTTTTTAACGAATGATTCTTCTGGTGCTATTTGATAAATGGAATCCAGTTCTGGCGATGTAATATTTTTGATGATAGTATCTATCAAAAAAGGTTTTTCCAATGAAATCTTATAATCGACTTCAGCCCTTTTTTTCCTTTTTCCTTCCACAATGTCATAGCTTGCAGAGTTATTGAAATAACCCTTACTATCATAGTAGGCCTCTAAACGTTCCGTAGTTTTTTTTGTTAAAGATGTATCTATGGTAACAGGTGGTTCCCCAATTCTTTTTAAAAAATCACTGGCCCCTTTTACAACAAAGGATTCCTTTAATCGATTTACTTGTTTTTTGGAAAGTAATCGGTTTAACCTTTTTTCCCGTTTTTCTTTTCTGTGCAACCAATTTTGAAAGGAGGAGTCCGGATTTTCCTTGGCAAGATTATAGAGGTTCAATCGCAAGGGATAGCCTAATAAATCACTATTTGGCTTTTGTGCAATAAGGCTTCTAACATCATCGTTACTAACTTTTTCGTCATCGGCATAAATGGAGTTTTTAGTCAGTAGTAGTTCATCGTCGCCAACCTTTTTAAGGGTATTGCAACCTACAACGGTAAACATAAGCAACAATAATACTATTTTTGCCCAGTTACACAATGGACCAAAAAAAATCCTCATAGAAGCCAAAAATACACGATTTAGATGGTTACGAAAAACCAAATTAAACTAGTTGCTAGCTTACAGCAAAAAAAGTACCGAAGTCAACATAAGTTATTCGTAGTTGAGGGAGAAAAGACAGTGACCGAGCTTTTGGATACAGGTCTTAAGCCTTTTAAGCTATTTGCTGAAGATTCAAAAGATGTGAAAAGTTTGGGACATGTTGACCTGGTTTCGAAAACTGTTTTGAAGCGGATGAGCAGTTTGGTTAATCCGAATGGTATATTGGGTGTATTTCATATTCCAGATGAAAGACAGATTGATGCTAATGATTGGATAGTTGCCCTGGATGCAGTTCGTGATCCAGGAAATTTAGGAACCATTATTCGGTTGTGTGATTGGTTTGGAGTTGAACAATTGATATGTTCATTGGATACGGTAGATTGTTACAGTCCTAAAGTGCTGCAAGCCACCATGGGTTCCATTGCAAGGGTCAACATTACTTATTTGGATTTACCGGAATTTTTGAAAAAAACAGAGCTTCCGGTCTACGGGACATTTATGGATGGTGAGGCAGTTTATACAAAAAAGCTGCCACCAAAAGGGGTTTTGGTTATGGGAAATGAGGGGAATGGAATTTCAGAAGAAATCAAAACTAGTATACAGGAAAGAATTACAATCCCTCAATTTGGGGAAACTACTACCGAAAGTTTAAATGTTGCGACCGCAACTGCTATTTTTTTAAATGAAATACGAAGGGGATGTAAATGAACGGATAATTGATGCTACTATTAAGTTTGTTTTGAAAACTATTCAAACGTAAAATTGATGAAGATGCCTCGGGTGCGCATGGCGTCTATGTTGCCCGTCCACGGACTGTTGGGGTCATTGTCCGGCACAAGTTCATCCGTAAGCGCAAATACGCCGCGTATGGACGGTGAAAATTTAAAGTACTCGGTGTAAAGATCAATTCCAAACCCGAGTTCGTAACCGTATACATTTTGCTTCATTCTAAATTCACCACTGCTGTTGTCATCTAGACTGTCTTCTTTGCTCCCCAGATTCATCGAGGTATAAACTCCACCGATTACAAAAGGCTTCCAGTTTCCAAAACGCTTTGCACTGACCTTCAGCAGTAATGGAAATCTAATATATGTTGATTTAACTTCACGAATTGCATCTGCTTCAGAAGTGAATCCGGGAAAACCCAAGTTTCTAGAAGTATAAAGTAGGCCTGGTTCAAAACGGACATCCAAAAAATCATTGACTCGCATTTCGCCGATAAGTCCAACATTAAATCCAAGACTTTTATCGACCAAAACATCTTGCCCTATATCGTTTTGGTATTCAAATTGAAAATCATACTGATTGAAACCCAGATAGTACCCCCAGTTTAGAAATTTTAAATCTTCATTTTGAAGATTAAGAATGGGGTCTTTTGTAAATTGTGCATTGGCATTAGTGCACATTAGTACAAGTAGGCCTAATAGAATGAGGACGTTTTTCATCAAATTATTTTGTAGCGACATATATAGATGCCACCCCAAATGTCTGGGGTCTGTTCTCTATACCTATAAACCCAATTTTCGCTAAAATATTGTTGAACTCCTGTCCATGAGGGAAAACAGATGCGGATTCACTCAAATAGTCATAAGCGGACCTATCCCTAGAGAAGAGTTTTCCTATGCCCGTAAGGATATATTTTGAGTAGAGACCATACCCTTGTTTAAAGGGAGTTCTCGTTGGAACAGAGGTTTCGAGAATGACCAAACTACCTTCAGGTTTTAATACTCTGTAGATTTCTGTCAACCCGCGCTCAAGATTTTCAAAGTTGCGTACGCCAAAAGCTACAGTAACAGCATCAAAGGAGTTGTCTTCAAAAGAAAGATTTTCACTATCGCCAACCACCATTTCCACGGTGTCCTGCAGCTTCTTTTTAGCTACCTTGTGTTTGCCTACTTCCAACATTCCGGGAGAAATATCCAAACCCACTATTCTTTCGGCACCCGTAGCTTTCATGGCAATTGCCAAATCGCCCGTTCCTGTTGCAATGTCCAAAATAGTCTTTGGAGCCTTTTCCTTCAAAATAGCTACTACCCGTTTTCTCCATTTAAGGTCAATCCCCAAAGATATTACCCGATTAAGGCCATCATAATTTTGAGAAATGGCGTCGAACATATTCTTTACCTGTTCCTTCTTTCCAAGCGTGGAATCTTTATAAGGCTTAACTTTTTCAGACATGCGCTCAATTTGCTGGCAAATATACAACTTAGGTATATGGGAGATGTACAAAAATAATTATGTAATTTTGCAGCATATCACAGGAAAGCTTTTCCGTACTATGCTATGTATTCGTCTTTTAGGACAAGGTCACCATTCTTTTGTACCATCTGTAACACTACAAATTGAATTTATTTAGAAACATCTTATTTTAATCAATGAAGATTATAATTGCTGGAGCAGGTGAGGTAGGTTTTCATTTGGCAAAACTGCTATCGTATGAAGCGCAAGAAATTACGTTGATAGATACGGATAAGGAAAGTCTCTCTTATGCCGACAATCACTTGGATATTAGGGTGCTGCGAGGAGATGCAACCTCTATAGAAGTATTGCGCGATGCCAAGGTGGAGACCTCTAGTTTGGTCATTGGTGTTACCGCATCCGAAACGACCAATTTAACACTGTGTTTATTGGCCAAACAGATGGGCAGTAAAAAAACCATCGCTAGAATTTCCAATACGGAGTTCATGGATAACCGGGAACTCATTAAGTTTGATGAGCTCGGTATAGATGAGTTGATTTCTCCCGAAGAATTGGCGGCAACAGAAATACAATTGTTGTTGAACCAGTCCGCTTTTAACGATACGTATGAATTTGAGGATGGTCTGTTGACCATGGTTGGGGTGTTCTTGCCAAAATCTGCACCGTTTGTTGGTAAAATGGTCAAGGAAGCCGCCAAAATTTTTCCAGAACTTCATTTTATGCCCATAGCATTACAGCGAATGGGAACACAGTATACCTTAATCCCAAGAGGAGATACCGTTTTTAAAGAAGGAGATCAAGTATATTTTATCACCTCGGCAGGAGGTGTGGATGAACTCTACAAGCTTACGGGGATGGAAAAGAAAGACATCAAGAACGTTATGATTCTTGGTGGTAGTAAAGTAGGTTTTAAAACGGCCCGTGACCTTTGCAGTAAAAAGTTCAACGTAAAACTGATAGAAAAAAATAAGGAAAAAGCATTCGACATAGCAGATGAACTTCCTTATGCTTTGGTCATTAATGGTGATGGACGAAATGTTGAGCTTTTAGAAGAAGAAAGTTTAGAGTCCATGGATGCCTTTATAGCGGTTACGGGCAATTCCGAAACCAATATCATGTCTTGTCTTGTAGCCAAATCCAAGAATATAAAAAAGACCATAGCGCTGGTGGAGAATATGGACTATTTTCAACTTTCCCATTCTATTGGGGTTGATACACTTATTAATAAAAAACTACTGGCCGCAAATAATATATTTAGATATATAAGAAGAGGTCAAGTACTGGCATTAACGCGGTTAAGTAATCTCAATGCAGAGATTTTAGAGTTTGAAGTAAACGCTACCTCTTTGGTAAACGGGGAAATTATACGAGAACTGGATTTTCCTAGAGAAGCAAGCATTGGCGGTGTAATTAGAGATGGAAAAGGAATTATTGCACTAGGTGATTTTAAAATCTTGAAAGGTGATCGTGTGGTTGTCTGTTGTCTTCCCAAAGCCATTCCACGTATCGAAAAGCTATTCTTATAATGCGACTGAATACCCGAATTATTGTTCATATTATGGGGTTGTTGATGCTTTGCAATGGCTCTTTCATGTTATTGGCGGCTTTTGTAAGTGGCATTTATAAGGATGGTGCAACATTGGATATCACTCTTGCTGCGGTAGTGACAATGCTCGTTGGCGTCATGGCCATGTTCTATACCAGAGATCATAAAAAAGAGGTCAAGCGAAAAGAAGGGTATATCGTAGTGACTTTTGGATGGATAATCATGTCCATTTCTGGGGCATTACCTTACCTTTTTTCAGGCGCTATTCCTTCGGTAACCGATGCATTTTTTGAAACGATATCTGGCTATACAACCACAGGGGCATCCATATTAGATAATATTGAAGCCATGCCCGAGGGGATCCTTTTATGGCGAAGCCTTACCCATTGGATAGGAGGAATGGGTATTATCGTTTTGGCCATAGCCATCCTTCCACTTTTAGGAATTGGAGGCATGCAGTTGTTTTCTGCTGAAGCGCCAGGACCTGGAGGGGATAAATTGCACCCAAGAATTACAGATACTGCAAAACGGCTTTGGCTTATTTATTTTGGGTACACAGTAGCCGAGACCATTTTGTTAAAACTGGCTGGAATGTCCTTTTTTGATGCGATAAACCACTCGTTGGCCACACTGTCCACAGGAGGGTTTTCTACAAAAAATGCCAGTTTGGCCTATTGGAACAATCAACCCTTGGTTCAGTACATAACAATTTTATTTATGTTTTTGGCAGGAAGTAATTTTGTCCTGAGCTATTTTGCCTTCACTGGGAAAGTACAGCGAATCATCAAGGATGAAGAGTTTAAGTATTATACTGGTTTTATAATATTATTTACGATTGTTGCTGCTATCGTTGTTTTTTTCAGGGCCAATGTTCCAGTATCCGATTTTCATCCAATGGTTCTGGGCACGGGAGAAAGTGCCTTTAGGCATGCGCTTTTTCAGGTAATAGCGGTAATCACGACCACGGGATTTGTTACCGCGGATTTTACTGGCTGGACACCTTTTTTAACCATTTTCTTCTTTGGATTGATGTTTTTGGGAGGTTCCGCAGGTTCTACCGCAGGGGGGATAAAAGTGATGAGGCATTTACTTATTATAAAAAATGGCATATTAGAGTTTAAGAGAACCCTTCATACGAATGCAATCATACCTGTACGCTATAATGAGAAGACAGTTTCGGAACATATCGTATACAACATTATTGCATTTTTTGTGCTCTACATGTTACTCTTTATTATAGGGTCTTTGGTATTGGGTTCCATGGGTCTTGATTTTGTGTCGGCAATAGGAGGATCAGCTTCTTCTTTGGGGAATGTAGGACCAGCCCTAGGAACACTAAACCCGGTCAGTAACTACAATAGTCTACCCGATGCCGGTAAATGGTGGTGTGGATTTTTAATGCTGTTGGGTAGGTTGGAACTTTTTACCGTACTCATTATTTTGACACCGTACTTTTGGAAAAAGGTATAAAAAAATAACCCTTCAATTAAAACTTAACTGAAGGGTTATTCGACTCTTTTTATCATCTTATTTTACCGCTTCGGAAATTCTGGAAATAGCTTCCCTGATATGTGCTTCACTTGCAGCGTAAGAGATACGGATACTGTTGCCATTGCCAAAGGCATCACCGGTAACTGTCGCTACATTGGCCTCTTCCAATAAATACATCGCAAAGTCAGATGCATTGTTTATCGTTTTGCCATTGAATGTTTTTCCAAAGAAAGCGGTAACATCTGGGTAAACATAAAAAGCACCTTCGGGTTCATTACATTTAAATCCGTCGATACCGTTCAATAACTCTAAAATCAGTTTTCTACGATTTTTAAACTCATCCACCATATATTGAACGCGACTTGGAGATTCCAATAGCGCAGTGATCACTGCGCGTTGGGCTATACAATTGGCACCGCTAGTAACTTGACCTTGTAACTTATTACAGGCCCTTGCAATATAGCTGGGAGCCCCAATATAACCTATTCGCCATCCAGTCATGGCGAAAGCTTTTGCAACCCCGTTTACCGTAACGGTGCGGTCGTACATATCTTCAAAAGCAGCCATGGAAGCATGTTCGGTGACCCCGTAATTAATGTGCTCATAAATTTCATCACTGACCACTATAATCTGTGGATGTTTTTTTAGGACATCGGCCAAACCTCTTAATTCTTCTTTACTATAGATAGAGCCACTTGGGTTACAAGGCGAACTGTACCACAACATTTTGGTTTTTGGTGTGATTGCCGCCTCCAATTGCTCAGGTGTCATTTTAAAGTCATTGTCGATGGACGTTTTAACTTCAACGGGAACACCGTCAGAAAGTTTAACGATATCACTGTAACTCACCCAGTATGGACAGGGCAAAATTACTTCATCTCCTTGATTTAAACAGGCCTGTGCTACATTGTAAAGTGCTTGCTTTGCACCAGTGGAAACAACAATTTGTGCGCGTTCATAATTTAGACCATTATCTCTTTCGAACTTCGTGATAATGGCATCCTTCAACTCTACATAACCATCTACTGGAGTGTAGGAATTGTAACCATCATTTACAGCTTGTATTGCAGCGTCCTTTATATAATCGGGAGTATTAAAGTCTGGCTCACCTAAACTTAGGCCAATAATGTCTTTTCCAGATGCTCTAAGTTCTCTGGCTTTTGCAGCCATCTCAAGGGTTGCTGAAGGAACAAGGTTATTAATTCTTTCAGAAAGTTGGTCGCTCATTGGTCTTGCTGTTTTATTGGTATTGTAGCGCTGGGTTTTTGCCTAGTTCCTTTAAATGTTTGAAGTGCGAAATGATTGCCTTCCGGGTAGTTTTGTACTCGTGGTACGGCAAATTAAACTCCTTGGCAGTTTGTTTCACAATTTTGGAAATGTTCGTATAGTGAATGTGACTGATGTTAGGGAAAATATGATGTTCCACTTGATGGTTCAGTCCTCCTGTAAACCAGTTCACAATCCTGTTTTTGGTGCCAAAATTTACCGTTGTTGCCAATTGATGAATGGCCCAGGTATTTTTCATGGTTCCATGTTCATCGGGCAGGGGAGTTTCTGCATGGTCAACAATATGTGCTAACTGGAATACAACACTCAATATGACACCAGCAACATAATGCATAATGAAAAACCCAAGTAATACTTGCCACCAAGCAATATCTACGAATATGAGGGGCAGTACGATCCAAATGGTAATGTAAATTACTTTTGTAATAACCAATGTACTCCAATTTATAACCGGATTAGGAAGTTTTCCGTAGGATAGCTTTCTTTTCATATACCGATACATTTGTTGAAAATCGGTAGTGATTGCCCAATTAAAGGTCAATAGTCCGTAAAGGAATATTGAATAAAAGTGCTGGAATTTATGATGTTTTTGCCATTCTGCATGCTTGGAGAAACGCAAGATTCTACCTGCTTCCATATCTTCGTCATGTTCATGGATATTCGTGTACGTATGGTGCAGTACATTATGTTGAACCTGCCAGTTGTAGACATTGCCCGCCAAAATATAAATGCTGCCTCCCATTAATTTGTTGACCCATTTTTTATTGGAATAGGAACCGTGATTGCCATCGTGCATTACGTTCATGCCGACACCTGCCATCCCTACGCCCATGGTGATTGAAAGTAACAGATAACCCCAAAAAGGAAGGTTTAGGGTTAACATTAAGAAGTATGGAGCTAAGAAAACGGCGAACATCACAATAGTTTTAAGGTGAAGTTTCCAATTTCCAGTTTTCTTTATCTTGTTTTCACTAAAGTACTGGTTTACTCTTTTATTAAGTGTTCTAAAAAATTGTGCTGAATCTTTTCTTGAAAATCGGATGGTATCCTTATCCATATTTTATTTTTTTACAAAGGTAGTTAAATACATTTCTCAAGTTGGTCTCCTTACTCTGAAAACGGTGTTAAGGTCACTAAAAGTATTAATTTTGTTGAAATTAACAACTTGTGCATGAATACAGATTTGGTCTTCAATAATTTTACGAGCCTCACCAATGTCCAAAAAGAACATTTTAATGCTTTGGAGGACTTATATCAAGATTGGAACAAAAAAATAAATGTAGTTTCAAGAAAAGATATTGATGAATTGTATCTGCGGCACGTATTACATTCCTTAGGTATCGCAAAAATTCAACAGTTTAATGAAGGCGCTTCAATTTTGGATGTAGGCACTGGGGGAGGATTTCCGGGAATTCCTTTGGCGATTCTATTTCCCGAAACCCAATTTACGCTAATAGATGCCATAGGGAAAAAAATAAAAGTAGTACAGGAGGTTATAGATGGTCTCCAACTTAAAAATGTTACAGCAATCCACACACGGGTCGAGGATTTGGACGGTAAGTTCGATTTTATTGTAAGCAGGGCAGTTGCAGCTATGCCCACATTTGTACGTTGGACTAAGGGAAAAATAAAGAAAGAATCTGCCCACGAACGTAAAAACGGTATTCTGTATTTAAAGGGTGGGGATTTGACCGAAGAGTTGAAAGATTACCGAACGGTCCAGGTTTTTGATTTAAACGAGTATTTTAAAGAAGATTTTTTTGATACAAAAAAAGTGGTGTACTTGCCCTTAAAATAAGAACAAGTACGTTCCACTCCTAAGCTAACTCAAACTTATTTTATTGACCAAACGGCATAGCCGTTTGCTGGAGCCTTTAAGGTTGTTTCACCACTTGAATCCGTTGAAACCGAAGATGTAATTCCCCCCGTATAATCGTGAAGGTCAGCTTCGATCCAGTGTGTTTTTACCTGTCTGTTTAATTCCAGTCCATTTGTATTTATATAGAGCACAAGGCCTGGATTTTCACCTTCTCCCTTTCTTGCAGCGATGTACTCGTCTTCGTCAGCATATAATACTTCCAATTCACCTGAAGCAATACTACGATTGATAAGAATAAGTTGATTCAACTTTTCCTTAAACTCTTCGTTCTCATAGTCTAAATAGAAAACTGTGGGATAACCGGGATGGGTCAAGATATAAGAATAAGCAAAAAGCTTGTCTTCTTGCTCTATTACTGGCTCTCTGTCCGTATCATGATTGGCTACAAAAGTAACCGCGTCATCCGGATTGGTTTTCCAAAACATATCACCGTTTTGCAAAATTGTCAAATCATTTTGCTCGAAGGCATCCCGCATTTGGAAAAGACAAGGAAAATCGAATGCATTCACTCCTGCAGCAGCGACCCATTCTCTAACAAGATTAGCATTTCCATCAAAGAATTCACCCACGGACCATCCGCCAACTTCGCTCACCCAGGCATCTACGTATTCTGCGCTAAAGCTTTTTACATAATCAAAACGCCAACCATCAAAACCAACGGTGTTTTTGTAGTACTTGGCGACAGAATTATCGAATTTCCATAGCCAGTTCTGTACATTTTCCCGAACATGGGATAAATCCTGTTCTTCAAAAAACAATGCTTCTTCATCGCTTTCACGGACACTATTTGGGTGGAAGTCTTCAAAATTTCTATTGAACAGCCCAGAGGCATTTCCGTTCTCTTCGTTAAAAAGCGTAAAGGTATCCTTGTCTCTATATGGATTGTATTCCAAACCACCACCGCTATTGTGTCCCATAACAATATCTGCAATCACTTCGATGTCATTTTCATGCGCTTTAGCAATGAGGTTGTCCAATTCTTCACGGGAACCAAAACGGGTTTCAAGGGTTCCATGTTGAAAGTACTCACCGAGGTCATAATAATCGGAAGGGTCATATCCCATGGAAAATTCGCCAGCTTGTCCTTTAGATACGGGGGGTAACCAAATCCTGTCAATACCTGCTGCTGCCCATTCATCTGTTTTATCGGCAATAAGGTCCCACCACTCAAAACGTGGTTCCACATCCCAATAAAACGCTTGCATCATTACACCGTTTCCATTAAGGAAAGCGGTCAAATCCTGTCCTTCTGATACAGCATCTTCGTTAGATACAGCATCTTCGACCAGACCATTAGGTTGGTCGAATACATCTGAACATGAAGCTAAGAAGATGCAGGTAACGACCAGGATTCCGTTATTAAAAATATGCGTTCGAGAACCAATAAAAGAGTTTATCAAATTTTTCATTTCAATATTAATTAGGTGTTACTGAATAGGTGTACTGTCTTGAATTGCTAAGATCTAGTACTACTCTATAGCTTCCACCTGCATCAATACTGAAGTTGTCCCCACCAAAGTCCAAGGAACTGTCACCATTATTATCTGCACCAATATTTAGGTCCCAAGCATCGTTTGCCCTAAACTTGAATTCTCCTGGTACTAGGTTTACATCTATAAACCAAGTTCTTGTATCTGGGTCATAGGTCATGTCTTGGTCTGCTGTTCCCTCAGGATCTTCATCAGCTGGCCATCCATTTGGAGTCGCTTCTCCTGTAATTGCCCAAGAGGTTTTATCCAAAGTATAAGTTAAACCTTCTATGTCCATACGGATTAGATAATAGCCTCCCGTACCATCTGGTGTACCACAGTTTACCTCTCCATCTTGTTCTAAAGTACCAGAGAAAGAGCCATCGGTATCCCCCGTGTCGCCATAATCACCGTCAAAATTCTCGTTGGTAGGTAAGAACTTAAATTGAGAACCATCATCTGGCATATATACAAAACCTTCAAAGTTTACATCATCATCTTGGGTTGCTACAATCTGTACGCCATCGGGTGCGTTCCAATCAATTCCGTAACCGCCTGCTGCAAGAAAACTACCTACAACGAAAAAGTCTTCCAATGGAGGAGGTGTGCTCAACTCAAAAGGTACTACACTAAAGGTGATTACGTCAGATTCCATTTCCAGATTTCCAAGAGAGGCTACTACTTTAGCTTCCATCTGTGCAGGAATAATATTGTCATCAGCATCCCTCATTATAGTTTGGTTAAAAATATCAGGGTCGGTAAGCAGATTGTTGAAATCACCAGCGGTTATGGATACAAAAGTGTTGCTGGTACTTCCAAAACTATGTTGGGTGGCAAACTCATTACCCGCCATGCTCATCAAAAGTTCATAATTTTCTACGGTCGTAACGTCAAAATCTGCAGGTGACCACGTGAAGGTAACCGCGATATTATTTGAAGTTGCTTCGGTCAATACGACCGTACTTCCATTTAATTCGGAAGAAATTGTTGGTGGTGCAACAACGGATGCTATCGTTACAGGGTCATCATCATCGCATCCAATGATGGAGAATACTAATGTCAGTGTCAAAAATTTTACTAGATATTTCATCTTCAAAAACAATTTTTAGGATTAATAATTTGGATTTTGGTCTAGATTGGGGTTTGCATTTAAATCTCCTGCTGGTAGTGGAAAAATGTCAAAGTGGGCTGGTATGGATGTACCGTTTTCCAATCCGCCTTTCCAGTCCCATAAATAGGTGTTGCCCGTGAACTGTCCAAAGCGAACTAAATCTGTTCTTCGGTAACCTTCCCATCCAAGCTCTCTGCCCCTCTCATCAAGAATAAATTGAAGGTCTAAAGAAGCTACGTTCCCAGAAGTGTCCCCATATGCTCGCTGTCTTATGGCATTCACATAGCCCAGCGCAGTACCTTGGTCGCCTCCACCGCCTCTAAGTACTGCTTCTGCATACATGAGATAAACATCGGCCAAACGGAATAGTGGTAAGTCGATATCTGGATAAGTATTGTCCTGCCCCGGAACTCCTGTTGAGCTTAAGTTTCGAAACTTGGTGTAGCCAAAACCTTCTTGAAAATCACTTCCGGTAGGTGGTGAGGTGAGCTCTAGTGAATGTCCATCCTTAAAGAAGAACGAAGCTCTTACATCTGGGCTATCTTGAAAAGGGTCATCACCTGGAAACTCGAACAGACGCACAAAATTTTCCTTACAGGTAAGTCCGGCAAATCCACCAGTATTGGCACCAAAGTCTCCTGAGGCATTAATGTTTGCATCTAAAGTACCGTTCACCATGATAAACATGTATCCAAAAGACTGTGTCTCAACTCCATCGTGAGTTACAGGGAAAATGATTCCTTCTGCGGTATTGTTGTCCGATAGGAACAATTCATTATAGTTTGGCTCTAGCATGTAACCAGCTCCGATTATTCGTTCGCAATATTCACGACAGTCGCTATACCTGTTTTCGTTAATGTAAACTTCTGCGTTTAAATACAGTCTTGCCAATAACGTCCATGCCGCAGCTTGATCTGCCCTTCCGTAATCATTTTGTCTAGCGGGTACCAAGAGGTCTGCGATTTCAATTAATTCGGATTCTATATAATTGAACAGGTCAACCGCATTGGTCTGCTCTGGAAAAAAGGCTCCGGGTAGATTTTCTTCGGTAACAAAAGGAATATTTCCACCAAAAAGTTCCAATCCATGATAATAACTTAAGGCTCTTAGGAACCTTGCTTCAGCTCTATATAACCCTATATCAGTTTGAATGTCCGCAGGCACATTTCTGCCGTCCAAAACGGATTGTTCGGTCTGCCTCAAGAATTCGTTGGCTTGGGTTACTTGGAAAATTAATCTGTTATACACAACAGAGATTACATCATTGTCCGCTGTCCATTCGTTTACTAACAGTTCAGCAAGGCCAGCATCATCATATCTCCATTTTACAGCATCTGCCGTAACTTCGTTCAGATAGAAATAGGTACGCATGTACTGCGAGTTACCTTCATCAAAACCAATTAAATCTCCTTGACCCGATGGTCCTTGTTGGCCCGTGACCGATAGACCTACATAGATTTTGGATAAAAACTGTAGATAACTCTGTGGGTCATCAAAGGCATTTTCAGAGTTGATGTTGATGGTGTCAATATTGTCCAGATCATCGGTACAACTATGTATGGTACCTGCCATGATAAGGATAAAAAATAATCGATATATATTATTGATTTTCATGTTCTTCATGTTTTTTTATTAAAAGTCCAATGATAATCCAACTTGTACCGTAAAGGGTCTAGGGTAAATGTTGTTATCTATACCATTTGTAATTTCTGGGTCAAGTCCATCATAATCGGTTATGACAAAGACATTCTGTAGGGTACTGAATATTCGCATTCTTGTGTTTTCCTTCCACAGTTTATCTACGGTATAACCAAGGGTCATGTTGTCCATACGTATGAACGAAGCATCTCTTACGTAATAATCGGAGAAGGTGATTTCATCCCTTGTCCCTTCAAAATTGGAACTTAGAACGGAAGTTGCGACGTTTCTCAAATCCTGTCCAATGTTAAGGTTCCTGAAGTTTCCTCTGTTAAGGTCAATACCATTATAGTTGTAATTTCCATAATTTGCACGTGCAGAGAAGCTAAAGTCCCATTGTTTGTAATTGAATCTACTGTTCAATCCTAAAGTAACCAGTGGAGCAGCTTGTTTATACGCTCTTCTGTCCAAATCGTTGATTTGTCCATCATTGTTTAAATCTCTTACAACGCCTTCCAGTGGAATTCCATTTTCATCATATACTTGTTCAAATACAAAGTACGTTCTGGTAGGTTCCCCAACAATATGCCATTGTGCTCCGTCGTCCCCACCAATTCCTATAAGCGATGTGCCAGAAACGGGTATACCAGTTCCAGGCTCGTTTCCTGTTTGGAACAAGCGGTCAACTTCGTTCTCGTTGTACGCCAAGTTAAAACCAAGGTTCCAAGAAAAATCCTCGGTTTCAAATACTGCGGCATCCAAGAAGAATTCTACACCCCTGTTCGTAAGACTTCCTATGTTGGTTGGTAGACGGTTGGTTAGGTTACTACCAGCTGCCACGTTTACCGTACTTAATAAATCTTCTGTTTCCCTATAATATAGTTCAAGGGCACCAGTAATGCGGTTATTGAACAGACCATAGTCCAAACCAACATTGTAGGTTGTAGTTTCTTCCCATTTTATATTGGCATCGAACGGTTGTGCACGTAACGTTGTCACAAAACCACCCAATTGCCCTGAAGCTCCATTTTGACTAGGTGAGAATTGCGGTAGATAAGGTTGAGTATCCGTTCCTTGCAATACGTCTTGTTGCCCGGTGATACCCCAACCCAATCTTAATTTTAAATTTGAAAGTGTTTCTGAATCTTTTAGAAAGTCTTCATCACTTACATTCCAAGCAAAGGCAGCAGCTGGAAAATTACCCCAGCGATTGTCACCACCAAACCTTGACGAACCATCCCTTCTATAGGTAAGTGTAAGGAGATATTTGTCCTTAAATGTGTAGTTAAAACGTCCAAAGTATGATTGGATATTGCTTTCCAAAATAGTTTTTATCACCAATGGTCCTCCAATACCGTCTCCCCTTAGATCAACGCTCATACGATCTTCGTAAAAGTTTTGATAGGAGTAACCCGCTGTAAAGTCTAAACGAGAGTCTATTTTATCCAAATTCTTGGCATATTTGAAGTACAAATCCATCAACTTGTTTTCTTCATCTTGCTCAAAATTTCGTGTTCTACCACCTTCCAATAATTGTGAGGATATGGTAGGAGGTTGAAAATCGGTACCATCACCAATGGATTTATCAATACCTAAATTCAATGTTGCGGTAATATCTGGGAAGAAATGCAAGTTGTAGTCAAACTTGGCATTTCCTACAAATCTTCGTGCAATGGCTTGGTTGTCCCTAAGCGTTAATTGCGCAACAGGGTTTGTTATGGTATTTGTGGTTGCCGATCCATCCTCTTCATAGTAGTCAAAAAGGCCTGCGGGCAATGAAGAATCAAACACTGGTTGTGTTGGGTCAAATTCCAGAGCACTGTTTATAGCACCAGTATCTGCAAAGTTATTCTCTGTATAGGCGCCTCTTGCATTCAACTCTATTTTCAATTTATCGTCAAAAAGACGTGGAGTAATATTTAGAGATGCAGTTGTACGTTCAAGTGCTTCCGTCCTAAGGATACCATCCTGTTGTGTATACCCTACAGAAGCCCTAAACGGTATTCCCATAATACCACCTGATACGCTAAAATTTGTATCGGTACCCAAGGCTGTTTCAAATATCTGTTCTTGCCAGTTTGTATTTGCAGAGCCTAGATCCGCTACTCGATTGGGAAAACGATCTGCTATGATTTCGCGATAATCTTCTGCGCTGAAAACTTCTATAGTATTGCTAAGTGTGTTGACCGATGCCGAAGTGTTGAGCGAGAATTTAAGTTCACCTGTTTTTCCTTTCTTAGTGGTAATGATGATAACACCGTTCGATGCCCTTGACCCGTAAATTGCGGTTGCAGATGCATCTTTTAGAATAGAGAACGAAGAAATGTCATTTGGGTTCACGAAGTCGAAAACGTTCCTGGAACCTGAGTTTCGTTGTTCATCAAGACCCGGGCTATCCAATGGCACGCCATCAATTATGATCAACGGGTCATTGCTGGCATCCAATGAGGAACCTCCCCTAATCCGTATCTGGCTACCACTACCGGGAGCACCACCGTTTGTGGTAATGTTTACACCTGCAGCTTTACCTATTAATAAATCTTGTGGTGATGCAATGAAACCTTGGTTAAGTTCTTCTTCGGTTACACCGACCACGGCACCTGTTGCATCTTTTTTGGTAGTGGTACCGTAACCGATAACCACGATTTCATCCAACATCTGGGTGTCTTCCGAAAGAGCGGCATCCAGTGTTAGTCCATCTACGGTCAGTTCCAAAATACTGAAACCAACGTAAGAAAATTGTAGTACGTCACCTGTATTGGCGGTAATCTGGTAAAGTCCATCAAAATCTGTCGTAGTACCTGTGGATGTTCCCTTGATCACCACACTTGCTCCTGGTAGAGGAAGTCCGGTAGTTTGGTCGATTACCGTACCAGAGACGGAGATCTGTGCCAAAACGCCTATGGGAAAACCAAATAAGAGTACTAGAAGAAACTTTTGTAGTATTTTCATAGAGTCATTGAGTTGTAGTTTATAAATAAATGTTAAAATACCTTGAAATATGTACCGAAAAGTATGTAAAATTTATCTTAAAAAACATGACAGACGTTGCCTGTACTCACTTACAACGTTTTCTGGTTGATAACTTTCAATTTAAAGAATAGTTAAAATAACGTTTAGATAAAAGTTGGTATGAAAAAAATACTTAGGTTAAATTATTAAATCCATAATTTTTCATGAAACCCAGAATGACTTTGAAGAAAATTGCCAACGAACTGGGGGTATCAATTTCAACAGTTTCGAAGGCACTTCATAACAACAAAGAGATAAGCCAAGAGAATAGGGATAAAATCCAGGCTTTTGCCAAATTATACAATTACAGGCCTAACAGTATAGCCCTTAATCTGAAGAACAGTAAGAGCAAGACCATTGGTTTGATCATACCGGAAATTGTTCATTTCTTCTTCGCCAAAGTTATAAGTGGTATTGAAAAAGTGGCGAATTCCAGGGGATACAATGTAATTATAAGTGTCTCCAGTGAGTCTATGGAAAAAGAAATCATCAATATGGACCTTATGGTGGACGGTGGTATTGATGGCTTTATTATTTCGCTCTCAAAAGATACGTTGTTTCATCAAGAATACCATCATTTTCGTGAATCCATAAGCCAAGGAATACCTATTGTTATGTTCGATAGGGTTGCCGAAGGATTGGAATGTGACAAGGTCATTATCGATGATAAAAAGGCGGCGAAAACAGCTGTTGAGCATTTGTTAAGAACCGGATGTAAGAACATACTTTTGTTGACTACCCAGGACTACATCAATATAGGTAAATTGCGTACAGAGGGGTATTTGGAGGTTTTGCGTGAACATGATATCCCAATTCGAGAAGAATGGATAGTCAAGGTCGATGATAGAGGGGGCATGGATGATTACCAAGTCTTTTTGGATGGAGAGATTCGGAGAAAACTGGATGCTTTCCCTAAAATAGATGGTGTTTTTGCCGTCAATGAAATATATGCCATTACCGTGTTGAATGTCGCCAGAATGCGAGGTTTGAGAATTCCAGATGATCTTTCGGTCGTCAGTTTTTCTGATGGGATTTTATCCAGACATTCACGCCCCAGTCTTACTACTATCAAACAAAATGGGATTCAGATGGGCGAAATGTCAGCTAAAATCTTGTTGGATAGTCTTGACTCAAAAGAGGATCAAACCCAATTTTCAACCTATCTTATTGATACCGAGTTGATAGAAAGAGATACGACGAAAGTCATTGTTTAGTAACTTTCTGTGTACTAGTTTTGGGCCAAGTTCATTCAATTTTAAAACAAGACACCATGAGATTTACAACCCTATTACTTCTTTTTTTGATTAGCTCTGGGCTATTTTCCCAAGTTGAAAAAGTTGAACCGCCCTTTTGGTGGAGCGGTATGAACAATACTTCATTACAAGTGATGCTGTATGGAAAGAACATCGCTGATTACGATGTCAATGTTCCAAAAGATATTACGATCATAGGGATAACCAAGACGGAGAACCCTAACTATGTTTTTGTCACTATCGATACTAAAGACATACCGGCTGGAACTTTTGATATTGAGTTTGCGAAAAAAGGAAAAACTGTTTTTAAGCATTCCTATGAGTTAAAGTCCCGTAGAGAAGACTCTGCCCTAAGAAAGGGTTTTGATTCCAGTGATGTAATGTACCTGATAATGCCAGATCGCTTTGCAAATGGCAATCCTGCGAATGATTCCCATAAGGAAATGCAGGAAAAAGCCAATCGGGATTTGGAAGGAGGTCGTCATGGGGGAGATATTCAAGGGATTATAGATCATCTTGATTATATTAAGGAACTTGGAGCTACTGCTATCTGGAGCACACCATTGCTGGAAGATGATGATGAGAAGTATTCCTACCATACCTATGCACAAAGTGATTTTTACCGAATTGACCCACGCTTTGGTACCAATGCGGATTATCAACGTTTAGGAAGTGAACTTCATAAGCGTGATATGAAATTGATTATGGATTATATCACCAATCATTGGGGGGCCGAACATTGGATGATGGATGATCTTCCCACATATGATTGGATCCATCAATGGCCGGGATACAGGAATACCTCGTACAGAATGACAACCCAATATGACCCAAATGCTTCTGCTGCGGATGCCAAGTTATGCATGGATGGATGGTTTGTAGAATCTATGCCAGATTTAAACCAGAGCAATCCGTTGGTATTGAATTACCTTACCCAGAATGCGATTTGGTGGGCGGAGTTTGCAAACCTTGATGGTTTTAGGGTCGATACCTACTCCTATAACGATAAAGAGGGTATTGCCAAATGGACCAAGGCCATAATGGACGAATATCCAAACTTTAATATAGTTGGTGAGGTCTGGTTACATAACCAAGCGCAGATAGCCTACTGGCAAAAAGATAGCCAAATAGGTGCGCTTCAAAGTTATAATTCCAATTGTCCAAGTATGATGGATTTCACCTTGCACGATGCATTGGTCGAGGTTTTTAGCGAAGAAGAGTCCAGGTGGGACAAGGGTGTAATTAAGATTTATGATAATATGGTCAACGATTTTCTTTATCCCAATATTGATAATCTTTTGGTATTTGCCGAAAATCACGATACGCCCAGAATCAATGAGATTTATCCGGACATTGAGGATTATAAACTTATTATGACGTTGATAGCAACCATCCGAGGCATACCACAGCTATACTATGGTAGTGAAATAGGTATGAAGGGTAAAAAAGAATTTGGTGATGGAGATATTAGAAGAGACTTTCCCGGTGGCTGGGAAGGTGACAAAAACAATGCGTTCACCAAAGATGGCCGTACCGATCTGCAAAATGACTATTTCAACTTTACGAAAAAAGTGTTCAACTGGAGAAAAGATAAATCGGTTGTCCATAACGGGAAAACCATGCAATTTGTTCCAGAAGATAATGTGTATGTATTTTTCAGGTATACGGATTCCGAAAAAGTCATGACTATAATCAATAACAATCCAAAATCAGTGAAGCTGGATTTATCCAGATTTGAAGAAATGTTACAGGGAGTTGAAAGTGGGTTTGAAGTAATTTCAAGTGAGAAAGTTGCGCTTAGCAAAGAACTTGTTGTAGAAGGTAAAACTTCAATGATTATTGAGCAAATGCAGTGATATTAAGAAATAATCAGGTAAGGACATTTTATATATTACGCATATTGTGATAAACTAATCTACATTTTCTGGAATACGCTTTTGCATAGTTCCAGAGCGCATGATATCTGTCCAAAAACTGCCATTTCCATTGTAAAAAACGTTGTCGCATAATTTTAAATACATTTAATTTACAATTAATTAACTTTAAATTTACATAAAATATTTTAAAGTATTCCGTTGCGTTATCTAAATGCCTGTTTGATTGAGTAATATGTTGGATGAAAATTGATTTTCCACCTTCCTTATAAAGTTGGATGAAGGCTTTTAAATAGTGTTGGAAATTTTTCTTAGGAGGAATATATGAGTAGGTGACTTTTACTGAGACCTTAGTGGATTACTAATTTTCAATAGTCAATTTTTTGAAAAGTTCACCATTTTCAGAAAGTGAATAGCCAATGACTTTATTTGAATCATTTCTTCTAAAGTATATAAGGTCACTATTGATATCTGAAAAAACGTTTCTTTCTTCATGAAAAATTGGGTAAGGCGTGTCGTTGATAATGGCGTATAGATCTTCTTTGCTTGTATTGTACATAATTTGTATTTGACCGGCCTCAAATTGGTACATGCCCTCAAATTCCTTTAAAAAGGACATAGATGTTTTTTCTTTATAAGGGCTGTCATCGGACAATATTAATCCATCACCTGGTTTCCAATTGTCGTATTCCATATTATGGGCCACCCGCTTTGCAGGTTTTAATCCTTGAAGTTTAGCG
Source organism: Bacteroidota bacterium (assembly GCA_039030475.1). Taxonomy (GTDB): domain Bacteria; phylum Bacteroidota; class Bacteroidia; order Flavobacteriales; family Flavobacteriaceae; genus Flagellimonas. The sequence continues at coordinate 29,689 of JBCCEC010000018.1, forward strand.
ACCAAATGAAGCGCACCGTCAATACCCGCCGAAATACCTGCTGTGGTAATCACTTTGCCGTTATCTACAAAGCGTACATTTTTCTTGACTTCGATTTTGGGATACGAATTTTGAAGGTTATCCAAAGACCTATGGAATGTAGTAGCAGTTTTCCCATCCAAGATTCCTGCTTCGGCCAAAACAAATGCTCCCGTACAAACTGAAAAATAATAAGCTACGTTTTCTTGTTCTCTTACCCATTCAATAACTTTTGGATTCTGTGATGCTGCAGAAGCATTCCCGCCAAAAAATGCCAAAATGTCCGCTTTTGGAGCATTTTCAATACTATAATCCGGATTAACGCTCAATATTCCTTGCGATTTTATAGGGTCTTTGGTAGCGGAAACCGTAAACACCTTAAAACCTGCATAGGATAGCACTTCCATGGGTCCGGCAAAATCCAAAACCTCTACGCGATCCTGTAAATAAAATGCAATGGTTTTTACTTTTTCTTTTTTCATTAAAGTCATGGTACAGGCGGCACATTTGCCAGGTTTATCATATTCTTTGGTATCGCAAGGTAAATCGCAAGGAGGACAAATATAGACATCCGCAACGTTATACGCGCTTTGTGGATAAGCAAAAGTAATTCCGAATATGAGTGCAAAAAATATATTATAGCTGTTCATTTTATGATTGTTTGATGTTCTATCAAAACTATAGCATCATGCAGGTTTTTAAAAGGACAAAAGCACTCAGAATAAGGACAGATTTAGTACTATAATTTGTTAGGTAAGGTATGCTTGTATTTTTTAAGAAGTGTGCGCAATTGATTGCTGCTAGATAAACCGCACATAAGTGCAACGGCATTCACCTTTTCTCCTTTGGATAATAATTGTGACGCTCTTTCAACCCTCATCTTATCTTGATAAGTACCGATAGTAACTCCAGTAGTTTTTTTGAATAATCGGGTCAAGTTCCTTGGGCTCATGTACACCCGATCGGCAAGATTCTCAATTTTTAGTTTCTTATCAAGATTCTGGGCAAGTATATCCTGAACTTGATGAATACGGTTTTCTAAATGGTTGCGGTATTGAAGAAAAATACTGAGTTGGGGATCGTTCTCGGTTCTTCTTAGATATAGTACCACTTCTTTAGCAACTTTTGCCGTAAAAACAGGGCCGTAGAGCTCTTCCAAGAGGAACAATGCTAAATCTATTCCTGATGAAACCCCAGCACTTGAATATAGATTGCCATCTTTAACAATTAATCTATCCGAAAGTAATCTGACTTTGGAAAATCTCGATTTAAAATCGTCGAAATACTTCCAATGCGTTGTACAGTTTTTTTCATCTAAAAGCCCTGCAAAGGCAAGTAGGTATGTACCGGTGCATACGGAACAGATTTTTGCGCCTTGATCGTGTTGGGTGCGTAACCATTCAAAAAAATCGTGGTATTTAAGTTTAAAACCTTCAGCATAGAACAGATGGGATTCCATTCCTGGAATAAAAAGTAGGTCCGTTTTACAAAGTGAAAAATCTGAAAATATTTCAAGATTTCCCAAGGCCAGACCTGCACTCGAAAACTCTTGTGCCTTGGTTTGCATACTTAGATAATGGGCTCTTATTTCCGCCCCATATTCCTTTGCTTCGTAAAACAAATGCGCAGGTCCTGTAATATCCAACAATTGCACTTCTGGAGGTACAAGAAAAAAAGCGCGATGTACAATGGTATTTGCCATATTTGTTGGAACGAATTCCATATAAAAATAGCCGTTATTCCTTGCATATAAGAATAACGGCTATTATAAACTTTAAGCTAAAATTTTAAACTATCCCAAAAATGGGTATCTATAATCTTCGGGTGTTACAAAAGTTTCCTTGATCAACCTTGGTGATACCCAACGCAACAGGTTTTGAGCTGAACCAGCCTTGTCATTGGTTCCAGAAGCTCTGGCACCACCAAAGGGCTGTTGACCAACAACGGCGCCTGTAGGCTTATCATTGATATAAAAGTTACCCGCACAATTTTGCAACGCTTTTGTGGCTTCATCGATTGCATAACGGTCTGTTGCCAATACGGCTCCCGTTAAGGCATATTCCGAAGTTTTATCAACTAATTGTAAAGTTTTGCCCCAATCTTCATCTTCATAGACGTAAATAGTGACCACGGGTCCAAAAAGTTCTGTACACATCGTAGTATATTTTGGGTCCTTCGTTAGGATAACAGTAGGTTCGATAAAATACCCAACAGATTTGTCATAGGTACCACCGGCAATGATTTCTGCATTGGCATCCTCTTTGGCTTGGTCAATGTATTTTGCAAGTTTGTCAAATGAACCTTCGTGGATTACCGCAGTTACAAAATTCCCCATATCTGCTGGAGAACCAGCTTTGTTAATGGATTTTAGGTCTGTTTTTACCAAATCCAGAATTTCATCAGCAGTGGATTTTGGCAAATATACTCTTGAAGCTGCACTACATTTTTGTCCTTGGAATTCAAAAGCACCTCTTACAATAGCGGTAGCTACCTGTTGTGGTTTTGCGGTTGGATGTGCCAAGATAAAGTCCTTGCCACCAGTTTCTCCAACAATTCTAGGGTAGGTTTTATACGTATGGATATTGTTTCCGATTTGTTTCCATAGTTCCTTAAAAACAAACGTGGAACCTGTAAAGTGAAGTCCGGAAAAATCTGGACTGGAAAGAACCGTATCCGTGATCATAACTGGGTCCCCAAATACTACATTGATAACACCATCTGGTAATCCAGCTTCCTTGAACACATCGATAATAACCTTTGCTGAGAAAACTTGACTATCACTAGGCTTCCAGATAACGGTATTTCCCATCATTGCAGCACTTGCGGGCAAGTTTCCGGCGATGGCGGTAAAGTTGAAAGGAGTTATGGCATATACAAAGCCTTCGAGAGGTCGGTATTCCACACGGTTCCAGATGCCTTCCGCAGATTCTGGTTGTTCCGTATAGATTTGAGTCATGTACTCCACGTTGAAGCGCAAAAAGTCGATAAACTCACAAGCAGCATCTATTTCGGCTTGATGAATTGTTTTTGATTGTGCCATCATAGTAGCTGCATTGATTTTAGCACGATAAGGGCCAGCAATCAATTCAGCTGCCTTTAAGAAAATAGCGGCACGTTGTTCCCAAGTCAGGTTTGCCCATGCTTCACGTGATTCTAGACAGTTAGCTATGGCGTGTTCTATATGCTTTTTTTCGGCAAGGTGAAATTTCCCCACGATATGCTTATGTTCGTGTGGGGGCGACATGGATTGTGTGTTTCCCGTTCTAATTTCTTCTGAACCTATATAAAGCGGAATCTCAACGGTTCCTTTGTAGTATTCATTGTATTGTTCTAGTACTTCCTCGCGTTCCGGAGTGCCCGGAGCATAACTTTTTATAGGCTCGTTATATGCAGTTGGAACTTGAAAAAAACCTTTTCCCATTATGGTGGATTTAATGTGTTAAAATTCCACCAAAGGTAGTAAAAGGAAAAGCGATTCTAAAATGATTTCTAACTAGTTTACGGCGAAAGGAGCGGCAAATTTAAAGGTGGGAATATCCACTTCAAACTCTTCGGATGAAGCTAGGTTTACCATGTGATAATATCCCTGCATGGCACCTATGGGCGATGCAAGCAAGCAACCAGAACTGTACGTATGCGATTTCCCCGGTTTGATTACTGGTTTTTTGCCAATAACGCCTTCACCATCAACAGCTTCCGTTTCTTTTAACGCATCGAAAATATCCCAGTGTCTAGCGGTCAGTTGCACCGAATCTTTACTTTGATTTTCAATGGTAACCGTATAACCAAAGGCATAGTGCATTTTATAATTTTTAAAAAATGTACCCTCGAAAGTAGTCTGTACAGAAACTTTTATCCCTTTTGTTATTTGAGTAAACATAAGCTAATAAGTAAAAACACTTCCTGTTAATAATATGAACACCACAAATACTGCTAAAAAGGTGAATATCGTATTCAGAAAAATGTATTTGACAATCGTTTTAAATCTTCCTTGCCCATAGAATTTCCGCATCGACTTATACAGGTAAATACCGAAAATCAGTAAAAACATACCTGAGCTGGCCGTATTAAAAATTGAATCTATTACTAAGCTAAGGATGAGCAAGATAAATAATAATGACTGGTTGTGGAAACTAAAGATAAGATGATCGGTGTAGGTGTAATTTTTTCTGATGTATACCACCCAAATAAAAATAGTGAACACGGGTAAAAAGAAAAATATCACGAACGGTAACTTGGAAATAGTGGCATTTAAAAAGCTGCCGGGCTCCCGAATAGCTTTGAGTAAACTGTTGGAGGAATTAAAGGCTATTTTGTCTTCGAAATTGTTTCCTGCCCCATATCTGGTTCTGGCATCGGCAAAATTTCTTAAGGTATCTTGCCTTATTTTTCTTGTAAAGAATTCCATTTTTGATAATACATCGCTCCATCCCGTACTGTCATTTATACTCTTAAAATAGGCCCTTGGATTCGCTTTAATGAGCGAATCTTTCCTTTTGGACTTCTTTTCCAAATCAAAAATGTCAATGGAATCCAATAGTTTCAGCTGTTCTGATATATTAGTTTCGGGAATCTCTATAGAATCTAATTGTGAAAGAACCTTTTCAGTTTCCTTTCGTACTATTAGGCTATCCTCCGGGGCTAGATCAAAGGACATTACCTCCGCTTGTTCAAGCTTTTCGTCAAAACCCTTAAAAGCCTTGTCCACGGCAGAAAATCGATTGTTGTAAGTGAATATCAAAAAGTAAAGAAATGCCAAGCTCAACAAAAATCGAAAGGGATTTGTATAAGCAACACGTTTTCCGTTAATGTAATCCTTGGTGATGGTACCGGGTTTGATCAAAAGTGCATACAAGGTTTGTAGCAGTTTTGAATCGTAGTTGATGAGGTTGGAGAAAAACTCATCAAAAAAATCTTTAAGAACTAGTTTTTTGGTGCTGTTGGCCTGAGAGCAGTTTGGGCAATATCTATCACTAATATCTAAAAGATGACCGCAATTTAGGCATTTGGTTCCTCTGAATTTTAGCTGGTATCGGCCCTTGGTTATTTGGTTTCGTTTGGTTTTTCCCATTCTTTTTCAAGGATTTGGGACTAAGATAATTAATTACTTATAGTTCTGGAGTTTGCCGAACCTATGCCTATGATATCATCGTGTAGCTCTCCAAAATCCCTATAATAGACCAAAATAAGATAGTTGTTTTCGGTAAAATGAAAATTCCCGCTAACGTAGTTTAAATCTATAGTTCCATCTTCACGCTCTATGACATATTTATAATTGTGAAACCCTTGCTTCATGGTCATCATCAGTTCCATTTTCCCATTATCGGAATTAAACGTCATTTTGTTTTCTTCACCGAGCTCATAATTATTGAACTTTCCAAAAACATACACATTGTCAAGACCAATTTCATTGGTGTAGGGGAGGCTAAAGTGAACCTGAGAATATTCCGCCTCTCGTGAAACGTCATCTCCTTGTAGCGTCCTTATAAAAAAGTCTCCGTTAATATCTGGGAAATAGGTATACTCCTGATCGTACCGATAATCATTGGTGAATAGATAATGATGGTACAATTCTTTGAATTCAATTTTGGATATGGCAAAGGTGGGCGATCTTAAATCTTTGGTGTCGAAGTTCAAAAACTCGTTACCGCCAAAAAAACTTGTCTCTTGGTCATACCGGTAGACCAATTCGGTACCGATAGTAAATTGAGGTTTTATATTGTAAAGTGCAGTTGGCCAAAAATGATTTTGAAGAATAGCAACTTTTACCTCCTTCTTAGGATTCACTATTGGGAAACTTGAAGTGTTTATAGTAAACTGAACAACTTGCTTTTCATTCAGGAAATTAAAGTCCCGAGAACGTTTTACGACACCGCCTACAGTTACTAAATCTTTATATACGATAAACCTTCGCGAAAACTGCAAATCGCCGTAGCTGTTGTAAATTTCGATTAAATAATTGCCGCTTACTTTTAAGCGTATGTTCTCGTTGGGCAGGGTCAACCTATAATTTGAATAGGGTTGAAGGGTGTTATAACTGTTCTCGTAGTCGATGATACGTTGGTTGTCCATTCCAACCAAATACTGGGATTTTAATAATTGCGAAGGGGTCCAGTCGTAATCACAGTGAACTATTTTATAGTAATAGTCTTGCTCATTAGCGGTAAGATCATCAAATTCCAGTGTCATGGATTCCCCTAATTTAATGACTGGGAATTGATCTTCGGTAGGACCCGTAAAGACAATAGTCTTTATGTTCGAAGGAGGATTAATTTCTTCTTGTACTTGGGCAAAAATCCCAGAAACAAAAAAGCATAAAAATATTTGTTTAATCTCAAAGCGCATTTAGGGCGTAATTTTTGGGTAAAGGTAAACAAAAAGTATACCCAACAAATTTAGCCCGATGTAATCCCAAAATTCTAGTTAATATTTGTAATTTATGTGCTTTTAGTAGTAAATTTGCGACCAATTTTGTTAACTAAAGGCACACTTACATGTCCAAAGATATCCGAATAAAGAAGGGGTTAAACATCAATCTTGTTGGAGCTGCTGAGCAAACCACATCTAAAGCTGCTCTAAGCAATGTGTATGCGCTCAACCTTGACGATTTTCATGGCATAATTCCCAAGATGTTGGTAAAGCAAGGGGCTGAAGTGAAAGCCGGAGAACCTTTGTTTTACAATAAGAACAATGAGCATATGCTCTTTGTTTCGCCCGTAAGTGGTGAACTGGTTGAAATTGTAAGGGGTGCGCGAAGAAGAATCTTAACTGTTAAGATTTTAGCCGATAAAGAACAGAGTTATCATGAAGCACAGGTTGCTGATTTAAATGCTTTGGACGGAGATTCCACCAGAAAAACACTTTTAAATTCAGGTTGTTGGCCTTTTATAAAACAACGACCCTATGATATCGTAGCTGACCCTGACGCTACTCCCAAAGCTATTTTTATTTCAGCATATACGACGGCGCCCTTGGCTGCTGACGCAGACTATGTTCTACAGGGAAAAGAAGCGGAACTACAAGCAGCAATCACTGCTTTGGGTAAAATGACACCTGGAACTATTCACGTTTCTGTTGGTGATGCATCATCATCGCTATTCACTAATATTAGTGGAATTATCCTTCATAAGGTTTCTGGGCCTCATCCTGCAGGACTGGTTGGTACTCAAATAAATAAAATCGACCCTGTTAATAAAGGAGAGGTTGTTTGGACTGTTGCTCCGCAAGATCTTGTAATTATAGGAGAATATCTTTTGACCGGTAAATTCAATGCAGAACGAATTGTAGCGCTATCTGGGTCTTCGGTAAAGACACCAAAGTATTACAAGACTAAAATAGGTGCAGAGATATCCACTTTTCTTTATGCCAGTGGTGTGAATGAAGATAAATTTAGATTGATTAATGGTGATGTTCTTACAGGTTCGCAAACCACTCCCGAAGGCCATCTTGGATTTTATAACAATACAGTAACAGCTATTCCAGAAGGGGACGATTATGAGTTCTTTGGTTGGAACAAGCCCGTTTTTAATAAAATTTCTTCTACTAGGGCACTAACATTCTCATGGATGCAGCCTAAGAAAAAATATGACCTTGACACAAATACGAACGGAGAACATAGGGCGTTTGTGGTTACGGGTCGTTATGAAGAAGTATTTCCATTGGACATTTATCCACTACAATTGTTAAAGGCCTGCATGGTCAAGGATTTGGATGAAATGGAACAATTGGGAATGTATGAAGTGGCTCCAGAGGATTTCGCCTTAACGGAGTTTATTTGTATTTCGAAGCAACCGCACCAACAGATAATTAGGGAAGGACTCGATTTAATGTATCAAGAAATTGGATAATTATGGGTATGAAAGATAAATTACACCAAATTAAGTTAAAGTATCAGGGCAAAAAGATGGCCCCGGCCTTCAATGCGATTCACACCTTTCTATATACACCCAACGAAACTACGCATTCAGGTGGTCACGTTAGGGCAGTTGATGACTTAAAACGGACGATGAACACTGTAATCTTGGCTTTGGTGCCTTGTTTGTTGTTTGGAATCTTCAATGCAGGCTACCAGCACTATTCTGCTGTTAACGGATTTCCTGCTGATTTTTCCATTCTTGAACATTTCATCACATGGGATAACTTTTGGTTGGGTGCCATAACGGTGCTGCCTTTGGTTATTGTCTCGTATGGAGTTGGTTTGGCCGTTGAATTTGTTTTTGCGGTAATTAAAGGACACGAAGTTGAAGAAGGTTATTTGGTAACTGGTATGTTGGTTCCATTGATTGTACCTATCGATACTCCGCTTTGGATGTTGGCCGTAGCCGTAATCTTTGGTGTTGTAATAGGTAAAGAAGTATTTGGCGGAACAGGAATGAATATCTTAAATCCTGCACTTACTATCCGTGCCTTTCTGTTTTTTGCCTATCCAACATGGATGAGCGGTGATAAAGTTTGGGTTCATGAAGGTGTTGCACGTGCAGGAACTGCTGATGCTATTTCTGGTGAAACTATTTTAGGATATTTAGCCCAAGGAAATACAAGTGAATTTTCATACTCACTTTCAGATATGTTTTTTGGTTTTATTCCAGGATCTGTTGGCGAAACGTCTACTTTTTTAATCCTACTTGGAGGATTGTTCTTGATTTTTACCAAGATAGCGAGCTGGAGAATCATGGTAAGTGCTGTTGCAGGTTCGTTAGCTATGGGATTGATTTTTAATGGAATTGTTGATGCAGGATGGATTCCAGAATACAGTAAGTTTTATGGTCTGATGCAATTCGATTTCTGGAAACACCTTATAGTTGGTGGTCTCGCTTTCGGAATTGTTTATATGGCAACCGACCCTGTAACAGGTTCCCAAACCAACAAGGGAAAATGGATTTATGGATTTTTGATAGGATTCCTTTCGGTAATGATTCGTGTATTTAATCCTGGATATCCTGAAGGGGTATTCTTGGCGATATTATTGATGAACGTTTTTGCACCTACCATTGACCATTATGTAATCAGGGGTAATGTTAAGGGAAGAATGAAAAGGATGAAAAATGCTACCATCTTACCTAAACCAAGTGATGGTAAAGCGGAGGAATTAAAAGTAGAAACAGTATAGTATGGCAATCAATACCGATAAAAACGTATACACCGTAATTTTTGCTTCGATAATGGTAGTCGTGGTAGGAGCGATTTTAGCATCCTTTGCTTCTGGATTACGACCACGAATCGATGAAAATGAGCGATTTGCAAAACAGCAGAACATTCTTTATGCCATGGGGGTAAATAAAAATACCGAAGACAGTGGTGTGAATTTTATTCCCACAAGTGAGGTAGAAGGCGAGTTTTCAAAATACATTAAAGAACAATATGTTTTGAACAACAAAGGAGAGGTCAAGCCCAAAGAAGAGGCTTATCTTTTAGATGTAAAGAAACAAATTGCAGCAATGAAAAGTGGTAAGGATGCAGAACTTCCTTTTTTTGTTGGAGAAAAAGATGGAAAAAAATCCTACATCCTGCCCATGTACGGTAAAGGTCTTTGGGATGCCATTTGGGGATTCGTTTCCCTAGATGAAAATATGGTAATCCAGGGTGTATATTTTGACCATAAAGGAGAAACCGCCGGACTTGGTGCAAACATCAAGTTGCGTTATTTTATGGATGACTTTAATGGGGAATATGTGTTGGACGGTGACCAATTTAAAGGTGTTACCGTAGCAAAGGGGAATAATGATCCTCTCAATAATGATAAAGAAGATTACGAAGTCGATGCATTGGCAGGTGCCACTATTACAGGTAACGGGGTCAGTGTCATGATCAAAGAGAGCCTTAACCTGTACAAGCCCTATTTACAAACAGTAAGAAATAACTAAGATGGCAATACTTTCAAAAAAAGATACAAATCTAATATTAGATCCTCTAGCGGATAACAATCCTATTACGATTCAAGTATTGGGTATCTGTTCAGCTTTGGCGATTACAGCAGAGCTTCAAGCCTCTGTGGTGATGGCCATATCCGTGATTTTTGTGATGGGCGCGGGTAATGTGGTAATCTCGTTATTACGAAATGTAATTCCTTCAAAGATCAGGATTATTGTTCAGCTAGTAGTAGTGGCGACCTTAGTGATTATAGTAGACCAGATATTAAAAGCCTTTGCGTACGAATTAAGTAAGACGTTAGGGGCATTTATTGGTTTGATAATTACCAACTGTATCATCATGGGTAGATTTGAAGCCTTTGCCTTGGGTAATGGGCCGTGGAGGTCTTTCTTGGATGGTATAGGTAATGCACTCGGTTATGGGGTGATATTGATTATGGTTGGTTTTTTCCGTGAGCTATTGGGCTCAGGTACTCTTTTTGGAATGCCTGTACTTGGAGATCCTATCGCTAAAACTGGTTTATATGCGATTGGTTACGAAAACAATGGTTTTATGATTATACCACCGGCAGCATTGATAGTAGTTGGAATTATAATTTGGGTGCAACGTTCCAGAAATAAAGCGTTGATTGAAGAAGCATAAAAGAATTGAACTATGTTAGAGCATTTAGAATTATTTTTCAAATCAATTTTCATCGATAACATGGTTTTTGCCGTGTTCTTGGGAATGTGTTCCTATTTGGCAGTATCCAAAAAAGTAGCTACTGCAGTAGGATTGGGAGCAGCGGTAATATTTGTTTTGGCTGTAACGGTACCATTGAACTGGTTGTTGGACCAGTATTTACTGCAAGATGGAGCTTTAGCTTGGTTGGGACCTGAATATGCGGACTACAACTTGAGTTTTTTATCATTTATTCTTTTTATTGCGACTATAGCCACAATGGTTCAATTGGTCGAGATAATAGTTGAGAAATTTTCTCCTTCGCTTTACAATTCTTTAGGAATCTTTTTGCCGTTAATTGCCGTAAACTGTGCAATTCTTGGTGGGTCACTTTTCATGCAAGCTCGTGAAATACCTACATTGGGTTTAGCTTTAAACTACGGGATAAGCTCAGGTATAGGATGGTTTTTAGCTATTTTGGCCATAGCAGCTATTAGGGAAAAAATAAGATACTCCAATGTACCTGCCCCATTGCGCGGGTTGGGTATTACATTTATTATTACTGGATTGATGGGTATCGGTTTTCAGAGTTTTGGAGGTATGTTGACGGGTGACAACGATCCACCTGAACAAACAGCACCTACTACTGCTGAAAAGATTAAGGAAAAAGAAATTGAAAAAGGGATTGAAGATGAGGAAAAAGCAGTCTCTTATAACGATGTAATAAACGAATAATGATCATATTAGCTACAAGTACAGGAGGTACTATTTTAATCACGGTAGTTTCATTTCTGATTTTATTATTGCTTTTAGTAGCAGTCTTGCTGTTTACAAAGGAGAAATTATCTCCATCTGGTCCAGTTACATTGACCATTAATGGTGAAAAGAAAATTGAAGTTGCTTCTGGGAGTACGTTACTGACTACCTTGGGAAACCAAAAAGTATTCTTACCATCTGCATGTGGTGGTGGTGGAACTTGTATTCAGTGTGAGTGTCACGTCTTATCAGGGGGCGGGGAAGCACTGCCTACGGAAACACCTCATTTCTCTAGAAAAGAATTGCAACATGGTGCTCGATTGGCATGTCAAGTGAAAGTAAAGCAAGACATGGAAATCAGTATTCCAGAAGAAGTATTTGGAATTAAGAAATGGGACGCAAAAGTTGTCCGTAATTATAATGTGGCTTCTTTCATCAAAGAATTTGTAGTAGAGATTCCAGAAGAAATGAATTACAAAGCAGGGGGGTATATTCAAATCGAAATTCCACCATGCGAAGTAAAATATGGTGATATAGATATTACTGCACATCCTGAAGAACACGATACACCAGATAAGTTTAAGGCCGAGTGGGACAAATTTAATCTGTGGCCTTTGGTCATGAAAAACCCGGAAACGGTCGAACGTGCCTATTCTATGGCCTCTTATCCTGCAGAAGGAAGGGAAATCATGTTGAATGTGCGTATTGCGACTCCGCCGTGGGATCGTTCTAAAAACGGATGGATGGATGTGAATCCAGGTGTAGCTTCTTCTTATATATTTGGTTTAAAAGAAGGTGACCCAGTTACAATATCGGGACCCTTTGGTGAATTTTTCATTAACGAGTCTGAATCGGAAATGCTTTATGTAGGTGGTGGAGCTGGAATGGCACCAATGCGTTCTCATTTGTATCACTTGTTCAAAACGTTAAAGACGAATAGGAAAGTTACCTATTGGTATGGAGGTCGTTCCAAAAGAGAACTATTTTACATAGACCACTTCAAGCAATTGGAAGAGGAATTTCCAAATTTCAAGTTCTATATGGCACTTTCGGAGCCTATGGAAGAAGATAATTGGAAGGTTAAAGAGGATATAGATGCCCCTGGAGATGGTTTTACGGGTTTTATTCATAATTGTGTGATAGATAATTATTTAAATCACCACGAATCACCAGAAGATATTGAGCTTTACTTCTGTGGACCACCATTGATGAACAAAGCAGTCCAAAAAATGGGTGAAGATTTCGGAATTCCTGATGAGCATATTAGGTTTGATGACTTTGGTGGATAGAATTTTTAAAACAAATCTTATCTCGAGTGTAATCGAGAGGTGTTAAATAATACAAACCGATGCATTTTTGTGTCGGTTTTTTTAATTGCAATGAGAAGAATACTAACGGAGCAAGAGCTTCATAATTTAGCAATGAATATTGTTGGAAGGCAATTGGAAACTGATGGCTTTGAATTTATGGCCATTAACAGTAAACCTAAAAAGAATCCACAATATGTCTGTCTTAAGGATAAAGACCTTCATTTTATAGTGGTTCGCAATGTGGAATATCCGAATGATCCCAAAACTTTTGATGTTGAGTTAATGGAAAAGGTAAAGAACCACGCGGTCAAGTTTGAGGCCAAAACCTATTTTGCAGGAGTTGGTCTTTCCAATGCTTCCGATCAAACGCTGCCTGTGTATTTGAATGAAGAATATATTGTTGATTATAACGGATTAATAGAAATATAATGTTGAAGCGTTTTTCTCTTTTCGCCAGTGTTGCGTTAATCATTTTTAGTTGTGAAAAGAATATCACTTTCGTAAAAAATCAAAACATAGGTGATGCATTGGGTACCACATATTCCATTATTTACATTGCCCAAGAGAAATTGGATTTTCAAAAAGAAATAGATTCTGTATTTCAGGTTTTCAATAAATCTATGTCTACCTATTTGCCAGATTCCGATATATCCAAAATAAACGATGGCGATTCAACACTTGTAATCGATCAGATGCTACTAGATGTTTTTATGCAGAGCAAAGCCGTGCATTATGAGACCGATGGCTATTTTGACCCTACCATTGGGGTTTTAGCAGATGCATGGGGTTTTGGCCCTGGAGAGCAAATAGCGCTGGATAGCACAAAGGTCGATAGTTTAATGCAGTATGTAGGGTTTCAAAGAATTGGACTTACCCATGATTATAGAATAGTGAAAACCAAACAAGAAATAAGGTTTGATTTTAATGCTATTGCCAAAGGTTATGCTATTGACCGGTTAGGAAGAATGTTAGAGGAAAATGAGATTGATAATTACTTGATCGAGGTTGGTGGAGAAATATTGGCAAAAGGTACCAATGTTCTCAATGGAAAATCTTGGAAAGTAGCCATCGATGACCCCAATGATTTGACAAATAGGGGAGGTGCGGCTGTAATAGAGCTAAAAGATGCCGCTATGGCTTCATCTGGTAATTATAGGAAATTTAGAATCGATCCAGTAACAAAAGAAAAGTACGTGCATACCATAGACCCTAAAACGGGCTATACCAAAAACTCGAATATATTATCTGCAACGGTAATAGCGGAATATTGTATACAAGCGGATGCTTATGCTACAGCGTTTATGGCAATGGATTTAGACGCAACCCTTGAATTGTTGGATAGACATAAAGAACTGGAGGCTTTTATTATTTATGTGGATGATGAAGGCAATACAACCAACTTCATGACAAAAGGCTTTCAGGAAATCGTTGTTAACTAACTATTTCTTGACCAAAGGGATAATTTCTCCTTTTGCCAACCGATATTTTTCAACTTCCGTTTTGGGCAATTGTGCTGTATAATCAACCTCTTCGACTACAAAACCTATACTTCTCAACTTGTCAAAATAGTCTCTGCCGTAAATGCGGACATGGTCGTATTGACCAAAAATTTGAGCTCTTTCTTTTCGGTTGGTAATGGAATCATCTGCAAAGGTTTTCTCCCTTGTCAAATCTTGTGGAATTTGGAAAACCCCCCAACCTCCAGGTTTCATTACTCTGTACAACTCTTGCATTGCTTTGGTGTCGTCAGGGATATGTTCCAGGACATGATTGCAAAGAATTACATCGAAAGCGTTTTCCTCGAACGGAAGGTTACAGATATCCGCTTTTACTTCTGCTAAAGGTGAGTTTAAGTCTGTTGTCGTATAATCGATATTCGATAATAATTTAAACCTTTTGTGATATGCCTGCTCAGGAGCAAAATGCAGAACTTTTAACGGTTTTGTAAAAAAATCTGTTTTGTTTTTTAAGAATAACCATAAGAGCCTATGTCTTTCCAAGGAAAGGGTAGAGGGAGAGAGCACATTCTCTCTCGGATTTTCATAACCATATGGGAGAAATGTTCTGAAATTTTTGCCGTCAATGGGGTCCGTGTACTTTTTTCCTCTTAACAGTATAGCCACAAAAGGACGCACCCAATAGCTTATTTTAATAAGCCAAGGTCTTGGAATCAGATTTAGAAAATACTTGAATATGTTAGACACGGATTTCACTAATTTCATCAATCTTTATAGCAACACTCTTTTATACGCTAGACTATCTTCTCCAAAATTTACAATTAAGCCAAGTTTCATTTTTGAAGCAGCTAAATAATTTAGTGTTTGCTTTATGTGTCCGCTTAAAATTCTTTCTACAGCTTTAAGTTCCAAGATTATTTTATTATCGATTACAAAATCAGCATAATACTGATGCTTTAATACTTTTCCTTTATAATTGATGCTGTACTTCACTTCTTTTTTATAGGGCACTCCGTTGGTAGTCAGTTCAATTTCTAGAGCATCTCCATAAACCGATTCACTAAAACCTTTTCCCAATACATTATGAACATCCATGAATAAACCTATTATGAAATAAGATTCATCTTTATAGATAAGGTTGTCCGACAAGATTCGGGAAATTAATGAAATTCGTGTCTTCTAAACTCTTCCTCTTCATTGCTGGTAATTCCCAAGGCATCATAGATGTACTGGAAGGTTGAAAGTAGTTCTGGTTTTCCATCTACAAGCGCTACATCATGTTCAAAGTGTGCACTTGGTTTACCATCTGCTGTTAAAATAGTCCATCCATCTTTAAGCTGCTTTATTCTTCTGGTGCCCATATTGACCATAGGTTCTATAGCAACCACCATTCCATTGACAAACTTCTTTCCACGGCCTCGTTTTCCGTAGTTTGGCATTTGTGGGTCTTCGTGCAGTTCTTTTCCAAGTCCATGACCAACTAGTTCGCGAACAATACCATAACCATGATTTTCGCAATAGTTTTGAATGGCATAACCAACGTCACCTACGCGGTTACCTTCCTTAAATACTTTGATTCCCTCGTAAAGGGATTCTTTGGTTATTCTAAGTAGTTTTTTGGTTTCTTCTGCAACTTCACCTACCTCAAAAGTATACGCATGGTCTCCATAGAATCCGTTTTTAAGAGCACCACAATCTACAGAGACAATATCTCCGTCCTTTAAAAGTTCGTTGCCGGGAATACCATGAACAACCTGGGCATTCGGACTCCAATTAAGTGTGTTTGGAAAATCGTACATACCCAAAAAACCAGGTATTGCACCTTGCTCCCGTATAAAATCCTCGGCCATTTTATCCAACTTTAACGGATTGGCGCCAGGCTTTATTTCTGAAGCCAACATGCCCAAGGTTTTTGAAACGACCAATGCACTTTCACGCATCAATTCGATTTCTTCAGATGTTTTAACTTTTATCATGGCTGCAAAGATACTTGTAAAGTAATAAATAGTACTAATCCAAATCTACGGTTGTGATTTCATGGCATTAAGGGTAGCTTTGAAAAACAGAAACGGTAGTCAGCTATTCGTATTTGATTTTAAATGTGACTTCTTCATTGGGAAAATGCATTTCTATTGGGCAGCTGTTGTCATCAAATTTTGTCTCAATTTTATGTTCTTGCTCCGTAATTTCTCCTTTTCTGTTTCTAACTGTTTTGACTTTGGTCAGAATGTTTTGTGACAGAGAAAGGTATATTGGAAGAATATCTTCGGAGTCAATCCATAAAAAACTAATCTCTTCAAAGACTTTAAAAGGATTTTTTGTTTCTCCATATTCAAAACTGTCCGTTTTTACGAACTCGGTCGATTTTACAGTATGAATAATGTTGGATAACGTATTATCTTCCCAGTTATAGGCTTCAATTTCATTACCAGAGTCGGAATAATGGACTTGCATTAGCGTATCGTCCTTATAAGAGAGCTTATAGACATCATCAGCATTTTCTGCGGATGTTTCACCTTCTTCCCCAAAAACCATAAATGCATCTTTATTCAGTATAAAATGCATATCATATTCTTCATCTACGTACCATGTTATTTTAGTGGCATCACCTGTGCGATCAATTTTGATGACTTGATCTTCGTCAAAAAGTATTTGCTTCAGTTTATTGGATTCATCATATTCAAATTTCAAATGCGTAACATCAGTTTTTGTTTCAGATAAAATATCCAACCTTTCAATTTCCTTGATCAAGCATTCTTGTTGTGCATAACTTTTTTGAAAACTTGAAAGGATTACTGCTACTAAAATGTGTAAAATTGGTCTAAATGGGTTATTCATAATTCGGTTTCTTTTAGTTAAAAACGAATTAAAATTTAGTTTCTTGTGCAAATGATTTTCATGCTATTCAATCATGTATTTGCATTTTGTACCTAAAAAAAATTAGTCTTCGTGTGCTTCAAAAATTATTTAAAAAACAAACAATAGAGAATATTACAATCGTTTTACGCCTTTAAGTTGATTCTTGTCGGTTACTTCAAAAATACTTATGGCATAACCACCACCGGGAGCACAGTATTGAGACAATTTAGATTTATGGTTTACCCTATATTTTTTGATTTCGTACGCTTTAGGATTTTCCTTATAATGTGCATCTTTAGCATCACCGTAAATTGTGGCAATATAAGTTTTGTCAGCATCTAAAAAGTCAAATGAAATTGATGAATTCCTTGGTTCTTCGTCATTGGTACGACCAACAAACCAAGTATTGGTATCTTTTTCTTTACGGGCATAGGTAATAAAATCACCTGGTTCAGCTTCTAGCACTAAAGACGTATCCCAATCCAAGGCAACATCTTTTATAAACTGAAAAGCATCGAGGTGTTTGTTGTAGGTTTCGGGCAGATCGGCAGCCATTTGTAACGGGCTGTACATGGTGACATAAAGCGCCAATTGCCGTGCAATCGTGGTGTTGACCCAAGATTTGTTATTTGGATTGTATTTGCTCACATCGGGTTCAAAAATACCAGGTGTATAATCCATAGGTCCACCTATAAGCCTGGTAAACGGAAGAATTGTGGTGTGGTCTGGATTGCTTCCACCAAAAGCTTCGTACTCCGTTCCCCTAGCAGATTCGTTTCCTATTAAGTTTGGATAGGTTCTGCTCAATCCTGTCGGTCTTACCGCTTCGTGCGCATTGACCATAATTTTGTATTCCGCTGCTTTTTCCAATGCATATTGATAGTGATTCACAGCCCATTGCCCATAGTGGTACTCGCCTCTAGGAATAATATCCCCAACATAACCGCTCTTTACAGAATTGTAATTGTTGTCCACCATAAATTGATACGCCTCGTCCATAAATCGCTCGTAATTCCGTATAGACCCCGACGTCTCATGGTGCATCATCAATTTTACGTTCTTCGATTTTGCATAGTCGCGCAGTCCTTCAACATCAAAATCTGGATACGGGGTCAAAAAGTCAAACACAAAATCTTTGGACTTTCCAAACCAGTCTTCCCAACCTTCGTTCCATCCTTCGACCAACACTTGGTCAAAACCGTGCTCCGCAGCAAAATCAATATACAGTTTTACATGTTCGGTATTGGCGGCATGCCGCCCATTGGGAGTGGTTTTTGAAAAATCTGTTTCGCCCAATCTTACACTCGGTATATCCGTATAGGCCCAAGAACTTTTTCCAGTAATCATTTCCCACCAAACCCCTATATACTTTACGGGTTGTATCCACGAAGTATCCTCATATGCCGTTGGTTCGTTCAAGTTCAAAGTTATATTGGAAAGTAGTATATCGCCAGCGTTCTTGCTTGCTATGACGGTACGCCAAGGTGTGGTTCTGGGCGCTTGCATATATCCTTTGTTTCCAATGGCATCAGGGGTTAAATGAGACTCAAGAATATAATTTGCCTCGTCCACTTCTAAATGCATACAAGGGTATTCAACCAGTGCCGCCTCATGTATGTTTATGTAGATGCCATCATCTGTTTTCATCAGCAAAGCCGTTTGGATCCCTGTTTTGGAAAAGGATTCTTGCGAAGCATTGGGTGTGACGGCCTTATCCATTAAACTAGAGATTTGCGATAGCTTGGATGTGGTATAATCATATTCTTGGGTGTCATAATCACCTGGAATCCAAAATGTTTTATGGTCTCCCATTAACCTAAACTGCGTTTTTTCTTCAGTAATGACAAAGTGATTAAGATTGGGTTGCTGCGGAAATTCATATCTGAACCCCAGCCCATCATCAAACAAGCGAAAATGGATATTTAGGAATCTATCTGTTGAAGCTTGCTCTAATTTAACGATCAACTCGTTATAGTTATTCCTGATGGATTTTGTTTCGCCCCAAACTGGTTGCCAAGTTTCATCGAACGACGCACGCTCTTCAGCCTTTAACTCAAAACCATCAAGAAAATCGGGAATATCTTTTAAATCGAAGCCTAAACTACTTTTACCAACAATTGTTTTCCCGTCCATTATTAATTGATAAGTGGGAACGCCATTTTCAACCTGAAAGTTCATCTCAAAATTTCCGCTAGGTGACTTTAATTGCTGGGCCAGCATAATAAATGGGAATATATAGGCAAGGAATAGAATGTTTGTTTTCATAGTTTCCGCTTTAGACCAATGATTTTTGCGTCATCAAATCTGGTTGTGGTACGCCCATCATATGAAGAATGGTCGGCGCTAGGTCACCTAAGACACCATCTTGGATTTTTGTGATCTCAGTATCTACTAAAATTAAGGGAACGGGATTCGTAGTATGTGCCGTATTTGGGCTACCATCTGGGTTGATCATGGTATCACAGTTTCCGTGGTCTGCAATTACAATAGTGGAATACCCGTGCTTTAAACCGGCGGTAATGACATCCTTGGCACATTCGTCCACAGTTTCGCAAGCTTTTATAGCGGCTTCCATAATCCCAGTATGCCCTACCATATCTGGATTGGCAAAGTTTAAGCAAACAAAATCGGCTTCTTCTTTTTCCAGTTGGGGAATAATTCTATTGCAAATCTCATAAGCACTCATTTCTGGCTTTAAGTCGTACGTAGCAACTTTGGGAGATGGGCAAAGTATACGACTTTCCCCACCAAAAGGCTCTTCTCGCCCGCCGTTGAAAAAGAAGGTTACATGTGGATATTTCTCGGTTTCGGCAATACGGATTTGTTTTTTTCCATGTTTGGCCAAAACCTCTCCCAACGTATCCTTGATATTTTCTTTATCATACACCACCTTGATTCCATTGAACGAATCATCGTAATTGGTCATCGTAACATAATACAAGTCTAGTTTGTGCATACCGTGCTCTGGAAAATCCTCTTGGTTCAGTACTTGCGTAAGTTCCCGCCCACGATCTGTTCTGAAATTAAAAAAGACAATAACATCATCTTTTTCAATTTTTCCCAACGCATTATTCTGGGCATCTGTTAAAATCAAGGGCTTTATAAATTCATCGGTAATGCCGTCATCATAGCTTTTTTGCATAGCTTGTGAGATGTCGTGTGTTTTTTCTCCCTCGTTGTTAACCAAAACATTGTAAGCTAGTTTTACCCGTTCCCATCTTTTATCGCGATCCATAGCATAGTACCTGCCGATGACCGTTGCCAGTTTTGTGTTTTTATCAGAGCAGAAATCCGTGAGGTCTTCCAAAAATACTTTACCACTTTTTGGGTCAACATCCCTACCATCGGTAAATGCGTGGATATAGGATTTAGCTACGCCATTGATTTCACTTGCTTCTATAAGAGCTTTCAAATGATCTACATGGCTATGCACGCCTCCATTACTTACCAAGCCCAAAAAGTGTACTGCTTTGTTGTTGGATTTGGCATATTCAAAGGCCTTTTTTAGAACCGGTTCGTCTTTTAGTGTGTTTTCTTTGACCGCTTTATTGATTTTTGCCAAATCTTGATATACGATTCTTCCGGCACCAAGGTTCATGTGTCCTACTTCACTATTTCCCATTTGTCCTTCAGGAAGTCCAACGTTCATTCCATCTGTCAATAAATTGGCGTTGGGGTATTTGGTGTAAAGTGAGTCAATAAATGGAGTATTTGCTTGATCTACTGCAGAAATTTTAGGGTCTGGAGATTTTCCCCAACCATCCAAAATCATTAGGATTACCTTTTTGTTCATTGTGTATTGGTTTCTATCTCAAAAGTAAAATGATTCGGTTTGATGCCCTAGTTTTTTTGATGTTTTCTATCGAATTGATTTGTTAATTAATTGTGTTGAAAAAAATGGGATTGTTAAAATTTTGTTATGAAAATGACAATTCTGTAACATTTTAAAAAAAATACAGTCTTGTTAGTGTAATTTAATTCATAAATCAAAAAATTATTCATCATGAAAAAAACAATCTTAACAGTAGCTGCAGCATGTTTGTTTGTAGTTGCGGGCGTTAGCGCCAATTCATCAACATCGACTCTAGAACCTGTTTCTGTTTCTTCAATTGCTTCCGTAAACCTTAGCTCTTTTTGCAAAGCTATCGTACAAGGTGATTTAGAGACGGTAAAAAAATTAATCGAATTAGGAGAGGACGTTAATCAAAAATCTTTGGGGATGGCACCAATCCATTATGCCGCCCGTTACAACAAGCCTGAAATTATGGAAGTATTGATTTCCAACGGTGCTAACTTAAAGAAGCGTTGTGATAAAGGATACTCTGTTAAAAAACATGCAGAATTGTCAAGTGCTACTGAGGTGTTGGAAGTACTTAAATTAGCTATGAAAAAATAAAAGGGAGTTTATTCTTCAAGCAAAAAGCCCATCATTAGATGGGCTTTTTTGTTCATCTACTTTAATAGTGTTCATGTAAAAGAGTAAACAAATTTTTTAAAACTCAAATCCTGTAAATGCCCTATATAGAAATGCATATACTGCCATAGCTATTAATATTGCACAAAATATAGCATATCCTTTGAGTAGGACAACCACAAAGCTTGGCTTGCAGTCATCGAACGCTTCTGCGTACAGACTTTTAAAATGTAATAGTGTTCCCATGTGTTCTTCTCGTTAGCTAACACAAATGGATCAAGAAAAGGTATTTTGATTTGGGGTCACCCAAAGGTAATCAAAACTGGCGAATACAAAGTTATTATCGATGAACGTACCAAATCTATCGACCGGAATATTTTTCGATAGCTTCTTTGATTTTTTCAATCCTATTTTCAGGGTCTGGATGAGTACTTTGAAATTCTGGGGTTCTGTTAGGACCACCTGCAGCTTTTAAAATCTCCATGACCTTTATCATTTCATTTGGGTCATAACCAGCCTGTATCATAAATAGGACACCAAGCTCGTCACTTTCCAGCTCATCTCCCCTTCCATTTTTCAACAAGGTATTTTGGCCTATTCCACTTACTAAACTTCCCATATCACCACCAACGGACGCACCTGTGGCCAAGGTTTGCCAAAAGTTGCTCTCAGCAATACGCTCGGCCGAATGTCTTCCTATTACATGACCGATTTCATGGCCAAGCACTCCGGCTAACTGCGCTTCTGTTAATTGTGAAAATAGCGCATAGGTTATAAAACACTGGCCCCCAGGTAAAGCAAAGGCATTTATAGTTCTGTCATCGGCTAAGAGATGGAAATCGTAGGCATAAGGTGTTTCCCGAGCGATACTATTGTTGACCAATTTTTTGCCAACGGCGTCTACCAAGGATTGCATTCTTGCATCAGGGTAGAGTCCGCCATGTTTTTGTGCCATTTGAGGTGCACTTTCCAGACCAATGGCAATTTCTTGGTCAGCGGTCATATTTATATTCTGTACCCTACCCGTGTATGGATTTTCTTGTTTGTCATTGCATCGTTTAAAAAAAGCAAAGGCAATTATGGCAAGTCCGATGAATATGCGAATTTTCCAGCTTCCTCTTCTCATGGCAGTGTTATTCTTGAGAATGGAAGATACAAAAAATTGACCTACAGTAGGTTTCGGTTGATATCGAGAATATTATCCTGTATGTAGGTTCGTAGAAACCCGGTCGTAAAATGTTCAGCTCCGTAAAACTCTTCGGTTTGAAGTAACCTCATAATGTTTACTTTTCTGAAAGCTTTCAACATAGGTATGGAAATTGGCGCATAGCTGTAATGCCAAGGTTCATATTTGAAACCTCTACGTTTTGGCTCATCGGTGTAGACAAGGTGAAAGTCGTATTTTTCCGAGTTTTCGTCCAACCATAGCTTAAAATCCTCGAAGGGCCCACCTGCTTCAAACTTTTCGGGAACAAGTACATCTCCGGTATTCTTGGTGTTCCCATCAATAATATCAATATCTGTTCCCCAGTGATGTCTACTGGTTCCTGGGATAGTGGAATATTCTATAATCTTATCAATGGCTTCCATGGGTTCCATTCCATCATCTTCCGTGTAGCGTAAATACTTTCGTTCCCATATCCCTTCTTGCCTATAAAAATCTCGGTAGCTGGATACCATTTTAATATCGAATCCAGCGGTAAAAGCTGCACGCTTCATTTTAGTAAAAGCCTCAAATGCCGCTTTTCTCAAATTAATACCTTGACCAAATAGCTGAATTTTTTCCTTTCCCATTAATTCCAATGTAGAATACTCAGTATCCTGAAACATGGGCATAATGGTTGGTAGCGTGCATGCCAAGGACGAAATCGATGTCTTTTTAATGAAACTTCTTCTATTCATGGAATTGATTTGATTGACAATTTAAGGAGTTTTTTTATTGTATTGGGATGCTGAACTATGGTTTTTCATGTGGAACACTTATTCCGAAATGTACATGTAGCCTTGGTATTTTTGTTTCGTATCGGTAACGGTGAGAATATAGAAATAGATTCCTGATGCTAAACTGGCATCCCTCCGTATTACTTTGTTTTGGTTGGATATGCCATTGAATTCATTGGAATAATTCAATTTAGAATATACCAAAATACCATAGCGGTTATAGATTTTGAGTATATTATTTGGAAAATTTTCAAGGCCTTCTATCTCTAGAAAATCATTGACACCATCATTGTTTGGAGTTAAAAAATAATTGTCGAGCTCTAATACACTAAAGGGTTCTAGCAGCTCGTTTCCGCCCAATGTGATAATTTCATAATCATCGGGGACAAAGGTTTCAGAAGAAATAATACCTGTAGTTAAATTTCCGGTAACTCCGGTATTTCCAAGACTTTCCCATCGATTTTCAGTACTGTTCCATCCCACGACAATCAAATCTTCTGTAGAATCTGCGAATGATGGTGCGTTACTATTGCTGTCCCAAGCCAAAGTAACAACAGAGGGTTGATTGCTTTCCAACTTCCAAAATTCAAAATTACTTACTTGTAAGTCTTCAAATTCCTTGTTTTCTGTATTGAACTGTCCTGTCAAGGATGATGGGTTGTTAGGGTCTTCAAAAAAATAGGCACATTTTGCCAAATCATTAATAGCACTGGAGGTAAGGGTAAGATGCCGTATCCGTTGTCCATTGCCAACAGGAAATGTAATCAACTCTTTATTGGTTGCTCCTGCATATCCGTTAACATGTGTTTCATTCCCTGAACCTGTATAGAAAGCAGAATCAATGAAATTAAAGTACGTATCGGAATTGGTTTTGGAAGTAATAACATCCCCTACAATAAAATTTGCGTTATTCGTAATACCCATCCAAGTATCCAATACCAATCCATTTTCAGTCACAATTTCAACATCATTGAAAACAGGGCTTGAAGTTCCAGAAACGGTAAGTTGATTTGAACTGTAGAAACCGGTAAGGCCTAGGTTCTGATTAAAAGTACCATTGTTGACAAGGTCCATATGAAAACCTACCGAAGCGGTATTGTGAAACTGAAGGTTCCCAAAATTTTGAACCGCATCTTGCCCCAAAACAATGTTGGTCAAAATTAGAGCCA
The DNA here is from genome assembly GCA_039030475.1 of Bacteroidota bacterium. Taxonomy (GTDB): domain Bacteria; phylum Bacteroidota; class Bacteroidia; order Flavobacteriales; family Flavobacteriaceae; genus Flagellimonas. The sequence continues at coordinate 54,143 of JBCCEC010000018.1, forward strand.
GTCCAAATACGTAATATTTTATATGTTGATATTTTTCAATCATTTTTTATCTATAAGCTTGAAATAGAACCACAATACCATCAGCAAAACTATCTGTGTTTACCGTAAACCCATCTGTATTAAAACTGGTAACGCTCGCGGAAGTTATCCCTAAATTATCTCCATTTTGATTTCCATAGCGTAAACCAATGCAATGGGAGTTAGATGCATATCTCGAAATATCGTTAATGGAGTTTCCACTACCACCAACATAAATTACCTGTTCCACTATGCTTCCACCATCATTTCTGGCAAAGCCGTTCATGGAACCAAAAGAGTTGGCAATACCACCATTATTGTTGCCAACGGCATTATCTGAGTTTAGATTGAAGCTTTCCACATTGGCATGCGCCGAGAATGTGATACTACTTGGTGCAAAAGGTAAGCCATTTATAACTTGATTGCCTATGCCCGTTATTTGAAAAGCACCTACATACACGTTGGCCACATTGGGGATTTCTACCCAGGCAGCATTACTGTAAAAATGCATACTCCTTGTGGTGGTATTAAAAACCATTGAACCTTCTATAGGGTTGGCAATGGAATTCATCTCTACGGTAGTAACATTGTGTATGCCAACTAAATCACCCGCAGTTGGTGTTTGTGCTACCGCAGCAATAAATGAAAACAGTAAAATGGTTATACTAATTCCTTTCATTTGGTTGGATTATAGATCTAAAACAGTAAACATAAATTCTGAGTTGAAGCGATTTCTATCAGAACCCCCATTGTCATTATCGCCTATAATGACCTCAAAACTTGAGGCTGTTTGATTTCGGTATGAAATTCCAGGGTCGTCATTACCTGAACCATCTCTACTTGGTTGCGCCAATTGAATAATATAATTAGCATCTCCTACCAATCCGAGAGGGAGATTTACTCTATAATACCCATTTCCACTTAGTTTGGTAATCGTAACTCCGGTTGTACCATTGACGAGACCCCCGCCAGATGATACTTTTCCAAAAGCTTTAATGGGGCTTACATAGAAAGCTCCTCCATTGGCACCAACGGTAATTTCATTGTTAGTTTCTGCCCCTACAGTGTTTGCTGTTTGCGGAGTGGCTTCTTCATTTGTATATGTTATAACACCTGTTGAAGTGTTTTGAACCAAGTTGGTAACAGTTTCGTCAATCGAACCTCCTCCGTCGCTTAGGGTTATGGTATTACCAGACTTGCTCAAGGTTTGTGGTGGTCCAATCTCGCCCTGTATGCCTTGGTCCCCTTGCGGTCCGGCAGGTCCAATCTCGCCCTGTATGCCTTGGTCCCCTTGTGGTCCGGCAGGTCCGATTTCACCCTGTATGCCTTGGTCCCCTTGCGGTCCGGCAGGTCCGATTTCACCCTGTATGCCTTGGTCCCCTTGCGGTCCGGCAGGTCCGATTTCACCCTGAATTCCTTGGTCCCCTTGCGGTCCGGCAGGTCCGATTTCACCCTGAATTCCTTGTTCTCCTTGTATGCCTTGCTCGCCTTGCGGTCCAGCGGGTCC
>JBCCEC010000019.1:0-53232 GCA_039030475.1 Bacteroidota bacterium
ATTTGATTTTTTTGAAATTCATCTGTTATGGTGTTTTGATTTATAACTAATTAAACACTAATACCATGAAAAAACTATTACTATTAGGTGTATGCTTTCTGTTTATACAGACTGTAGCATCGCAATCTTGTAACTGTGATGTTACATTGAGTGGACTCTCCTCAACTACATTGAATCTCGTTTGGGCTTCAAACATTAACTACTCACCAGGAGATACTATTTGTATACCGGCTGGTAACCATGCAGGTATACGCTTTTATGATTTTGAAGGTACATTAAACAATCCGGTGACTTTCAAAAATTGTGGTGGACAGGTAATTCTTAATGAAACAGCTTATTCTGCTTTGGAATTTAAGAACAGCAAATACATTCATTTGACAGGTACTGGAGATGCCAGTTACAATTATGGCATTAAAATAGAAGAAACAGGACCTTGGTCCATGGGAATGGTTCTTAGTGCTTTTAGTACAGACATCGAAATAGATCACATAGAGGTTGCTGATGCCGGTTTTGCAGGACTCATGGCGAAAACTGATCCTGATTGTAACAATCCGGACACGTGGAGAACCAATGGCTTTGTAATGAAAAATCTCAATATTCACCACAATTATATTCACAATACACACGGAGAAGGGATTTACATTGGTTTTACTCTAGGCTATAAGTTGGATTCGGGTCGTAATTGTAGTGGTACGGATGTCTATGGGCATTGGTTGGAAAATGTAGATATTCATCACAATATAGTGGAAGATACGGGCTGGGATGCTATTCAGTTGAATTTGGCCAATGTTAATAGTAAAGTGAGGGATAATCTTATTTATAATTATGGTACCCAAGGTAATTGGGGGCAATCTTTTGCTATGAGTTTAGGTGGAGGTTCTTACGAGGTGTATAATAATTTTATTGAGAATGGTCCTTTGGAAAAAGGCTGGGGGATGCAAATAATCAATGGAGAGAGCGGAACAAAGGTTTATAATAATGTTTTTATCAAACCAAAAATGCATGGTATTTTTCTTCATAACAGGCATGAGTTTGAAAACCTGAATGAAGGTTATTATGTTGTAAACAATACCATAATAGAGCCAGAAAGGGCAGGCGTTCATTATAACACAACACTTTTACATCCTGTTGACCCAGTCAATCTATATAACAATCAAAGTGAAGTACCTTCTTATTTTATAAATAACTTGGTCGTAGACCCAGGATACGATTTTGAAGGAGGAAATACTTGGAAACAGAATCAGGAAAGTTATTTTGATTTTAATGAGAAGGTCACAAGAGATAGTTTGTTGACCAATATTTATTCCAATATTATGACGAGACAGATAGATACTTTGGACTTAACGGATGTCTTGAACAATGATTTTAGTCCTGCTTCTATGAGCTCAGCCATTGTTGATGCGGGTTCGACCATGACTTCGCAGGGAATTACTTTTGATATAGATAATGCTTCAAGACCCATGGGAAATCAATTTGATGTTGGTGCCTATGAGTTTCAATCTGTACCAATACCACTTAAAACAAGATTTCCTGAAGATGTTGAACTTTTTGATGTGCTTGATGAGAAACAATATCAAACTTTTTTCTATCCAAACCCTACAAACTCAACTTTTCGTTTAGAGAATGAAAACTATCAAGAAGTACGCATTCAATTGATTACGACGGAAGGTAAAATTGTTCACACAGGAGATTATAGGATGGGTACTTCTTTTAATATAGAGGAATATCCTGCGGGTTTGTATTTTTTAAAAATGATAGCAACGGACAAGACGGAAACGCACCGATTAATAATAAGATAACCATTAATAAAAAACTCCCAGAAGATATCTTCTGGGAGTTTTTTCATTTTAAAGCATTTGGTTCTAAACTCTTGGTAAATCACCATCTCCTTTTAAGGGTAAGCTCGATTTACCCATCAAATAAGCATCTATATGATGTGCAGCTTCTCTTCCTTCTGATATTGCCCAAACTATCAATGATTGCCCTCTTCGTTGATCCCCAGCTACGAAAACCCCAGGAACATTTGTTTTGTAGTCTCTTACCGACGCATTTATATTCGTTCTGGAATCTATCTCCAATCCCAATTGATTTGCAATGGTAGTCTCAGAACCGGTGAATCCCAATGCCAATAATGCCAAATCACATTCCCATTCTTTTTCGGAACCTTCGACCTCTTTTAGAATAGGTCTTTCTCCTAGTTTTTTCTCCCAGTAGACTTCCGAAGTAAGCAAACCTTTAAGGTTTCCGTTTTCGTCACCAATAAATTTTTTCGTGGAAATACTAAAAATACGTTCTGCTCCTTCTTTATGTGAAGAACTGGTTCGCAAACGCATAGGCCAAAATGGCCATGGCTGATTTTCAGGTCTGTCCGAGGTAGCTTTGGGCATAATTTCGAAATTGGTGACAGAAACTGCTCCATGTCGAATAGAAGTGCCGATGCAATCAGAGCCGGTATCACCACCACCGATTACAATTACGTTTTTTCCTTTTGCTATGAGCTCTTCCCCTTTAAACGGCATATTATCGACCCTTCTATTGTTTTGAGGAAGAAAATCCATTGCCTGTACCACTCCTTTTAAATCGGAACCAGATATGGGAAGCTTTCTTTTTATTGTTGCTCCACCGCAAAGAACAATAGCATCAAACTCATCTTGAAGGTCTTCTGCATTAACATCAATACCAACATGAATACCAGTCTTAAAGATGATTCCTTCCTTTTTCATCACCTTGAGCCTTCGGTCAATTACGTTTTTTTCCATTTTAAAATCTGGGATGCCATAACGTAACAATCCTCCAATCTTTTCATCACGCTCTAAAACGGTTACTGAATGTCCCGCTCTATTCAATTGTTGGGCCGCTGCTAATCCTGCTGGTCCAGAACCTACGACAACAACTTTTTTTTCTGTTCTTCTCGCGGGCAATTCAGGTTTTATCCAACCATTTTTAAATGCTGTCTCCACAATATTCTTTTCTATATTCTCAATAGAAACAGGATCTTCATTGATGCCTAATACACATGCTTCTTCACATGGCGCAGGGCATAGTCTGCCCGTAAACTCGGGGAAGTTATTCGTTGAATGAAGAATTTTGGTGGCCTTTTCCCATTTTCCATTATAGATGGCATCATTAAAATCAGGAATAAGATTTCCTAACGGGCAACCGCTGTGACAAAACGGTATTCCACAGTCCATACAACGAGCGCCTTGATCCTTTAGCTCTTTTTCTTTTAAAGGGACAGTGAATTCCTTGTAATTTTTAATTCTCTCTTCAACAGGAACATACGCCTCTTCTTTCCTGTCAAACTCCATAAACCCAGTCGTCTTTCCCATATCTCAAATTATAAAGTTTGTAATTTTTCTTTTTCCAATCGTATTAGTGCTTGACGGTATTCTTCTGGGAACACCTTTATAAATTTGGGTAGATAGTCTTCCCACTTTTCCAAAATTTCTTGCGCCAATGGACTCAATGTAGCATTATAATGATTTTCAATAAGTGTCTTTAGCTCGGCGATATCTTGTTCTTCCTCTACGGCCAACAGATTCAATGTTTCTCCATTGCAACGTCTTTCGAACAATTTATCTTTATCCAATACATAGGCAATGCCACCACTCATTCCTGCACCAAAGTTTCTTCCTACTTCTCCTAGAATAACCGCAACGCCCCCGGTCATGTATTCGCAACCATGATCACCAATGCCTTCCACAACAGCTTTTGCACCAGAGTTCCTTACGCAAAAACGCTCTCCAGCTTTACCATTTATATAGGCTTCGCCAGAAGTTGCTCCGTACAATGTTACATTACCGGTAATGATGTTTTCTTCAGGTTTTAGGGTGGATTTATAGGGAACTTTGATAATCAACTTTGCTCCGGAAAGGCCTTTTCCCAAATAATCATTGGTATTCCCATTAACAACCATGGTAAGTCCTTTGGTGGCAAAGGCACCGAAGCTTTGTCCTGCAGAACCCGTAAAATTCAGTTTTAAGGTATTATCCGGTAGACCATCTGCCCCGTAAATTTTAGAGATTTCATTGCTGATTATCGCTCCAACCGCTCTATCCGTATTGTGAATAGGAAAATCCAGTGCGATTTTTTCTTTTCTGAATAATGCAGGATGCGCTTTTGCGATGATATCAAATTCAATCGAATTTTCAATATAGTGTTCTTGCTGTGTTGTGTTATGAAAGGCAGTACCCTCTGGAACATCCACTTGATAAAGTATGGGGCTTAAATCGATACCGGCAGCTTTATAATGGTCTATGGCTTTTTTTCTATCGAGTTTCTGGACTTGACCTACCATTTCATCAATGGTTCTAAAACCAAGTTTTGCCATAATTTCTCTTAATTCCTGTGCCACAAAATACATATAGTTGACAACGTGTTCTGGCTTACCTTTGAATTTTTTACGAAGTTCTGGATTTTGGGTGGCAATGCCTACAGGACAAGTGTTTAGGTGACAAACACGCATCATAACACATCCTGAAGCAACCAATGGTGCCGTAGCAAATCCAAATTCCTCGGCACCTAAAAGGCATGCAACGGCTACATCTCTGCCGGTTTTTAACTGGCCATCACACTCGAGCACGATACGGTTTCTTAAATCGTTCAATACAAGGGTTTGCTGTGCTTCTGCAATTCCCAGTTCCCATGGAAGTCCAGCATGCTTCAACGAGGTTAGCGGAGATGCCCCGGTGCCTCCGTCAAAGCCAGAAATTAGAATGACATCTGCTTTTGCTTTGGAAACTCCGGCAGCAACAGTACCTACACCGACTTCAGAAACTAGTTTTACATTAACGCGTGCCTCCCTATTAGCTGATTTTAAATCATAGATCAATTGTGACAAATCTTCGATGGAATAAATATCGTGATGTGGGGGTGGTGAAATTAAGCCTACATAAGGGGTGGAGTTTCTGGTCTTTGCAATCTCTGGATTTACTTTTGGACCTGGCAACTGACCGCCCTCACCTGGCTTTGCGCCTTGTGCCATTTTAATTTGAATCTCTTTGGCATTGGTCAAATAATTGGAGGTAACCCCAAATCTACCGGAAGCTACTTGTTTGATAGCACTGTTTTTCCAATCACCTGTCTGATTTTTATAAAAACGTGCAGAATCCTCTCCTCCTTCTCCCGAGTTGCTTTTTCCACCGATACGGTTCATGGCGATAGCAAGATTTTCGTGGGCTTCCTTACTAATGCTTCCATAGGACATCGCCCCCGTTTTAAACCGTTTAACAATCTCGGTCCACGGTTCTACTTCTTCAATTGGAATTGGATCATAATTGGAAAACTCGAACAACCCTCTTATGGTCATTAGGTTTTTAGATTGCTTATTTACCAAATTGGAGTATTCTTTATAGGTCTCTGGTTCGTTGTTCCTAACAGATTTTTGAAGTTTGGCTATACTTACAGGATTGAACATGTGTTTTTCGCCATCTCTTCGCCAACGGTACTCTCCTCCAATTTCTATATCAAGATTTGCCGCTAGATGTTGGGCGTTAAATGCTTTTTTATGACGCTTGGTTATTTCTTTTTCAATTTCATAAAGCCCTATTCCTTGAATACGTGTGGGCGTATTTGGAAAATACTTATCGACTACTTTGGTGCTAATCCCTATACATTCGAACAATTGAGAGCCTCTGTAAGAATTCAATGTTGAAATACCAATTTTGTTCATGACCTTTAGGATACCTTTCCCAACGGCCTTATTGTAATTTTTTATGGCTTCATCAAAAGTATATTCGGTAATATCATTTTCTTGAATTTGTTGTCCTATGATTTCGTTGACCAAATAAGGATTGATGGCGCTAGCGCCAAAGCCAAATAACAGTGCAAAGTGATGTACTTCCCTTGGCTCTGCAGATTCGATGATGATGCTTAATTTTGAGCGTTTGCCCATCTTGCTCAACCCGCTGTTCACAAAAGAACAGGCTAAAAGTGCAGGAATCGCAGCCATTTCGGTGCTTACCATTCTATCTGATAGGATAATAATGTTGGCCCCTTCGTCAATGGCCTTTGAAGCTTTGTTCAAAATCGACTCCAATGCATTTTCCAGACCGTTATGACCTTTGGCCACTTCGTACAATATTGAAATGGAAACTACCTTGTAATTTGGACTTACGTCATAATTTTTTATTTTATCCAAATCTTCTTTTGAGATAACGGGGTTTTGAATTTTCAGCTTTCTGCAATTCAGTTCCGTGATATCAAAAATATTTTGGTCACTTCCCAATGTTAGACTAATGTCGGTAATCAGTTCTTCCCTAATACCATCTAGCGGTGGGTTGGTAACTTGGGCAAATAATTGTTTAAAATAATTGTAAAGTAACTGCGGACGTTCGGATAAAACAGCAATGGGAGTATCCGACCCCATAGAACCAATGGGTTCCTTAGCATTCTTTGCCATGGGCAATATAATGGTATTGATGTCCTCTAAGGTATATCCGAAAGCAGCACGTCTGGTTTCTAAAGGAAATTCCCCATAAAAAACGGGGCAATCATTGTACGGAATATCCTTTAAATGAACGAGATTATTTTTCAACCATTTTTTATACGGATGCTTTTTTGCTACAGATTCTTTAATTTCTTCATCGTTGATAATGCGACCTTCCTCCATATTCACCAAAAACATTTTTCCAGGTTCAAGTCTTCCATGGAATTCAATGTCTTCCGGTTCCAGCTCGACTACTCCTGTTTCTGAGGACATAATCACATACCCTTTTTTGGTCACGGAATATCTGGATGGGCGTAACCCGTTCCTGTCCAAAACGGCACCAATGTAATTTCCATCCGTAAAAGGAATGGAAGCTGGGCCGTCCCAAGGTTCCATAAGACACGAGTTGTATTCGTAAAATGCTCGTTTGGATTCGGACATTTCGGTATTTTTCTCCCATGCTTCAGGGACTAACATCATCATCACTTCGGGCAACGAACGTCCGGTCATAAGCAATAATTCTACTACCATATCCATACTTGCAGAATCTGACTTTCCGGGAAGTACTACAGGAAGGATTTTTTTTATGTCATCGCCAAACCAATCGCTTTTGAGCAATTCTTCTCTGGAGCGCATTCGGGATACATTTCCCCTTAAAGTATTTATTTCTCCGTTGTGGCACATGTACCGAAATGGTTGTGCTAAATCCCAGGTTGGAAAAGTATTGGTGGAGAACCGTTGATGAACCAAGGCCAAACGCGTAACAACCCTTGGGTCCAAGAGGTCTTCGTAGTATCTACTGATATCGTGTGGCACCAATAATCCTTTGAAGATTATAATTTTTGTAGAAAGACTAGGTAGGTAAAAAAACTTACTTTGTGAAAGTTTACTTTTAATAATAGCATGCTCAGTGGTCTTTCGTGCAATAAAGAGCTTAAGGTTAAATTGGAAATCGTCCAGTGCTTCACCTTTGCCAACAAAAACTTGCTTTACAAAAGGTTCTGTTTCTGCAGCAATTCTTCCCGGCACGGATCGATTTACAGCAGCATTGCGCCAACCCAATAACTGTAACCCCTGTTTTTTTATATTTTCCTCAAGTTTTGCAATGCAAAAATTTCGTTGATTTTCCCTTTGTGGTAAAAACACATTGCTTACGGCATATTCTCCAGCTTCGGGCAAGTTGAACTTGCAAACTTCTGTAAAAAAATCATGGGGTATGTCAATTAGAATTCCTGCACCATCACCTGTCTTACCATCAGAGCTAACTGCCCCTCTGTGCTCTAGTTTATCTAGGATTTCAAGTGCCTTGTGTATAATGTCATTCGACTTTCTTCCTTTTAAACTACAAATAAAACCTGCGCCGCAATTATCATGTTCAAATTCAGGTAGGTATAACCCTTGTTTTTCTAACGTCATCTTTATGGTATTTTCTCAAAAATATCATTTTAGGTGACAATACATCAAGGTTTTGAATATAATTCAGATAAATAAACAGCTTTGGTATAAAAGGGTTGAAATATGTTCAAAACAAAAATTTAAGCAATGTTAAATTAAGATTATCTCAAAATCAATGTAAACGTATACTGTTGTAGAGAAAATAGAGGGTATTGTTTTGGTTTTTAAACCTTATAAATTTTAATGCCACGTAAAAAATAGCGTGCAAGGTGTTAAAAAAAGCATAATAGAAAGTAAACCCCCAATTTTAGTAGGGGGTTGTTTTAAAGTACTATTTGAATTTAGCTAGTCTTTTAAAATACTTCTGGAAATAACAATTTTTTGAATTTCAGAAGTTCCCTCATAAATCTGGGTGATTTTTGCATCTCGCATCATTCGTTCCACATGATAGTCTTTTACAAAACCATTGCCACCATGAATTTGAACTGCTTCCACAGCAGTTTCCATAGCAACCTCAGAAGCATACAATTTCGCCATGGCACCAGAAAGTGTATAATCATCGCCATTGTCCTTATCGCAAGCAGATTGGTACACCAAATGACGGGCAGCCTGGATTTTTGTATGCATATCTGCAAGCTTAAAAGCAATAGCTTGGTGGTTTGCGATTTCAGTTCCGAATGCTTTGCGCTCTTTTGCATATTTTTTAGAAAGTTCGTAAGCACCAGCAGCAATACCTAGGGCTTGTGCTGCGATTCCAATTCTACCGCCAGCCAATGTTTTCATGGCAAACTTAAATCCAAAACCGTCTTCGCCTATTCGGTTTTCCTTTGGTACTTTGACATCATTGAAAAGTAATGAATGGGTATCACTGCCTCGAATTCCCAACTTGTTTTCTTTTGGGCCAATTTCAAAACCTTCCATTCCTTTTTCTACGATCAGTGCATTTATTCCTTTGTGACCTTTTTCGACATCAGTTTGGGCAATAACTAAATATACTTCTGCAGTACTGCCATTGGTAATCCAGTTTTTTGTACCGTTTAGAATGTAGTGATCTCCTTTATCTATCGCGGTAGTTTTTTGAGAGGTGGCATCACTTCCAGCTTCCGGTTCGGATAAGCAAAAAGCCCCAATGATTTCCCCCGAGGCTAATTTGGTCAAATATTTCTGTTTCTGTTCTTCAGTTCCATAAGTTTCAAGTCCCCAGCATACCAAAGAATTATTTACGGATACTACTACGGAAGCAGAAGCATCTACTTTAGACAATTCTTCCATGACCAAAACATAAGAAAGCGTATCCAATCCGCTACCTCCATAATTCTCATTCACCATCATGCCCATAAAACCGAGCTCTCCCATCTTTTTAATCTGTTCAGTCGGGAATTTTTGTGCGTCATCCCGTTCTATTACTTCCGGTAATAGTTCATTTTGTGCAAAATCTTTTGCAGCTTGTTGTATCATCAACTGCTCTTCAGAAAGTTTAAATTCCATAAAACTGAGAAATAATTAAAAATAGACTGCAAATATAGCTTTAAGATGGTAATTTTCTGGTAAATACTTGTGGAAAATGAGAATGATTCAATGTACTTGGTTTCTTGAATAACAAACCAACACACTTTTTTTTACAAGTAATTTATAAGATTTAGATTATGAAGGAAAATTCATTTTGAATATCTTTAGCAAAGTGGATAACACCTAACAATAGAACTAAAGTTTCAACTAAATAAACCAACTAATAATGGAGACCATTCTGATAGCCATATTCGTTCTCGGATACCTTGCGATAACCTTAGAACATACTTTAAAAATAGATAAGCTAATCCCGGCCTTGGCGATGATGGCTATTCTATGGGCAATGATGGCCTTTGGTATCGATGGTTTTACTTCATGGTTCGATTCTGCAAAACATGGACTGGTCGAAGGGTTTGCAGCTTTGGGACATGAAGATAAAATGCATATTCTGGAAGAGTCATTACTACACCATTTAGGTAAGACCTCAGAAATTTTGGTTTTTCTTTTAGGGGCCATGACCATTGTGGAAATCATAGATTACTTTGACGGTTTTGCCACGATCAAATCATTTATAAAGACAAGAAGCAAACGAAAGATTCTATGGATTTTTGCGTTTTTAGCATTCATTCTTTCTGCCATTATTGATAATCTTACGGCAACAATCGTGCTAATTTCCATTTTGCAAAAGATTGTTAGGGAGCGAAATGATAGGCTATGGTATGCAGGTTTAATTATAATTGCTGCAAATGCCGGTGGAGCTTGGTCTCCAATAGGTGACGTTACCACAACCATGTTATGGATAGGTGATAAAGTAACTACAGGAAAGCTAATAGGTTATTTATTGTTGCCTTCTTTATTGTGTATGTTAGTGCCGACTTTTATAGCATCATTTCTACCAGCTTTCAAAGGAGAAATTGATTTTGATGAGGATAACGGTGGACCTAAATCCAGTTATGGTTCCAAGATGCTTTACTTGGGTCTTAGTGCTATTGTGTTTGTTCCAATTTTTAAAACAGTAACACATTTGCCTCCATATGTAGGTATGATGCTATCATTGGCGGTAGTTGCCACTTTTGCTGAAATTTATAGTAATTCGAAAATTACCATTTCATCGGTGGATATTGATAGCGATGCCGGTTCTCACAGTGGTCCTGTGCACAGTGCATTGACTAAAATTGAGCTACCCAGTATATTATTCTTCTTAGGCATTCTAATGGCTGTGGCCGCATTGGAATCCTTGGGACTGTTGTTCAATTTTGCAGAGAATTTAAAACAAGGTATGCCATTGATAGGTACCGAAATAGCAGGTACACAGATTTCTGACTTGGTGGTCATTCTACTTGGAGTAGGTTCGGCAGTAATAGATAATGTTCCCCTAGTAGCAGCAAGTTTAGGGATGTTCTCAGAACCTCAAGATAATCCTTTATGGCATTTTATAGCGTACTCGGCAGGAACCGGTGGAAGTATGCTGATTATTGGTTCTGCAGCTGGAGTAGTGGCCATGGGTATGGAGAAAATAGACTTCTTTTGGTATCTAAAGAAAATAGCTTGGTTGGCTTTCATTGGATTTATCTCGGGAGCTATTTGTTTCATAGTAATGCGATATTTTTTCTAAAAAATACTTTAGGTCAAAAATCTCCGTTATTATTGCAACTTAAATTGGGGATTTTATATGGTTTTTTTTCAAGATTTAGAAGAAGGGGCTGATTTGGGCGCATCCATTTCAGAAGAAAAGACCCTTTCCGTAATTGATTTAATCGTTAATGGTGGAACTGGTAGTATTATAATTATAGCGGTACTTTTTGTTCTTCTTTTTACAGCACTTTATATTTATTTTGAACGGATTTTCGCTATAAAAGCTGCTTCAAAAATCGATAAAAACTTCATGAACCAGATTCGTGATCATGTGATGAGCGGTAAACTTGAGGCGGCAAAATTATTGTGCGCCCAAACCGATTCTCCGGTAGCGCGATTAACGGAAAAAGGTGTTTCCAGAATTGGTAAGCCGTTGGATGATATCAATACTGCAATTGAAAATGCAGGAACACTTGAAGTATATAAGCTGGAAAAAAATGTCAGTGTTTTGGCAACCGTAGCTGGTGCTGCTCCAATGATCGGTTTCTTAGGGACCGTAATTGGTATGATTTTGGCATTCCATGAAATGGCAAGTAGTGGAGGACAGGCCGAAATGGGATCATTGGCTTCCGGTATTTATACGGCGATGACTACAACGGTTGCAGGTTTGGTCGTGGGAATCATAGCGTATATTGGTTACAATCATTTGGTAAACAGGACGGACAAAGTAGTTCATAAGATGGAGGCCAATGCAGTTGAGTTTTTGGATTTATTGAACGAACCTATCTAGGATTTCAACATGAAATTAAAAGGAAGAAATAAGGTCAGTCCAGAGTTTAGCATGTCTTCAATGACAGATATAGTATTCTTGTTGTTGGTGTTTTTCATGCTTACTTCCAATGCGCCCAATGCTTTGGATTTGTTATTGCCAAAAGCGAAGGGCAAATCCACAAACACACAGAATGTATCGGTTACCATAAACAAGGACCTAGAATATTTTGTGAACAACGAGAGAATAAACGAGGAATACATAGAAATTGAACTAAAAAAGGCACTTGAAGGTCAAGAAAAGCCAACAATCATTTTAAGGGCAGAAGAAAGCGTAGCGATTAAAGAAGCTGTGAACGTTATGGATATTGCCAATAGAAATAGTTACAAGGTTATCTTGGCTGTGCGGCCAAAATAATGTCATTTTTAGATACGAGACACAAGAAAAAATCATTTACGCTTACAACTTTTCTTTTAAGCGTATTGTTGCTATTACTATTCTACATAGGGTTAACCTATATGGACCCTCCTATTGAAAATGGTATTGCGGTAAACTTTGGTACCATGGACTTTGGTAGCGGGCAAGTGCAGCCTAAAGAAAAAGTTCGTTCAGAACCTAAACAGACAGAGACGACTCCCATAGAAGAAGTTCCTGAGCAAGTAACAGAGCAAGAAACCGCCGAAAACAAACCTGTAGAAGAGGTTTTGACCAATGAGTCGGAGGAAACCATAAAAATCAATCAGCAGAAAGAGACGGAACGAAAGGCCAATAAGGCTGTAAAAAAAGCAAAAGCCGAAGCTGAACGTATAGCCCGAGAAAAAAAACAGGCAGAAGAGGAAAAAAGGCAAGAACAAGAGGCGAAGAAAAAAAGCCTTGATGCTTTAATAGGTGGAATTGGAAAATCTGATGGTACGACCACAGGTAGCGAAGGTGATGATAATAGAGCAGGGGACAAAGGCCAGCCAGATGGTGACCCATATGCTACAAGTTATTACGGAAGTCCTGGAAGTGGAAGCGGAACAGGTGGTTATGGGCTAAATGGACGTTCATTGGTGAACCAAGGTAAAGTGCAGCAACAATGTAATGAGGAAGGTCGTGTGGTCGTTAGGATTGTGGTCGACCGTAACGGAAAGGTCATAAAAGCTACTCCTGGTGTAAAAGGTACCACGAATAATGCCCCATGTTTATTGAAACCTGCTCAGGAAACAGCTCAACAACATCGATGGAACTTAGATTCGAATGCCCCTTCACAACAAATAGGTTTCGTTGTCGTCAATTTTAAGCTAGGTCAATAACTCCATGACTTATAAAGAAACCTTGAGTTGGATGTTCCAGCAACTCCCAATGTACCAACAAAAAGGAACCGTTGCCTATAAGGACAAGTTGGATAACATTCTTTTTTTTTCAGAACTTCTGGGAAATCCCGAAAAGAAATTTAAGAGTATACATGTGGCAGGAACCAATGGAAAAGGTTCCAGTAGTCATATGCTTGCCTCGGTTTTGCAGGAAGCAGGCTATAAAGTAGGACTATATACTTCTCCGCACCTGAAGGATTTTAGGGAACGAATTAGAATCAACGGAAAAAAAGTAAGCGAAGAATACGTAAAGGGTTTTATAAAGACCCATGAATCCTTCTTAAAAGAAAATGAGCTTTCTTTTTTTGAAATGACCGTGGGTATGGCCTTTAGCTATTTTGCAGATGAGAAGGTTGATATAGCCGTAGTTGAAGTTGGTCTGGGAGGAAGATTGGATTCTACGAACATTATAGTACCAGAGGTTTCCCTTATCACCAATATAGGATTAGATCATGTGCAGATTTTAGGCGATACTTTACAGAAAATTGCTTTAGAAAAGGCAGGAATCATTAAAAAAGGAATTCCTGTAATTATTAGTGAAAAGCAACCTGAAACCGAAGGTATTTTTAAGCTTATCGCAGCCCAAAAGAATGCTGAGATAACGTTCGCAGAAGAAGTCGATACAAAAAACTACGAAACCGATTTGCTCGGAAGCTATCAGGAAAAAAATAGTAGGGGTGTGGTTGCTGCATTAAACGAATTACAGGAATTTAAAATTAAGGAGAAGCATATAGCGAAAGGTCTCAATAATGTTGTCAAAAATACCGGGTTATTGGGGAGATGGCAGGTTTTGGGCGAACATCCTAAAATTGTATGTGATACTGCCCATAACAAAGAAGGACTGGGACTGGTTTTGAAACAAATCGATACACTTAAATTTCCAAAAGTACATTTTATTCTAGGTTTTGTAAGTGATAAGAATTTAGATAGTGTACTCTCCCTCTTTCCAAAAAACGAGAAATATTACTTTGTACGACCAAATATACCTAGAGGTCTGGAAGCAAAAGAACTAAAAGTTACAGCCGCCAAATTTGATTTGGAAGGGGAAGCCTTTAAATCGGTTAAGAAGGCGTTGCAGACAGCTATAAAGAATGCGAAACCAAAAGATTTAGTATATGTAGGTGGCAGCACGTTTGTAGTTGCAGAAGTGGTTTAGATATTTTCCGTTTTTTCTTTTTGGTAAACGAAAAATGATGCTATATTTGCACTCCCGTTTGGAAAAATGAAATAGGGCGCTTAGCTCAGTTGGTTCAGAGCACCTCGTTTACACCGAGGGGGTCGGGGGTTCGAATCCCTCAGCGCCCACTACAATTAAAGCTTTCGATTTATCGAAAGCTTTTTTATTTTCCGTACTTTTTCTTAAAACTGGTTCCTTATGCATGTTTCTCAATATGAAAAGATAAGACGCTTTACTATGACAATTGGACTTTGTTTGGTGATTTTAGGTTGTGCCAAAAAAGATAACCAAATGGATATGAGACCATTGCTACTTAATCAACTAAAAAATACTCATACGAACCAAGAATGGTTCGTACCTGTCAAAATAGCAATCGATGGACTTTCCGTTGAGCAATTAAACTGGAAAGATAGCACTGAAAATCATTCTATAGGGGAATTGATTTCCCATTTGATTTTTTGGAATGAAATGAACCTGAGAGCCTTCAAAGGGGAAGATATGTCCGATTTTGATGTTAATAATGAAATTACTTTCAAAAAATATACTGATACGGAATGGCAATTTGTCATAAAAAAGTTGGATAGTATTCAAACAGAATGGGAAGATGGGACCCAAAAAGCTACGGATAATCAGATAAATGAATGGTCTATTGAAATCGCAAACATGACGGCTCACAACGCATATCATACAGGACAAATTATTTATATACGCAAACAGAATGGTTGGTGGAATAAGTAATGAAAGCATCTGGGTATAAGACAGGTGTAATTTAATTAGGATTTATTAGGTAGAGAATATTGTAATTTGAATTTCCTTTTTTGGATTCTTATAATAAGAGGTTTTATCCTTCAATCTTATAAAGAATAGGATTGAATGCCTTAGTTGCAACAAGAACCTTGTCACCAACATGTAAATCTTGCACCTCGGAATCTTGCACGATGACTTTTACAACACTGTTTTGTATTAGCACCGTAGCAATATGGACTATTTCTTGTTGTTCTATTTTGAGAATTTCACCGGTAAACTTAAATTTTCCACTTATGTTTCTATTTATGAATAGCTCATCTGGATTTCCCTGACGGACGATGCTTCCCTTCTCCAAAAAGATGACATGGTCCGATAGTTTGACGATTTCACCAATATCATGGCTTATAAGTATGGTGGTAAGATTGAATTCGCGATGTATCTTTTGAATATAGTCTTGTAATTTTAGACGGATTTTGATATCCAATGCAGCTAACGGCTCGTCCAGCAATAAAATATCTGGCCGTTCCGCCAAGGCCCTCGCTAAAGCAACCCTTTGTTTTTGACCCCCAGACAAGGTTTCGGGTTTTCTATGTTGTAACGTTCCAAGTTCAATGATTTCAATTAAATCCGATACATTCTTCTTATCCTGACCTTTTGCCAAAGCAAATTCAAGATTTTCGAGTACGGTCATGTTTGGAAATAAAGCATAGTCTTGAAAAACGTACCCTATCTTTCTTTTTTGTGGTGGAAGATTGATTTTTTTATCGGAATCAAACCATGTTTTTCCGTTTACGATGATGCGTCCTTGGTCTGGTTTCATTAATCCGGACAATAATCTCAGCGTTGATGTTTTTCCAGCGCCCGATTCCCCATATAATGTAATCAACTTGCCTTTTTCAAGAGTAAGGTTGAGTTCAAGATGCATCTCTCCATCAGCCGCCAATAATTTTTTGTCAATATCCAGAACAATCATCTCCCTAGCTTTTTTAAGTGTTTTCCGTTTACTAGGTATACCGCTAGTAGAATGCAGAAGGTTATCGCAAACAGAATCATGGAATACACATTTGCAGCCCCATAGTTCAATGCCTCTACTTCGTCATAAATTGCAATGGAAGCAACTTTTGTCTTTCCCGGAATATTGCCCCCGATCATGAGTACAACACCAAATTCCCCCACGGTATGTGCAAAAGAGAGCACGATGCCCGTTAACAACGCAGGTTTGATATTGGGAAGTTGCACCCTGAACAGCGTAGTTACTTTTGATTTACCCATCACGTAAGCTGCCTCTTTAATAGAGGAAGGAAGACCAGAAAGACCAGATTGAATTGGGTGGACCATAAAGGGCAAACTGTATAGGATTGACGCAATAACAAGCCCCGGGAATGAAAAAACCAATTTAATTCCCAACCACTCATTCATCCACTCACCAAAAGCATTATTTGGGCTAAAGGCCATTAAAAAATAAAATCCCAAAACAGTGGGTGGCAGCACAAGCGGCATACTCACTAAAGTTTCTATAACTGGTTTTAACCGTGATTTAGAGTTTGCAAGCCAAGCCGACAACGGAATGGATATTACCAGCAAAATTATTGTGGTCACTGCTGCCAGCTCAAAGGTCAATAGTAATGGACTCCAATCAATCATTCTGAAAGCATGATTTCGTTCAACTTGACCATGGCGATAACTTCATCTTCTTTTTTTAGACCCAATTGGTTACTGGAATCCGTGCTGATTATAGCTATTAGCTTTCCAGCAAGGGAATTGATGATGACTTTCGTCAATAGCTCCCCTTTTTCAACTTTTTCAATGATGCCCGGTATTCTGTTCTGAAGGCTAATAAAATGCTTTTTATTGCTTCCCAAAACAACTTCGGTTTCTTTGAAAAGAACTTTTATGGGTTTCCCCATTTGAAGGTAAGAAGCAGTTTCCGGAGTTTCTATAACGATGCTCTGTATTGTAGCTTTTTTGGCCAAGCCTATTGTAACCAGCGATAGGCTCCCGTGCACTTTTATGTCGGTTATATGTCCATCTAAACTATTCATCTACCGAATATCCGAAGTTTTTCAAAATTTCCTTTGCTTTCTTGCTGAATAAGAAATCATAAAACTTTTTGGACGAATTTGCATTGACTTTTTCATGGGTTATTTGAACTACACTCTGTGCTATTGGTTCGTACAGGTGACTTTCCAATTCTATCCAAGTACCCTTTTCCTTTAGCTCTGGCGCTAAAACTACGGAAAGGGACGTAAATCCCAGTTCCGCCGAAGCCGATAGTATAAACTGATTTGTTTGGGAGATGCTTTCTCCGTATACTAATTTACCTTCAATTTTATCTAAAAGCTTATAATGATTTAATACCGATATTGCTGCTTTGCCATAAGGTGCAATTTTAGGGTTTGCTACGGCAATGTGATCAATCCTGTCTTCGTTCAAGATCGATATGGAGGGTACGATATTTTTTGTCATTGTCCATAGTACCAATTTTCCGTAGGCATATATTTTGGGCGGATTTTTAGCTAGTCCGCTAGTATAAATATCATTTGGGTATTTTGTATCGGCAGAAATAAATACATCATACGGAGCCCCTTCTTTTATCTGTGCCGTCAAGGTCCCAGAAGAGCTAATTACCAAATCACATTGAATACCCGTTTCTTTCGTAAATGTATAGGTAAGTTCTTCTATGGCATAACGCATATTTGCTGCAGCTGCTATGGTGATTTTTTCGCTTGTACCATGGTTATTGCAACCCAATAGCATCCAAAGGAACAATCCTAGAACAAAATATAGTAAAGAGTTGGGAAATCTCATGTCTTTTGGCGATGTGTTTGGCTTTATGGTGTCAAGCTTAGTTAAGAGCTTCTAATTTACAGCTTTGCGCGCTTATCTTTCTATGATAGGCTATATTATTGGATTTGTCGGTAAATAGGTAAAGCTGCCCGATTATTCTTTCCGTAAACCCTTATCGGAAGCAACCCCTATTGCATCCCAATACAATTTTTTTGTCATTGCAATTGTAAAGGTAAGGCGGTGAGATGCCTTGCTACCATATAAATAGAAACTTTCCATTAAGTTTTGTTTTCGTACTAGGGAGTATTATTTGAATTAGCTATCAAACTCGTTCTCCCGCCTTCCTTTCTCAGTTGCGCTAACTCAATTAATTACTAACAAAACTTTTAACTCTATGAAAGTAAAAAAGCTATTGGGGATGCTCGTGGTCATGTTGTTTTTTATGACATCCGCACAATCTCAAGAAAAAACAATTACAGGTACGATAACTGATCAGACCGGAGTACCACTGCCCGGTGTTAATATTGTTGTACAGGGAACGTCCAATGGAACGCAGTCAGATTTTGATGGTTTTTACACCATTAATGCCGATGTAGGACAAATCTTAGTCTATACCTACTTGGGGCAAAGAACAATTCAACGCACCATAGGAAATCAAAATACGATTGATATCCAAATGGAAGAAGATGCCTCCCAGCTGGAAGAAGTCGTGGTAATCGGTTATGGTAATCAAGAAGAAAGAAAAATAATCCAGAATCTTGGTATTGTAAAAGAAGAGGCCATTGAAAATCTTCAAGTGGTTTCTGCGGACCAATTGTTACAAGGACAAAGCGCAGGTACGCAAATTGTAAATGCTTCCGGTGTTTTGGGGTCTGCCGCTGTTATTCGGGTGAGAGGTGTTAACTCTATAAACTCAGGAAGTCAACCTTTGATCGTTATTGATGGGGTTCCTGTTACGGATACCGAAGGCAATACCTTGAATAGGGGCGGTAATACGGATATCAATCCACTTTCCTACGTAAATCCAAATGACATAGAATCGTTAACGGTATTAAAAGATGCTGGGGCGACTTCAATTTATGGGTCTAGGGGTGCTAATGGGGTTATCTTGATCACAACAAAAAAAGGTAGGCGTAATTCCCAGGCACAATTAACATTGGATGTGAGCACACAATTCACAGAATCAACCGATGTGCCAGATATTCTAAGTGCGGATGAGTTCAGACAATGGAAATCCGAAATTGCTACTATCCAAAATGGCACTCCAACTTCTCCAGAAGATTTAGGACTAGGAGCTATTGGGTCTGGTGGAACGGATTGGTTGGCAGGTGTGCAACGTACAGGAGTTTCACAAAATTATAATCTAGGTGTACGTGGCGGCGGAGAAAAGACGTCCTATTTCTTTGGATTGGATTTTCAAGATGCACAAGGTTTTGTTATAGGAAATGATCAACAACGTACAGGGGCCAGAATAAATATAGATTCTGATGTTACCAACTGGCTAAAGGCTGGAATGAACTTGGGAATTACGAATAACCGTCTTGCCCGGGTTTTTGTGGAAAATGAAATTGATGCTCCTTTTACAACTGCCTTTTTACAAAGTCCGGTGGTACGTGCATTTGATGATGAAGGTAACTTTTTACAATCTGGATCTTTTATCCCTAACATATTTGCTAGGGTTGCTTTGGACGATAGGGAACTTAAGACCTTTAGGGTCATTGGTAATGCATTTACCGAAATCACTCCTTTTGAAGGACTTACTTGGCGTTCAGAATTTGGTATGGATTGGCTAAGTGTTGAAGAAACTACAAGGGAAGCCGAATTTAATACTCCTGGTGGTCTGGGACAAGTAGTGAGTGTTAGGGAAGAAAGATGGTTGACCAACCAAACCCTTAACTATACGCCAACGCTTGGTGAAGATCACAGTCTAAACGTATTATTGGGACTGAACTACGAAGAAACCCTAAGAACAAGGTTGAATGTAACATCCACAGGATTTCTAACAGATGGACTTAGAAATTTAGGTTCGGGTTCAACACCTGCTGTGCTTAATGGAGATCGTTTCCCATCGAGATTGTTTGGGCTTTTCTCAAGAGCTTCCTACGACTACAAAGGAAGGTATTTAGTAGAAGGTTCTCTCAGACGAGATGGTTCATCTAGATTCGGTGTCAATAACCGTTTTGGATACTTCTGGTCGGTTGCTGCAGGGTGGATTGTTTCTGATGAGGCTTTTATGGATTCCGTGTCTTTTATAGATTATCTTTCCCTACGTGCTAGTATTGGAACAGTTGGAAATGACAGGTTGGGTACTTTTCCATCGTTGGGCTTATTTAATGCTGGAGGATTTGGCGATTACAATGGTGAATCTGGTGTAGTTCCAAATCAACCGCCAAATCCAGATTTAAAATGGGAAGAAAGTGAAACCTTGGACATCGGTTTAAAATCTACGTTTTTAGCTGGGCGGTTAAACTTCAATGTGTCTTACTTTAAAAAGACCACTAGCGACTTGCTGTTGAACCAAGTGCTTCCTCCACAAACCGGACTTCGATTCATCAGTAGGAATATTGGAGAATTGGAAAATAAGGGTTGGGAATTTGATGTAAGTAGCATCAATGTGTTGACCGAAAACTTTGAGTGGAGAACTAGTTTCAATATCACAACAATAGAGAATACAATAACTCAACTGAATGAGGATGCCGCTACCGATGCACAGGGAAGAAGAATTATAGATGGTCCTATACAACGGGCAATTGAAGGGGAGTCCTTGAATAATTTCTTCTTGATTAGGTATGTTGGGGTCAATTCGCAAACCGGTGATGCTGAATGGTTGGATGCGGATGGAAATATTACAACAACACCCAATTCTGGAGATCGCGTTGTAACGGGAAGTCCTTTGCCAGATTTTTCCGGAGGTATGACGAACACCTTCCGCTATAAGGATTTTGACTTATCAGTGCTGATGAACTATTCCTATGGAAACGATGTTGTGATTGATGGATTGCGATTTGCCGATGGAGCAGACGCTATTGGAGGAATTGTAAATGTGAGGAAAAGAAACCTCAACATTTGGAGACAACCTGGGGACAATGCCTTCCTTCCAAGTCCAAATAGTTCAACCTTTAATCCTTTTAACCAACGTTCCACGCAACAGCAGTTGGACGCATCTTATCTGCGTATCAAAAATGTGACATTGGGTTATAACATGCCCAGTGAAACTTTGGAGAAATTGGGAGGATTGTTTTCTGGTGTAAGATTCTATGCAACTGCTACAAACCTGTTTACGCTCAAAAAAGATGAGATGGATGGTATAGACCCAGAAGTTACGGATGATATCGACCCAAGGTTTCAGGGAGAATCTTTCTTTACCGCACCACAGGCACAATCATATTTAATAGGAGCAAGACTAACCTTTTAATTATAATAGAAATGAAAATTTATAAAATAATCATATTTTTCTTGGGCATGGGTATTTTCCTTTCATGCGAAGACCGTTTGAACGTAGCACCCGAGGATAGTGTAGAAATAGAAACTGTTTTTGATACCCGAGGGTCTATAAACGGAGCAGTTGTTGGTATTTATAGTAAAAATCAAAGTGGTGACTTAAATGGTAATCCACAATTGATTTCAGATTTTATGGCCGATGATGTAAATTTTGTTGGGAGCTTTACGAGTTTGCAGGAAATAGACCAATATGAAACATTGGCTACCAATACGACCATAGATAATATTTGGCTGGATGGGTATGAACTTATTGGAGCGGCGAATAATATCATTGTAAATCTTCCAGACGTCGACTTATTGGATTTATCCGAAGAAGAAAAAGCACAGTTTATTGGCGAGGCCAAGTTTTTAAGAGCGTTGACCTATTTTCAATTGGTAAACCTTTTTGCACAACCGTTTCAAGTTAATGGAGGTAGTAATCTAGGTGTTCCATTGGTACTTACGCCCTATGCCCCAGAAGTAGCCATTTCGGAATTTCAGTTGGAACGCTCTACGGTCAGTGAAGTACATGCTTTAATAGAACAGGATCTTTTGGATGCCGTGGCAAGTTTACCGGAAGATAATGGGGAGCGCGCCGAAGCAGGTGCTGCAAGAGTGCTTCTTGCAAGATTTTATCTGTATCGAGAAGATTGGGCAAATGCCGTCACTTTTGCAGATCAGGTAATCAGTTCTGGAGAATATGCTTTGGTACCCGACTTTGATTTTTATGATGATAACCCAACATCTCCCGAAAATATTTTCTCGGTAATCAATACCCCTACAGATGGGCCACAGGATGAATCTGTACCAGGATCTGATGAAGTATACGTAGACTTTTATAACGCCGCTCCAGGTGGAAGAGGCGATGCGCCGTTTAGTCAAGATTTATTGGATACGTTTGCTGCTGAACCAGGAGATCGTAGGTTTGATGAATTGTCTGTAGCGGCAACAGATGCAGGAGGAAACGATACTTTTTTCACATCAAAATATCCAGATATTGTTAATAATGCATCTGATGGTATGGTATTGCGCATGGCAGATATGTACCTGATGCGCGCAGAGGCTAATTTAAGAGGGGGCACTACTATAGGGGATACTCCTTTAAATGATATAAATGCCGTAAGAGCTAGAGCCGGGTTAGCTGGGTTAGCGACCGTAGACTTGGATGCTATTCTTTTAGAAAGAAGAAAGGAATTCTGTTTTGAGGGATTACGAAGAATGGATCTTCTAAGAAATGATAGGAACTTACGTCCGGGCGGTGGAGCTGCATCTGCTCCAGGAGCTGACAAAGTTATTTTTCCCATTGTGGATGATGAGCTTACCAATAATCCTAACATTACACAAAATCCCGGAAATTTTTAGGGTAAATAACTGACCGAAAAGATGAAGCCATCATTTGTAAAATGCTTATGATGGTTTCTCTTATTTAATTCAGACAACATGATAGGAAAAACAGTTTTATCAGCTTTGACCATGTTTTTTTTAATGGGGATGGTGTATGGTCAAGTAACTCAACCGGGAACTGCACAGTTGAACGAGCTCGAATTTTTTGTGCAGTTGAATAATCCAAAATATGATGGGGTAGAGGGGTCAAAACATCTTTTTGAAGAGTTTGTGCCTGCTAAGATCAATAACATCCAGAAATCTTATCTGGTCCGTTTTGATATCTTGGAGAATACAATAGAAGTTAAAAAAGATAAGGACGAAATCATTGGGTTGTCTAAAAAAGCGAACCATACCATCAAACTTTTAGATGGCTCGGAACGAATATTTGAAACAAAGAATTTTTCAAATAAAAATGGAGATACGTTAAATGGGATTTTTGAGCAACTGCACAGTGATAAAGTTTTTCTGTTGTTCAGGAAATCAAGAATAAAGTATCAAAAAGCAAAACCAATGAAAAGCAGTTATGAGCAGGCGGTCCCCGCAAAATTTATTCCTCTAGATGATACTTTTTATGTGTCCTTCTTAAAGGAAGGGAAATCAAACGGTTTAATCGAAGTACCACAAAAAAAGAAATCTCAAAAATCCTTTTTTGGCGAGTATTTCCCTAAAATTGAAAAGTTTGTGAAGCACGAAAAACTTGTGTTCAATTCAGATGAAGATTTAGTTAAAATACTTAAGTACTATTCAAACTTGACAAAGCTTTAAATAGCTTTTGTATTGAATAAAATTTAGATTTTACGTATTCCTTTTTTGGGACAACTGGCTTTTCCTATTTTTGTACAATGATTGCTACCATTTGTAGAAAAGCCCATTTTAATGCAGCACATAGATTGCACAATCCTAATTGGAGCGATGCCAAAAACGTTGAGGTTTTTGGTAAGTGCAATAGTCCTCATTTTCACGGACATAATTTTGATTTAGAAGTTCGAATCAGGGGAGCGGTTAACCCAGATACAGGTTTTGTGATGGATTTGGCTGTTTTGGGAACACTTATCAAAGAAGAAGTAGAAAATCGATTCGATCATAAGAATCTAAACATTGATTGTCCAGAA
Source organism: Bacteroidota bacterium (assembly GCA_039030475.1). Taxonomy (GTDB): domain Bacteria; phylum Bacteroidota; class Bacteroidia; order Flavobacteriales; family Flavobacteriaceae; genus Flagellimonas. The sequence goes on from JBCCEC010000019.1 coordinate 23,720, forward strand.
TTTGAAGGGGTCTTACCGACTACAGAATATTTTGTGAAAATAATTTATGACATCTTGAAGCCAAAGCTTCAAAAAGAGCAATTATTGCACATTACGCTGCATGAAACACAAAAGAATTCGGCAGAATATGGAGATTGGTAACTTTTTTCCGATATTGCGGCACTTTTGGTATTGGGTCATTAGCTCAGTTGGTTTAGAGCGCTGCCTTGACAGGGCAGAGGTCACTGGTTCGAATCCAGTATGTCCCACTAAAGAAATCCCAGCGTTTACGGTAGTTACCAGAGTTTTTTGATGAACTTTCCCGATGAATTCTGGGCAAAAGTACACACTAAAGTACACATTATGCGCAGTCGAAAGGACTACTCCATTTCTTTCTACACTGGCGGGGTCAATGTAGATAGGTGGTCAGAGCTTTCGGAGGAAGAAAAGACCTCTGCCCTGTCGAAACCTTGGAAGATAATCTGGTGGTACAGAAATCCGTTGACGGGCAAGATGGTAAGACAGAAGGATGTCAAGAAAGGGGTGAACCTTTTGAAGACCATGCACGAGCGAATGAAGTTCATGAGGGACTACCGAAGGGCGATGAAAGAGACCTTTGATGAGGGATACACCCCGGACATGTACATCAATACAAACGATGGGGAATACCAGACTATGGACACCAGAAAGGCGTTTGCCCTTGCCCTTGAAATAAAAAAGGAGCTTGTAGGCGACACTACTTATAAAGGGATAAAACTTGATGCGGACAACTTCTTGAAATTCTTGAGAAGGGAAAACAGGGACAGGCACGATATCAAACTTATAAGCCGTAAGATAGTTTCCGATTACTTGGACCATGTACTCAAAAGAACATCCGCGGTATCACGCAATAGGGCAAGAAAGAACCTTAGTTCATTATTTACGGTGCTATCGAACAAGTTCCTGATAGAGACCAACTTTATTAAGACGGACATTCCAAAAGTGAAATCACAAAGAAAGTCCGACCCAAGGTTTACTTGGAAGGAAATGCAAAAACTGTCCGCTGAAATGGAAAAACAGGTTCCGTACCTGAAGCTGTATTCAAAGGTGGCCTGTTACATGTTCATGAGAAGTATCGAGGTCGCTAGGCTAAGGGTAGGGGATATTGATCTAAAGAACAGGGAGATTTATTTTGACCAAAAGACCAAGCACGGAAAGCGAAAGGCCATTCCCGCTATATTGATTGACGAACTATCTTCTTATATAGGGAACAGCCCAGAGGAAAGTGTTCTTTTTACCCCTTATGCAAAACCCGATATCTGGAACGTTTCGGATGTGGATAAAAGGGGTTATCACGGGAAGATGCTGACCAAGGTCAAAAGAGCCGTAGGTATTTCCGATAGCAGGGGATTCCATGCAATGAGGCATTTCTATATTACCGAAACCTATCTGGAGCTAAGGAACAAGGGTTTCAACGAATCAAGGACGGTAGAGGAGCTTTCAAAGATTACGGGCCATGACTCGGATGCTATACATACCTATATCCATGTGAACGATATAGAGAAGCCAGAGGATTGGAGCGAACTGATAACCAAAAAACTTTAAGCATGACAGACTTCCGTCAAAAATTCAGGGAATTCTTGGCCCTTCGCAAGATTACGCAGAAGCAGGCAGCGGACAGGTTGGGGATGACCCAACAGTCCATGAGCTTTATGATAGATGTCCGAAATAACAAAGAGGTCAGGCCGTCAACGATCACTAAGGTTTGCGCTGTATTTCCAGAGTTCCGTAAGTACTTGGACGGCAAATCGAGGTTCAACCTTGGCAATGAAGCTGCTGAGAACTTTGACAGGCTCATGAGGGAGAACGGTTATTTTAAGGAGAAGGTAGAGGCGTATGCGCAGAAGAAACTTTTGGAGTATTTGGAGGAAAAAATTAAAAAATAAACTATTTTTTTAGTAAATTGCCTGTATGATTTTGCGTGATATAAAGGCGATTTTAAATAGTTTATATGCCTGTAATAGCATGGATGAACTTCTTTTTATTTCAAAAGAGATAGAGGCACATAGAATTTTCTACAGGAATCATGAATTTAATTATATGGTGGAAGAGGCAAGTAAGATAATGTCTTTTCTAAAAGAAGAGTTAATAGAGAAAAGAAAGCAAGAAGCTTTGTCCAAAATAAGAAAGATTTCTCTTGAGAAAAGAAAGCAAATTGAAACAGATTTAGCCGATTTTTCGGAATCATTAATAAATGCAGCCATAAGTTTTAAAAAGCTAAATTGGAGTATTGAAGATTATATTGAAAACATAACGGAAGATGATGCTAAAAAAGGTATTGACTCTGTTAATGAGTTTTTAAAAATATAAGTTACTTCCATGTAAGTTCTTTTCATTGAGAGCAAGAAATAACTTATAGTTTCGTACATTTACTCATGGCTTACAATAAACAAAAAATCATTGAAGCACTTGAAGGATACATTTCTACATTAAAAGATGATGATATCAAGGTAATCGATTACAGTATAGAGCAAGTTACCGATAGTAAGTCAAGGCAAGAGCCTACTGGAGCAATTACTAAAATTGCAAACGGCACTTCACATTTTTCACTGAATCTTATCGTTGAAAGCGAAAAACAGGCTGAGATTGCTAAGGATTATGTTTAGAGAAAGAAAACAATACGACATCCAGGGAAGGGAAATAATAAAGGGAAATGCAATCTTGGAGCTTTTGCCCAAAGAAATTATGCCTTATCTGCATAAATCCTGTAACGACAAAGGTCTGGTATGGGAGAATATCGTTCAAGACTGTACCATGTACATAGATAGTTCCGAACATTGCAGTATTATGTACAAGGTGGGTAAATGGTCGTTTTCAGGAAAACTTTTGATTACGTTCAATTTATGTCCTAAATGTAATTATAGGGTTTCATATCCCAATAAATGGATGAACCTAGAGCATACTATTGGGGACATGCGGTATTGTTATTAAATAACCAAAACCACCAAAGCCCCAACGGCAACTCCTTTAAGGAAAGCCCAGAGCTTTAACCAGAATGTTTTTGATTTTACCGTCCTTATATGTTCCGTGAGGATATCTACTTTAACTTCTGTCTCTTCGATAACGACACCCTGTGATTGGATTATAAGCTTCTGGTTGTTTGATTTCTTTTCGAGATAGTTCACCTTTACCTTTAGCTCCGATAGGTTGAGCAGTGCATTAAAAAGGGTATCCCTATGCACCTTAACGTAATCGCTGCCCTGCGAGTAGGAGACTATCGAGAATAGAATCATCGGGATAACGATTGCGAAGTTCCTTGATATGTTCGATTTCTTTTTCATATGCCAGTGAATCTATATTTATCTGCTCGTAGGCTTCTTCGACCTTTTTCCTCTCTACCAAAATGATACTGTCCTTTTTGGAAAGCTCTATTTTATAGTCTTCGTTGTTAACGGAGTTCTCGCATTCTCTGAAAATCATGATGATTATCAACAGTGCGCAAATGAGGTATGGTAGGTTTTGTTTCATTTGTAGGATATATATCTTGTTCTTGTCGTACCCATCCAGTCGACATAATTAAATGCCCTTAACACTTGATTTCTATTATTTTCCTGATTATAGCTGACGTGTACCCAATCAGGATTTTCTTCATTACCAAACTCCCATATCAATTGGTCAAATTCCAGATTATCTTTTATGTAATGGAATATCTCAGAATTGGTAACGCCGCCAAGAACATCATCTATATCAATGGCCTTTCCCTTCATATGGTCACTTGTTTTTGAACCGCCTATTTTTTTGTTCAATAACCGTGACCTAAAAAAAGAGGATATGAATATTGGAACCCCGAAATGGTTTCTTACAGGCTCAAAAATCTTATTTGCCACTACTCGCATATTATAGATTTCACCGGAATTTGGCGTATTGTCTATTCCCAAACGTTTCGCGGTATTGCTTTTAACGGCTTCCCTATAGCTTACATGCTCGCTTATGTTCATTTTTTTGTCCATGTCAAAAAACCACTGCATGAAAGGAGGTGTGTACATCTAAAAAATCCAATTAAGAATAACGCCCAAAACTATTGCAGTGATCAACCACACCAATATATTTACGGGCTTCAATTCTCTTTTACCGAATACATCTTTCTTTCCGAAAAAATAATCTTTAAATTTCATATCATTTGTTTTTTAAAACACTCATTTTAAGTTCTAAACTCTGAAACTTGTTCTCTGTTTCGCTCATAAATTTCTTTCTATCATCAAGTTCCTCATTGATATTATTGAGTTCGGAAATAAAAGGCGACATCTGTCTGGTAAAATCATCTTGGGTAAATCTGGGCTTTACCGTAAAAGCATCCACCTTATTGTCTATCTCGTTCAGTTTTTCGGTATTTGCGGATACGTGGCTGCTCATTACCGCGGTTTCGGTCGAAACATTCTGAACCGAGCTAAAAATCCATGTGGTAGCCCCCAATAAAAGTGCAATTGCAACCTTTACAAGATTATCCATCATCTTAGTGCTGTCGCTCTTTTGATTGTTGTTTACAGCATTGAGCAATATCTTGAACTGTTCTTCGGTCACTTTTTATATTTTATATGTACCCAGAATTGCAATAGTCCCGAAACTATCAGGTAATAAAATATCTGGTCTTCGGTATTAGGTATCTCGAATCCAAAACCAGCTTTTATCTTTGGATTCAACCAATGTAGCAACACGTCTATAAAACGAACCGCTAGAAACGAAGCTATAAGCGTAATTATTACCTGTAAAAGGTTTTCATTCAACCAATATTTTGTATTGAACTTTATTTTGATTCCTTTTTCAGCTTGCTGGGCCTTATGCTTGAAATAGAAATGTGCCTTTGCTACCAATGTTCCCATCAACGCAAATAATATACCCGCTACATGAAAAGCTACTGTTTGCTCCCCTAAAAAATGTTTCCAAAATTCATCCATAATTATTTCTACATATTATAGTCCTAAGCTTGTATCCGTATATATCACATTAATTTACCCATGCGCTACCGTTCCAATACTCCTTGACATTTGCCTCTGTATTCAGGTACTCGGCACCAAATCTTAGTTCCGTATAATTACCTACCCCTCCGGTTGTTGGACGTGAGGCCGTATTGCCCTCTTTTCCCCCATCATAGACCCGTCTAAAAGTTCCTCCTGCATAGGACGTGTTCCTGCTTACATAATACTCTCTTCTATCATATGAATCACCGCTCTTCCCGAACCACTCGACCAAAACTTGTGTTTCTGTATTTGTATTTCCCGATATGTCGTGTGCCACATCTATTTTATAGCAACTGTTTCCCGTTCTGGGGTTAGTTGAAACAACAGGGTCTGCAAACCACCAAATGGATTCCGTGGCACCGCTTGCATTGCCATTTTTTCTATATGTGGTATCGTAGGTCTTGAACCAAGTTTCTTGTATTCCGTTACTTAAATCGACACCTCCCACGACCGTAATCTTAACATCCGCAGCATCATTGGGGATAAAGACCTCGTAAGCTTCGTCGCCGTCCAATTGGGATTGGTAGCTGCTGAACTTTGCATAGCCGCCCCTTTGTTCCACCCCTGGGTTTTGACTGTTAAGGCTAAAACCTGAAAGAGAACCATATCCTGAATAAATATCGTTTTTGTAGAAAGAGCCGTTTTCCTCATCGAACCGCATACGCCCGACATTTCCCGTCCATTTTGCCAATGCCCTCGTTGTCATGTGCCAAACATTGTTGTTGACCCGTTCGACCGGAACACTGCTCCCTATATCCACAATTGTATTGTCACCCCCGCCAGAGGTAATCCCTATGGCATTTACAAAAGTGTTGTTCTCGATTATTGCGCCCTCCGCGTTTACGGTAATCCTTCCCAGTGCTATATCGGTCAACGGAAGTGCATCGCTTATAGCTGATACCTCTATATGGTTGTTCTCTATGATAGGTTTCCTTGCGCTCCTAAACCCTAACGAACTCGGGTCGTTACGTAAGTTGTCCCCTAGATAGTTACTGAGTTCGTCCGTTATAAGAATGGCCTGTGCGTTTACCTCTCTGGGAACCACCGAGCCTGAACCGTTGCTGACCATACCATCCAATACTATCCTTGTAAAAAAGAACTTATTTCCCCTGAGATAAGTACCTCCACCATCTGCATTTATCGTTGAATTGATAAACTCATTGTTATCATAGGTATTGTTGGTCGTATACCCGTCTTCGTCGTCAGGCTCGAAAACATCGCCATCTATAAATACATTGTCCTTTATGATACAATTGTACGCCCCCCAATGTATTGCTAGATTGCTTCCAAGATTGTCTATAAAATAACATCCGTCAAAAATCCAACCGTCTTGGCCTCTTTGCTCACTGTCGGTAGATGTAACCCCTTGTTCCAAGTCTACACCTGCATGTGGGCTATCGGCCAGATACCTACCGTCCCTTAACGATGTAAGTTTTCCGTTGTACTGGAAGTAGGTCTTTCTACAGGTCATACGCTCGTGGTTTACACCTGAAAGCCCCTGTCTATAGTTGTACTCGGCAATACAGTTCAGCATTTCACCACCGAAACCGCTTAACCTGTTTGTAATAAAACTTTTTCCACCAAAATAAAATCCATCGTGAGCAGCTTGTCTAGCGGTTACGTTAATCAAGAGTGGGTCTGGGCATAGGTTGAATGCAATACCGTGCTGCCTGTTTATATTGGATGCCATTATCCAATAAGGGTCACGTTGGATAATATTTCCATCATAGGTAAGGTCTTTTATGACAACATTCTTTAGACCAAAGAATTCAAATCCTTTGTTGTCCTCTGTCAATGCCTGTCTTGGATGAGCTATGATAGTACAACCATTACCATATATTTTTGGCCCTTCTTTATAAACTGGAGGATATGTCGCATCGTTGAAGGTTGCATATCCATTGAACTCAAACCCTTGCATCGTTCCTATTTCACCTGTGGAAAAACCATCGGCAAGCACGTTCACTGCACCTGTAGGGCCAAGGTATTGACCTGCTATTACCAGTTTTGTATCGCCTGTCAATGTAACAGGTTCGCTCAGCGTGATATTGGGAGCTGAATAAGAAACTATTGTAACGCCCCTTTGTATGCCCTTTGCGTTCACTGCATTTCCTACAGGAACGTTTCCTATAACGTTGTCAATGGCAAACGTTGCTGAATTGGAAACATCGTTCGTTATGTTGGCGGTTCCCCCTTCGTATTCAATATAGCTATTGGTACTTTGATATTCTGGATTTGTCCCATCCCCTTGCATTAATGTTGAATTAGGCGGAAAATGAATTGTACCCCAATTGTTATCTGAATCCTTAGAAACACGCATTGCATTCTGAATGGCGATATGGTCTGGCAAAGCGCCGTTCAAAACTGCTGGGCCTGTAGGGTCAACGGTATTGTCCATCAAATGACCGTTCTTGTTTGGCCCGAACCATTCAACATATACCGATCCATCCGTACAATATCCCGTTACCGTTCCGCTCTGGTCAAAGTACCTTGCGTTGGGATTTCCCTCGGTGCTAAAGTTGCCCAGATTTATATCCGTGAAATTAGTCAATTGGCCTCCACCGTCTTTTAACTTAATGTTGTGCGTGGAAAGGTCGATTGAAGCATTGCCTAAATCTATTACCGATTGAATTTCCCATGTTTTGTTTTGGTTAGAAACACTTGGGGAAGTGAAATCGCTTGCGGATGTAGGTATGAATATATTTGGGTTGGAGCTTCCCGAGCCTCCCGTTTTCCATCCCGTTCCGAGTTCAGAATCTACTGCCCCCACTATTTCGGCCGGCGTTCTTTCACCAACGGTAATCGCAGTTCTCTGGCCTAAGTTCGACTGTGACACCCTAGGGCCAGAAATGTCCAATTCCTGTACGTCCGTGTTGGCATTGCTGCTATTGGCCGTTACAGATAGCTCAAAAGGCATTATCGTATATTCAGCAGATCCGCTTCCGTTGTCCTGTAGCGTTGCGCCTATTATCGTTAGGTCGGTAACATTGCTTACGTCCGTTGTATTGTCGGATACTGTGAGCGACGAGGCCGAACCTGAGTTTGCATCAACATATGCTTTAGTCGCTAAATCGTTGGGATTTACGGGGCTACCGCTTGCATTTATAGTATTAGTAGCAGTTACCCCATTAATATCATCTAAAAAGTCTATCCTTAAATCTTGTCCATTTGATTCTGGACTGATTCTAAAACCTTCATCGTTGTCGTTATCGGTATCACGCATTTCTATTCTTGGCCCAGGTGATTCTTGGGTAATGTCATCAACATAAAAGTTTGTAAAGTATGCAGCTAGGCTTCCTAATCTTCTTGTTGTTCCATCGGGAACAATATCGGAATCTACGAGGTCTGACCATAAATCTCCAGAACCGCCTCCAGATTGACCTAAATCAACTGGTGAACCATCTACATAGCCTAAAATCTGATTAGTATCCGAATCATAATATATAGTTCCATTAGTTGGAGCTACTGCATCAGCTCTTGGCACAGCTCTTAAAGATGCTGCCTCTAAAACTCCAGAAGCTGTTATATTATTGAATGCATTTATGTTTTGAGCAAATGTTTGAGTGGTTGGACCTCCTGATAATCTAGCAAAATCACTAAAAAGCGCATCGCTCGTATCAACGCTGATTTCATCCGACGTTATATCGATACCATCCCCTGCGGTATAGGTCGTTCCCCCGCCTCCCGAGCCTGTATCCAACCAAAATCCAAGTACATATCTCCATATTGTATTCGTATCCGTGTTCCAAGCTTCGGAACCTTCTACCATACGTGTCATTGACTGTATCTCTACAGTGGTTTTAGGATTTGGCCTTGTCAAGTCGTACTTTGGCGCGGTTCTATCTACTTGCGCAGTAACTTGATATAAAAAAAGCCCAAAGAAAAGGGCCAATAGTATTCTTTTCATAACTCTAAGATTGTTTCGCCTTTATGGTTTTTAAGGGTCTTGTTTCCCTTTGAATCAGTTTCGACTATCAAATACTTGTTTTCGGTAACCTCTTCCCTAAGATTGTACCATAGGAAACCCATTATGATTACCGATAGAAAAAGTATTGTGATACATATCCATATTGCCGTCATAGCTGTATATCTTGGTTTACGTGTGAATTTTGTGTGATAGGAACAAAAGTTGCCGTTCCTAAGAAAAAGCCGCCCCCGTTTATTGCCGCAACACCGCTTCCGTATACTGTATCCCCGATTGCCGCCAGCTCACTATCATATTTCATCGGGGGCAAAACATCGCTGTTCAAGTCCATCAACATCTGTCGTCTTTGTATTACGGTCAACTCGGATATTTTCTTGGTCTTTGCCAGTTCGGTCTTGACCTTGGTTATCTCTATGCTGTTTTCTACGACACTTGACATTTAAACAAATTAATCAGTTTATACAAATTTAATACAATTTATCTTGTATTGCGGATTACCTATAAAAAAACTATCTTGCGAAATGGCTTTTTTGATATTTATCGGTTGTGCGTTCCTTTATTGGCGTTTGGGCAAGATTCTAAAAGACCCGGATTACCCCAGTAGCAGCAACACTTATATTGATAATTCCACTAACATATATATCGATAAGCGCCAACAGACACTTAATCAACTTCAACAAAATACCCGTCCACCTGAACAAGAAGACCGTCCTCGGTAATAAGCCTGAAACCGTCCACTTGCCAAGCTTCAACATCTTCCGTTCCAGAACCTCCCTTGCCCACTATCCCCGTACTTACGTCCAGAACAGGGTCTTGCTGCGTTAATGCCGTAGCCTCAGACGCATAAGCAAACTCACATGATATGTTGCTTATATTGGATTGCCCCAGCTCTTCATGTTCGATGGGCTTTATCCTAACAAGTTTCATATCCTGAATCCTGACCTCCCCTTTGTTTCCTATAGCCCCTACAAGCCCGAAAGTTCTCCATTGCCTTGGTGTCATTACGGGTATGTCCACTAACATGCGTAAATATTCCTCTTGGTTTATGCTCCTTGTCCTGTCATCACCATCTTCAAATTCGGACTCTCCCGAAGGAACTGGCCTCACCCTTCCCTTTATCCACATTTCACACTCCATGTTGTCAAGGAAAATCATTTCCCCGATATTCCTGAATCCCTTCCACCAAATCTTTAAGTACTTTGATGTATCCTGAAGCAAATTAAACCACTCTGATTTATGAACATTTCTTTGGTCTACCGAATTAAACTCAAATCCTGGTTCTATCTTAATGAAATTTCCATTTTGATTTATTTTGCCCATATCAATATCGAACCTGAACACATTATATGGATGCCTGTCGTATTGGACTTGAACAATATCAGAACGTTCTTCTATAGTGCCATTGATTTTAAAGTATAAAACTCCCCTATCTTCATCAAATAGATTGGTTTCCGTTATCTCAACAATACCAAGACTGTCCAGGTCCACCAAATTACCTTTTAAGGCCCATGATGGAAGACCTGACTCATAAGGTGACGATTGTAGAATATCGGTTGTCCCGCTTTGGTATGTATTTCCTCCATTAAAATAAACCCCTATACCGTTATTTATCACCGCCGTTCCACCACTTATTGTATTCAATTCGGTTCTTATTGGAAACAACTCGCAATCCACTCTCTCTATGACGCCTAGATTTTCTTGTATCCTAATAAAATCTATGTTAGATTTACTTCCATCGGCCTTATGTAAAGTGACTATGTGATAAGGGTATGAAGAATTGAATTTTGTCCCTATTTGACTACTTTTTGGAAAACGGTACAAAGCCGTCTTTGAAATTCCTACATCTTCCTTAAAACTTGGAGTGTTATCATAGTTTTTCCTGACCGATTCACTATGCATGTCATTTCGATAGAATCCCAGTGAATTATATTCACTAACCTTAAAATAAACCTCTCTTTCTGATTCGTTAACATTACTTACGTCTTGTATTACAAATGTCTTTTGAACAGCACATAGATATTTATCCCTGACATAAGCAGTGTAATTTCCTTCTTGCTGACCTCCAAAAACATTACTTGACTGCCAATTGTTACCATCAAGTGAATACTCCAACGGTTCAGTTCCCGAGCGACTTATTGCAGTAGTTATTGTAACATCGGAAAAGGCCTGACCTAAATAATTTCTAATATCTACAGTAAAATCATTCGAATCTAACTTTCGGGTAGGGTTTTGGGAAAAATCTTTTATAAGTGCGCCTAAGGAATCGAACAATCCTCCAGTATGTAGTTTTGTCCTCAAAAGATTGAACTTTACTGGGTCAAGACCATTCCAATCTTCTATAAGGTTTCCGTCCGTAGTTGTCAACCTGTACGGAGAAACACCTCCTTGAGCGGAAGTTGCAATATATCTTTCAACGGTACAATCACCAAAACCGTCTCTTTCATATTCAAAAACTTTTGTAACGGGCTGGATACCGTTTTGAATATCCAATACTGACCAATCTAGTGCGAAACCACTATATATAATATTGGAAAAAACACCTATATTGGCCTCTACGGTAATAGTATTCTGCTGTACAGTGGCATTAATATTGTTCTGTTCACCGAGGTTTTTAAAATCCCTATTTACGGCAAAAGTATAAAATGAAGCTTGAGTAGATGAAGATTGCAAAGGATTAATCTCATTGTGTTGGGCCCTTCTGAATTTCAAGTATCCACTAACGTCCGAAAGCTCTAGTATAGCATTGTACTCAACTGCTCCAATGGTCAATCTAAACCTGAAATTTCCGTAAAAATTCAGTTCAGGGTCTAGCTCCCTACTGTTCATCTGTATTATAAAAACACTCATACCACTGCTTCTATTAGTTTAAAATTAGCTTTAGTATCGGCCTGAACCTCTATTATCCTGCTCTTTACCAGCTCTCCGTTCCAAAGATGTTCGATAAGCCCAAACTTATTGTCAACTCCTTCTGTTTCGCCCCTTAACATATCCACTACCTCTTGACCTATTATCATTTCAAATTCCCTTGCAATAAGCCTTACCCTTGGTCTTTCAAAAAAAGTATGTGGAAATGGTTTGTTGTGCGTTATTGAATTTTCACCTGATTTTCGGGTAATTAGAGAAAGGTTGCAGTTTCCTACAGGTATGTTCAATGATTCAGTAGGCTTTATATCAAGTGCCGAATTTATTTTATAGCCATGGCCTCTCAATAATTCGATTGGGGAGAATCCCCAGTTATAGTTGGTTTCTGCGGAGTATACATTCTGTGGCTCTACCTCGTAATAATCCTGCCATTTTTTTAACACATATTCAGAACCCGACCGTTTACAGTCCAACAAGAACCAGTCGTTATCGTACTCACCGTCAATATCCGGATTGTCCTCCCATTGAAAACTCCTTTGTAGCTCAACATCTTCCGCACCCGTCCTAAAATCGGTCGTAACCTCATATCCCTCTTTTATGAGTTTGTTTATCGTTCCCCATTTTGCAAAACCAGATGTTGAGTACAGGTTGTTGACCTGACCGTAATTGCTTCCAGAGGTTTCAGAACCTATTTTTATAAACCCGTAATGTGATTCACCTATTATATTACGTGATTTTGCACTTGGTTCAACTAACCTGAACTTATCGGTCGTTTCTCCCAATTGTATGGCAGTAAAATTCTGCTGTATATCCTTTTCCGAACCAACTATGAAAGTTTCTTTATTATTTATGGTCTTTGCATCGTATCTAAGAGGTTCGATAATACTATAGGCCTCGTAGAGATCCTGCAATGAAAGCTCAGCTTGCAGTCTTCTTTCGTCATCTTCGCCCTCGTTAAGTATCTGGGGCATGTTTCTCAGCCATGTCCCGTGTACCAATAATTTATTTTCGTGCTTCTGTCCAGAAGAAAATAGAGTGCTTAAGAAGCTAAGGTCTTCTTTTTCCGTTGCAATACGCGACAAATGCTTGAACATATCCTCTGGTCTTACCGCTTTTGTGTATGTAACAGGGAATGGGGTATCAGTTCTTAATATAAGTTCTGTTGATTCATCTACCCTAAACTTTAGATTTCCCTCCCCTGAAAAATTATCTGCATCGGTAAGTATCATTATACCTACACTGTCACCTTGGTTCAATACTACTTCATAGTCATTGAATGTATAGGATATGTTCGTGGTGTTTCCAGTCGGGTCTATTTGTCCCATGGCCTGTAAAATTGAATCGTAATTTTGGTCTTCCCCGCCCGTATATTTTACCAAGTCCATCCTAAAATAATCTCCTCGAACTGACTTTTGGGTAACATTTATTCTTACGGTTCCGTTTAAGGTGTAGATTAAATCCCTTGGTACGTTCCATATTATGGTGTTTCCTATAGTCGCAAGATCGGCATAACCACCTCCAACGGAATTTGCATCTATATTGAATATGGTATTCACTACATCCCTGTCGGAAGTATAATCTATATTTAATGGAACTGCCCTAGCGGTATCGCCTTGGTCCCTTATAACCTCTACTTCTTGGTCGCTCGCAACAAACCGTGAACGTTTTAATATCTGTCTTGGGTCTAACCTGACATTGACATAGGGAAGCTCTGGGTAATCCTCTGCGGTAACATCAAAATCATCTTCCCATCTTGCCTTTACGTTCTGTAGCAGTGTATCTTGTACCAGACCGACCTCTACGCTTCTTGTGTCGTTCTCTTCGTTGAATACCAATGTTGACATACCAACTGACGGGTTGCTCACCGTTTTCCAATCTTGGGTGAATCTCAGGTCATCCTTTTTTCTGGTAATGAACCTTACTTCTGCATTCACGCCCTCAAAAAGATACTTTCCCAATAGGTATTCATAGGCTTTCTGGTACATGGTCACCTTTTCGGTCTTTTCCGTAACGATATGCCCTCCTTCCTCCAAGGAATACTCATCCCCCCCTATATTTTGGAAGTTCTTTATTTCCTCTATCAACACAGGGTCGTCCCCGCTATTGTCGGAAAGGTAATATTCGATATTGTTGGTTCTCTCGCTCACAGATAACTTTTTACCCTACGGGTGTCCTCGACTTTTGCCCTTACGTTTACTGGACGGTTAGCGTACTTGCGCATGACTCGTTCCATTGTCTTTTCCAGTTTGGTGGTGTCAATATTGGAACTGTTCATTATCACGAACCCTGTCCTTGAATCGCTTTCGTTCTGTAATGACCTGCTTACCCTTTTGAATACCTCTGAACTTGGGCGGTTCATATGTCTTTGGAAATCTTCTATTGATGGGGTTATGATATCGTCCTTTTTTACGTATAATGGTGTAGTTCTATTGGGAGAAACCTCTATGTTGCCGTCACTTCCTATTTTGACCTCTTTTCTACGTTCCCCCCAAGTTGCAGGGCCTTCGTAGCTGTCCATTGCATTTTTGCCTTGGAAAAACTGCGGTAATGGCTGGGAAGCAACAAATGCCGCCTGTGCCGCACCTATTGCAGCTATTACAGGTATCAATGTTGGTGCTACCACTCCGGTTTGAGCTAGAACCTTGGCGATTGCCGCTGCCGTATCTATACCTATCTGTATAAGGGTTGCGGTTCTCTCGGCCTGTGCCTGTCTTATTCTTATCTGGCGTTGCTGCTCATCGAATTTTTTCTGAGCTGCTATTTTCTGTTTATCAGTGGCCTCGTCTGAGTCAAGTATTGCGTTCAGCTTTTCTTGGTTTGCCGTTATTTCATTTTCATACCTTATCAATTGTCCCTGTAGTATGCTCTCACCTAGACTTGCGGCAAAGTTTGCGTAATCGTTAAAGCTAACCTCCTTGCCTGCCAATAGATTTTCAAAAGCGTTTAGGTCTAGTTGGTAGAAATTCGCAAAAGTCGTGAACAGGCCGTTATAGATTTCTTTTAGCTCATCTGAAGATATTTTAGTATCATTTTTTAATTTTTCAAGCCCTTCACCTCTTTTTATTAAGTCTGCATTTATATCATCTGGTGATAATGACGTAATTTCCAGTCCTGCTGACTCTAGTGTTTTTTTAAGGGCCTCCCTTACTCTTTCCGCAGATTGCTCAGCCTTTTTAAACTCTATCTCAAAAGTGTTTGCCAGCTTTTGAACCTCTGGAGTTAAATCTTTTGTTGATTCCGTAAGTTCCTTAGTAGAAGTGTTCAGGACATCTATAGGGTCTTGACCATTATCCGTACTAGAAAGAAGAGCGTTGTTATATCCCTCGTTAAATGCCTTTGCTATATCCCTGCCTCCTTGAACAAATTGGTTTTTTGCATTACTGAAAAAGTTCTGTATGTTCCTAAAATTTTCAGCAGGGTTCAAAGAAAACTCAATATCGCCAAAGCTGGCAAGAGTTCTTATAAAATCAATAGCTTCGTCCTTGGTAGCTGTAAATGCACTGCCCAGACCTGATAAGGTTGCCCCTAAACGTCTTAGTGCAATGCCGAATATAGATAAGCTTGGAGTTGTGAGAATCTCGAAGAAATCACCCAAAAAGTCCACTGTTTTGGTAATTGCGCTATTAAGGAAAGGTATGTCCTGTATAAGTTCTTTTATTGGACTTAAAAAGTTATTTAATCCCCTTTGTGCCGTTTCCAATCCAACACTAAAGGATTTCATTCCTTTTTCAATTCGGTCTATCTGTGTTCCAAGAATCCTGAAAAAATTAAGTCCATCCGATTGCAGAAGCTGCCCAAGTGTTTTTTGGGCATTTTCCAAGGAAGCATTGAAACGTTCCTGTGAATTACCTGCTTGGTCTATAATATCACCAGCTTCGGCAACCTCTCTTCTTGCCACGTTTGCAACTGCCTCAACAAAATTTGGTGTTTTTTGAAGCTCGGCATTTAATTCACCCGCCGATATACCTAAGTTATCTATCCTTAAAAGTGATTCCTTGGAAAGCCCCTCGACAAGTGAATCCTGTAACTTATCTATGCTTTGTCCAGTCTGCAATGCCCTGACGGTCAAAAACTCGAACAAAACCCCTGCTTGTTCCAAGTCGATGTTAAAGTTTGAAAGCTCATTTAATGAAGTTTGTATATCTAAATCGCTCAACGCTCCCCTTGATGCTTGCTTTACATCATTAAAGGCTTTGACTCCCTGCTCACCTAATCTATCAAACGCAAACTCAACACCTTTGGCCTGTCTTGCAAGCTCGCTTGCCTCTTTTGCAAAATCAAAGGCCAATCTAATGCCTTGGACTATTCCAAATACACCTACAAGCTCTCTTAATGCGCCAATAGCGGGACGAAGCGCGGATTGATAATTACCTACATTGTCCCTAAAGTTACGTATGGACGTATCCGCTTTCTTTACCCTTCCATCAAGGGTATTGAACTCCCTCTGGGCATTTCTTAGCTCTCTATTGGACGCCTTTTCGGAAACCACCAAATCCCTTAAAGTCCTTGCAGCTTTGTCACGCTCCAAACGTAATCTTTGATAGCTTCCCTCCAAAGAGTTGTTCAACCTTGATTCCTGTCTCAATTCTGCATTGAGCTGGTTTCTTTTTGTCCGCTCATCCACGAGCTGCCTTAAAGAATCCCGTGTAACGTTTGTATTTCGTTCCTTTGCTATGGCAATCTGGCGATATACCTTTTCCTGTTCGGTAAGTCCTTTATTTGCGTTCCTTATTGCGGTAACGCTATTACTGGAAGCACTTGAAAGGGAACCCGAGCTGATTGCGTTCCTAATAGCCTTTTCAAGTTCGTTGACCCTTTTAATATTGGAAACAACTTCTTGGTCAAGTCTTTCGAATACCTTGAATGCCGAATCTTCGACCAGTCCCTGCCCCGTAATCCTACCATCAGCCATTGGAAGCGTTGTTTTGTTTTTCTATTCTTTTTGAGGCAACTTTTGACATTGCCGTATACTTACCTACCGTAAGCTTGTTGTAGTCGTCTATATTGAATCCCATGAGTTCAAGTGATGCTATTGCCTCATCTATATCGAACTTTTCAACTTCCTCACTTTCATTTGACATGGATTCAAGTATTGCGGTTTCGTTCTCGTACTTTGTAAGCTCTTTTTTAATTTCCCTTGTGAGGTACTTTACAAGTTCTTCTGGGTCTTCCTTCCACTTGAAGCCCAGTTCCTCTACCAAGGGTCTGGCCGCTTCTTCCGATAAGGACATCCATTTTAACAACAGCGCCGCTTTTTGGGATTTCACGAAGGATAACGATACTTTCTTCTGCTGTTCCAACTGGTTATCGGACTCAAGACTGGTATGTGATGATTCCCATTTGTTCTTGAATACCCTCCATCTGGTTTCCGTACATCCTACAATTTTGGCGGCTCTTATGTCGGTAAGCCTTAGAAGCCTGAGAAACAACTTTAATGGAAAGTCCTCGTATTTTAGTTCGCTAAGCCTATAGTTCGACATATTTCTGTCCGTAATGCGGGAAGCAAGGTATTCTGTACCACCTCCCTTAGATTATCATCCGTAAGCCCGAATATGTCACCGTATTTTGAAACAAGTATATCGGTCTTGCTATCGGTGCTCGTGAAAACCGCCACATTATTGTTTATCCTTAGTTCCATGCCCTCAAAAAGACCTCCCGTCCACTCAAAGTTGTATGGTTCTCCCTCTGTCTTGGGTCTTATGGGCCTTACCTCCCCAAAAAGTGATTCTATTTCCGTGGCCCTTGAATAAGTGCCTATTTCAATATTGAATATGTCCCGCCCTTGTGAAAGCTGCTCTTTGTTGAGCCTTATGAACACCTCCTCATATTCCCTTACAAGGGCGAAAACAATTCTTTCTAGCGCATCCCTACTTTTTAGGAGTTGAAGATTTTGGCTCAACTTTAGCAGCGTTCCCATTCTTCTCCTTTCCGTAATAATGCTCTATCGTATCTTGGAGTTCCTTTTCGGTAATATCCTTGTACCTGGACTTTAAAAAGGCTTTTGTATCCCCAGCGGACTTCTTTTCGACTCTTCTCTTTCCCAACTTTATCATGACGTTCTAAATGTTACTTGGTTCATATAATAAAGCGTTCCAGCGTTTGCAATGTCACGAATCCCATCGAAGCTTACATACGCTACCGTTAGATTGGTAGTGATGTTTACCGTATAGACACCAGTTGTTCCAGCTTCGCTAACCGAAGCTATAGTCAATGTCTCGTTGTCATCGTTCACCGCTTTGAAGTCACCTATGACCGCTCCCGTTAAAGGAGTTGTACCACCAGCTCTTGTCAACTTGATTTCAGCTGTTAGAGTAGTGCCGTTAGAGGATTCATTGTCGACCGTGGCAGTCAATGGATAAACTTGGTCCACTTCACTGAAAAGAAAGTCCGACTTGAACTCACATGGATTGCTCTCATCCCCATCGTTATCGGTAAACGTGATATCGACCTGTGTGTACTCCACTGGGGTTTCGGTAGTGGGCAATGTTCTGTTGGTGACCGAAAACGTTGCAGGTCTTCCCTTTACCGAACCATCGTCCTCGAACCTACCTACCTTGAATCCTTTAGTGGTTTCCAATAATACCGCCCCCGTACGTCCATCAAGTTTTTTGATTTCCGCATGTACACAGGCATTTACCTGTTGTATTGCCCTAACAACCTTTGTTGCGGGCGTGGTCTCTTCGTTGATGTCAAGTGCGGCATCGGTAAAGAACTGTGCCTCTTCGCTATTGTCCTCGAATTTGCACTGACCCAAATAAATCGCTCCTGAATCCTTTACCGCCAAGTCCCAATTTGTTTTGTCCTTTGCGGCAAGGATACTGTCGAAATCAAAATTGGACGGAACATAGAAAACACGTTTGTACGCCCCTATAAGTCCCTTTTCGTTGATTCCACCAATAGCTATCACACTGTTCAGTACAGCATTGCTACCAGTTTCTATATATCCACTCATTTTTTTATTTTTAAGTTAGCCCCCTACGATATGCAGGGGACGTATTCATTATTAAACTGTACTCCAACTATAATCTTCAGTACGTCCCAAATCTCTTTGGTCTCGTATTGTTCGCCCAATTTGTAATCTGGAAAAAGCTGCCATCTCAAAGTATCTTCCAATACGACCACCGACCCCGAAAGTTCAAACTGCCTTTCAATCGAATTCCATAATGGCAAGAGTACTTTTTGATAACTGTAATTGGCATCCGTCCTAACAGTGTTCAATAGTTCCGTTCTGGTTTCCCTTGTACATAGGTTCAACTCCATATCCCTGGTATAGATACCCGAAAAATCAGTTGATGAATCCTGTCTTGGTACGCACCAGACCATTGGATAGTGTTCTTCTCCGTATACTTCAAGAACTTTTCTAAGCTCATCGGAGTTTCCCCATCCGAACTTTGGTTTTCTGGACAATGAAGTATTTATCTCAACTTCATCCAAAAGACCTATTTCTCTTTCCAGTATTTCTTCAAAGAGTATCATATCCCTAGTGAATTCTGTGTTTCATAGAACGGAAACCCATCGGCAAGTCCAAGGTCTTCCGAGGCTTTCAGATATTCCTCCAGCTCGTAAAGTGTTTTGATAAAATCGTTCCACCTATCCGAGTATTCGGAAGACCTGTCGGCTATTGTATAACTTTGCTTGTTACCTTTTCCGCTGCCAACAGTCCCTACCTTTATCTCATCGGATTCCATCCATTTGCAATAAATGTAGTACCCCAGCATGGGCCTTATACCTTCCCATTGCTCGAACCCGTTGACTAGCCTTTGGTATTCCACGCTAGCGGATGTGACCGCCTGTGGATTAAATGGAAGTTTATCAAGTTCGAGCTGTAGGAAATTGTACTGATCTACACCCAACACCTCCAATAACAACCTCCTTTCGTACTTCGCTATAATGACGGACAGCTTATTGTTGATTCCCTCGCCTGCGTTACCGCTTATGGCGTTGGGAATCGATAGCTCACCGTTATTGTCGAAGTATGAAGGTGTTATTATATTTGGCATTGTTATTTGTCTTTTTTAGCTATTTTTTCAAGCCCCGCCTTAACGTCTTTAACCTCATTCTTGTTTACTCGATAGGTTTTACCGTTATGCTTTATTTCTACTGTGTTTTCATTAAAAAAACCTTTATACTGTTTTGCCATTTTATTTAGTTTTTAAATTCAATATGGATTATGGTGTTTCAAGTGCTGCTTTAGCAGTTGTAAAAGAGCCTTTTATGATAGCACCAAAATGATTTGTAGGAATATATGATGCTCCTCTCATTTCACCTAAAGGAGTAATCATGTTCCTTATCCAGTCATCTCCGCTATATCCATATTGAATAGTGATTTCCTCTCTTACTTTAAATTTGAACTTTGTAAAATCCCCAACATAAAAGTCATCAGCTGGAACTCCTGTATTTTCAACTACCCGAACACCTGAGACCCTTTGTCCGTCAGCAGTAACAAAAGGAGGTAAAAGATAATGTCCGTCACTACCTTTTTGTAAGTCCATAGATGCTGCCTTGTCTGGATTTAAAAGAATGGCGTTAGCTATAAACTCACTACGTCTAACGTGCGCTATACCAGATCTTAGGGCATCGGTGTCATTTGCACCTTCAATTGTATTTGCCAAGGAACCAGCGGCAAAAGGCACTGCATTTGCGTCAAGACCGATAAGATTTATGCCCGTGCCATCAGCAGTCAATAATTGACCATCAAGGAATAAGGCTAAATCCTCTCTTATCTCTTGTTCGATATCTGCTGCGAAACCATCGACATCATCAAGCATTTCTTTTGAAGCTTTTACAAAAACTGGTATTTTTCTGACCTCTGTCGAATTTTCAACATAATCCCAATCCATCTGAGGTTTTACAGCTCCTTCTGCGGTCATTGCAGGTCCTCCGTCCTTTGAGACCTTTTCTACCCAATATATGGTCTTGGCGTTGGTAGATGATACATTTACAATATCCAATAGGAAAGGATTTCTCTTTACAAAATCCACTACTCCGTCATTTTCGGTTCTAGCAATCCTGTTGCCCGCAGGTGTAAGATTGGAACTTGTAAGCATATTTGCCGGAGCCTTGATAGTTACAGTAAAGCTTGCATTTTTATTTTCTTTTAAGGCGTCGAACTCCGATTGTCTTTCTTTTATTTGAGAAACAATCTGCTCTTTTATCGACTTAATGGAAACAGGGCCGCTGCCTGAAATACCCTCAATCGCCTGAGCTGCTTTTTCCTCGGCCTCTTTGATTCGCTGCTCGAAGTTTTTGAATTCTTCTGACTCCTTGGTCAAGAAACCTTTGATAGCGTCCTCTTTTACCAATCCCTTGGTAATCTCTTCGAGGTAGTTTTTCGAAACGCCGTTTTCAGTGGCCTTCTTCATCTCCTCGCTGACGTATTGCATATATTCTTTTTGCAATTTTGCCATTTCTTCTGCGGTCTTAGAGGTATAGGCTTCTTCGTTTACGCCCTTTGCCTCCAACCACTCTTTGAATGTTTTGAACATCTTCTTTTTTTTAGATTAAACTTTTTAAATAATTATTGGAAGTGCCCGAGGCGAGTTCCGTTTTTGAAGAAGTGCCTGAGGCGGGTTCTTCAGTATTGTATATATTGGCAGTGGCATCATTGCTGCCCGCAATCACCATACTGCCCTCTTTAAATATTTTTGCTTCGTCAACAGCCCAGAAGTATTTGTTTTCCTCTACATCATCCTTATTTGCGATTATTTCTATTCGCTCATCATAAAGCTCTTTGTTCTCTTTAAAATCAGAACTTGTAGAATTGAGGGCCAAATTAATTTTAACGTATTGCATCCTTACAGAGTTCTGCATTTCCCTTTTTTCTGCAATGACTTTTCTTGCTCCTGAATGTTCTATTTTGTTTTCTGGAATCTCATATATAAGTGCTTGAGTGGTTCCCTCGTAAGTTTTGCCTACCAATGACCAAGGAATGTCTTTAACAAATGATTTTACATCCTCGGGCCATGCGATTATATCTGCGATTTTCAAACTATGGGATTCGACATAATAAAGTTTTCCAATATTGGCCTTTAAACTTCTGTTCCATAGACCATTAAAATGAACATCCCCATGTGAATCGTAATATTTGGTAGTATTTATTATTGGGTATATATTACCCTCTTTAATCCAAGATAAATTCTCTGATTTTAATGAAATTGAATTTTTTTCTAAAAAAGGAGATATTGAAAATCCATGTAACTTTTTACAACTCTTATATACTTGGGCACACTTAATGGAAATTAAGCGTTGTTCGTTTTCCTTTAAGGCTTCAAACGCATGTTCCACTGTTTTGAATTGTTTATTTGGAAACTCCTTCAATACAATCATCTTGCTTTTGTTTTATTGATTTCTTCAACGACTCCACATTTATCCCTTCCTTTGCCAATCGTTCCGCATCGGATAGGCTCTTCATCATCTGCCCTAGTTTTTTTCCTTGGTCGCTCATGCCAGTTTCCTTATTTTAGTTTCTTCCGTTGTTGTTTGGCTTTCGTTCCGTGGGCCAAAAGAATCTATATCCAAGCCCAGATAATCAGCCGTTTGTTGCTGGTCTGCCCCTGCATTGACCATATCCAGAAATGCTTTTGCCAAGTTCTTTTTAACTTCGCTCCTGTCCTTTTCGAAAGCCTGTACGAACGGTAAATGGTCAAAAGAATATTTAAGGGTATAGCCTGTGATTCCAAAGTGGTCAAGTATGCCCTGACAGAAATCCTCTGAATCTGGCTGTAGACAGTATGAGGCTAAAGAAGCCCTTGCCATTTCTTGGTTCTCATAAGTACTGCCTTTGGTCAAGTTCCCTATAACATCCTGCGGAACCTTGAACATCTGGCCTATCTTCATGGCATCGTCCAAGTATGACTCGTCTATGTTCTTCATTACATCGGAACGCTCGACAAACCTTTTGATGTCTACCATGGATTTCATTGCATGAACCGACCTCTTACCGAGCATCTTTGTTTCGATGTCCTTTTTTTCGCCTTCTCCCATAGGAAGACTGTTGATGTCCTTGGCATCGTGCTTTCCAGCTACGATATATTTACCACTAAACCTGATATTGATGTTCTTGGAATCAAGTGCGGCATCGGAATTATTGATAATCTTGTAGATAGCGTCTACCCTGCTAGGACTTGTAAACCATCCTTTTATACCATTTGATATATCATGGAACTGTTTTAGGTTTTCGTACCTAAATGGAAGTGTCTGGGAATCTGTCTTGTAAACAAGTTGCTTTTGCATAAGCTCCCTTACACTGGCGCGTGAAACAAAAAGGGTGTTCTTGTTCCTGTCGAACCAATCGGGCCATTCTATACAATCGCCAGAAAGCCAATAACCCATATTGTCCGAACCCTTTAATATCTTGGAATCAAGATATAGGTTTGCACATCCCAACTTTCTCCAAAACATGTAATCCCACGCGAACTGTTCCTTTGTCTGCATAGGATTCGGGTCATTAAGGAAATCAAGTAAATCGTGTGAGTCTTCTGGTTCTTCGCTTCCCTCTCTGTAGAGTTTATATTCCCCCATTGAATAGAGGTCACAGAGCATCAATATCAAAAAGAGTGCCGCAGGGTTTTCAAGTATCAGTTGTAGCTTCTTTGATTGGGAATATTGGGTGCCGCTCGACCAGACTTGGTAGAAGTATTCGTTGCCCTCTTTGATTACGGCCTTTATTCTGTTCCAACTAGATAACAAACCCATAGAAAAAACCCTCATCTTTAAGGGATAAGGGCTATATCTTGTCTGTTGTCAATAGTCCATTATCCCAATTTTAGATAACAGACATTACAAAGCTAAGAAATAAATTGTATTAAATTTGTATAAACTGATTAATTTGTGATAAATTATGCAGCTTTTATGACTCCCTGCTCCAAAAGCCAAGCTGCTCCCATCCTTGCGCCGTCCATGTGATGATTATTGGTATCAACTGGTTTTCCGTCTATGGTCTCCCCGAACCTGTCCACTGCCCATTGATAATTTTCCTGTTCATACTCTATGTTTTCGGATGTATCGGTATAAAATACCTCCAAGTCCTGAAGTGTGTCAATCCCTGCGTTGATACTTCCGGGGCCTTTAAGTGCTGCAAACGCATAATCCCATCCCATATCACGGATAGCGGTTATTTTAGTGGGTCTATTGTTGTCGCATACCACATAGGCATCTTTAGGTATTGCCAACTTATTGAACATCCATGTAACCATACCCTCTCCCTCCACGGCCCCAATGTTCCTTTGCTCTTGTACGGTCATAACTTCCCTTATTTCATTTTCACTTCGATAGTTCCTTTCATGAAGAAACAATCTGCCGTCATGATATTTAAACTCACCTATTGCCCAAGGATCGGACTTTCCCCAGTCGCAGTAAAAATGTACTGGCTTTTGTATTTTGAGGTAATCCAAATAAGAACATGAATTCCAATAGAATATTCTTCCCTCTACGCCTCCTATTTCACCAAGCCCGTAGATACGCCATTTATTGGCCCAATATTCGTTCTTTTCACTACCATCTGGATTGAAGCCCTTTTCTTTATAGGACAATATTTCATTTACCTCTTCTTTAGAAAGAAATTCATTATCCTTATAGGTCAATACCAAGTGCTGGCACTGTTCTGATTTCATCACCTCTTTGTGATACCAGAACTTTGAATTTGGATTGAAATCTATGATTACACGCTTTGCCCTTGATGTAAGCTCCCGGTATGTCTCAAAGTTTATTTTATTGGCCTCGTTGATGAACATGACATCCGACCTAAGCCCCTTACCTATATCCTCTTTATCAAGACCTATGAACTTTATAAAACTACCGTTAGGAAACCTATATAGCGTTTCCCCAGGGAATCTTTCTTTTTCGAACATTCCCAAAGACCTCATGACTTTCTTGAAATCCTTTATTACCGTAATTCGCATCTTGGTAAGTTCTGAAGATGCTATGAATATTTCCTTGTCTGGATTTTTCCAAGCGTAATCACAAAGTATCCAAAGTATCGAAATCGTTTTGCCCGCTCCCTGCCCGCCTTGAATTCCCCAAATCCTTGATGTAAGGTAAAGTATCTTACGAAGTGCCGTTGTCGGTTTTAGATTCATCCGTCAACGGATTTAAAGATAGCATCGTTACATTTGGTTGTTTTTGTGAATTGTCCTCTCTGTAACCGCCAAGATGCTTCATTAGCATGTCAATAGCTTGCTTTCTGTTGGATAGTTTTACTTTTTTTACGGTGCTTCTAACAAAGCCCTCATCTTCACTGCCTAAAGAAGACCTGCTTTCAACATCAACACCTTCAAGTGAAAGCCTGGAATCAAAATCTATTTCATGAATAGGCTTGAGTTCGCCATCTTCTTGATATAATTCTGCTATATCGAACCTTGCTAGTTTGGAAAGTATTTCTACGCATTCATCTACTGTTATCTTGCTTCTTTCGGATAGTTCGTCCTGAAGTTTTTCAATATAATCTTTTACTTCTTGCTCTTGCATTAGTTCATAAGCATGTTGTTTGGCCCTCTTAGGATTATAGCCAGCTCTTATGGCGGCTTCACTTCCTATAAAGTCCAAAACATACTCTTCGCAAAATCTTTTTTTCTTAGCTTCCAAATTAGTAACGTATCGTAACAAAGATACTTAATTTGTATTAAAACTGTTTATATTGTTTAATTTGTATTATTGGATTGACCTTTAGGAAAGTTGGGTGTTTTTCGAATCTGAGTTTTTTCCAAGTAAACATTTTTCAAGAATAGAACTCTTTTTTCCATTTCTGATGCAAGGGCAAACGCCTTTTGTTTTTTAACCGTGTCTTTTTCTTCGTGATAAAGTCTGTAAAGATTTTTGCATCTTTGATACCAATTGTCGGCAACTTCTAAAAAATGTTCTTCGTTCCTGAATTTCATGAATCAAAAATAATCAATAGTAATAACTTATTTAAATTGTTATAAATTTGTATAAACTGATTTTATTGTAAATCATCGCAAAAAAATATCTGCCCCGTTACGTTTCCTCCCCAAGTCTCAAAGGGTACTCCGGTAACTACAAGTCCGTTCATGTCTCCTAGTCTATCCATTGAAAGTACTTTGTAAACGAGTTTTGCATTATTATCGTAAATATTGATTCTTGTTACCCGATTGTTTCCTTCCGGTAGCTCAAAAGGTTCGCTTGAGATACCTCCTTTTTTTGGGATGGTGGTTACTGTAATCGTCTTTCCGTTTATATCCAGTTCCGCATAGCCTCCTTCATATGTATAATGAGGTAGGGCATAGATAGCGGATAGCTTGGATGTGTATGTCTGCTGTTCCTTTGAGCATCCTATTGCGATCATAGCCAATATGTAGATTATTTTTTTCATTGTTCCTGTTTATAGGGAGGTTTTATTGAGCTACCATTTAATTGTGTGATATAAGGAATCTCTTTGTACACATATATCCGATGCATCATGAACATGAAATCCATCCTCTTCCAAAATTTCAATAGTTGACTTTTCTAACTGCTTATAAACGAAGGCGGTTGTTTTTTGTTTCTTGGCCTCTTCCTTGATTAACTTATAGGTTGCCTTTAGTTCTTGTTCGAAAATACCTGAACTGTACTCTCTTGCTTGACTTGCTGTTAATCTCTCCATTCTATTGTTGTTTTGTTAGTTCTTTTCCTATTTGTTATTGTTGTTCCCTTGCTTTTAGCATAGCGTCTGCCATCTGATAAGACCATCTAGCTATTTCATCTCTTAATGTTTTCTTTTCTTCCATCTTGTTAAGGTGTTTGGTTTATTTCTTGATATAATCCGCTATCTTCCATCCTATTGTAAAAAATACAAGGAAAACAATTATATTTATTAATATCGATTCCATTATCATATAATTTTAAGCCCTTCGTATAGGGCGGTTTCTAGTGCTTGTTCATAGGTTGGGTATTCTATTTTGTTTCCAGATTTTTTACTGAACCATATATCTATTTTGTTGTTTTTATTTAAGTAAGAAAACCCAACATAGTATATCTTCTTTCCATCTTTAAGCCAATTAGTGATTACTGTGATGTCTATATGTAGTTTTCTTAACCACTTCTGTAAAAGGCTTTGGGTTGACCTTGACCATTCAGGATAATTTGGTGTGTCATTGCAGTTAGATAATTCCTCTTCTAAATCACTTGTGATTAATTTTCCCTCTATATTATGTTGGTAGTAATATCTTACAGGCCAATCAAACCCTTTCTCCTTTGCAAGCTTTGCAGTCTTGAATTCTATTAGTTGCTCTTTCATTTTTTAGTACTTTAATTCCTCTTTAAAATATTCCTGTGTCCAATCATAGAATTCCTTGAAAGTAGGCTCTGAAATGATTCCTTTTGCTTTTCTATCGTCGATAAAAATCTGAATTAAGTATAAGGTGGGCGCAACTATTTGTAGTTGCACAAGCTTTAGTTCAGGTTCAATGTAAGGATATAATACAGTCTTAGCGATTTGATAGGTGTTATCGCTAAATGAAACCGTTATGCTGTCGTTAATCTGGGCAGTGCATATTTTCGTTGCCAGTAAAATAAAAATTATAACTAAGTTCTTCATTTTGTTATAGGTTTTTGGGTTCTTATGCGACCTGTTTTAATTTATGGTACTCATGCTTTAATATTTCAGCTATAACATCCACTGTCCATCCATTTCCTAGCATTTTGTAGCGTTGGCTATTGCTTACCCCTTCTGTGTAATTATCTGGAAGTGTCTGGAGTCTTTCACATTCTACAGGGGATAAACTTCTAAGAATAAATTGATTGTCTATAATACAGTCTAAAAAGCTTCTAGTGGCAAGTATGCAGTTCGCTTTTTCATGTGGTGAAACAACATATTTTTTACAATCCGAAGTTCTTGGTGTTGTATCCCCAAGCCCTTTTTGTCTAGCCTCCCTACGAAGTGTTTTTCCTTTTTCTGTTCTGGTTTCGTAAAAAGTGCCTGGCTTTAAATCCTCCTTATGGATGTAAACTTTCTTTTTGTTTCTAGCTTTAAAGACTAAAGGTTTATCAGTATCCCTGAAATACTTTAAAATATCTAATGTTACATAATTTCCGTTCCAGCTTGCATATTGTCTTGCAGTCATACATATCGCTTTGTCGGCATCTAACGAAGAGTGTTTTTTAGAAAGTTGAAACTCCATGTTCTTGTCCCACCATTTATACCACCCCTCTGTCATTAAAGTTTCTGATATTTCGGAATATGGCTGCAAAACCGATGATAGTGAAATTCGTCTATCAAGCGGCTGTATAATTCCATCGATATTTGTCCAATACAATCTTCTTCTATTCTGTCCCGATACCAATGATGAATTTATTTCTATTGGCTCTATCCCCAAAAGTCTAGAGATAACATCTTGGTATTCCTTTTTCATCTTTACGTTCTCCAAAAGGAATTTTACTTGTGGGTTTATTTCCCTACATTCCTCTAACAACCTTACAAACTCAAAGAATAGTTTGCTTCTAGTATCGTTAAAGTTCAATTGCTTTCCTGCAAATGAAAACCCCTGGCATGGTGAACCCCCTACAAGTAAATCTATTTTTTCAAGGTCTTTCGCCTTTACCTTGGCAACATCCCCTAACTGAGTTGTATGGGGGTAATTCTTGTCGTTGATGATATTGGCGTACCTATCCGTTTCGGATGAGTATCTTTTATTGACCTTGACCCCTAATCTATCCAGTGCAACCCAAATACATCCCATTCCATTGAATGTACTCAATACGTTTATCGGTTCTTTCATTCTTCCCCTTTATATAGTTCCTTGGCCTCAAATTTTATTGTTCTCTCCATTGTGGTTTGGTTTTATACTTTATAAAATTTATCAAAGCTTGACTTACTGAGATTTCCAAAATATATTATGCCATATTTTTTTCTTACCGTGACTATTGGGGAAAGGTCTATTTTATATCCTTCGTTGCATCTTAAAAACCCCTCGCCCCTTACCTTGTCCCCAACTTTTACGGTCTTACCGTTGCTATCTATGATTTTACGTTCCATACTCTTTGTTTATGTTGTTGTGGGTTTTAAAAACATTTTTGACTTAGTGCAGGAATTTCTAAGCCTGTCAAATGAAAATCTCCATGTCCATGATTTAGCTTGATTTTTAACGTAGATAAGTAACGACTCGATTACGTCTACATTTTCTTTAAGAAGCTCCCTAAGCTCTTCATTGTCCTTCCTTAGCTCTGAGTTTTCTTGGTCTGAGTACCTTTCTACTATTTCTCCCATTTCTTTAAAAGTAACT
This sequence comes from Bacteroidota bacterium, assembly GCA_039030475.1. Taxonomy (GTDB): domain Bacteria; phylum Bacteroidota; class Bacteroidia; order Flavobacteriales; family Flavobacteriaceae; genus Flagellimonas. Next base: position 52,693 of record JBCCEC010000019.1, read on the forward strand.
CCATGTAAATATTGGCCTATTGTTATGAAATGACCTTTGCCTTTAATAGAAGAGTCTATTTCATTGATTAAAAAATCCTTTGCTCTTTTCATTTCCATGTTATAGTTTATTTACATTTTAAAAGTTGTCATCACCATCAGAAAGGTAGATTTCCTCAACTATCCTAATTTTCTTTTCGTAGTTTTCTATTAGGTATTTTCCAATAAATTCAGAATTGTATTCTCCCGAAAAGAAAGTATCTGTTAAGCCTCGCTGCTTTGAAATGAACACGGATATTATATCAGTTCCATCGCATAAAATATATGTGGTTTCACTTTTTGGCATCTTTGCCACGAAATAATACCTCTTGATTCTATCGTTAAAAAATCTGTATACTTTATCCCCGTATTTAAGATTTTCAAATTCCTCTGTGTTTATTTTTTTCATTCTCCTTTCGATTGACGGCACAGTGAGCAAGGTCACACGGCAGTTCGGTGGGTTTTAGGCCAGCTGGACTTGCACACAGGCAATTGGGTGGCAATGCGGCGAGCCGTTAGTCGC
>JBCCEC010000020.1:0-52952 GCA_039030475.1 Bacteroidota bacterium
ACTCGCCCTGGCTCGCAGGAGCTCGCACAGGAAAAAATCAATCAACTCAACGAAGAAATAATATGGTTTTCTAATGCAGAATATCTTAGGCAAGATGGAATGTATGTTGATTATGATAATGTAATAAAGACACCTTTAAGTATTGATAAAGAGGATTTTAATGACATTCTTACCCGAGTAAGTGGGATAAGTGAATTTATAGACCAATTTTTACCAATTTTTGGTCAAAGTAATGAAAGCACTGATACCGAGTTAAAAATGCAAGTAAAAAAATTACAGAAGCAATTAATTTCCGAAAAAGGATACGACAAAATTGGAATGATAGTTTCAAAAATGAACGGAAAAGGAAATAACCCATTTATAGACATATCGAAAAACCTACAAGAATTCAAAAAAAATATTGACGATGATTAACGTAATGTTAAAATGAACTTGTCTGACCTCATACAATTTTGGCTAAAACAATAGGTGAGTGGAGCGTCCATATTTTAGGGGTTTAGTTCGTGTTATTCTTGGTTTCCCTACATTTTAAAGGGATTTCAAAACAGTGTTGGTTAGTTGTAAAGTTTCCTAAAATATAGCGTAACGAGCCGTACATTGTTTCCAAAATTATATGCAGTCTTGAATTTTTGTTTCTTTTGTTTCAAGACAAAAGATATTATTAAATCTTAGAGAGTTCAAAAGTTTAATTTCTATTTTACATAATATTAGAAGTACTAAATAAAAAAAGTTCAATCGGAGCTATGTATAGAACAAGTGTATAGAAATTTTAAGCAAGGATTTGAGCAAAGGGAAATTTTATACTCTTGTGGCAAGCTTACGAGAATGCCGTAGAAAAAAATATTGCAGGATTATTATTGAATACGCGAATTTTAAATGAATCTAAAAGGTTAGCTTTTTTATGGCGGTGGCTATGCGGTTGGAAATTGTGTTTAGAAATAAACGCCAGAAGCGTTTAATTTATAAAAAGCAATCGAGCGCATAGGCAGCGGCAATTTTACATAACGGCTAATTATAGCTACAAACAGCAGAATGTTTCTTATTTAGTACTAAACCCAAGAGCCAAATGTTTAATGACCCAAGTTCTACAGTTTATTGTGTGTACAAGACTTTCTGGGATATTTTACATAATATAGAATTATAGCTATCAAATAGAAACGGGAACTTCATAGCCGTAATTTCTTTTAACATAATTGTTGACGATATAGACCTAAAGGCACTATATCTACAATTATGTGTAAATAGCCTGAAATACGGCTATACAGAAATTACTATGTATTTGTACTATAATTTATATTATGTAAAATAAAAATATGTAAAACCTACTCGTCTCCCCATGCATACCTATTTCAAAACTTCTTTAAGAGACTTTGCTTTTTCATAACTCATAAATAGATTGATCCAAATATTTCTAGAAATCCTTAAAATTAACGGTAATGAAGCAAACATAACAACTACGATGATACCGTAGGTTGTAATTAGACCAATATCAAAAACCAGATAGGATAATACAAACGCAAACCCCGCAAAAAACAATCCAACCGGATAACTCACATACATAGCCCCATAAAAAAATGATGGTTCAATCTTATATTTGGTTTTACAATTGCTACAGCGTTCCTTCATTTTTAATGTTTTGGACAGTTTGTAAGGGTTCTGTTCCAAATACATGCTCTCACTTTGACATACAGGACATACACCTTTTACTATACTATAAACCTTGGTTCCCTTTAAAAATTTCATAATGTATGGATTTGCATTGCAAATGTAAGCAACGAATCCATCTGTGCTATCGCACGGATATCGCTACTTTTTGTACTTTTAGGACATATTCCACACATGGCGAGATTGGTTAACATACTTAATATAGAACAGTTTGAGCAAGAAGTATCACTTGCCGATTTTTACAGTAACGATCTATCATTGCATTTAAAACAGAATGCGCACATTATCCATAAGCCCCATAAACATGATTTTTTTCTTTGCGTGCTGTTTACCAAGGGCACCGGTAATCACGAAATAGATTTCAGTTCCTATCCCATAAACCCTGGTAGTCTGTTTTTTCTAAAACACGGTCAAACCCATTCGTGGGAGTTCGATACGGCCCCATCTGGTTATATCTTTTTTCATACTCAGGAATTCTATGAATTCTTTTTTTCAAAAGGCAAACTTTCAAACTTTCCATTTTATAATTCGTACAATAATATATCCACTATTACCCTAAGGCAGCCAGAATTAACATCTATTGCTTCGTATTTCAATGCTATCAATACTGAATTCCATCAAAACGCTTTATACAAAAAGCAAAAACTGGCGAGTCTTTTAAACCTTCTCTATATTGATGCAACCCGTCTGTTCAGTAATTTTGAATCTGAAATGAAGCCGCTCTCCCCTACCTATCTACAAACTTTGGAAGCTTTGGAGAACGCTATAGAGCAGCATTACAGAACAGAGAAATCTGCCAAGTTCTTTGCGGAAAAACTTCACATATCCACAAAACATTTAAATAGAATCACAAGAAGTACCTTGAACAAAACTACCACCGAACTTATCAATGAACGTGTTTTGCTCGAGGCGAAACGACTCATTGTATATTCCAAAGAATCGCTAACAACCATTTCTGAAATTCTTGGGTATGACGATTATGCCTATTTTTCCAGGGTTTTTAAACACCGAACAAATATGACACCTCTGGAGTTTAAAAAAAACTATCGGCATTGATACCAATCGAATATAACTTACCAGTTTGCCTTTATAAAAGATGTATCTACTTTTTTAAGTTCCACTTTCCCAAAGGGGAAACCATCATAAGAAATCCATAAATGATAAATTTTACCAGCTTCCAAGGTTAACGGTAATTCACTTTTACCAATCGTAAATTTCATAAACTCAGGATTTAAATGAACCATGGTATGACTGCTATTTTTAATCTTGGATATAAGCTTGTTATTTCCATTTAATTTAAAAACCAACCCTGAACCTACAAACCGTCTTGGACGATAAATATGAACCACTGCTTTCCTATGTTCCGTACTAATTGGAATGGTTTTTTTGAGTTTTGTATCTTCATTGATGCTCAAATCCAGTTTTGGTTTTAACTGTTTTGCATCAACCTTCTTAGGTACAGTATCAGAATGCGTTTTACTTGGTGAATAGGTATTAAGAACGGTCTTTGCTTGACGTTGTTCGATTTGTTTTGAAGTAATTGTTGGATTCGCTATCGAATCTTCTACCCCCATTTTGTTGGTTTCTGTTTCTTTCTTTTTTTTCAGAACTGCTTTAGGGAGCTTATCAATAGTATTTTTTTGAACTTCTAACGTATTGGGCCAGTAATTATATAGTATCACTGCCGCTGTTATAAGCAGAAACCCGGCAGTAAATCTTCTAAGGAAATTCCATGATGATTTTACTCGAATTCTAGGCTGAATGGTCTTCCACACTTTTTCTTTATTGTAGGACACACCCGGAACTTGATTTAGTTCGGCTATTTTGTTTTTAAACAAATGGTCAAATTCTTCTTTCATAGACTAGTTCTGGCCATTAAAATTTTAAGCATTCTCCTCCCCTTGGCAAGTTGGGACCTTGAGGTACTTTCTTTTATACCAAGTTGCTGTGCAATTTCCTTGTGCGAGAAACCTTCGATTGCATATAGGTTAAAAACGGTTCTATACCCTATGGGCAACGCAACAATGAGTGAATAGATATCCTCTGCTTCCAAAATACCTTCGACGTTAAATGGAGCTTCTGCCGTAGTCATTTCCATTTCATCAAAAACGAGCCGTTCTTTTTTACGCAAGAACATTAAGCATTCATTGATCATGATGCGCTTTATCCAGCCCTCAAAACTTGGAGCATCTCTATATTCAACGTTTGAAAGGTTCAGGAATACTTTTACAAACCCTTCGGACACGATTTCCTCGGCATCTTCTTTTTGTTTGGTATACCGATAACAATGCACGAACATTTTTTCAGCATAAGAATCATAAAGTAATTTTTGAGCTTTTCTGTTGCCTTTAAGACATAGTTTTACGATATGCTTTTCTATCAAACCACGCTCTTTAAAAACCAGAAATGTATCGTACCATTACCATGTAATTATTCTTTTGCTGCCAGTTTCATGGGCTTGTGTTCAAATTCTTGTTCTGCAAAACGTGCCGTTACTTCTATAAGATCTAATTTCCCTATATAGAAACCTTGCTGAATAAAAGATCGCAAATAATACGATTTTCCCGCCTCTAAATCTATGGTCACTTTCTTCTTTTTGATGCTAAAAGTTGTTTTTCCAGGTTTTAAGGACAAGATAAAGTACTTACCATTTCTAATTTTTGCATACTTTTCTCCATTTAGTTTTAAATTGAACACCCATGCAAATCCAACCAAATTTGCAGGACGATAAATATAGACTCTAGCATTCTGTATTGGATCTATTCTTTCGGTATTGGCGGAAACGGTTATGTTTCCTAAGAATAAAAGAGCAATACAAAATGTAATTAAGGTAGTTTTCATAAGTATAAATTAAGGGTTAAAACGCAAATGCACTAATGCACTAATGCACTATCTATATATAGAATGCACGGCAATGGCAATTCGCTGCCTGTATACTTAAAATTTTCATCTTTTGTGAAGAATAACGGCAATAACGGACCAAGAATGAAAGGGAGTCAAAAAATGAGGTTATTGCAGTAACAATACTGGAATATCCAATTTTCGTAATAGTGGTTTCACAGATGCTGTCACCTTGGAACCTTTGGGCTCTTTGGCAATGCACAATATTTGAGTGTTTGTTTTTAGTACATAAGAAGCTAGACCGTCCAAAGCGTTTGCACCCTCAGAGAACACATAGGAAGTAGCATTCGTAGTATCCTTTTCTTCTTTCTGGGTTTCTTTATTCGAATCGCGAACACTAAAGTGTTTTATGCGCTTGGAGGTTTCTTGCTTTAAATTATCCAAGATTTCTAAACTACTTTTATTTTGTATCGTACCATAGATTCCAAGAGAGATATCTTTATAAGAATCCAGTGAATTGCCTTCTCCAACGATAAGAACATTTACGTTGCTTTCATTTAGAAGGTATCCCGTAAGATCATCGGATAGAAAACCAATCAATTTTAGTCTCTCTTTTCCTAAAATTACAATATCCGGTTGACGCTGCTCTATATGTCTTTGAATCGTATTTTTCACATTGCCATAAGACATTTGATAACCAATTTTAAAACCTTCTTCTGCTATAATCTTTTGAATGAGTTCCTCCAATTTACTTTTAGTGCTACGGCTTTCCTGGTGTATACCCCGTATTGCGGATAGTTGATTTTCAGATTTAACCACATCTGTTGGCGCCTTAACATGAAAAACATCTATACTGCCATCTATTGTTTTTGCTAATTGTACAGCGTTTTTTAAAGCATTTTCAGATGATTTGGACAAGTCCATCAATACCAATAATTTATATTTTGTATTGAGGTCTTTTTGATTCATGTGCCGCTTACTTTACTTATTGGATGAAAGATATACCCTTAAAAATAATACTATAACGGTTATAAATTGATAGTTTAACTTTTGATTAATACGAGTAACCTATTGAAGTAGAATGTCCAAAGAAGTCACCATTGACCATATTGACAAAGCTGGTTTTAAAATGTTTCCTCCAAGAGTTTTTGCAGACTTGCCCACGATTTTTCATCGGCCTCGGCGTTATACTCCAACGGTAGATCAAATTTTTCACCATTGGCATCTGCCGCTTTACTGGTAAAGCTATGTTTTACACCAGGATAGGAAATGTACTCATAGTCGGCACCAATAGAATCCATAGTCTTTTTAAAGGCTACCACTGATTCTGGACTAATAAATGGGTCATCCGCCCCGTTGCACACCAATACGGCGGCTTTTAATTCGCTACCGGGCATCACTGGGAGTTCCACCCCACTATGAAAAGCAGCGACCGCATCCAGCTCCACTCCTGAATTTGCCATGGTCAAGGCTACACTTCCCCCGAAGCAATAACCAATGGCCGCAATGTTTTCAGCATCTACTGATTCATGTTTTTGTAGCAACTCCATCGCCGCATTAAAACGGGCTTTGGCTTCTGGAAGATTCGTCATAACGCTCATGGCAAATTTGCCGGCATCATCTGGGTGTTCTGCCTGTTTTCCGTCACCATACATATCAACGGCCAGTGCGGTATACCCAAGTTCCGCTAGCATATCGGCGCGCTCACGTACATAGTCGTTGTGCCCCCACCATTCATGTACGATCAGTACTCCTGGACGTTTTTCTGGATTATTCGCATTGAAAGCTATATATCCTTTTAAGTTGGTCGAGTCCGATGCATAAGTAACTTCCTCCCCTTTTACTTTCACGGGCAGGTCTTCAGCAATAGGTTCCTCAACTTTCTTGTTCTCGGTCTTTTGTTTACAGGATGCCACGATTATCATACAAATACATAGCGAAAAAAAAGTCAATCGTTTCATTTTCTATAGTTTTAAGATGGATTTAAAGATAACCAAAGTAGTTCAGTTTTTCGTTCATCTCCCATACTTCTCGTTTTAATTTTTACTAGGTAAAATATCAGTTTAAAGCAGGTGTTTAATTTTCTTCGCCCATTTTATGGGAATGGCATAAGGCGCATAACGTACCGGAACATCAATCCAGTTAGCTCTTTTGACAATGGCTTTTTTGTGGGAGAACAAATCGAAAGTATGCTTGCCATGATAACCGCCAATACCCGAGCCCCCTACTCCACCAAAAGGTAGTTTTTTATTGATGATTTGAACTATGGTATCGTTTACGGCACCTCCACCAAAACTGTACTTGGCAATAATTCTTTTCTGAAACGTTTTATCGTTCGAAAATATGTAGAGTGCCAAGGGTTTATCATAGTTGATCAAGTACGTATCGATATCGTCCTCGGATTCATAGGAAATGATGGGTAATATCGGTCCAAAGATTTCATCGGCCATAGCTCCTTCGTTAAAATTGGGTTCGTTTACCAATGTTGGTGCTATGTATTGTTCCTGGTCATTAAAACTCCCTCCGAACAAGACATCTTCTCCTTTCAAGATTTCTTTCAACTTGTTGTAATGGCCTTCAGTAGCTATTCTGGCAAAATCATCTGATTGTTCAATATCCTTGCCATAAGAATTTTCGATATGCTTTTGCAACCCAGCTATCAGTTCATCCTTTTTGGAGGAATGGACCAAAATATAATCAGGTGCTATACAGGTCTGTCCCGCATTCAAGAACTTGCCCCAAACGATGCGCTTGGCCGCTAATTGTATGGAGGCAGTCGCATCAACAATACACGGGTTTTTTCCGCTCAGCTCCAAGGTAACCGGAGTAAGATGCTCAGCAGCACTCTTGTACACAATTTTACCTACCCTACTGCTTCCCGTAAAAAAGATATAATCCCATTTTTTTGAAAGCAGCTCCTGTGAAACAGAAACTCCACCTTCCACCACGCTCACATATTCCTTTGGAAATACATTTTCAACAATTTTGACAATAATCTTAGAGGTATTCGGGCTAAGTTCCGATGGTTTTAAAACAACGGTGTTACCAGCTGACAAAGCCCCGATTAAAGGAGATATGGATAATAGAAAGGGGTAGTTCCATGGAGCAATGATCAATACATTTCCAAAAGGTTCAGGATAAATCCAATCTGAAGAAGGAAAATTGGTCCAAATTGATTTTACCTTGGTCGGCTTGGCCCAAAACTCCAGATTATCTATCGCATATTTCAGTTCGGAAAGTATCATTTGCGTTTCGCTCGCCAGTGCCTCAAACTTTGGTTTTTTAAAATCTGCATAGAGTGCATCACAAATAGCATCTTCATACAAAATCAATTCCTTATGAAAACGCTTAAGAAGTTGTTTGCGATATGCAATATCCTTGGTTTGCTGTGTTTTAAAAAACTTGCGTTGCTCCTGTACTAGATTGTCGATCATCATTTAAGTTCTACTATATTCCCTTTTCTCAAGTTATCAAAAATAAGCAGATAATCTGAAGCATAAAGTTATGCCAGATGAGAGAATAGTACCAATCGTAATCTACCAATTCAGTTGAACAGCGAAGAGTTATGGAATTTTTATGGCTAATCCTAAAATGTAACTTCTTGGGATTCTCCGTCGGGAAGTGTTATCGTAGCTTGGTTATCGCATTGACCTTCACCAAAATCTACATTGATGATAAAACCATTCTTATCTACGTTCATGCTTCCACCAATTAAGTGTTCGCATGTAAGGCTACCTTTTAAATCATCTACGGTTTCTACCATATACGTTGTGCCGTTTGCCTCAACTTTCCAGTTTCCACTTAGGCTAAACGTGCTACTGCCCAAAGTATCGCCAAAATTGAAGCTAAACGTTTTTGTTCCACTTTCGGTAACCAAAGTTCCCACTTCTGTTTCAACGGTCATGGAACTGGTCACGGTAAACGAAACTGTATTCTGGTCAGGAGCATTCGTAAGTACATAGTTTCGAGTACCATTTATCTTCAGGTTACCAACATAAAAATCAGCATACGTTGCCGTGAAAACCGAAGATTCATTTTCAGCAGCATAGGTAATGGTCAAATTACCATTGATGTCATCGGTTCCATTAATTGTACAATTATTGAAAGATACCACAAAGCCAGTTTGGGAAAATTCGGCTGAATAGCAATCATCGGAACTGCTAAAAGACTTGCCAGCCGTTGTATCGTTCAAGAAAATCTCGGCCAAAACAGTATCGACCGTACTAGCAATTTTATCTGTTTCCAAAACAGTCTGTAGTTCGGTCTGTGTAAAATCTTCGCTAGTACCTGGGGTATTTTCGTCTTCACTACAGCTCTGCAAACCTATTACAGCAAAAATTACGAACCACAGTTTAAAAGCTAAATATCTAGAATTTTTCATGATACTGTATACCTTAGAGTCATGCTGTGCTAACGAAAACTGAAGCCGTTTAGTATAGTTTTTTCAAGTAATCGATGAAAAACATAGACCAGAAAATAATAATCCAGGATTTACGATGCTATTATTTTGGTTTGATCTGCATTGAATTGCATACGTTGTCCAGACCAATACGAAGCTGCCGCAAGATGTGATGGCTTTACAGCGTTAAGCCCTACTTCGATAGGAGCACTTAGTTTTGTTCCTTTCTTAATTGCATCTAAAAAATTCCTTGCATGCGCGTAGGTGAGATTTTCGGTATTCTCAAAAACCATGGATTTGCCCTTATGGGGCGTATAGATATATCCAGAACGAAAGAGCTCTAATTTCCCTTCGGTACCATGAAAAAGAACAGAATCATGTTTGTTCTTAACGGGCATTACACTGCACTCAAACGTAAAGTTCCATCCGTTTTTGTATTGAATAATTGTGTTCACCGTATCGGGGTTGGTTCGATCATCATTCATATGATAAATACCTCCCGTCGTAACTGCATTTAAGGGATTGGTATCATTCATCATCCATTGCGCTACATCTCCCCAATGAGTCAACAAATCGGATAGTATGCCAGTGCCGTATTCTTTATAATGCCGCCAACCATCATATCTAGGCCAGTAATAATCTGTTTTAGGTGCAGGTCCCAAAAATGTATCCCATTTAAAGTTTTCAGGTTTGGGTTGCTGTTTCAATTGTCTTCTTTGCCACCCAAAATTGCTCCAAACAGCTCTAACAAAAACGATATCCCCTAATTTTTTTGAATCTCCAAAAAATTCTTCTTTCACCCTCTGGTACATTTGCCCGCTACGCTGTTGGGTGCCTGTTTGACAGATTACGCTACTGCTTGCCACTGCTTCTTCTAACACAGGTCCTTCGTCAAAATGCAATGTGACCGGTTTTTCTAGCAACAGATGTTTTCCTGCTTCGAGTATTCGTATTGCATAATTTTTGTGCAAATGGTCAGGGGTGGCCAGAAGCACTGCATCCACATTTCTGTTGGTTAGGACTTCATCTAAATCATAGGTCATGGGTATTTTTCCGAGCGCTAAAAAATCTATGGTCCTTTTTACCTGTTCGTCCCAAACATCGCAAAACACTACTGGTTTTATTTGATTGGTCTTGAGCATCTCTCCCAATACCCACCTGCCCCTCCGTCCTGTTCCTACTACGGCAACACCAATTTTATCATTTGCACCTAGAATATTGCCATAGGAAACGGCTGTTAGGGCAGCTGCTCCCGTACCAACGATAAAATCTCTTCTTTTCATGGTGTTGCTAATTATTCATTTCCTGCGGATGCATGGAGTAATTCCATACCAACTGAGGTCCTTGGCTTAAAGCCTTTCCAATTCCCTGTATTTGAGTCTGGTTTTAGATTTAGATAGTCCTTGTAGTCACTTCCTTTTAAATACGTACCTAAAAAAGCAGTTATAAAATGCTGGTTAACATTGTTGATTCTTCTCATATCCCAAACTGAATCTGCATACCTTAAATATTCATCAATAGGTAACCCTTCCTTCATTGTTGCGGGAGCTGGCGGATTGGGAGCGACGTTGTGCCGTGCATTCATATAAGTCAACAAATAGCGATCACTGTTTACGGCACCCTCATAAATGGCCTTGATTCCTTTTTCATATCCTGAAATATCGTCCTCGCTACCTGCTACAAAAAACGTAGGTATTTTTAGACCGGCCAGACCGGTCTCATCCCACACGCCATTGGTCATTCCCCATGGTGCCAATGCCACGAAAGCCTTTATTCTCGTATCGATAGAAGCTGTATACGATTCATTCTCCATTGCGAGTTTATCCAATGCATCGCTACCACCTGTCATGGATTTAAAAAAGGTTATTGCCGCTTTGCTATATCCAGCACCACAGGTATTTAGTCCTCCATATCCACCCATAGAATAACCAACAAGTCCCGTATTGGAAGTGTCTACCAAATTGGCAAGGAAACTATCGCTTGCATTTGCTGAAAGCCGCTCAATCTCATTTAAAACAAATAATTGGTCCAATGGCCTATTTACCAAAGTACTCGTGAAATTAGCAGCATCTCTATATGTAGAATCAGTATGGTCAATGGAAACGACTACGTATCCTTTTGATGCCAGGTTTTCGGATAAATATGTGAACAAAAACCGAGAACCTACATACCCATGGGATAAAATTACTAACGGGAATTTACCCTTATCGTTAACAATTACAGCGTCTCTTACTGCCCTACCTTGAAAAGTAAAAGGAACGACCGGACGGCCTTCAGTAGCATTTTTTCCGAGTACTTGGGTGTACGTTTCGAGTTGTTCAACATTTTCTGGAATGTTTGCAGGATACCAGACCTCTATAGTGATAGGACGGTCATATTGCTCTCCCTTACCATCTTTAATACTGAGTACATTCAACTGATTCTTATGTACTAATTCGATGGTCTTGACTCCAACGCCATAAGTGCCACGATGTGCCAGCTCAGGTGCATCTGGTAGTGCATCACCAATTAAAAACTCATGTTGTGAATGTACGTTTTGACAAATCAAAAAGGAAAAAGTAATGGAAAGGAAAAAATAAGCTGGTCTAGTCATTTAAAAATTTTTAATGAATCTCTTAAATGTAGTGAATTTATGGGCAAAAGGATAAACCGGAACATGGTTTTCAGATGAAAACGAAGTCACTTTTGCTGAAGACGATGTCCTTTCAAAGATTAAAATTGAGGGGCAACAACTAATTAATGAACCAGGAGAAGATTTACCAGGTATCTTGAGTTATGTTTATGAACTACGACAGAATTGATAGCTTAAGTGCTCTTACCCATCTTTTCGCTAATTGAAAGAACAGCGGTATAGCTTATTATGATTTTATGGCTTCTGAGCTAGAATCACCCACATTTGTTTGTCATCTTCCCGTTCCCATTTACCATGGTTCTCAATTTCGGAAATTATGATAAAACCTGCCTGTTTCAATTCTTTTCTAACATAACCTGGACTTAATGAATGGGCACTTACCTGCTCTTTTCTTGTTTTGCCTTTTACCCTATCTTTTAACTTCTCTAAAATCATTAATCTTCCACCTGATTTTAAAGCACTTTTAACGTGCTGAAGAATTTTTTCATGCGCATCCATTTCGTGATAGGTATCCATTATAAAAACCACATCAAAACTGTTCTCAGGTAGTTTTGGATTATCATAATCTCCAAGTACCGTTTTTATATTGGTAAGCTTGCGCTCTCTTGCATTGGCCCTAAGTGTAATCAATCTATCTTCTCTAACATCTACGGCGTATACTTTTCCATAATCCTTGACAAGTTTCGACAAGTGAATACTCAAATACCCTTCATGACATCCAATATCTGCGACCCTATCATCCGCAGAAACATTGGCCATATCCAATAAGGTTTGGGTTTTCATCCATTTATCGCGTTCCGCCCAGTCGGATTCGGAATACTGAGCCTGCAAACCAATAAAAGAAGACAAACAAAAAACTATGATAATCCGGGAATGGCTCATGCTGTTGGATTTAATCCTCTAGAAGTCCTTGTCCTTCAATCCAAGGTGCCCCAGCTGCTTTCAGCTCTTCTTCCAAATTGGACATTGTACTTGCCAATACACCTAATTCTTTTTTAATGCCTTTTAATTGGTTCTGTGCCCGTTCCATTGCAGCTTTGTGATTGCCCGTTGGACCGTATGTATTCCCTAATGCAACATAACCAACAAAGCTACCATCACCTGGGGCTGGAGGTGTCTTCTCCCCTACTTCGTTTTTAGCTGGATTACCCTTCATTTGTTTGTTAAGCCCCAAAAGTGCTGTTCGAGCATTGAATATTTTTGAATACAATGCCGGAGTAGGTCTTTTGGCCTCATCCAGCGCACGCTTCATGGCATCAGTTTTCAAAATACTTTTTTCCAAGATAGAGTTTGTGGCTGCAATATCTTGTTGGAAGTTCTGGTGCATCTCTCGGAACGCATCGATTTCAGAGGCTGGTTTAGCTGGTAAGGCGCCCTCTTTTAAAGGCTTTACCTGAAAAGTCTGAGACTGTGAAAGTTGTTTTAATTCTCCATTTACGCGTTGGTGCAATTCAACGGAATAAGTTCCCGGTGTAGCCATATAGGGAGATCCAAAGAAATTATCGTCATCGCCTTTTGGCTTTTTTAGGGGGATACCTGATCTATCAGCATAAGTTAGATTCCAAGCTACCCGATTGAATCCCTTCTTGTTTGTTCCTTCTATTGAATTGATTACATTGCCATTACCATCTTTTATCACAAGTATTAGTGCAGGCTTTTCTTGATTTTTTTCGTTCTCCAATGCTTCCCAACCAGGAAAAGTAATAGTACTGTTCTGTTTGTTAAGTGCTTTCTCTTTTTCCGTTCGCGAATCTTTTAAGGTTTTCAATTTTTCTGGCAGATAGTATGTGAACGTTGCTCCAAACGGAGGATTGTCTGCTACATATTGCGTATTGCCCTGGCTACCAAGAGCGCTTCGTTGAATGTACCAATAAGCTGGTTTAACCTTAAAAAGGGTGGTTTGGTTCATTTTTGAGGCATTAAATTCCCGTAATGGGGAAATATCATCCAAAATGTAGAATCCCCTACCAAATGAGGCACCCACTAAATCATCTTCCCTACGCTGAATGGTTATATCCCGAAACGATATGGTCGGTAAACCACCGTTCAGTTGCATCCAATTGCTTCCTCCATTATTGGTGAAATAAATTCCATATTCAGTAGCGGCGAACAAAAGTCCTTTTACCTTATGGTCTTGTACGATTCGCCATGTCAGCAAACGCTTGGGTAAATTTCCGTTTATAAAATCCCAGCTTTTGCCCTTATCCGTACTTTTTAAAAGAAATGGCCTAAAATCCCCTTCTTTATGGTTGTCGAGGACTAAATAGACCGTGTTGGCATCATATAAATCGGCTCTTACATCGTTCACAAAGGCCCGGTTTGGAACACCTTTGATATTCCCCAGCATGATTTTCGTCCAACTTGTGCCTCCATCTTCGGTCACCTGAAGGATTCCATCATCTGTTCCGGCATATATAAGACCTTCTTGTAAAGGCGATTCTGCCAATGAAGTAATTGTGTTGTAATTGGACATGGCACCTACATCCCAAGGATTGTCCCAACTTTGTTGTCTTCCAAGAATGGGTAATGCCAATCGCTCTTCGTTTCGGGTCAAATCTTTTGAAATGGCGGTCCAATCATCACCCCTATTTTCTGATTTCCAAACGCGATAAGAAGCAAAATACAAGCGTTTTGGATTGTGTGGGCTTACCAATATTGGGGCATCCCAATTGAAGCGTTCGTGGGGCTCTCCCGCTGATGGTTGCGGCTGAATAAATACAGTTTCGCCCGTTGTTTGGTCAATTCGCCATAACCAACCCTGTTGGAACTCACCATAGGTTATATCTGGATTGCCCGGTTCTATTGCCGATTGATGCCCGTCCGCACCTAAGGTTTTCCACCAATCCGAGCTTAGAATTCCAGCTTCGCTCGTTGTTCTTGATGGCCCACCGTGAGAACCGTTATCTTGGGTGCCACCATAAATATTATAAAATGGTTCCGTATCATCAACGGCAACCTTGTAGTACTGCGTAAGCGGAAGGTTCTCAAAAAATCGCCATGTTTTGGTCAAATCATAGGATTCGTACAGACCACCATCAGTTCCAAAAAGAACATAATCCGGGGCAGATGCCTTAAAGGCCATGGCATGGCTATCAACATGCTTCTTTTTTTCGTTCATTTGTTTAAAACTCTTACCATGGTCATTGGAGATTTGAACATAGTTACTCATGAGATAAAGTTTCCCTTCTTGATGCGGTGATGCATATAACTCTTGATAATAATGAGGACCGGTTCCTCCGGATACGGCATCAGATTGTTTGATCCATGATGCTCCTTGGTTATTGGAAATAAAAAGGCCACCTTTCTTTCTGTCCAATTCGATGGCGGCATAAATTATTTCATTATCAAAAGGAGAAATCGCCAATCCAATTTTACCTAGGTTGGACTTTGGAATGCCATTGGTCAATTTAGACCAAGTTTCTCCACCGTCCGTGCTTTTGTGTATACCAGAACCTGGACCACCACCCATATACGCGGCTACAGTCCGATGCCTGTCCCAAGTCGCGGCATATAGCACATCTGGATTAATGGGGTCTATCAGCATGTCGGTAACGCCTGTCCATTGATCATCCCCAAGTGTTCTTTTCCATGTTTTTCCACCGTCAACAGATTTATAAAGACCACGTTCTCCTCCTTTGCTCCAAAGCGGACCTTGTACGGCGACCCAAATCGTGTTGGAATCTTCTGGATGTACCATGATTTTGGAAATATGTTCTGAAGCTTTAAGCCCCATGTTCTTCCATGTCTTTCCTTCATCATGACTAACATATATACCGTCTCCAAAGCCAACGTGCCTTCCACCTACGTTTTCTCCCGTACCGACCCAAATGGCATTGGTGTTATTGGGGTCAATCGTAACGCAACCGATAGAATAGCTGGATTGTTTGTCAAAAACTGGTTTCCATGTGGTTCCGGCATTTATGGTTTTCCACACACCACCAGAACCAACGGCAACATACCAAATACTTTCATTTTTTGGGTGAATGGCGATATCAGCAATACGGCCCGAAGTCATGGCAGGCCCAATACTCCTAAACTCCAATCCTTTAAAAGTCGTAGAGTCCGTTTTTTGGGCTGATGTAGTAAAAGATAAAAAAACACATAGAAGTGCTACAGGAAAAATTTTTGAGAAGTGTGACATGTAAAGTTTTTTGGTTGAAATTGCATGGTAAGATAACCAAAAGCATACATCTTAATTCCAAAAGAAATGTGAAAAAGAAGGGCTATTTAAGAAAAAGTCTCTACTTCCTATCCTTTAGCCTAAATACAAATTTTAAACCACTCCAATTTTCATCTATAGCAGCAACTTTAATATCTACCAATCCTATTGCAAGTAGATGGTTGCGTACAGCCTCACGTTTTAGGTCTGTTTTAATTTTTGAAGTGCCTTTGGGTCAACTTACTCATAACATACCATCTTTTTTTAATGTGTTTTTTTCGTTCTTCGTTTAAATGCAACCTTTTAGTTGCTTTTTATAATTATTTATGTAAATTAGCAACCAATTAGTTGCATTAATAACCAATAAAGCATAATAAAATGAAAGATGTAATCAGAAAAGAACACAGTTTTAATTTCCCCATAGAGAAAGTTTGGGATGCCATTTCCAAGGCCGATGAAATTTCTTCTTGGTTCGTTAAAGCCGATTTTAAAGCTGAATCAGGATACGCTTATACTTTTTCAAGTCTAGAAGAGGATTGTCCAAAAATTACTGGGGTAGTTAAACATGCGAAGCCATTTACATTAATTTATACTTGGATTGTAGAAGGAACGGATATCGAAACGGTTGTAAAGTGGGAGCTTACCGAAAACGACAAAGGGACTAAGCTTGTTCTTGAACACTCCGGTATTTCCAACTATCCAGAAAATTCTGCTGTAACGTTCTTTGCAAGTTTTGATGCGGGATGGAATGGTTGCATGCATAAACTTGAAACCTTTTTACCAAAACAGATTCATGCAAGATAATATTACAAAAATTTTAAAAGCAATAGCGGATCCTAAAAGGCGTGAAATTTTTCATGCCTTGGTTATTGCTTCCTCTGCCCTATCAATAACCCAGATTTCAGGTCAGTTTGAAATTAGTCGTCAGGGAGTTACCAAACATATAAAAACGCTTCAAGATGCCGGATTGGTTGATATTACGGCAAAAGGAAGGGAGCGCTTTTGTGTTGCAGACGCCAAGCCGCTTGAAAAAATTACGGAATGGGTCAAGTTTTATGAGAGATTTTGGGATGAGACCCTAAGCGATCTGGATACTTTTTTGGACAATAACGAATCTTAAGTCATTTAAGAATAAAGAATCTTGTGCCCTCCAAATATGTATGCGACCAAACGCGAAAAATTATTTATTTTCCTCGCTTGGTTCTTCCAACATTTTCATGAATCCAATAGCTACGCCGTTCGTCCAGCCAAAACCATCTTGTGTTTCGTACTCTCCTCCCCCAGATAGCAATGTCAAATCTTCAACATTGTATTTCTCCATCATTTTTCCAGTATTTTGATAAACTCTCTCGTTCAATGCCAGCCAACGCCCCATAATTTCCTTGGCTTCTTCCTCATATCCATAGTTAAGAAGCCCCTTAACGGCAATCCATTGTAAAGGCGCCCAACCATTTGGAGCATCCCATTGTTGGCCAGAATGTTCTAAAGTAGTTACCAGTCCACCTTCTTTTAGGAATTTGTCCATAATCACTTCCTTTACTTGTTCGGCCTGCTCCTCCGAAGCTAAATTGAAGTATAAAGGAAAAGCCCCTGCTAGTGTAAGTTCTGGTGTTTTTTCTTGTAATCTGAAATTATAATCGTGATAAAATCTAGTTTCCTTGTTCCAAAAATAGCCGGAGATAGCATTTTGCCTATGTTCAGCTTTGGTTTTAAACTGAAGTGCCATTGCCGTATCATCTTTTGCCGTATATATTTTTGCAATAATGGATTCCATAAAATATAGCAAGCAGTTCAGGTCTACCGGAAGAATATCGGCAGTTTTTGTCGAATTAAAACTTCCTTTTTCGGTGTACCATCTAGAGCTAAAATCCCAACCGGAAGCCGCAGCAGACCTTAAATTATTAAAAAGTGTGCGTTTTAAAGAGTCAGATTCAAACACACTGGCTAGATGTAAATCTTCTTTATAGGCCTCAGGCCTTGGTGTGTATCCTTTATCCCAATACCTGTTCAATACTTGATCTTCCTTTAATCCAACTACATGATTATTGGTTTCTCCGCTAGTTACTATATCAATTCCGTTCATCCAAAAATTATACTCTTTCAGCAGTTGCGGCAGGTACTGTTCCAATATTTTTTTATCGTTTCTTGAAACTGCATCAACCATCAAAGCAAAAAATGGAGGCTGCGATCTGGTTCTATAGTAGTTTCGCGTACCGTTAGGTATAAAACCAACCGTATCGATTAAATATGCAAAATTATCGACCATGGCCTTGGCTAAATCGTGCCTGCTATCAGCCAATAAACCTTCTAGCGTAAAATAGCTGTCCCAGTAGTAGATTTCTTGAAAACGACCACCGGGAACAACATATTTTTTAGGTAATGCTATTCGCGAAGAGTTGGCAATGGTGCTATCCGGTCCTCTGGTCAATTTGTCCCACATCAATGAGATATGCTCATACATAGTTTTTGTGGTATCCGTTTCAAATTCCAGGGCCTGCATAGACTTATCTTCAAAATTTTCTTCAACAAAAGCTTTAAGGTCAAAACCTTCTTTTTCTTTTTCAACAAGGTATTTAGCCTCCAAAACTGAAATGTTATTCTTTGGAACCAGGTCAACAAATGTTTTTGAATCCTTAAAAACAGCTGCTAATTGTACATCCTTAAAAAGTTGTGAGTCATAAAAATTAACCTCGTTAACCAACTTGGGGGCTTCTTTACAACTAAAAACTAACAAACCCAGTATTATTCCAAAATATACCTTTTGCATACCTATAAAATTTTTAAAGTGATTAAATATAAGTGTAATAACCTAAAGTGAAAAAACGTTAAAATCGTATACGATTCGTATCTTGAAGTCATGAATAGTCCTAATATCCTACGAAATCAAGTCAAATCCTATTTATTGGAACAAATCCGGCTGGGTGAACTAGAGGTTGGTAAAACCATTAATCTAGCTCATTTATCCAGAAAAATGGGAATTAGTGTCACCCCTATTCGAGAGGCGTTGAGCCAATTGGAGCAAGTAAGAATCATTAAGGCAGTTCCAAATAGAGGATTTGTCATTTCTGAATTAAGCAAGACTGAAGCAAAAAATCTCTATGAAACCATATCACAACTTGAATTAATGGCTTTAGAGAGCTCTCTGTTCACTCCTGAATTCATTCAAGTGTTACGACTACATCAGACAAAATTAAAACAAGCAAATACAGATTCTGGAAGATTGAAGGAGCGGTTTGAGTTTCATAGGGTCTTAATAAGTGGTTGTACAAATATCATTCTAATACAACTACTTGAAGACTTAAAAGCAAGACTTCTATTCTATGAACAAGGGTTTGGGTATCATGATGCTTCTTTCTATGAAAATGTAAACAATCAAAACGAGGCTTTGATTCAAGCCATTGAAGACGATAATATTCCTACCGCATCCTTAATACTAAAAATGAACTGGATGTTCATTTTTGAGCATATTGAAAATCGAATAGAGAATTGAATAGTTAGACTAAACACAAGAATAAACCGTTATGAGTAGTATATAAAAACGGTCTAATGCAGTTCTTAAATAAAGAGATTGAGGCTTTAGTTAAGCGTAAAAAATCCAAATCATTGGTGAAAAAGCAGATTTCCTGCGGAATCTTTCAGGATTTGGAAGATGATAAACATGCTTCCCAAAATCATCAAACCATTCAATAGTAAATAACCTCGGGGCAAGCCCACGAGGCATTAAAAGAAAAATTACTATTGATTTCTACGTAAGCGTCGGAGCATTTTAAATCTCGATTATCGAGTAAAGTTATGGTATAGGTTTTCATCGTTAATCTATCATTTTATCAAGTAGTTGCGAATATTTTTCTGGTGTATCAATATCAATTTCCTTTCCATTGGGAAAAACACGTTCGGTATCATCTATATATTTATTGATGACCTGTTTTGCACCAAAATCTTTGTCAAGTTCCAATAGTTCTGGGAGAATGGAACGGTGGAAAATCGCAGGAACACCCAGTTTGTTTTCATAGGCTGTTGCTACTATCTTTGATTGGCTAGCACGAAATTTCTTTTTCATTAAATTTAAGTATGGCGAATCTACTAATGGTTGGTCGGCAAGCAGTATTAAAAGTCCATCAAAACCCTTTTCATTTTCTAAAATGTACTTGACCCCTGCAGAAATGGAGCTTCCCATACCAGATTGCCAATTGCGGTTAACGATTAGATTTGCTTCGGGAATGGATGACCTTATTTCATCGGCATTAGCTCCTAAAACCACATACGTATTTTCTGTCACCTGTTTTGCTTGCTCCAATGCATGCCCTAATAGGGTTGTTTTCCCCCAAGGAAGCAACTGTTTTATCATATCTCCCATTCTGCTTGAAGCTCCTGCAGCCAATAGTAGTACGGCAATAGATTTGGACATATCAGCTATGGATCTTACCTATTTTGTTTTTTAATAGCATGGGTTCTTTATCATTGACAGCGGTTAAAATTTCAGCCAAAATGGATATTGCTATTTCTTCTGGTGTTTCCGCTCCTATATCTATTCCAGCTGGACCGTGTATTTGATCAATGAAGTTTTCCGAAATATCTGGATGTCGTTCCAGTAATTCATTGAACAGCTTTTCTCTTCTTTTAAAAGGACCTAAAAGGCCAATATAAGCTGGTTTTTGCTCCTTTAGTGCTATGAGGTACTGTAAATCTTTCGCAAAACTATGGGTCATAACGACCACTGCGGTTTGGCCGTCCAGTTTTGGTTGAAAAGACTCTGGTTCAACGCTAATGAGTTTATGGACACCCGGAAAATCACTTTCTATTTTCTCTTCGCGCGGATTGGCCACGACCGTAACTTCCCAACCAGTTAAAGCAGCATATTTGCACAATTGTACCGCATCATGCTCCGCGCCAACAATCACTAACTGAAAACAAGGTTTCATCAGTTGCTCAAAACACAACAAATCCTGGTCTTGTGGTTGAACATTTCGATTTATAGGGTATTCGACAGTTCCCAGACGGAAAATCGTTCTAAAAGCTTCATGTGCCGTATGCTCTTTTTTATAAAATGACTTTATCCCAAATATATTTCGTTCTGAAATGGTACTCCAAAATTGTGCTATGAAGTCAGGAGTTGGGTTAAAAACCTCCAGTAGCACATAGAGAATTCCTTCGCAACCTAAGCGATAGCGACCATCGTACTCCATTACTTTGGATACTCCATTGGTAAATACCGATTGTGCTTGCCGTAGAATTTCTTTCTCCACACATCCACCACTTACGGCACCCACCATATCGCCATTTTCAAAAATAAGCATGCGTACGCCCGGTCTACGATATGACGAGCCCTCCAAAGCAACAACGGTCGCTAGAATAGCTTTTTGAGTACTTGGTTCACGTTCTTCAAAATGTTGGATGATATTTTTTAGTTCGTGGGTCATTTAAAAGGGTTTCAAGCTTCAAGTTTTAAATTCCAACTTCTCATATCTAATATCTCAATTCTTACATCTAATCGCTAGTTGACGATTATCGCCATAATTCATTGATATGTTTTAAACAATAATACTTTTCGTAGGTATAAATGGTAATACAGCCCCATCTTCTTCAACAACTTGATTTGGTTCCAATTGAACAAGGCCACTTGCCCTTGACAGATTTAAAAGGTCACCAGACCCTGATGTACGCAATGTATTTGCACATAGAACGCCTTCTTCGATTCTGGTCTTTACGCCCACAAATAGTGTTAAGTCAGTTTTGTTTACAAAAGGTTCTTTTAAAAATACGGTAAATTGGGATGATTTCGTTCCCAAGGATTTGTTAAGCCACGGCATAAAATGTAAATGGTAATTCACAAAAGTTGATACTGGATTACCTGGAAAGGCAAACACTATAGATTTTTTGGTTTCATGTTTTCCAAACCAAAATGGTTTTCCAGGCCGTTGGAGTACTTTGTGAAATACCTTTGCAACTCCAAGTGTATCAAAAGTTTTTGGTAAAAAATCAAACTTTCCTTTGGAAACTCCACCACTTAAAACCAAAACATCATAATCTGTAAGAAGCGATTCCAAATTACGCTGCAATATGGATTCATCGTCAGTGAAATGATAGGTGTCCGCTTTTATATTTTCGTCAGCTAAAAGAGCCGCCAGTGAATGTGTATTCGATTTTCGTATTTGATGTGGTAATGGAGTCTCATCAACTTCGACAAGTTCGTTGCCTGTAGCAACAACAGCTATTTTCGGTAGTTTTTTGACCAGTATTTCAGATTTGCCAACGGTTGCCAATACACCAATTTCAGCTGCGGTAATTTTGACCCCCGGTTGAAGTAATTCCTCACCGCTTGCAACATCGCTTGCCCGATAATGGATATTTTGTCCTTTGGCTACTGCATTTTCAACGGTAAAAATCCCATTATCTTCGGTTGTGTGCTCATACATGATGACTGTATCTGCATTTTCAGGCACCATGGCACCTGTCATTACCTCGATACATGTAGCATCATCCTTTAGAATACGTTGCGGACTTCCAGCTTGGGCCACCATTGTAGCTTTGAACACTGTTTTATTCGACTCAAGGTTCTTATATTGAATTGCAATACCGTCTTTTGTAGCTCTATTGAATGGAGGAAAATCTCTATCAGCAACAATACTTTCAGCTAAAATTCGATTGTTTGCTTGCATCAACGCAACGGATTCGGTACCGTAGTCTTCCGTATTTTCAAGTACAGCTTGTAGTGCCGCTTTGAACGTAATCATCTAATTTGGTTTGATTTTTATGACGACAAGGTCATTAATTTGTTCATTCCACCTAAAACATCATGAAACTTTAATCTGGGATAATCTATTTGGAGCTTTTTTGTGGCGACTGCACTGCGCTTTCCAGATTGACAGATGATATAAATGTCTTGATGTGTTTGAGACAAATGACCGGGCAGTTGAAGAACATCCAAAGGTGTGTTTATTGCTTCTTGAAGATGATCATTATCAAATTCCTCTTTTGTCCGTACATCCAACAAAACAAGAGCTGCTTTAGCTTCGCGAAGCTCTAAAAAAGTTTCTGCACTGACCGTTGAGACTATTTCACAATTATCAATCTGATACGTTTCTTTGAGTTCGGTGATTTCTGTATTCGGAAGTTGGGCATTAAACTTTATTTTGGTGCTACGCTGGCTTAATCCATCATAGACCAACAAGCTGCCGGAAAGCACTTCTCCCACTCCAGCTATCAATTTCACGGTTTCTAAGGCCTGCAATGTTCCTATAATACCGGGTAAAACACCCAGAACGCCATTTTCATTGCAATTTGGCACTTCTTCGGGGCTTGGCATATTTGGATATAAACAGCGGTATGTAGGCCCGTTTTTATGGTTGAATACGCTAACATGGCCTTCAAAGCCGTGCAAAGCACCATAGACAAAGGGTTTGTTCAAAATAATACAAGCATCATTTATTAAGTAACGTGTTTGAAAGTTGTCAGTAGCATCGACCACCACATCGTAGTTTTTTATAATATCCAGCGCATTATCCTTGGTCAGGAACGTATCGTGTAGGCCAAAATCAGTCTTCGAGTTTTGAGCGCTTAGTTTTTCATGGGCAGCTTCAAGTTTTAATCTTCCTACATCTTTTTCGGTGTACAGCACTTGCCGCTGTAGGTTATGCAATTCCACAACATCTTGGTCCATAAGTCCTAAAAAACCTATGCCCATCGCATTTAGATATTGTAGCACAGGAATACCCAGACCACCTAGACCAACTACCAAAACCTTGCTATTTAAGAGCTTTGATTGACCTTCTGGGCCAAACTCCTTTAAACTTGTTTGTCTACTATATCTAGTGTCCATTGACCAAAGCAATTTTTGATTTTATAAATTCGTAATCTTCAATGGAATTAGCATTGTATAGAATCTCATCTTGTTCTGGATGAACAAGTTGGATATCAGAATCGATAAGAAATTTTCGTGGACAGCTACTCTTGGCAGTTTCTAAAAAAGAAATGGCTTTTTGTAATCCTGATGGTTCCCAAATTGTAATCAACGGTTCGGGCAGTCCAGTTTCTTTTGTGGCAAAAGAGGTTGCCGGTTTATTCGTGTTTCTATTATTTGAAAGTACTTGCAGAGCTTCTTTATCGATCATTGGTAAATCACAAGCCAATACGAGCCAAGCCACTTCTGGATAATCATTATGAGCGCTGAGTATACCGTTGAACGGGCCACGATATTCATTTTTATCGATAATTGTATTAAAATTGTTCGTCAATGCGACCTCTTGTTCTTGACGGATACTAAGAAAAGTAGTATCACAAACCGTATCTAAAAGATCATATAAATACTCTTGCTGTGGAATACCGTGATACGCAATCAAACCCTTATCGGTCCCCATGCGAGTGCTCTTACCTCCTGCGAGCACTAAGCCGTAGAGCTTTGGTGTTTTATGTTCGTTTGTATTTTTCATACTTTAATCTTAGTTAACCGCCAATGGATGTCATTGAGCTATCGAATACCGTGTTCGAATGTTCATGCTGCGCATCAAAACCTGTTTTTGCTCTATTGCCAACGGCTTTTAAGATTGCATTTTTTACATTTTCTTCTCCATCCGCCTTGCGAATAATATCACGAAGATTGACTTTAGGCTTTCCGTACAAACATGTGACTACATCACCAGTGGCAGTGACCCTTAATCTGTTGCAACTTCCGCAAAACGTTCTACTAAAAGATGGAATAATACCAAAAGTTCCTTGATGACCAGGTATTTTATAATTAATTGAAGTGGATGTTTTGGGCGATTCTTGTTTTTGATAATTGGGATATGCTTGCGCAATGTGCTCTAAAATAGCTTTATAGTTCCATTTGATGGAAGTAAAATTCTTTGAACCTCCATTAAATGGCATTTCCTCTAAAAACCGGACAGAAACATTATGGTGTTTCATAACCTTTAAAATTGGCAGAATATCTTGCTCGTTCTGACCATCCAATACGATAAAATTAATACGGACATTAAATCCCTCGGTAATAAGTCGTATCAGGTTATTGTGTACGGTTTCAAATTGCTTTCTACGTGTTATACGCTCAAATGTCTCTTTATTGATGGAATCTAAACTAACATTGATATTTTTAATGCCGAGTTCTTTCAATTCATCAATATGAGGTCCAATTAAAGTAGCATTTGTGGTGACCGAAATATCTTCGAGTCCTTTCATTTTGGTCAACGCTCGCAACAACACCATCACATCTTTACGAACAAAAGGTTCTCCACCCGTAATCCTGATTTTATCTATCCCTTGCTCTACCAAAATATTGCCCACTTGAATCAGCTCTTCAATGGAAAGCAGCTTGTCGTTTTTCACAAAGTTGATTCCCTCCGAAGGCATACAGTAGTTACAGCGCAGATTGCATCTGTCCGTTACGGCAAGTCTTAAGTAATTGATTTCTCTATTGTGATTGTCTATCAGCATAGTTATCCTTCAAAACGATTGAAAAGATAGTACTTCTGTTTCTATTATCCACCGCTCACGGGAGGAATTAGTGCTATTTCATCGTATGAATTAATTACTTTGTTATCTTCTGCATAATCGTTGTTCACGGCTATGGCAAGCGAGGACAATTTGTTCAATTCTGGATATGTATCGCCCAAAAACTGTTTAAGCTCTTTTACCGT
Organism: Bacteroidota bacterium; assembly: GCA_039030475.1. Classification (GTDB taxonomy): domain Bacteria; phylum Bacteroidota; class Bacteroidia; order Flavobacteriales; family Flavobacteriaceae; genus Flagellimonas. The sequence goes on from JBCCEC010000020.1 coordinate 25,329, forward strand.
TTTTGGAATTTTTCTACCTGTAACGCTGGATGTGGGAACGGACAAGGTAGAGGTCCCTACAATGTCCTTTGTAATCCCGAATAATAATATCGTCATAAATCAACCTATAATTTCTTTTTGGGGCATTTTTAAAAGTTCTGGTGTTTTGGTAAATGGTTGTTTATACAGTCTGTTTCCCGTGGCTGCCTTTAAGGCATTTGCCACTGCTCCACCTGCTGGCGGAAGGGTTGGCTCTCCCAATCCTGTTGGAGAATATTCGTTTTCCATTAAAAAAGTTTCCACTACGGGAGCTTCTTTCATTCGTATTAGGCGGTATTTGTCAAAATTATTTGCCATTGGTTTTCCGTCTTCAAATGCTAGTTCTCCAAACATGGAATGTCCAACACCATCAATGACCCCACCTTCAATCTGGTTCAGGGCGCCTAATGGATTCACTACTATACCGCAATCAACTACACAGGTAATCTTTTTTACCACTGGTGCGCCGTTTTCTATTTCCACATCAGCAACCTCGGCTACGTGGGTATTATGGCAGTAATAGTTTACAAATCCTTGGTAGATATTTTTCGGTTTTGTTCCCCAACCCGATTTTTCCACTGCCATTTTAATGACATCTTTCATACGCTCTGGCGAATACTGGATTCTCTCGTCTTCTTCTGGCTTTACCTTATCCAATAAATCCAATCGCAATTGAATTTTATCAACTTCCATTACTTCTGCCAGCTCATCGAAGAAGCTTTGCTCCGCATAGGCCAAAAAATTGGTATAAGGTGCTCTCCATGCCCCAGTGGTAATGTTACTGTTGTATTTTGCAATATCAACCTGATAGTTTTCAATAGCTCCCGCAGGGAAAAAATTAGGAATGAGACCGTACATGTTATCATTAATGGCTGCCTCTTTTAAATGGTATGCGGTTAGTTTCCCATCCTTGATCCCCGCTTTTATGCGGTATTTGATGGCAGGCCTGTAAACACCAGTTTGCATATCATCCTCTCTGGTACTGACCACTTTTACAGGTTTTTTGATATGATTTGAAATCTCTGCAGCTTCAAGCACAAAATCACCATAGAGCCTTCTACCAAAACCACCACCCATACGAGTCATTTCCAAATAAATATCACTTTCCTCCCTACCCAACATTTTGGCTACTAAACCAGCTTTCCATTCGGGAGTTTGTATGGGACCGACCAAGTGTACTTTTTCATCCGTAACATCTGCATAAAAGTTCATGGGTTCCATACAGTTGTGCGGTAGAAAAGGAGACTCGTACGTTCGTTCTAGAATTTCGTCCGCTTCCGCAAAGGCTTTTTCTACATTTCCATCGGAACGAGGGGTTTCAAATTTGTTGCCGTCCAATAACTCAATAAGTTTTTTATCGTGTTCTTTGGTACTCTCAATGGTTGTATCTTCTTTCCAAACTGCCTCTATGGCTTCTTTGGCCTTAAATGCTTGCCAGGTAGAATTGGCTACAACAACAACTTTATCACTGGATGAAATCTTGCTGCCAAAGCTTGGGTCTTCAGCCAATAACTCACGTACTTTTTCCCCAATCTTAAAAATATCGATGATACCTGACATGGCGCGAGCTTTTGTATCATCGTAAGAAACAAGTTTTTGTCCAAAAGCAGGTGGTCGTACAACAGCGGCGTAGACCATTCCTTCCGCTTTATAATCCAATCCAAATAACGGTTTGCCCGTTGCTATTTCATCGATGTCCACGTTAGAAGCGTCCTTGCCTATAATTTTGTAATCCTTTGGACTTTTCAGGGTGACATCCTCTGGAACCTCCAATAATGCTGCTTCTTTGACCACATCACCGTAACCCAAAGTTTCACCTGCTGCATTGGTGATTACCCCTTCGCTCACCGTTAGTTCAGATGCATCTACTCCCCAGCGAGCTGCTGCAGCATTTACCAACATCTGCTTGGCAGTGGCGCCTGTTTGCCTGAGTGCATCCCAACCTTGTCGAATGGACTGACTGCCTCCTGCTACTTGTCTTGTATAGTTCTCAGTATCGAGAACACCTTGCTTAACGTATACATCTTTCCAAGCCACATCCAGTTCTTCTGCAATGATCATGGGCATAGAAGTCTTCACCCCTTGTCCTATTTCTGGATTGGGCGAAAAAATGGTAACGGCTCCATTATCCGCAATTTCTATGAATGCGTTGAAGTCATTATAATTTAATTCAGCTAGGTCTATTGGTGGTGCGGCCTTGGGCTTGCACGCCTGGAATAAGTTGAAACCAATCAGCATGCCGCCTCCTGCTAATGAAGAAGTTCGCATAAAGGCCCTTCTGCTGAACGTTACTGTTTTATTTGTTGACATTTTGAGTGTTTTAATTGAAGAAGTACTGCTTTTATTTATCCATGTTCTCCGAAGCAATCATAACTGCTTTACGGATTCTAGTGTATGAAGCACATCTACATATGTTACCGTGCATTGCGTTTTTTACATCGTCTTCGGTTGGATTGGGATTGCTTTCCAAAAATGCGGAGGCTGTCATAATTTGTCCAGCTTGGCAATATCCACATTGGGGCACATCTACTTCTTTCCAGGCTTTTTGAACGGGGTGTGTCCCATCTTCGGACAGCCCTTCTATGGTCGTGATGGATTTCCCATCAATCTGGTCCAGGGTCAAGGAACAGCTCCTCATGGCGGTACCGTCCACGTGCACGGTACAAGAACCACATTGTCCTATTCCACACCCGTATTTTGTGCCCACTAAATCTAAATGGTCCCTTAATACCCATAGCACTGGAGTATCTTCGGAAACATCAACTGTTCTGGATTCTCCGTTTACTTTAATCTGATACGCTGGCATATTGTTTTGAATTGATTGAATTTCAAGTTGTTTGCATGTTCAAGTTACCAAAAATTGATTGGACTACTTTTTTTTTAACAAACAGTCATTTTTTTTAACTTTTCTTTAATCATATTGTGAACTCTAAAAGTAATTTTCAAACAAAACAAGCGTTTTTCAAAAAGAACCTCAACATTAGTTAAAATGAAAAATGTATCCAAACTCTTCTACTTTGTTATCCTAACTGTTTTTATCTCTTCTTGTGGAAATTCCGATGATGATGTCGATTTTGATATCAACCAGAGAGAATTGGGCCAGGGCGAAGAAGCCGATGATTGTTTAGGATTTGAAGAAAATGAATTATTACTTTCCATTCAAGACCAGTTTACCGCACTTCCTGGAAAAGTGTCCATTCTTTTTAAAGTATCTGACAGTGCTGGGACACCCATCTCTGGTTTAACGGCAGATCAATTTACAATTTATGAGCAGGGACGTAACGATGATTGTTTCAATACGATATCCTCTTCGGAATCTTCGGCAAGAATTTCGTCAAACTCTCAAATTTTCAATAATACTACGCTATTGGTGCTTGATTTGAGCAATAGTGTTTTAGAAAGTAGTTTGGACGAACTGAAAACCGCATCTACCAGTTTTATCAACAATGTTATCCCTACTCCCGAAGCAGATTCTTTTAAAATGGCTATTTATTGGTTCGATGGTGAGGACGAACTACATCTTTTAAACCCACTTACTTCTTCTGCAACGGAGCTTACCGCTGCCATAGATGGTATTACTACGGACATAAGTAACGACCCATCCACAGATTTATATGGTGCCGTTATAAAGTCTACTCAGATTGCTGAAGATGAAATCAAGGCAAACAATGAAGCCTCTGTCATAGGAGCGGCTTCTATTGTGCTATTTACTGATGGTACGGACCAAGCTTCACGTTTTTCAGAGGAAGCTGCATTAAGGGCGGTAAACGACGCCAACCAAAACATTTCCTTTTTCACTATTGGATTGGGTTCTGAAATAGATACTGGTATCTTAACGAACATTGGAAAGACAGCTAGCGTATTCGCAGGAAACAAGGAGGAATTGGAAGCTACGTTTACACAGATTTCCCAACGTGTTTCCGAACAGGCCAACAGTTTTTATTTGTTTGAATATTGCACGCCAAAACGGGATGGTAGTGGTGACAACAATTTAGTTATCCAATTGACCAATGCAGCATTGCAGGGCGCGGTGCAGACCAAGTTCAGTGCCAACGGGTTCACGGGAGGCTGTGAGTAACCTAGGCTATTTATCCTAAAAAATCCTTAATCTCTAGATTGAATTGCTTTAGTTTGATCTACGCATTGATTTTTCAATTTCTTTAATCGAAAATAGTCCCAAGAGCTTACTTTTAAAAATAGCTGCGATTGTTAATCCAACTAGTAGGGTTTTTGGCGTGATAGTTGTTGTAAATATATAAACAACAACTAATTACATCCTTTTAACTGATTTAGGTTTAACTCAAAAAAAATGGCTATGGATGTAGTAAAAGAGATTATTCAGAAAAGTGCAATAGGTCCGTTATCAAACTGGTCAAAAGGTGTGGTACTATCTTTATTCACCTCAATCATTGGATTGCTTTTAACGATGCTCGTGCTGCTTTTAAAATACGGAAGCGAAATACATATCCAATTTGGATATTAACGGTATATCAACGCATTGCCAAAATTTTGTTTTTCTATTGGTTTTGAAAAATCGATTAAAAACCCGTTGATTACCGCGTGGGTCAATTTTCCGTCTTTTTCTAAAAAGAACGTTGGGTTTACTCCGGGACGAAGTCTAAAATCAGGTACTTCATAGTTTTTCTTTACAAAATGTCCGGGCATTTCCGTGTATGGAATTGGAGGTAAAAAATTGGTCGTAAAATAACCATAACCCGATTTAAACGGACTATTCGCATCGTTCCACAAAGCTCTTGTATTGGTATTCATACTCTTAGGGTACTTTTTTGGAGGTATTATTTTATACCCTGTTGCATCAAAAGTTTCGTAGCCATAGAATGTGGACAAGTCTCCTTGGTCAGCAATCATACTTCGGTAATAAAAAGACTCGTGATTTTCATCATCCACCTCTCTTCGATAGATTCCCAAATCCAAAATATAATCCTTTCCTAAAAGTTCATAGGTCACATTCTCAATTTTAAGGTCGAACAACTTTCGGTCGTTTCTAGGAATTTTTTCGTAATCAGCTTCAGGAATTGTTTTGTAGCTTTTTTTTGCAATCGTATACAATGCGGACAGTATGGAAACATAATTCAACTTTCGTATTTCCTGTTTTTCAACATCGTTAGCGTAGCCACCAGATTCTATCAAAATTAAGCTTGTCCCCCATTTGGCAATATTATCGCCAAAAGCTCGTGGTTCAAAATCATCGTTATAGCGCCCTACTTGCCCTGGCGCATATTTCTGAATGATGTTGTTCATATAGACAATGACCTTCATTGCATTGGAGCGAACTTCATTAATATCCTTTTCGTAATTGTAAGCGGTCGCCAAATATGAAATCGTAGCAGGTTTGCCAGTAAGTTCTGCATTGTAATAGGTGCTTTGATCATGAAGGTTGAACCCAAACTTGGCATCCAAACTATCACGCAGTCGTTTCAATGTCCTTCCTTCAGGTGATTGCAATCGTAATGCATCTCTATTGATGTCAACCCCCAAGGCGTTTCTACGTTCGTATACCTCTGCCCCATCTGGATTAAGCATTGGAAGAAAGTGAAGCTTTAATTTTGAAAGAATGAGTTCTTTTTCCGATTTGAATTCGGGTGAATCCAAAAAATTTAGAATATCAAAAATGGCCATGGTTGCCGTGGGTTCGTCACCATGCATTTGCGACCATAAAAAGATATTTTCCGAACCCGAGCCAATACTTATCAAATGTAAATCACGCCCTTCTATGGATTCACCTACTTTTTGTACCTCAAACTTTGTATTGGCTTCAAATCGTTGAATCAAAGGTTGTATTTGTTTGTGCTTTATACGTCTTTTATTTAAAGAGGCATTTTTATAGGTATCATACGTTTCGTATAATTTTGTCGTAATGGCTTCTTGGGCATAAGATACCATGCTAAGCAGTACCGCTAAAAAAAGTATTGTTCGTTTCTGCATGTTTTTATATTGAGGGAACAGGCTTAAAATTAAATCTTTTTGTAGCATCCCGCACGCTATTCATAAAATCAATTCCTGGATCCGTTTTCGTAGTGCGGTACCCTTCATCTACTTCCAACCACAGTGGATGTTCTTCAAATTGCGTGTATTCATGATGGCCTATCACATATTGAATGTCGTATTTTTCAGCCAAGTATTCCACTAAAAATATATTGGCCTCAAGTTGTTCTTTGGTCAACGGGGTATCTTCGGTACCTCCTACGTTTTCAACGCCTATAGCACAGTGATTCAATCCTATTACATGTCTGGCCATCGTAGTCTCTGGCATTAGTCTGTAAATCGTACCATCCTGATCTACCAAAAAATGAGCGGATACATTAAGGCCACTTACACTGGCTATATCAGGGCGCCAATTGGGAAGGGTCGACTTTTCAAAAGCTTCGAAGGATTTTTGAAGTGTTGGAATGGCAGTCCAGTGCAACACAATCATTTTAGGAACTATCTCTGGAGTTTCCTGCTCTAAATTGTAGCGTTGTGCCAAATATTCTTTCGTTAGCTCGACACGCTCTTCATCAAAAACAATTGGCCTATCCACTATCTCATGTTTTGTGTTACATGACCATAGAACAATCGTCATTAAAACCAGTAATCCAACTTTTTCCATATTTAGTTTGTTTTGTGAGTAGTTATAGTATCCAGAGGGACGGCATATTGGATTTGTAGTTTCCTTTTTCCCCATTGCCTTGCTTTTTTAACGTCCAATCCCATATAAATATCGATTCTATTGCGCCACTTTCGGTTCATTTTATCCCTTACATAAAAGGTATCTGGAAAGGTATCTATTTTTACCATAGTGTTATGCTTTAACCCTAGTTTTAAAAGATCTCTGGAAACCGCAATACTTTTCATGCCTGGAATTAAAGTATCGCCCCAAGCCGCAATACTAGGATTTGTATTTGTAGTCTGCCACGATACCGAATTATATGCGGAAGCAGTCACTTCTATAGTTTTCCATTCCCATTTGGGCATTGGAGCTGTTTTTTGTTTGCACGCAAAAAACAGTAAAAAGTAAAACAAAAAATTCTTCAAAAGGGTTATTATTGATTGATTTTTAAAGATAGAAAATCCTTTTATAACTAGTTTGGGAGCGGTACGTAGGTATTGTCATTTTCCATCATTGGAAAGGTTTTAGCAGTCCATGCCTGTTTGGCTTTTTCGATTTTTTCCTTGCTCGATGAAACAAAATTCCAATAAATGTGTCGCTCTTCAGGAAAAGGCTCACCCCCGAAAAGTAAAATATGGGAATTTGGTTTCAGTGTAATCTCACAGGTATCTTCAACTTTGGAAACCAAGATATTTCCTTTGCCAATTTCTTCGTCACAAGCAACGATTCCTCCTTCTACAATACATATGCCAATCTCTCCTTTAAGTTTATCCTGAACATTAAGTAGGTATTCAGATTCATTTTTTACTTCAACCATAAACAGTGGGGAATATGTAGGAACGGGAGATTTTTTACCGTAGCCTTCACCAGCAACTAGTGTGAACTCAGTTGGGCCATCCTTCCATTTAGGCAAATCATTCCCGCTGATATGATGAAATTCTGGCTCTATATCTTCCAGTTCTTTTGGGAGCGCGACCCAAATCTGATATCCGTGTGCGGTAAACACCTTGCCATTGCGCAAATCTGTAGGGGTTCTTTCTGAATGTGAAACTCCTCTGCCAGCAGTCATCCAATTTACCGAACCTGGGCTTATACGCTGGTTGGTGCCCATACTATCTTCGTGCATAATTTCACCTTCTAGCATAAAAGTAAGGGTTGAAAGTCCAATATGGGGATGTTGGTCCACATCCATGTACCGATTAGGCCCAAGCACTGTAGGCCCCATATGGTCTATAAAAATAAAAGGACCGATCATGCGCTTTTTACGAAAGGGAATAAGTCTACCGACCAAAAAATCTCCAATGTCGCGACTTCTTTCTTCGATTATCAATCCTATGTTGGACATGCTGTAAATGTTTATATTTAGTCCCTCTAAGTTACAATAAAACCATATTCATGAAACTATTAAAACGTTCGTTAATTCTGCTGATAATCATTATCGGTGTTGTTGTCTATGTAAACTATCCCAAACTTAACATGATATCTGGTTACGCTGTTAAAAACATGGCATCTGCAGTGTTTGTTGCTGAACGTTCAGCAGTATCGGTAACCCAAAATGATAATAATGTACCACTCATTAAATTGGCAACCACACAAGTCGATGAAAGCACTAAGTCAGCTACGGCAGCGGTTTATGGGCTTATGGAACGTAAAGCGGTTTACAGGGAAGGATTGGGAACGGTTCTCGTAAATGATGACTATGACGAAACTGCTTTTACACTTCGGCCCAACAGGAATTTTTCAGCGGATACGATTCCTTATCCCTACGGACAGGCCAGTCCAAAAGATACTGTCTTTCCAGAAATCAATGAACTCCAAGTGAGCAAAGCCATTGCCACTGCTTTTGGAAATCCTGAGATCCAAAAAACAAGAACACTTCTGATACTGTACAAAGGACATTTAATTGCTGAAAAATATGCAGATGGATTTACTAAAGATACTCCTGTGCTAGGATGGTCCATGACAAAAAGTGTCTTAGCTACCTGCTATGGAATTTTAGAGCACAAAGGAAAGTTGGAAATGTCTTGGCCAGCTCCTATTGCAGAATGGAAAAACGATGACCGAAAGGAAATTACCTTAAACCATTTGTTGCGTATGCAAAGTGGCCTGGCTTGGGAAGAAGATTATACCAAAATCTCAGATGTTACAAAAATGCTTTTTCTGGATAGTGATATGCCCCAAGCCCAAAAAGCAAAGGAAGCCATTGCCAAACCAACGGAAATTTGGAACTATTCTTCTGGTACAACAAATTTACTTTCTGGAATTTTACGACAACAGTTTCGGTCGCACCAAGAATATCTTGATTTTCCGTATGTGTCCCTAATCGATAAAATAGGAATGCATTCCATGGTATTGGAGGCCGATATTGCGGGCAACTACGTGGGGTCTTCCTATTCATGGGCTAGTACTCGGGATTGGGCTCGCTTTGGTCAGTTGTATTTGGATAACGGCAAATGGAACGAGGAGCAAATCTTTAGTCCAAAATGGGTCGACTATATCACCGAGCCTACGCTCCATTCCAAAGGTACTTATGGAGCACATTTTTGGTTGAATGCGGAAGGAAAATATCCAGACGTGCCCAAAGACCTCTTTTCCTGCAATGGATATCAAGGACAATATGTTTTTGTGATTCCATCAAAGAGTTTGGTCGTTGTGCGTACCGGATTGGGCGAAAACCCAACATTCGATGTGAATGCATTCTTGTCAGAGGTCGTTAAAATCATACAGTAAATCGATATTACTATACAAAACATTGCGCTAACCACAACAAAACAGGTGTTCACAACAATAATTTTATTTGGGTGAACTGTAAGGGTACATTTACAGTGTAATAATTAAGAAAAAATATTTAAAGACAAGTAAATTTTTTCATTTTCATATAGTGTTCTCGTAAAAGAGTCTTGACCGTAACGGCAGGGCTCTTTTTAGTTTATGGCTATATTGATTGATGGTTTTTGGTTTTTCAGTTGATGGTAGGGTTGTTTTACATTACTTCGAAAAAAGGGGGAAGATAACTTTTTTGAGAAGATATGATAGAAGACTAATGACGGAAGACGGAAGTTAGAGGTTAGGAAATTGAAGTTTGGAGCATGTGGAACTGCTTACCGCCCACTTAAAACTGAGAGCTGAAAACTTAGAACTAAAAGATGCTTCGACAGGCTCAGCATGACAAACTTTTGAAGTTAGAGGTCAGAAATCAGAGGTTGGAAGACGGAAGTGCGAAAACTGAAACCTGAAATTAAGGTATCCAGTTGTTCTTCCCAAAGTTGGGTTTTCTTTTTTCCAGAAAGGCATTTCGTCCTTCTTTAGCTTCCTCCGTCATATAGGCCAAGCGTGTGGCTTCTCCTGCGAATACTTGCTGACCTACCATGCCATCATCGGTAAGGTTCATCGCGAATTTGAGCATTTTTATAGAAGTTGGCGATTTTTCAAGCACTTCTTGTGCCCATTGGTATGCGGTATTTTCTAATGCTTCATGTGGAATTACGGCGTTGACCATCCCCATTTCATAGGCTTCTTGCGCCGAATAGTTTCTGCCCAAAAAGAAAATCTCCCGTGCTTTTTTCTGTCCCACCATTTTTGCCAAATAGGCAGACCCATAACCACCATCAAAACTGGTCACGTCTGCATCGGTTTGCTTAAAGATGGCATGTTCTTTACTGGCTAACGTCATATCGCAGACTACATGCAAGCTATGTCCGCCACCAACGGCCCAACCGGGCACAACGGCAATAACAACCTTGGGCATAAAACGGATCATACGTTGCACTTCTAAGATATTTAAACGATGTTGTCCATCTTCCCCAACATAGCCTTGATGTCCCCTAGCCTTTTGGTCGCCACCACTACAGAAGGACCAAATTCCATCTTTGGTGGAGGGGCCTTCCGCAGAAAGTAACACTACGCCGATAGAGGTATCTTCCTGCGCATCATAAAACGCTTTAATGAGTTCGCTTGTGGTGTTGGGTCTAAAAGCGTTACGCACATTAGGCCTGTTAAAAGCAATACGGGCAACTCCGTTACTCTTTTTATAGGTGATGTCTTCAAATGTTATAGCGGTCTGCCAGTCGGGTGATTTCATACTACGATTTAATGTGGTTACAAAATAACGGAATTTGTACGTAGTGATTTTGAAAATCAAGACTTTTTGACAAATTGGATTTTATCCAAATCTTGAGCTTTGCTGTCTAAAGATGTGCGTAATTAACTTTGGTCTAGTTTGACAATACAAAAGCCAAGATATTTTTAGGTTTATAGTTTATAAAATAATTTTATTAAGAAATTGGTTTTGACATTTACTTCGGACAATCAAACCTTTTTGGGTTTCGGAACAAAAAAAATAAACCCAATATGAGCAAGATGCCCCTATTTAGAATGCTTGCAACTGATTTAAAAGAGGTCCAAATTGCCTATACCATAAGCGGTGAAACAAATACCGAAACGATACTTTTTGTACATGGCCTTGGTGCTAATGCTTCTCAGTTCAACGAACAGCATGCCTACTTTAGTGAAAAGTTTAAGGTAATTTCTATCGATTTAAGGGGGCATGGCAATTCGAAAGCAATAGATAAATCCAATAATTTCGAACCAACACTACAAAAGATGGCAGAAGATGTTATTGGTCTTCTTCATAGCTTGAATATTCGAAATGTCCATTTTGTGGGCAATTCCATGGGTGGTAACGTTGGTTATGAAGTGCTGCGAACGGCATCAGAACTTATAAAATCCTTTACGACCTTCGGTACAACGGCACACATGAAAACTTCAAAGTTTATGTTGGGATTATTACTATTGTTTTACAGGGCTTTACCCATAAGATACATAGCAATTTTATCCAAATCTGCTGGGCAAACGGCCACTTCTAAAGAACGGATTGAAAAAATGTTAAGGAAGGCCAATAAAAAAACAATTGTGACACTACTGCCCCAATTGGCAAATTTTGACTATCTGAAGACGATTGAAAAAACAACTGTACCTATCATGATACTTAAAGGAGAACGGGATAAGGAAATCAATAAGGTACTTGGAACCACATTGGCCAGATTTGAAAAACGAAGTGATTTTTATATGGTAGTGATGAAGAATGCGGGACACTTTGCTAATTTGGACGACCCTGCCATATTCCATACAATTCTGGAAAATTTTATTCTGAAAGTTAATTCACGTTAAATGGATTTACATTTTAAGACCCTACGCTATCATGTCTTATTTATTGAATGTTTTTCCTGGTATATCTAAATAAGTATGCTATAACGTTATTTAACAAATAGAGATATTTATTCGCTTACAAAAGTTTAGTACTATTTACAAAGAGTGCCAAATCGTTGATTTGGTATTTTATAATAAATTAAGATAGCGACCCAATGCTTTGACTCAGTATAAAACTTAAAATTCATTGCTTTCTGTTGCCCTACTTGTGATACACTAAACATTGGTAGTAATTACGATATTTGTTTTTAATACTAATCGATAAAAAATGAACTTAGAATATCTGAATGCCATTTCTAATCAACTCATTTTAATTTCTTCTTTAATGAGTGGATTCTCTATTGCTATTCTAGCGAATCTATTGACCTATAAAACGGACAATAAGATGGCTACCTATGTATTTAGACTTACCAGTGTTGCTGCCGGTTGTTTTCTTGTAACGGTATTTGCACTAACAAAAATTATTAAAATGACCACTGAAGGATACCAGCATGAAACAACTGTGGAGGACTTTACCTTTACTGGAGGTTTAACTACAATTGCCTTTGTAACTGGAATTCTTACCTTATCTGCCGTTATTGCATTGTCTGGCTGGATAAAATCGAAGAAAACGGGAGTATTCACAACTATTGTAGGGTTTTTAACGCTACTTTTTATACTAATGACAATGCTTAATGTATAATTCTTATGTTAGGTTTAAAAAGATAGTCTCGAAAAGTAACTACTGCAGACATAACTTGCAAACAATGAGGGCTTTGGACTTAAACGAACAGTTTTTGTATTTTTATAAGTATTCCGAAATTTTATGGATAAAGTAAATAAGATTTCGCTGTCTCCATGTCGTAAAGCCAGGAACTAGTTCGCCCTGGAACTTTTGTTGGCTAAACCTGTAAGCAAAAATAAGAGCCTGAATAAATGAAGTATGAATGTATTGAATAGATTTTATCCAATTTTTCTATCTGAATTCGCCAAAAAACGAATTGAAAAAATAACACTTTATGTTGCGCTGATAGGATTTTTCATCCATTTAATTCTAATCTACCTATCAAAATTCAAACTCATTGATTTTCTTTCAGAATCAGAGCTGTTTTTAAATCCGATATCTGCAATTTACACACCGTTCTCCTTTATACTTATCTATGAAGTTTACTTGTTAATATACTACCTGCCTAAATCATTCACCACCTACATAACAAAACAATATGAAATAATAACATTGATTATTATTCGAAAGTTATTTAAGGATTTATCTGCAATTGAATTATCATCCAATTGGTTTGATATAAAGGGAGATTTACAGTTTACGTATGATATTTTAGCATCGATCATACTTTTTTATCTGATTTTTCAATTTCAAAAACAGGGAATGCTCAAAGCCAAGCAACAAAATAAACCAAAGATTGAAAGTTTCATTTATAGAAAGAAAATAATTGCCTTGGTCTTAGTTCCAATATTTTTTATAATGGCTTTGGTTACACTTTTTAATTGGATATCAGATATTTCTTTTACCTCAAATGATTTACCTGGTTTTGAAACAATCAATAACTTGTTCTTTGATCAGTTTTTTACTGTTTTGATTTTAGTGGATGTCGTTCTTCTTTTGATTTCCTTCTTTTACACCGATAAATTTCACAAAATAATAAGAAACTCAGGATTTGTCGTTTCAACAATTTTAATCCGCATGTCTTTCGGGGTAACAGGATTGATCAGCACAATTTTAATAGTAACTGCTGTTCTTTTTGGATTGGCCATTATTCTAATTCATAACAAGTATGAAAAAAATATAGTACTTAACGATAACAACCACAAGTAATTGCTTGTTCTAGTCTATTCCTTTACCTGGAACGGAATATTCATAAGTTCGGGGATTTTGAAGAAGAAGAATGTATTGATAGTTCGGAAAAACAGCTATTTGTTTGTCTATAGACTTTGCGTAATTGAGAAAATAAGAAATGGAACTAAAAACTTTAGGGGGAGTGGATAAAAAGGAACTATTAAAGGTTTTTAACCGCTCTTTTTCTGACTATTTCATTCCTTTTAAATTAACGGAAGAACAACTGACTTCAAAGATGCTTGCAGATAAAATTGACCTTGAACTGTCCGTTGGAGTTTTTGAAAATGAAAAACCAATTGCTTTCATGCTCCACGGATTTGATAGGATTGACAACCTTAGAATAGTGTATAATGGAGGTACAGGTGTTATTCCCAACAAAAGAGGTTTAGGACTAACCAAACGAATGTATCGTTTCATTCTACCAAATTTAGCGGAAAAACGAGTAAACAAAATAGTCCTTGAAGTAATCGATAAGAATATTCAGGCAATAAAATCGTATAGAAAGTCTGGTTTTAAAACGACAAGAGCATTAGCTTGTTATAAAGGAGATTTTAAAATCTTAAAAACAAACAAGCAGGTAGCGATAAAAAATCTAGAGAGCTATTCATGGGGGTTAATGGAAACATTTTGGGATATACATCCTACTTGGCAAAACTCAAACAACGTATTGAGCAAATTACAATCGCAAAATAGTTCGTTGGGTGCTTACATTAAAAACGAATTGGTTGGTTACGTTATTTTCAATCCGGTTAACAAACGAATAAAACAAATTGCGATTAATAAAGATTTTAGAAAAAAAGCAATAGCTTCAGCTTTAATTTCGGAATTGGCAAAAAAACATGGAAACACTTTTTCTGTCATAAATGTGGATAAGAAGTCTGAAAGCATCAACAAGTTTTTTAATGCAATAGGACTTGAAAATTATATTGACCAGTTAGAAATGGAGTTAAAAATTGATGCGAAGTACAGCTAATAAGGTGTCATTATATATCCACCACTGTTCATAGACCAACCGTTGCGCATTGTATAAACAAAATGGAATAAAAAATGAAACCTAAAGCACTTATAGAAAAATGGGTCGGATTATTCAACGAGAGAAATGCCGAAAAAATAACTGAATTGTATCATGTGGACGCAATAAATCATCAAGTAGCAAATGAACCAGTTAAAGGAAAAAAGGCCATTGGCGAAATGTTTGCGACCGAGTTTAATACGGCAGATATGACTTGTATTCCTGAAAATATATTTGAAGATGGAGAATGGGCAATTTTAGAATGGAAAGACCCTTTAGGATTAAGAGGTTGCGGATTTTTTAAAGTAACTGATGGAAAAATTGAATTTCAACGTGGGTATTGGGATAAATTATCATTTTTAAAAATGCACAATCTTCCTATTCCAACTGAATAAAAACAACAATCAAATACATAGCGAATGTCAACAATTTTGCTTTCGAGTCTAAATCGAGGTGTACTTTGTAAATTTAAGTCCAATTAGAAACTAATGTGTATAAACTGAAAACATACTCCATCAAGAATGACGTATTTAGAAGCTACATATTATTTTGACTTTGAAAATGGATCGGTTCAGAATCTAATTTCTGAATTTAAAGCTGATACTTTGTTCGATAAGGAAAAAGCAATCGGGGTTTACACTAAAGTGCGCGATAATTGGAAATACGACCCATACAGTATAAGTCTTTCAAAAGATAAATATAAGTCAAGCCACATTGCCAAAAAACAGTCGGGAAATTGTGTGGAAAAATCAATACTGTTAATTGCTTGCCTTCGTGGTTTGGGGATACCTGCGAGATTACATTTGGGGAAAGTCAAGAATCATATTGCCGTTGAACGACTAACCGAAAAATTTGGTTCAAATGAATTGACGCCCCACGGAATGGTCAACGTCTATCTTAATATGAAATGGTTGAAAATGTCGCCAGTATTTAACAAATCACTGTGTAAGAAATTGAATGTGGAACCATTGGAATTTGATGGAGAAAACCATTCGTTTTTGCAACAATATAATAGCGAGGGAACCCGGTTTATGGAATATACAGACGATTACGGGTATTTTGATGATGTCCCACTTGATTTTATGATCCAGAACATTAAAAAACACTACCCTGCTATTTTTGATACTAATGAAAAAATAACGGAATTTAGGTTATAAGAAATCAGTTACCAACAATACCTAACCGAAATTAAGACGGATTCGATTACCTTACAACTATGCCCAGCATAAGCTTACCGATATACTGATTTTGCTGGGGTTAATTTTAATGTATGACTTACTTCTAATGCGCATAGAAGAACATTTTTTTATCTTAATAGGAGTCTCGCTTGTCCTTTTTTTAGCAATGTTGTTGCTTACGGCCAAAAGATATAAAAGCCGCCCTAACACCTATCTTGCTATTTCAATACTAATGTTAACCATCATTATTTTAAAGGTTAACGGGATAATGGCGGAAACATGGTTTGATGAAGTATTTAATTTCTTAAGGATAGAATATCTTTTTTCGCCGCTACTCTACATCTACGTATCATCTTGTCTACATAAACCCATAAAGAAATCAACCTATATTGCATTATTTGTTCCGTTTACAGTATTTAGCACCCTCTATACATTCGTTTGGTTTAGTGACCATAACAGCTTTAATCTATTTAACGGGCTGTTAGAGTACATCGAACCTTTTGAAATATATTTCATCATAGCATTCAATTTTATTGTGATCTTACTTTTTACCCTTAAAGTTCAAAAAAGCGATAGCGCTAATAGCTTTAAAAGCTGGATTTATGTTATCGCATTTGGTTTAATAGCACTACTTAGTTCATTCTTTATTTTAGAGATAGTAGAGCTTTTATTTGATACGTATTACGGTAATTATATCACAATAGGTTTTTCGCTGTTTTTTATCTTGCTAACTTATTTTGGAGTACAACAATTACAGGTAGAAAAAGAGCGAAAAATAATAGAACGTATCTACAATTCCAAGCATACAAACACATCCAAGGAAAAAAGCAGTATTACACTTGATCATTTTGAACATATACAATTGTTAATGAAAGACGAGCAACTGTATAAAGATACAAACCTGGATAGAGAAATCTTAGCAGCCAAATTAGGCTTAAGCCCTAGCTCTATAACTCGAATCCTAAAAGCAGAAGGACAAATGAGTTTTAGCGGTTATGTGAATAAATATCGAATTAATCTCGCCAAGGAAATGCTTGCGGATGAACGTTTCAATATCTTTTCTATAGAGGCAATTGGCAAAGAAGTTGGCTTTAAATCTAGAAGCGCTTTCTACAATACTTTTAAAAAGGAAGTCGGTATTTCTCCTGGAGCATTCAAAAAACAATAGACTTTGTCCTCATTTCTTTCAAATAGATGAATCCCGGACATTCTGAATAGTAAACACAATACTAATACATACATAAATCCGTATTGTTGATATGGTATAACATAAATTACATAAACAATATGAATGTATTAAAAATGTCTTTTCGATTCTTTTTGTTAGTTACAATATTTGGTTTCACGATAGCATGTAGTAAGAATGACGATTCTAATCCCACAGCAATATCACCTAGTACATCCCTAAATAAAATTATGCCGTTGGGCGCTTCTAGAGTTGCAGGTGCCAGACCAGAATATGAAAGCTACCGCTATGATCTTTGGAAGTTACTTGTAGATAGCGGTGTTGAATTTGACTTTGTGGGAACAGAAACGGATAATGCCGCTTATCCAGACTACAATGGATTTAGTTTTGATAGAAATCATGAAGGTCGTGGAGGAATAACATCCAATGGAATACTAGAAGAAATAAGTGTATGGTTAAACGATTTAGGAAGTACACCAGATATTGTTCTTTTTAGCTCACCTGGCGGTAATGATGGTATAGACAATTACCAACAAACCCTATCAAATATAAATGCCATCATTGATATTTTACAGCAAGCTAACCCAAATATGGCTATTTATTTAGAGCTTCCTGCACCTCCACTTACCAGTGAGCAGACCCAAGAGTTTTTAGATTATTACAATCAAGCCTTGCAAGACATTTCTAATATTGCGAGTCAACAGACCACATCAACATCAAATGTACTTACCGTTGATATGATGACTGGTTTCAATGATTCTTTCTTAGCCGATGATGTTCACTATAATACCTCAGGCGCTAACTTTATAGCAAACCGCTATTACGAGGAGTTGGCTACTATTTTAAAGTAAAAAAGTCAAGCACAAACAATAGGTATATTGACATCGATAGCGATTTTACTAAATCTATAAAAGTTGAACAATAAAAAGAAAGCACGGCAATAAAAAGCTACGTACTTCCACTCGCCTACTCTGAAAAATCCTTCCTTAGTTGAAGCTGGGCTCTTATTTCTAGGATTGATTCTCTTATGGCAGATCTTTTATCTTTGAACTTATTAATTGTCCAGACCAAATGAAGATTAAAAAATATACCGAAGCATCTGCGATTTGGTTACAGTTCAAAGATGGCCTGAAAGGCTACATTTTGAAAAAGACCAAGGATTCGCAACTGGCGGACGAAATCAACCAACACGTTCTCATAAAGGTTATCGATTCTTGCTGTTCGAATATTCAAATAAAAAATGTTAGGTCTTGGCTCTTTCAAATTGCACATAATACCACGGTCGACTATTTGAAAAAACATACAGCGTATGTTCCCTTAGAAAAGGAAATCCAAGAAAAAAAAGAAGATAATGTCTATCTCAAAATCGAACCTTTTGTATCCTCTTTAATAGATTTTCTACCTGAAAAATATGGAGTACCACTTCGCATGTCGGACGTGGAGAAAATGAAACAAAATGATATCGCCCTTAAACTTGGCTTATCGCTCACTGCTACCAAAAGCAGAATACAAAGGGCGCGCGAACTTTTGAAAAATGAAGTGTTGACCTGTTTCCATGTGACTACAGAAGGTGAAAAGGGATTGAATGATGTAAATCTAAAAGACTCTTGTAAATCCCTTCAGGCAATCGCCTCAAAAAAAAACTAATATTTTTTGCGTCTTTTTGAATCGTTTTCAGTCTTGGTTATAAATCTTAAAAATTATAATCATGACAAAAATGAAAAGAGTAATCCATGGAATCTTTTTTTTATCCTTTGGGCTTCACACACTACTTGCCCAAAACTCGATTATTTCTTCTATTCACCAAATCGAACCTACTGTAAACCATTATGCAGAACTACGGACACTTTCCAGTAATCAACAACCGTCTTTCGCATGGATGGATACGATTGCTTATCCACCAGAACTTTATAGGAACAATACGATACTTTTTGCCTTAACAAAGCCCATTTATCTTACTGACCAACAAGTTGGTTTTTTAATTAAGTCCGCAGAACATCCTGCAAACAGTTCCAAACAAACAAGAGCAGAACTGGACTTTCTTCTGGAACTTCAAAAAAACAGAACCGATGAACAAGTTAAAAGAGTCTTGGAACTTGCAGCAATAGGATATTGGCCAGATGCCAACTATGTAGCAACACACCCAAGTTATAAGAAGAATCTTGAAAACCTCTTTTTTGAGGGTAATGAGGTGTTGGGAGAAACCTATTCATACGAGAGTTATCCTAAAACGGTCAAGCTTCTGCAAGGTATCATGAATGATATGCGTTTAATGGAATTTGCGGTAAAGTATCATTTTTTAAGGGCAAGGCCGTACCAATTGGAAGCTAAACTAAAGCCTTTAAAAACCATCAGTTCACCATCTTTTGCTAGCGGTCATACACTTTGGGCATATATACAGGCGTACACTTTTGGCGAGCTGATTCCCAATGAACGTGATAATTTTGTAAAACTGGCCTATGAAATTGGACTTTCAAGGGAAATTATGGGCGTTCATTATCCAAGTGATGAAGAGGTGGCAAGACAACTGGCCCATAGAATGTTACAATTAATGTGGAATACAGAAAATTTTCAAAATGATTTTCTAAAGGCAAAAGAGGAATGGAACTAATTAACAAGGGTAAAACTATATTGGCCAAGAACGCCATAGCGCTTGTTAGGGTTTCTTTGGGTATTGTCTATCTATGGTTTGGAATGCTCAAATTTTTTCCGAATACAAGCCCTGCTGAAATCATTGCCCAAAAGACAATGGCCAAGTTAACTTTAGGTATTGTACCTAGTGAAGTCAACTATTTGATACTAGCGCTTTTTGAGACACTATTTGGACTTTTTTTAATTGGAAATAAATTTCAAAAAATGATCTTGCCAATTGCTTTAGGCCATATAATCTTGACATTTTCTCCCATATTTCTTTTTCCGTCAGAAGTATTCTCAGGAGTTTTGATACCAACGTTATTTGGACAATACATCATCAAAAACTTAGTATTGTTTAGTGCACTGTTACTTATCAACCAAAAGTTTTGCTATACCAATGAAAAAACTTGTATTTCCTAAGGTAAGGATCTGTCAGTAATGATTACTACACTTACTATTCATTCATTCATAATCTACCCTCATAGATTTCTAAAATAGAAATTCTAAGATAGTTCTATACTTATTATTTTGCGTAACCGAATGATTACATATATATTTGTAACCGAACGGTTACATGAAATATGAGACGAGATGTTTTTCAGGCAATTGCAGATCCGGTACGAAGAGATATTATTGAATTACTTGCCACTGAAACTTTGAGCATAAATGAAGTCGCGGAAAAATTTGAGATCAGTAGACCCGCTATTTCAAAACATTTAAAAATATTAAGTGAATGCGGAATAATCAAGTTTAATCAAAATGGAAGAGAACGCTTATGTTTAATTCAGCCACAAAAACTTGTTCCCGCATTCCTATGGATAAAACAATACCATAAACTTTGGGAGGACAGAATAGATTCTTTTGAAAATTATATTAACCAAATAAAAAACAAGGAAAATGAATAAGCTTAAAGACAGAACATTAACAATAGAAAAATCATTTAATGCTCCAATACAAGTGGTATGGGATGCCTGGACCAAATCAGAACACATCCTTAAATGGTGGGCACCAAACGGAATGGAAGTTAAAGTAATTGAACACAATTTTGAGGTTGGTGGTACATGGAAATATACAATGCCAATGCCAGACGGAAATGAATTTATTTCCGAGGGAACTTACAAAGAGATTGTAGCACTAAAAAGAATTGTGACTTCTGCAAACTTTAGACCTATGACAGAAAATGTTGAGTTACATGCACATTTTGAAGCAGATGGAGAAAAAACGAAGTTTACGTTCAGTGTAATTCATGCAACTGCTGAATATTGTAAGCAACAAGAAGAAATGGGATTCTATAACGGTTGGGGTTCTGCATTTGGAAGGTTGGAAACAACAATAGAAACCTTAACAAATTAAAATCGAAACCTAGCTTAACCTTAAAGTACAAACTGTGCGCCTAAAAAAATAGTCGTCCAATTTTCGGTTGCCGAACAGATTTCATCAATGTTCTTTTGTTGCATGAAATCGTACAAAAAAATGCTAGCTATTATTCTGCTTACTCCGGCACCCCTTATTGGAATAGGTCAGGAGTTTAAATCAAATGTGTTCTTAAGAACACCACAAGTTGTCAATTACAATTTCAATCAAAACGAAATAAGTTATAGTCCAGTTATTTCCATAGGTACGGGACTTTCGCACAAGTCCAAATTTATAGAGCTTGCCACTTTTATAAGTAACAACGATATTTATGGGCTCTACACATTCTTTGGAACAACACTGAAAACAAAAGAATTGAACGGAAATTGGAAATTGCTCACAAATTGGTTCGGAGAAGTAACCTACGTACCAAAACAAGCTTTGGATTCGAATACCTTTACATATACAACAGGACTGTGTTTTTTCTTAAATTATAGTTTTGATTGGGGTTCAATCGGAATCCCTTTATGCGTTGGTGCCGCTTACGGTCAAAATACTATAAGCTTGAACACAAGAACAATCTTTAACATTTCACTTTTATTGAATTAAAAATGCTGGTTACCGAAAAATCCAAAATAGAAAAATATTATCAAGCACTACTGGAACGCAAATCGAGTTTTGTAGGTATTTTTTATGTTGGTGTAAAAACAACTGATGTTTTCTGTATTGCAACCTGTAGGGCGAGAAAACCCAAGTTAGAGAATGTTGAATTTTACACTACGTTCAAAGCGGCACTGGATAATGGATATAGGCCTTGTAAAATTTGTAGACCAACAGAGAACGCCAATAAAGCGCCCGAACAAGTGGAGATCGCTATGGAGTTGGTAAAAAGTAATCTAAAAGAGAAAATAACGGATGATGCGCTCCGTCAAAAGGATATCAGTCCTGAGATAGTACGTAGATGGTTCAAAAAGAATTATGGTATGACATTTCATGCTTTTCAAAGGATGTATCGCATAAATAACGCCTTTCTAGAACTTAAAAACGGTAAACGAGCAACCGCAACAGCTTTTGATAGCGGATATGAATCTTTAAGCGGTTTTGGATATACCTATAAAAAGCTTCTAGGGCAATCACCACAAAAAAGTTTGGAAGAAAACCTCATACTTATCAGTCGATTGACCACTCCTATTGGTCCAATGTTCATCTGCGCTACCGAAAATGGAGTTTGTCTTTTGGAATTTGTGGACAGAAGAATGTTGGAAACAGAATTCAAGGATTTGCAAAGATTATTGAAAGCCAAAATTATAACAGGAACGAATGCGCATATAAAACAAGCTAAAAAAGAATTGTCGGAGTATTTTTTAGGTACACGAAAAGTATTTGATGTGCAGGTACATACACCAGGGACCGCTTTTCAAAATTCAGTTTGGGACAATTTAAAGAAAATACCGTTTGGAGAAACGGTCTCGTATAAACAACAAGCGGAACGAATTGGCAAACCAAAAGCGGTACGGGCTGTGGCTTTTACGAACGGGTTGAACAGAATTGCTATTATGATTCCCTGCCATCGTGTAATTGGAACTAATGGACAACTAAGAGGTTACGGTGGAGGAATTGAAAGAAAGCGTTGGTTACTTAACCACGAAAAAAGTAACCCTTAAAATTCACTTTTTACAGATTTCATAGCTGTAAACCTACAGTCAAAAGATATCTTTGGATAGGTTCAAATGGCATATAAAATGTAATACTATGCAATGGCTCTTTGTTTTCAGGGTATTTATAAAGAAATATGTATGTGTGAGAATCACCTATCCCTTGACTTCAAACCACCATCGATTCGTTAATTTGCTTCGCTCCCAATTCAAATAGAATCTTTTATCTTTAATGACATAATCGATTTAAATGAAAACAAAATTTGTTAGCAAATACGGGATAGATTTTAATCAAGTAGAATCCTATGATTCTCCAGATGGAGAGCAAATATTGCTAAAGAGCAAACAATCCTTTGAAAGCTATGAATACAAAAGAGATTGGGATGGTACACCGGTACGTGTTATACGGTTACAAGATGGTTCTACCAACTACGCAGATTATGTGAAAACACAGACTGCTACCCTAAGCAGAAAGGTTAATGTATTGAGTGTTGATGATAGATATATAGATGATTTAACAGAGCGGGAATATTACGAATTGTGCGACTTTTATATTGCTCGTAAACGATTTCTTGCAAAAGTTGATGAAAGCAATTGTAAATCAAAATACAGGCTTGACAGATTTTATAGTTACAATGAATCTACCATCAGAGCAAGATTTCATAAAAATGGCGAATATGTTATGCAAATTTTAGAACCTGACAGCACTCTGCTTATTGAAGAATTAGGATTGACAACCGAAATCCCAACGAAGCAGCTTAAAAATGAAATCACCGAAGCTGAATATTACGAGCATAGTTTGTCAATTATGGCTATGAGTGAAGGCTAATCGTCCTACAAAGCTTATTTGTTGTTTTTTGCTTCAATCCATTTGCCCATATACTTGGTGCTTGCCAAAGTTTGATGTTGAATCAAACCTCCAATAAAATTACTGTCTCTATGCGCGTCCAATCTATTTTGCAACACTTCAAAATGTGCCATTAGCTTTTCCTCCCAAACATCCTTATCATATAATTGGTTAATTATTGATACACCATTTTGTTGTGCTTCGTGCCATTCATCAGTATTGTTATAAAGTGTAATTGCAGCTTGTGCAAATGCTTCCCAGTCATTAGTGATTGCTCCGTTCCATGGCATACCTTTATGCATACCTTCCGCCCCAATTTCTGTAGTAATGTTTGGGATACCATTTTTCATTGCATCTATCAGCTTTCCCTTAATTCCTGCACCAAACTGTAATGGTGCCAGTAGTACACGGGATGTTCGCATAACCGATTTTAAATCCTTGACCCAACCCATAACATAAAAACCCTCTTTTGGGTTATGCATTTCTAAAACCTGCTGCGGCTGGTAAGCCCCATAGATATATAGTTTTGTGTCTGGTAAAATCTTTTTGACCAGAGGCCAAATCGTATTTTTTAATACACTAATTGAATCAACGTTGGGAGCATGTTTCCCATTGCCTATACAAACAAAATCACTTCGCTCTTCAAAAGTGGGACAGCTTCTAATATGTTCCAAGGTACTTTTTTCCAACAGAAATGGAAGATGGAACAATAGGTTTTTTGGAATCTGCAATTCGTTCCGCAAAATTTCAAATTCGTAGGAAGAAATTAGCAACGTACAATCGGAACGGTAAATACTAGCGACTTCACGGATTGTTTTTGGATGATTTCGCCACTTTTTTAAGGTGAACCCCTCCCCTTTCTTAACACATTCCGCTCTAGCTGTTCTAAGTGAATGCAGATCTTCCGTATTGAGTATTCTAATGGCATCTGGGGCAAATTCCGCTACACGCCATCCAAATTGTTCTTCCACCATAAATCGATCAAAAATAACCATGGAAGGATTCAAGTCTCGTACAAACGTATCAAAACTGGAATGATTGAGTTTTAAGGAAACCGTTTCTACTTCCAAAGCATCCAAATCAAAACTATGCGCTGTCTTGGTTGCTGTTGTCCCAAAAATAACGTTGTAATCATTGGTTTTGAAGAAATTGATCAATTGCAACATACGATGACCAGCAGCTGTAGTATTGGGCTCTGGCCAAACGTAACCAATTATTAATACAGTCTTGTCCATTATTTATGACCTGCCTTGAAAAGAATAGCTGTCAATTATAGCATTGCCGCGAACTTCTTGGAAATACTGGAACGTAATTTACGTTCATAATCTTCTTCCAACCACTCTTTATAGTTTTTGGTGTTGTTCATGATGCAGTACGAATATTGGCGGACCCGATAGGCAATTTCCTCTTTAAGCTCCTTGGCCAAGATACGGGCATCAAACACATCTTCGCTGTTTTCCACACAAATTTGTGCATGTTGCTCAATACTCATCTCCAGCACCAATTTGGACTTTTTACCTTGGGCAAAAATTTTCTTGTATTCTTCTTTTATATTGAATGAAATGTTTTCAGATTTACTAAACTTGGCTTTGAGTTCTGCGGGCATTTCATACACAAAATCCCGCTCTATTTCCTCATCATTTTTGATATTCTCTAAATAAAAATCGGGAAAATGGAATATTTCTTGCCAGTCCAACGGGTCGTCCCATGGGCCAAACCTTGCAAGATTGTTCCCCATATCAATAACCGAAAACTCGTCTTTATTGGGTAAAATACGCGATCCCCTCCCGATCATTTGAAAATATAGCGTTAGTGATCTAGTGGCGCGGTTAAGAATGATGGTTTGTACACTGGGTTCATCAAAACCTGTGGTCAGAATACTAACAGAAGTAAGTATGGCATCGGGTGTATTTGCGAACCATTCCAATATTTCACTTCGTTCGGATGCCGTGTTCTTGTTATCTAGATGTCTAATGTTGTAGCCTGCCTTTCTGAAAGTTTCATAAACGTATAGTGAAGTATTGATACCGTTATTAAAGATAAGCGTCTTGGTTCCCTTGGCTATTTCCTCATAAGCTGATACCAATTTCCCCAACATACTGTGGTTGCCATAAAGCTCATCGGACGATTTTACGGTATAATCACCATGAATGCCCAGCTTTAACGTTTTTAGGCTTACATCATAGCTATAGAGATTTGCTTTGGCAAGAAACTGTTTTTCTATCAAAGACTTAATGGATTCCCCAATGATCAAATGTTTATAATGATCCTTCATGGGGAGCTTTATGTTGGAACTTAAGGGAGTTGCCGTTACTCCAAGTATTGTAGCTCCCTCAAAATATTTGAACAGTTTTCTAAAGGAATTGTAGTGTGCCTCATCGATAATGACCAGTCCAACATTGTTTATGGTGACCTTCTCTTCTTGAAGCCTATTGTTCAAGGTTTCTACCATGGCCACAAAACACATGTATTCATCTTGGTCTTGGAGCTCCTTTACCTCACTGTTAATGATTTTATTGGCGACTCCAAAGCCGTGAAGCATTTTGGACGTCTGCCTGCTCAATTCGATCCTATGGGTAAGTACCATTACCTTCTTTCCCGTATCCTGAATGTATTTACGGGTTATTTCCGAGAACACCACCGTCTTTCCGCCACCAGTAGGCAACTGGTACAAAATATTTGTACCCGCTGGTAGCTCATCAATGTGTTTGAAGATTTTCTTTAAATCTTCTTTCTGGTAATCGTATAATGTTTTTTTGCTAACTGTTCTTTCTATCTCCAAAGGAAAACGGGATATTAAATGTTCCAAATTATCAAACCTTACAAAATTAGGAGTTTTTTGTACGTTCTATGAGCTTTATTACAGCAATTCTTTCAAGATACTATCAACAACCATTTGAACAGGGGTTTTTGGGCCATTTTTTACCCTACTCATAACATTTTGATAACAATAACACTTGCTGTTTGGAAAATAACCTTTTATGATGTATAATGTAAGCTATAATCATTTAGAAACCATTTACACATATGAGGCAGCTTAAAATTATCAAGCAGGTAACCAATAGAGAATCAAAATCCCTAGATAAATACCTTCAAGATATTAGCAAAATAGATTTGATCACTGCCCAAGAAGAAGTAGAATTGGCCCAACGCATAAGAGATGGAGACCAGGTAGCTTTGGAAAAGCTTACCAATGCCAACCTAAGGTTTGTCGTTTCTGTTGCCAAACAATACCAAAATCAGGGCTTAACACTTCCAGATTTAATCAACGAAGGTAATGTTGGCCTGGTAAAGGCCGCCAAACGTTTTGATGAGACCCGTGGATTCAAGTTCATCTCCTACGCTGTATGGTGGATCAGGCAATCCATCCTACAGGCCTTAGCGGAACAATCCAGGGTTGTGCGACTTCCACTTAACAAGATAGGTTCGATCAACAAAATCAAAAAGACATTTTCTTATTTGGAACAGGCACATGAACGTCCTCCTTCTCCAGAAGAAATTGCAAAAGAATTGGACATGACGGTTTCAGAGGTGAAACAATCGCTTAAGAATACCGGAAGACATGTCTCTATGGATGCTCCCCTTAAAGAGGGAGAAACATCCAGTTTGTACGACGTCATCAACTCTGGCGAATCGCCCAAACCTGATAAGGAATTGATGCATCAATCCCTAAATACGGAAATTAATCGTGCTTTGGAAACCTTATCACCTAGAGAAGCTGATGTTGTGCGCTTGTATTACGGAATCGGGGACCAACAGTCCATGACCTTAGAAGAGATAGGAAGCACTTTTGACCTGACACGGGAGCGCGTAAGACAGATTCGGGAAAAAGCGATTAGAAAGCTAAGACATGCATCTAAAAGTAAAATCCTGAAATCTTACTTGGGATAAATACATTTTAATTTATTAAATAAAAAAAGGGGACGTTTAACGTCCCCTTTTTTAGATATACACTTTAAAACATTTAAGTACGGTTCAATTGGCTAATGTTAAAGTCGGTTAACATATTATTCAAATCTTTAATAAAATTTAGGTAGGCCGTATTTTCGTTGTTCTGATTTTTCATGGGATATATTTTTAGATTTGGGC
>JBCCEC010000021.1:0-52461 GCA_039030475.1 Bacteroidota bacterium
CCATAAGCCTCTTGCAGGTCGCGGAGCTGTTTCTCGTATTGCTGGCGCACATCCAGCGGGTTGGCCTTCAAGGCGTTCTCCATACCCTTGCGCGCGTCATCCACCCAGCTCTCGCCTGCTGTAATCTTGCCTCGTTTTGTTTAAAACGAATGTGCAAGACGATTTCGTCATACTCCTTTTGCTTAGGGTCCAGTTGAAACCGAATACCAATCCATCCGTGCCCTTTATAGCGTTTGGAAAAATCGATGGTAGCTACCGTATTGGCGAAAGAAAAGAACAAATAATCTGGATTGTTTTCTCGGCTAATACGCTCTTCCACAAGATGCATTTCGTGGGCCAACATTTTTTTTAACCTAGACTGTGTAACATACCTTCCGTCTTCTTCAATACCGTAAACCGCATCGCTAAAAGATTTGTCATAGGCACTCATTGCCTTTGCAATGGTTCCAGAAGCTCCACCGGCCCTAAAGAATTGTCTGGCCGTTTCTTGACCGGCACCAATTTCTGCAAAGGTTCCGTAGATATTGGAATTTAAATTGATCCTCAAGGTTTTTGCCTTTATGGAAGGAATATTTTCAAAGGCATATTGTTTACCAGTAGCTGTGGACATAAACACTATTTTATAGAAACAAAGTTACACTCTTCATCCAATCTATTAAATAAATAAGTTATAATTTTGATTTTAATGGATGATATGATGACCATTACTTTTTTAGGAACGGGAACCTCCCAAGGAATTCCTATAATTGGTAGTAATCATCCAGTATGTCTCAGTAACGACCCAAGGGATAAACGGTTGCGAGTCTCTGTCCTTGTTTCGTATAACGGTTTTAATTATATAGTGGATTGTGGTCCTGATTTTAGGCAACAAATGCTGACAAATCCCATTGAAAAGTTGGATGGTATTCTTTTCACTCATGAGCATGCGGACCATACAGCTGGTATTGATGATATCCGCCCCTTCTTTTTTAGACAAGGGGATATTCCAATTTATGCCCATAGCAGAGTTATAACTTCCTTGACCAGGCGGTTCGATTATATTTTTGCCGATGAAAACCGATACCCCGGAGCTCCTGCGGTTCGGGTCAATGAAGTCGTAAATAACAAATCAATAGCACTGGGGAGCTTAAAAGTGGTTCCTGTTGAAGCCTACCATAATCGTTTGCAGGTTTTTGGCTATCGATTTAAGGATTTTGTTTACCTAACGGATGTAAAACATGTGGACAAGCATGAAATTGAAAAAATTAAGAACGCAAAGGTACTCGTTGTGAATGCGCTTAGGGAAGAACCACATCATTCCCACTTTAATTTGGAAGAAGCATTGGCTTTTGCAAAATTGGTCGGAGCTGAAAGAACGTATTTTACCCATATTAGCCATTTATTGGGGTTTCATGAAGAAGTAGAAAAAAAACTGCCCAAAAATGTATTTTTAGCCTATGATAACTTACAATTGAAGATTTAAAGTATGAAGAGTAAAATTTTTCTATACCTATTTATTTTTGCTGCATTGATTGCATTGTACCAGTTTGTGAGCACGAACAACATGCAAAAGGCATTTTATTCAGATGCGGAAAGTTTGAAAACAGAGGTTTCGGATTTAAAGGATTCCTTACAACAAGCGCAACTCAAAATATTGGATGTTCAATACTTTTCCTTAGAAAATAATGATGATGCCCTCGCGTATTACGACCATCTCAAGCTTAAAAACCCTGCCCGTTATATTGAAGATAAGTTATTGGAAACCAACGAGAGAAAAGGGGACAATCCTTTAATACCCTATGAAGGAATGGAAAGTGATTTCAAAATCAATAAAATAAAGATTATCAATCACAAATGGTTATTGGCCGATTTTTCGGATGGAAAATATTGGGGTGATTTAATCATTAAGTATGAACTCAAAGACGATTTAGGAGTTGACTTTACTTTGATGGACCACCTACTTTATACCAGAAGTAATTGAAGTCATCTTGACTTCATTAAATATGCTTAGCCAACCATGCTCTAAAAGAGTGAAAATTTTGAGGTGACACACCATGTCCTATGGGAAACTCCTCATATAGGTGGTTGATGTTCAGCCCTTTTAAAAATTCTGGGATTCGTTGTGCCCATTCTACGGGAATAACTTGATCTACTTGCCCGTGCGAAGCATAAATGTTCAGATGGCCGTAATTCTTTGTTTTATAACCTTCCAAAAGAATCTCCTCATTGATGTAACCACTTAGTGCAATTACATTTTTTATCTTTTCGGGAACAGATAAGGCCACAGAATAACTAAGGATGGTACCTTGACTAAAACCTAAAAGCGTAATGTTTTCTTCATCCAGATTATAGGCTTCACATGCCTCGTCAATAAACGCAATTATTTTATCCCTAGATCCTTTTGCCTGTTCATTATCGCTCCATTTTCCTTGTTCGGCATCAAAATTAATGGCATACCACGCATGGCCAAAAGGTTCTAGGTTATAAGGTGCTCTAACAGAAAATATCGCTAATTCTTCAGGTAGTTCAGAGGCAAAAGAGAATAAATCTTCCTCATTGCTTCCATAGCCATGAAACATAAAAACAGAAGGCGCTTTGTCAGCTTTTACAACAGAAGGGCGCAATAAGTATTCTAAGGACAACGGGGTGGGGGACATTGTTATAAATTAAGGAATAAAGGTAAACCATTTTTGAAAATATGGTCCCAGCAGTGGCAACATTCGTTTTTTCAAGTTCATCGCTCCAATAAAACCATATAGAACCAGAATAAGATAAAAAATGTACAGTCCTAATGAGGCCTCAACCACTTTTGTGAAGGTAAGCACAATGGCCAATGCATGATAAACTACATGGATTCCGAATGCCTGACGGATATGAAAACGTGCAAACGAATTTTTGGGTTCCATATTCATGGTGAGCGCAATAAGACATCCCACTATGGTGATATAGCTTACAATTGCGGTGGTTCTTCCTTTTTTTGCTTCTCCCAAAATATTAAATCAAGATTTGATTATTGTTAATCGTTCCATAAACTTTTCCTGTAAGTGGACTACCCAGAAACATACTGTTTTTAGAAGTAGAACGTATGTTTTCTTCTTCAAATACACTGTCTATATTGGGGTCAAAAAGTGTTAAACAAGCTTTTTCTCCTTCTTTTAATGCAGGTGTTTTTAATCCAAAACGCTCTCTACCTTTGGTCAGCAGCACAATGGTTTGTTTCAAATCAAAAAGTTGGTTTAGACTGCCAAATGCAGACTCCAGACCGATTGTTCCATCGACTGCATTATCAAACTCAATCTTTTTTTCTTCAACGGCTATAGGATTATGGTCGGATGTTACAAAATCTATAACACCATCTTTAAGTCCCTTGATCAATGCTTTACAATCCGCTTTGCTTCTTAGCGGTGGAGAAACTTTATAGTTTGTATCAAAATCCTTTAAACTGTCATCGGTAAAAATTAGATTATGGATGGCAACACTGCAACTAACATCCAATCCTTTTTTCTTTGCATTTGCAATCAATTTTATTGAATTTGCGGTAGAAATAGTGGGAATATGCAGTTTTCCACCTGTATATTCTAAAATAAAGAGGTCTCGTGCAATCTGCAATTCTTCGGCCAAAGCAGGAATTCCTTTGAGTCCCAAAGAGGTAGAAACCTCTCCCTCATGCACAATTCCTTTTCCCTTTATTTGTCCATCCTGTGGATAGGAACATATCAATCCATCAAAGTTTTGCGCATACAATAATGCTATTTTTAATAGGTTGGGATTGGCAACTTGTTTTTTGAAATCGTAATACGCCACTGCACCGGCATTTTTCATGTCAAAAAGTTCGGCCAAATCTTTTCCTGCGGAGCCTTTGGTCAAACATCCTAAAGGATATAGGTTGGCAGTAGTATCTTTTGCCCTTTCTTTTAGAAAAACAATATCCGAACTGGTATCGGGTGCCGGATGGCTGGTCGGATTCAACAGAATATCTGTAAAACCACTTTTGCCAGCTGTAAATAGACCATTTGATATGGTTTCACGTTCCTCAAATCCAGGCTCCCCAAAACTCACACTGCTATCGAACCAACCCAACGAAACATGAAGGTTTTTATTAGTGATCACTTTTGTTTTGGAAGGAACGTCTACGGATGTAGCAATCTTTTCAATAGTTCCATTTTTTATGAAAATGTCCCGCTTTTTTAAATGTAAGCCCGCATTTTCCGGACATACTATTTTTACAGACTTTAGCAGAATGTTCATGTAACAAATTTTTGAATAATTACCTCTATAAGTGCCAGCAACAACGCTAAAATAACAAACCATTTCCAATACGCCGTAATGTTGCTCTCGGCCTCTAGAAACTCAAATAATGAAGCAATGGAATCTTGATAACGTGCATTGGCAATGTTTTCCAAATCCAAGTAGTTTAGCTTACTCTCAGTCCTTGGATAGTTAAAACTTATATTCTGTATGGATTGTCCCTGTTTGGTAATGCTAAAGATGCCGTCTACCGTAGGGTCATCATTAAAACTGAGCCTTACTTTATTTGGAAAACCTTGTTGAAACGGAATAAATTCATACCCATCTTTTGCAACATTTAATATGTCATCGGCTCCTAAATCTATGGGAATATCCACCGTTGTAGGGGTACCTATATTATGGTACGGTTCCGATATTTTAAGTCCGAATGCGGCCATATTATAAAAAGTAGGTACGATCAAAGGGGAGTTTTTAAAATTTGAGTTGCCATCTTCCAATGCGGCAGCGAATACATAAAAACCATCGATACCCGATAGAAATGCTTCGCCATTTTCTAAAGAAAGAATTTTGGGAGCTCTTGTCTGTGTCTTAAAGTAGCTTGTAACACTAGGATACTGAAAGTTGTAGACCTTTTTTTCGAATACGTTTTTGTAGAGCGGATGCTCAAAGGCTATTGTGGTTATTTTTTTACCGATGTCACTACCTTCAGCGAGTTGAGTGGCAAAAAAGCCTGATAGAAATTGATTGTAAGAGACTAGTTCACTTTCAGCGGAAGGGACAACAATGATAGTTCCCCCATTTTCTTTGAAAGTTCGGAGTACTTTTTGCAAACTATTCGGAATAGCTGGTAGATTATCAAGAACCACTACGTTTTGTTCGTCCAAAGTGCTATAATCCAATTCCTTGAGCGTATACTTGTTCAGTGTAAATTCCTCTTGGTCAAATAAACGATTCAGGTAATTGCTGTTGGAATCGTGGACGACCAAAACTTTTATTTTTTCTTTTTTGTTGATGTTAAAGAAGAACTGATTATCGTAGGACAATCCATTGTCGGTAATCTTTAGGCTACCGTTTAATTCTTCACCTTCGGGTATGGTAAAGGTTACTTCGGCTTTTTCACTGGTATTGAATTTTGCCGAAGTCTTAGCGATCAATACCTCACCATTGTAAAGCGATATAGGAACATTCGCTTCATCGGCGCCCCCAGAAAGTAATACGGAAAGTGAAGCAGGGGCAGCCTGATTCTCGGTTAGATATAAGGAGTCCAACGAGATATTCCTGGTTTCATTCGCACGAATAGGTACTAAATAATTCGTCGTTACTGAATCTAAAGCGTTATCCGGCGTATACATGCTATCTTGAAAATCTGAAAGCAGAATTAGATTTTTAATAGTATTCGTATTCTTGGAAAATAAAGTGTTGGCCTTTAATTCAATTTCATTAAAATCTAATTGTCTATGTGAATAGGGGAGTGAGAGTAAATTATTTTGAATATCCCTAATGGTAACATCTGTATAGGTTTTTTCGTTGGTGAAAAGGCTAAAAACACTTTCAGGCTCACTATTCTTGATTAATTCTTGTACGGATTTTTCCAATAATGAGAGGCCATTACTTTTTGCCTGCATGCTAAAAGAATCATCTAAATAAACTACTGTTTCTTTTGGTTGAAGTGCCGTTTTGTTTGATGCGAATGGTTGCGCAAAAGCAATAATTATAGCAGTAATCAGTAAAAGTCGTGTTAGAAGTAACAGCCATTTTTTGAGCGTATTACTTTTCCTTGATTCTGAAAACACCTGCTGTAGCATAGCTACATTCGTAAATGGTGTTTTTTCAAATCGCCGTAATTGAAAAAGGTGAATTAAAATAGGAATGAGTAGAAGTACTAAGGCCCAAAGGATTTCTGGATGTTTAAATTGCATTCCCAATTTTGATTGAACAAATATAGGAATTTACATTAAGTTCTGAGTCTTGGGTGAAGGGGTTTTGGGTGAAGGGATGAAGGGTAAAGGGTTTTGGGTAAAAGTTTTAGGGTTTCAGAGTTTCAGAGTTTCAAGTTCTTGATTTTGACTTCTGACTTTTTACCTCCGACCTCTGACCTTGTACCTCTGACCACTGACCACTGACCACGAACAATGAACAATGAACAACAAACCAGTTTTTAGGAACAAGGCATTTACCGAACACAAAAACAAAGACCACCGAAAAACGTAAAGTTCCCCGGTGGCCCATTAAGTCAAAAATTAAGTTTAATTACAAGGAATGTTCCCCGCATAATCAATGTTCCAATTGGAGCCAAATGCATCAGTAAGGGTAGTATAAGCTCCTGTTGCGGCACCTATGCACAGAAATATTCCATCTGCATCAAGTGGTACATTCGGTTGTACGTCTTGATTGGCCCACCCAATAAGCGTATTGGAAAAGTTAATGGTGGACATTCCGGATTCCTTGAGCATGTTCGTCATATCGGTAACGTTGCCTATTTGCCAACCTCCCAGATTTTGGTCGAATGCCGTGGCCTTAAAGAACATTCCGTACATAGTCTCAACATTGCTCACATTCCAATCGCTGATATCCTGATTGAATCCAGGATTAAAAGCGAAGGTACGATGCATATTGGTGATGTTATTTACATCCCAACCATTGATATCCTGTTGGAAATCCGCATCGAGAAAAGCATTTTCAAGAGATGTACATTTTGCAAGGTTGGGTTTATCCGTTGCTTTTATGGCCACAATAACATCATCATCCAAAAGATATTCCAAGAGAAACAAATTCTCCATGCTCTTCCATTCCGTTGTGCCCCATTGCTCCACGGTCCGCAAAGCGGCCTGTCCTATGAACGTTATTCTGCCCACTTGCCCCTTTAGGGCCACGGTATAGGTGCCCGGATCTTGGTACTCATGGACCAAATTTCCTTGGACGGTCACATCTTCCTCTGGCTGTCCATCGCCCCAATCAATTTGAAAATTGATTTCTTCACCTTCTCCGAATACTTCTATGCTGAATTCCTCGTTGGCGTCAACGGTCTCCAAGGTAAAGATAAAGGATGCTGGGTCATTTAACAGATCTTCGACTTTTAACACGGCTATCTGTATGCTGATTTGGTCCGTGCCCCCGTTGCCATCGGAGACGGTCACGGTAATGCTGTGCTGGGTGGCGGCCTCATAGTCAAGGTTTTTGCCATCTGCCAACGTGACTTGGCCGTTTTCATCTATGTTGAACAGTCCTTCGCTGTTTCCGCCGGTGATTTCAAAGACGAGTGTGTCGTCCGCATCGGCATCTGTGGCGGTCACGGTAAAGATGGTAAAATCACCGTCCACATCTTCGTCCACTTCTGCCGTAGTGGTCTGGTTGGTGATCACTGGGGCGGTGTTCTGTGCTTCCGCTTCGGTGACAGTAAAGGTGTTCCCGGTAGCGGTCTCACCACCTACGGCAACGCTTACCGCCCCGGTGGAGGCACCTTGGGGAACGGAAATGGTTAGTTTGGTGATAGTGGCGGCACTTACCGTGGCCGTTGTGGAACCGATCTTTACGGTGTTCGATGCCGCGGTCGCACTAAAGTTGGTCCCATTAATGGTCACTTGTATGCCAACAGGGCCGGAAGTGGGCGTAAAACCACTTATGGTCGGTTTCTTTATAGTCGTTGGTGGGGTAGTTCCATCATCGTCAGTTGGCGGTGTTGTTCCATTTTCATCACTGGAACAGGAGACGATGAACATCCCAACGGATAACATCATTAAGATTGAAAAGCGTATTTTTTTCATGGGTTTGTTATTTTATATTACAGCCTACAAGAAAAGTGTAATACCAATAGGTTACCCATGCCAATTGACGGATGCCGGGTTTGGGTTGACGGTTGGGGGTTGTTGGGTTTCAAAGTTTCAGGGTTTCAAAGTTTCAAAGTTGAGGAGGGGGCGCTATCGAGGTGAAGGGTTTTGGGGGAAAGGTTTTTGGTAAAAGGTGTTGGGTTAAGGGTGAAGGGTTTTGGATAAAGATTCAAAGTTTCAGGGTTTCAGGGTTGCAGAGAGGGGCTACTTGAGCGGATAGTGAAATGGTGGCTGGGTTATAAGGTTTATTTTTTAGAAACCAGAAACCAGAAACCAGAAACCAGAAACCAGAAACCAGATATCTGACTTCTGACATCCGTCATCAGACATCGGTCAACTGTCAACCATTTCAACAGAAGAAAAAATAATCCTCCATAGCGGTTTGGTTCAGTCCATTTAGATAGTTCTTGATTTCTTTTTGTGCTTCTTCATTGGCAACAGTGATAATACTTTGGGGGTTGGATAGTTTTTCCAAGGTTGAAAAATGGGATAATTCCTGATCATAGATTTTTTTATTGATTTTCTTTGGATTATCGCATAGCCAAACAAATTCTACTTCCTTTTCCAAAAGTTTTTTAGCGATACTTTTTCCTTTAAATCCTGCGCCCCAAATCACTAATGGGCGCTTAGAATTGTAATCAAGTTTTAGAAAGTAATGTAGTTTTATGTCCAAGAAATAGTTTTGCGCATAATGTTCACTTGTTCTGGAGGTCCTACTATCGTAATCTCTCCATAGGTGTAAAACTTCGTCACAGGGAATGACTTTCAAATTGTTCTCATAAAACCGAAAGGTGAGGTCATAATCTTCCGGATATCGGTCAGGTTCAAATGCGCTACATGCATTCAAATCGTTTCTAAAGGCCATCCAACAAGGTGAAGGGATAACACATTCTTTATAGATCTCTTTGTAGTTGGCTCCTGTTGAAGTTAATTCGTTCAACCAAATTTCATAGCGTTCATAACCATTGCTGATACCTCTATCCGAAAAATAATGAACCTGTCCAACAGCGATATGTCCTTCACCTGTTTTTATCAAGGAATTAACCATGGTTTCAATCCGATTGGACTTCATAATATCATCTGAATCCATTCGGGTAATAAAAGTTCCAGAACTTTTGGAATATGATGTGCGAAGCGCAGGGATGATGCCTCTACCATCGTTTGCAAAAACTTTAATCCGTTCATCCTTTTCGGCATACGATTGGACCAGTTTCAAACTCTCATCTTCCGAATGGTCGTTTATTGCAAGTACTTCCCAATTTTGATATGTCTGCTTTATGATGGAATCCAAACACTCAGGTAAAAAATGGGCGGTATTTTTAAATGGAATCAATATACTTACCAGGTGGTGTCGCATGAAAGTGTTTTAAACAAAGTGCCTACTAGTTAAATACACGCAAATTACCGATTTCATGAATAAGAAATTAAGTAATATCGTAAGGAACAGATACTAGTTTTTGAACTTTAAATTTGCACTTGCTATTTAAACTTATTTCCTCACTCTAGAGATTTGATTGCCTTTTCGACCAATCCCTCCATGATTAAGTACCCTTTTTTAGTTGGATGCACACCATCTTCGGCTAATTCTAGAGGCAGTCCGTTTCTTTCGTCCGCCATCTCGCTAAAATAATCTACGTAGAAAAGTTTCTTTTCTGTGGCTAAATCCTTAAGCATCTTGTTAAGCTTTGGAATTTTGATATTGGGCTTCTTTCCAGGCCGCCATCCATAATCAAAAGCAGGAAGAACGGAGCATACAATAGGCCGAATCCCGTTTGCCTTGGCTAACTCTACCATAGAAAGAATATTGTCCCTAATTTGCTCTAAACTTATAGGACCTGTATTGCCCGCTATATCATTGGTCCCTGCAAGGATTACAACTATTTTCGGATGTAAATCAATTACATCTTGCCGAAAGCGTAACAGCATTTGCGGTGTGGTTTGACCGCTGATACCACGATTTATATAGGGTTTGCCCTCAAAAAAATCGGGATGGGCCACAGACCAACCTTCAGTGATGGAATTTCCCATAAAGACGACTCTATTTTCAATCATAAGGCTGGCGTTCAATTCTTGATTGGTTTTTTGATATTTCTTTAAATTAGGCCAATCTTGAGCGGTCATGCTAATTGATGATAAAAAAAATAAAATTACCAGTACCTTCACTATTACTTCTTTTTTGGTGGTGTAATCATAATGTGCGCCCTATGTGTGCCCGGGTCCATTAGCCAAGCATGTCCTGGTGGAGTAGGTGTAGTAGGCAAACCTGTTGATGCTCCCGTAGCAAAAGGAACATAAAAAACATAACGCACATAAGGGTTTTCAATTTCTTTTGAATCGGGGTTTACCGTTCCCGTGAATACGCACAATGTTGATTTGTCCGGCATTTTAAGCGTTCCAGCTTTTACTTCCTTTTCACGAATGTCAAAGATTTCCTGAAATTCTTTGCCTTCTGCTTTAAGTTCCCTGCCTCGAGCCATGAAAGGGTCCAAATTTTTGTGGTACGCAGCAGTGGAAAATTTTTCTTTTTTTGGGTCGCTTGCCAAGGCAATGTAATCATTGGTGCCTTCCCTTAGCGTAACAAAATTTCCGTTTGTATCATACCCATAAACTTTAGCACCCTGTTTATAATCAATAGGTACTGCCATTAATGCTGTTTTTATCTGCCATTCCTTAGTTTGGATTTCTTGTGACAGCCCAATTTGAAATACCAATACGAGAGCAATACCTAAAAAAACATGCTTATTCATTTTAAACTATTTAATATTTTGCACTTTTTCCTTTTGTCGTAGTCCTTAGAATAAAGGAACGTATATCATCATTTGCTTTTTGCAAATCTTCACGTCTTAAATACATCATATGCCCTGAACGATACCCTTTAAATTCCAACCTGTCTTTCATACGACCGCTTGGGTCAACTTGCCACATCGTATATTTTGCATTGAAATAGGTTGTGGCTCCATCGTAATAACCAGATTGCACCAAAACATTTAAATAAGGATTTTGTGCCATTGCCTGTCGAAGATTATCACGGGTTTCATCATCTTCATTGTTCCACGGATGCACGGGGCCAAACATATTGTACTTGATATCAGTTTTGAAATTCAACTCTTCCTGTAGGTAATAATTGATTGCTGGCGTAAAACTGTGCAGCCATGAAGTAATCTCGGAGTTATAATCGGGGCTGTTGCCAAAAAGTTGTTTGTCCATACCTAAATACCGGCTGTCAAGTCGCCCGACCGTATAACCTCCTTTATCTTTTAATAGGTTTTTCCAAAAAAAACGGGTAGGCACATCTAAATTATGGTCTAGGATGTCCTTTTCCTTCAACCCGGAGTATTGTGCCATTTTTTTAGCGACACTACTTCGTTCTGCATCAGAAATAAAACCTCCTTTGGCGATTGCAGGAATCAATGTGTTTATGGTATATTCCTCTGATTCGGGTAACACTTCTAACAAATCCTTATTTTGTAAATCAGCCGGGAGCGCTTTATGATGCCATGCCGCTGCTGTATAATACGGAAGGTTTAATGCGCTCGATACGGGCCCTCCCACACGGATGACTTTGTAATCAGCCGGAGACACCATAATCACACCATTAAGGTACATCCACTGTTGGTTCTGCAATGCTAATGAAAGTCCCATGACGCGGGTTCCTCCATAACTTTCTCCGATAATATATTTTGGAGAGCGCCAACGGTTGTTTCTGGTAACAAAAGTATTTAGCCATTCCGCCAAATATTTGATATCTGCATTGATTCCAAAGAATTTATCCCGATCTACTTTTTCACCTTTTTCGGGTATGGTTCGGGAGTAGCCAGTATTTGCTGGATTCACATAAACAATATCCGTAACATCTAGTACTGAAAATGGATTTTCCTTTACGCCGTAAGGTTGAATGGGATAACCTTCATCATCAATCTTGAGGGTGCGTGGCCCTGTATACGCAAGGTGCATCCAAACAGATCCGGAACCGGGACCACCGTTAAATGAAATCAATAAAGGTCGTTCAGCCCTATTTTTGACATTGTTTCTGGTATAATAGGTATAGTGCAGTGAAGCTGTGGGCTCTCCCATTTCGTTCCAAACGGGTTGGGTGCCAGTCGTGGCGGTATAGCCAAAACTAGTACCGTTTATGGTTACATTGTGTTGCGTGGTAATAATGGTATCAATAGGTAACTTCCTATTTTGTGCAACGATAATCGTGCTGCAAAATACAATGCACAGGGCAAGGCTGATTTTTTTCATTTGAGTTGAATTAGTCTGGACTTAAAAATAAGTATTTTACATGACAATCTTTCCATTTCAAAAGAATTACAGGTACCTTGAAGTCAATGCGTATTATCGTATTTATTTCTAACTTTAGGTACTATCAATACATGACGTATGGAAAAATTATCAAGAAGGGATTTTAATACTACATTGGCAAAGGGAGTAGGAGG
This sequence comes from Bacteroidota bacterium, assembly GCA_039030475.1. Lineage (GTDB taxonomy): Bacteria > Bacteroidota > Bacteroidia > Flavobacteriales > Flavobacteriaceae > Flagellimonas. Next base: position 12,494 of record JBCCEC010000021.1, read on the forward strand.
TGTTACGCTATTGGCAACAACTCCTTTGGCATGTGCGATGGGCAATGCGCAAAACAAAAAGAAATTAGGCGTGGCATTGGTAGGATTGGGAAGCTACAGTACCTACCAACTGGCTCCAGCCTTGTTAGATACCGAACGTTGCTATTTGGCGGGTATTGTGACCGGAACCCCAGAGAAGGAAGAAGTCTGGGCGGAAAAGTATGGAATCCCCAAAGAGAATATATACAACTATCAGAATTTTGATAACATTTCAAAAAATGACGCAATTGATATTGTATATGTGGTTTTACCGAACAGCATGCATGCTGATTTTTGTATTCGCGCTGCGAGGGCAGGAAAACATGTTATCTGTGAAAAGCCTATGGCCATGAATGTTGAAGAATGTGATGCAATCATAAATGCATGTAAGAAAGCGGAAGTTAAACTTGGCATGGGGTATCGCTTGCATTCGGAACCTTATACCCAAGAAGTTAAACGGTTTGTAAAGGAAAAAACCTTTGGGGCAGTCAATTATATTTCTGCAGATGCTGCCTATCGTTCTACTTCCAATCCCAACCAGTGGCGGTTGGACAAGAAATTATCCGGTGGTGGAGCGTTGATGAAAATGGGCGTATATGCCATACAGAGTGTAATTTATGGAACAGGAGAAAATCCAGTTTCGGTTTCTGCGCAAGAATTTAGTACAAGACCAGACTACTTTAAGGATACGGATGAAACTATAACTGCCCAGTTCAAATTCTCAAGTGGGGCGACAGGTAGTATAATGACTTCACATAACATTAGTGCCAACCGACTTTTCGCTTCATGTGAACGTGGATGGTTTGAACTAGACCCGGCAAGCACCTACATACCTTTGGCGGGTAGAACTTCTAGTGGCATATTGGATTTCCCGCAAGAAAGCCAACAAAAGTTACAGCTAGATGATTTTGCAAAACATATCCTATTTGAAGACCCTAATCTAGCACCAGGTGAAATGGGCAAGCGGGATATGATGATCGTAGAGGCCATTTATGAATCTATTGCCAAAGGCGGTGAGAAAATCAAGTTGGATTTTGAAGCAGATTATGGATTTGGCGGTTAGTTGTCGATTGTTATCAAGACCCTATCTAAATAATAACATTCTCTTAACTTTTTAACATTTTAATGAAGTTTAATTTCGATTATGACCACATTTAATTAACGATTGTTGGGTGTTCTCATGGGTACTTTTGTTAAGAATCCTTTAATAAAATTACTTTCTAAACCCTAAAACACAAATGAGAACACTTAAAAATTTACTATTATTAGGCGGTTTGGTCGCTATGACATCATGTGATCAAATTGACGACTTCATCGGCGGAGGCGGCGATGACGATGAGCCAAAAGGCACCATGTTTGAAAACAAATCCGAATTGGAGCCTTTGGTGGCCCTTAAACCACAATTCAATTTCGTTGAGGCGTATTCCTTGATTAGCTCAACGGATGTACTTGAAAACGGTTATCGTTTTGTTGGAGCTGCAGATGGTGCGGGTTTTTTAAAAAAACCTAATGGGGACGGCTATCTTTACATAGTAAACTCCGAAGATGACTATGCGGTATCAAGAATCGAATTGGACGAGTACCTAACTCCTGTAAAAGGGGAATGGCTGTTAAATTCGGGAGTTGCCGATTTTGCAAGACAATGTTCCGGTACTATGTGGGAAAAAGATATACATGGTGGCTCTACAGATTTATTTCTTTCTGCTTCCGAAAGCTTTAATTATGATGTAAAGGGGATTGATCCTTACATTGCTTCTCCTACACCTACAGCTGATTTTGGCTTGGATGCATTAGGTGAATTCGCTTGGGAAAACGCAGTACCACTTCCTAAAACCGCATACATCGGTCAGACCGTTATCATTGGTGGTGATGATGATTCCAGTGGTTCCGAAGGACAGATAACATTATATTATTCAGATAAGGGAGATGCCGATTTAAATACTGGGGAAATCTATGTGCTCAAAATGAAAACTGTTGATTCTGGGAAATTGGATTCAGAAGGAAATCCAATGGCCATGGAAGCCGAGGAAGGAGTGCTTTACAATGAATCCAATCTGGTCAGAGGGGAAACTTACGATTTTGAATTTGTTAAGATTGAAGATGGTGCCAGTCTTACTAAAGACGAGATGGAAGACGCATGCGTTGAGGTAGGCGCTATGGCTTTTATGCGTGTTGAAGATGTAGATTACCAAAAAGGAGATTCTGCAAAAAATAGAAATATTTATGTTGCAGTTACTGGTAGAGGTCCTGGTAGAGATACTTACAATGACTGGGGTACCGTTTATAAATTAGAATTAGATACAGCTTCTCCATTTACTGGTAAAATTACCCAGATTATCAGTGGAAATACTGATTCCAATAACATGGATGGTAACTTGGCCACTCTACAAAGTCCTGATAATATCTGTGTTACTGAAAACTTTGTTTATGTACAAGAAGATCCAAACTCCTTTTCCAGAGGGCATTCGGCTTACATCTATCAGTCCGATTTGAACGGTAGCAACATCAAAGAAGTTTTGGAATTTGTAGTAAGACAAGATTTAGATCCAACAGGCAGCACCAGTTTTAGTGGAGAATACGGAGCATTAGAAGATATTTCGGAAAAAGTTGGAGAGCCAGATACATTCTTATTGAACCTTCAACCACATTATTGGCAAAGTGATGATTTCAAAAATGTGGATGGTCATAATTTTGAAACACGTCCAGAGTGGCAGCCAGGTGGTTTTGCAAGAGAGGACAATCAAGGTGGTCAAATCGTTATTTTGCGTGGACTTCCAAGATAGTTGAAATTATATAAGTTTACAGACCTCCATTCGAAAATGGAGGTCTTTTCTATTTAAAAATTGCTTTAAATGAAAAAATTGTTGCTTTTTTTCGTCATTGTATCGCTATGTTATCAATGTAAAGAAAAACCTAAGGAAAAAGAAGAACTCTTAGTATTGGCCCAAGGAGAAATTAACTGGAAACCAGCACAAGACTATTATCTAAAACATATTACCAACGCTTTTGAATTGTTAGATGAACTGGACAGCCTGCCGATGACAGGGCAACCCACACAAGAAGCCTTTACAGAAATACGGACGGCTTTTAAAAAAGCGGAAACTTATGCTTCTTACCTAAACCCCGAAATAGGACACCGTGCCAATGGCCCCGCATTGCCTATAGTAACCGACGATACACAACGTACACTCCTACCTTTAGGGCTTCAAAAATTGGAGGAAAGTATTTATGAAGGCGAAGAAACCGAGGTGCGATACCGAGAGGAAATCAATATGATGCGCGGCTTGTTGCGAAACCTTCAGGACAATGTTCGTAAAAGGGAATTGACCCCACAACGTTTTTTTATCGCGACCCATCAACAATTGATGCGTATCGTGAGTTTAGGTATTTCTGGTTTTGACACTCCTGTTAGTCAATTAGGGCTTAAGGAGACCATAGTTTCCTTGGAAAGTCTTAGGGATGTATACCGTATGACTCTTCAGGAAGAAATCAATCAAAAAAATTCTGGTTTGGATGAAACACTTCTAAAAAATATAGAAGCTGCTGTTGACTTTATCCGTTCAAACATGGATTTTGAAAGCTTTGACCGTTATAGCTTCATCAAGGATTACATGAATCCTATAACCCGAAACTGGGTAGAAATACGAAAAACTGCTGATATCTGGGAACCCGTAAAGAACAAACCTTTCAATTTTGACGCACCTACGTTTTTTGAAGAAGACGCATTTAATGTTGAATTTTTTACACCTCCTGTAAATAGAAATCCGACAGAGAAGCGAATAGCGCTGGGGAAGAAGCTCTTTTTTGATCCAAAGCTTTCAAAAGGAGGAAAAATGGCCTGTGTTACCTGTCATAACCCTAGTAAGGGCTGGGCAGATGGAATGGTAGTGAATACCGATAATACCGGAAATCCTTTGCAACGCAATACACCGACCTTGTTGAACGCTGCATTTCAAAAAAGCTTTTTTTGGGAAGGTAGGGCGCCGAATATCCTAGATCAGATTACGGCTGTATTCAATAATGACAAAGAGTTTGATAGTTCCGTGCATCAATTTTCGACCGAAATCCTAAAGGATTCCACATACTTACAACTTTTTGAAGAAGCTTACGGTGGAATTTCCAAAAGAAATACGGAAGTTATAAGAGCAATCTCATCCTATATAAGTACGCTCAAAAGTTTTAACTCCAAGTTTGATCGCAATATCCGTGGTGAAGAAGACAGTTTTACTGAACAGGAAAAGCTTGGCTTTAATCTATATATGGGAAAAGCGCTATGCGCCACATGTCATTTTATTCCATTAACGAACGGCACGGTACCACCATTTTTTACGGAGCATGAAAAAGAAGTGATCGGAGTACCGGAAACAGCTAGCAATGCTAAATTGGATGATGACCTTGGATTTTATTTGCTGCCTAATTCACAATTAGAGGTGTATAGGGGAATGTTCAAGACACCTACTGTTAGAAACTCAGAGGTAACCGCACCTTATATGCACAACGGAGTTTACAATACGTTGGAAGAAGTCATGAATTTTTATAACCTTGGTGGAGGTGGGGGACTAGGGTTTGATTTGCCATATCAAACGCTTCCTTTTGATAATCTAGAATTGTCAAAACAGGAAGAAAATGCACTTGTGGCTTTTATGAAAACACTGACAGATACTAAAGTGGGAGGGGAGTACTAGAATTTTTCAAACACCCCTAGTCCAAAAAGTGCGAAATCATATTTAACTGGATCCAATGGGTCCAGTTTTCTTAAATTTTTATCCAACTCGGCCAATGCTTTGGCATCGTTTTGTTTTCGCTTCAACAGCTTCAATTTTCGGGCTACGTTTCCTGAATGTACATCCAAGGGACACGAAAGTTGACCTGGCTTCAACCCTTTCCAAATACCGAAATCCACGCCAGTGCTGCCATCCCGTACCATCCATCGTAAGAACATATTGATGCGCTTTGCTGCTGAGCCTTTAATGGGATCGGAAACATGTTTCATGGTTCTAACTTCATGTGGTAACTCAAAAAAAACCTTTTTAAAATTGGATATGGCAGATTGTAACGATAATGCATTTTGGTATTGAACAAATATAGCCTCAAGACCGTAATGGTTTTGATAGATGTGTTGAAGGCTTTTTATAAAATATTGTAAATCAATACCATTATAGGTCCTGTGGACAAATGGTGCCAATCTGTCCAAATCGGATTCGGAATGGTTCAGCACAAAATCATAAGGTGCATTGTCCAATAGCTCCATCAATCGTGAAGCATTGTTGATGATACTTTTCCTATTTCCCCACGCGATGGTTGCGGTTAAAAACCCACTTATTTCAATATCTTCTTTTTTCGTAAAGCGATGTGGAATTTGCAACGGATCATCTTCTAAGAATTTAGGATGATTGTATTGTTCAACTTTTTCGTCCAAAAAAGTTTTAAGTTCGGCTTTTGTCATAACTAAAAATCAAGAAACGATCAATCCATCCACCATGGTTAATTTTCTATCGGCCATATTTGCCAATTCCAAGTTATGCGTGACCAACACAAAAGTTTGCCCAAACCCATCACGGAGCTTAAAAAAAAGTTGATGAAGATTGTCTGCGCTTTCAGAATCCAGATTACCACTGGGCTCATCTGCCAAAATTACAGAAGGGTTGTTGATCAAAGAACGGGCTACCGCAACACGTTGTTGTTCTCCGCCAGATAACGCATTGGGTTTATGGTAATATCTATCCGTAAGGCCCAGAAAGTCCAAGAGTTCCTTGGCTCGTTTTTCAGCTTCCGTTCTAGAGGTCTTCTTGATAAATGCAGGGATACAAACATTTTCCAATGCGGTGAACTCCGGTAATAATTGATGAAACTGGAAAATAAAACCAATATGCTGGTTTCTAAAACGTGCCAGATTTTTATCGTTGAGCTGGGTAACATCAGTTTTATTGATAAACAAGGAACTATCCCTTATGTTCGAAGGGGAATCCAGCGTTCCAAGTATTTGTAACAATGTGGTTTTTCCAGCTCCCGATGCACCTACGATAGATACAACCTCACCTTGTTTTATTTCTAGGTCAACACCTTTTAAAACCTGAAGGTCACCGTAGTTCTTCTTAATATTACTAGCCTTTATCATAAAATAGCATATTGAGGGGAATGTAATCATTACCGTCGAGCAAACAAAAATCGGAAGTTTTAATTAAAGTTTTTAGTTATCATCACGACTAGTTATAAAAATTTTATCATTGTTTTTAAGTTACGGAACCATTAACTTTGTTTAACTTTACATTAAAATGGATAAACAAAATAGCATTCAAACAGAGACCGCCATATTTGCTGGCGGTTGTTTTTGGTGTACAGAAGCTGTATTTCAAAGACTTAACGGAGTTCAGGAGGTAATTTCAGGATATACAGGTGGTTCTATCAAGAATCCAGCCTACAGGGAAATATGTACGGGAAGAACAGGACATGCAGAAGCAATACAAATACTATTCGATTCTGCCTTAATCTCTTTTAATGAATTGTTGGAAGTATTTTTTGCTACCCATGACCCTACAACGCTAAATAGGCAAGGAAATGATGTAGGTACCCAATACCGAAGCGAGATTTTTTACACAATTCCAAAGCAAAAGGAAGAGGCTGAGAAATTTATTGCGCTTCTGGAAAAAGAACGTGTATTTGGTGCTCCTATCGTAACTGCAATTTCTGAAGAAAAGGTGTTTTACAAGGCAGAAGAAGACCATCAAAATTATTATAACGATAATAGCAATCAGCCCTACTGTCAATTTATTATTGACCCTAAAATCAAAAAATTAAATACGCATTTTTCAAATAAGCTAAATACAGTTACATAAGCATATGGCACCATACCAAAGTTTAGAAGAGTACAACATTAACATAACCAATGATATAAAGGAGCGATTCTCTAAAATTATTGGCGAGATAGGAGAGGATGTGGAACGTGAGGGACTTACAAAAACCCCTGAACGTGCAGCAAAAGCTATGCTTTTTCTAACTCAGGGCTACAAACAGGATGCTGCCGAAATTCTTAAGGGAGCAATGTTCAAGGAGGATTATGACGATATGGTCATTATTAAGGATATAGAATTGTATTCGTTATGTGAACACCATATGTTACCATTTTTTGGAAAAGCCCATGTGGCTTACATACCAAACGGACACATCGTTGGATTGAGCAAAATACCGCGAATTGTGGATGTTTTTGCAAGAAGGTTACAGGTACAGGAACGGTTGACCCATGATATCTTGGAATGCCTTAACGACACGCTGAAACCAAAAGGCGTTGCCGTGGTGATAGAAGCTTCGCACATGTGTATGATGATGCGCGGGGTACAAAAACAGAACTCGGTGACTACCACTTCTGGATTTAGGGGGCAGTTTGAAAAAATAGAGACTCGTAACGAATTCCTTAAACTCATTAGTTCGGATTTATCGTAGTTAATTTTTTCAAGTCGTTGCGATTTGCTATTTTTCCTTCATGACAGAAGAGAAGGATTTAAAGTATCGTAATCTTTTTTTAGGATTGTTATTTGATGGCATTGGAATGTTGTCTTTTGCCATTCCTGCAATCGGCGAATTCTCAGACGTAATATGGGCACCTATGGCCGGTTGGTTAATGACCAGAATGTATAAGGGCAAGATTGGACAGGCTGCGGGAGTCGTAACGTTTGTTGAAGAACTTGTACCGGGAATGGACGTAATACCTTCGTTCACCATTATGTGGGTCTATACGTACATCTTTTCCAAAAAGAAACCAAAATAAAATCGAGGGGACTAAAATGCCTAGTCCCCTCGATTTCAACTAACAAACTTAAATGAACTTTCGTTTATTCCGTTGTCACACTAAAGATTGATCTATTGAATATTCAAGACAAATTCTAGGTCAAAATCGTCTTCACCATCATTTGCACCTGTTGAATCAGTTTTTATATCTGGTTGGTGTTGAAGTCTTACCGTAAATGTTCCATCTGTTGTTGTACCAGAAGCTGGTGTAGTCCAAGAAGTTGACAAACCTACGGGATTTCCATTCTCATCTTGGTCATTGTAATTGATTGGGTCAGAAGCCGTATCTATGTTACCATTTCCTCCTGGGCTATCAAATGCATCGGCAGTAAAGCTAAAGAAAAACTGATGTTCGTTATCTTCATCAAGAATTTCTTCGCCTATATCTTCCACATCATCAGGATCTAGGCCATTTAAAATTTCAAAAGTCAAAGTGTACTGCGTATCTGCTGCAAGAGTAATTCCACCTTGGACTTCCAATTCTGCCACGCCCAATCCATCGGAATCTGTGGCTGTGGCTGTTACAGTGTCGGTTGCATCAGCATCATTGGTGAAAATAAGGGTCACACTTGTAATTACCTCTAATTCTTCTTCTTCTTCGGGAGCATCATCATCATCGCTACAGCTCGTTATCATAAGGCCTGCAAACAGAAGGGCCAATAAACGGTAATTCATAAATTTTTCAATTGTTTTCATTTTTACTTTTTTTATTTGTTTACTAGATTTAAAATGTTTGAATAGTTACTGTCAGATTTCATATAATCATGGTGGTCTAGTTGTCGTAGACCTAGTTTTAGGGGCTTTTTGTTTCATCATCTTTTTTTTGCTTTTAAAAAATAGTTCAAGGTAAATAAGATATTTCTACCAGGTTCATCCGCGAAGTATCTCATTTCATTAAGATAATCACGATAACTGGTATTTAATAAATTTTGGGCCGTAATGCTACCACTTAAGTTTTTCCATTTGAAATTCCACGACAAGTCTAACAAGAAGTACCCTTCTGGTGCATCTGCAAAATCAAAAATCTCTGAATCTGTTGTAATTTCAACCGTGCTATCTACCAGCTCTTCGGGTGTTACCGTTCGTGATGCTTGGAATTGTTGAAAGGTGTACCTAGGACGAATCGTCCATCTTGAAGAATCCAACATCCATACTTTACCTTGGTCCCACCGTAGCTCAAAACTTGTTGAAACAGGAGGTTGATTTATCAAGGGTTCATTATCACCTATATTTCTTGACCATAAGTAACTAAACCCTAAAACCCCAGAAATGTTCTTTGTCCAATCTTTTTTCCAACTGTAATCACCTCCAAGGAACAGCGCATCTACCTGATCGAAAACAAAAGCGGGCATGGGCCCTCTTATCGTCCCAAAAACACCAATAGGTCGATCAAAAATATAATTCTCAATATAGTGCGAGTAGACGGTTAGGTTATGTGTATTGCCGTTTTTAGAGGTCTGGAATTCATTGATAAATTTATAGCCTCTTTCCGGCTCTACATCGCTTTCATCCAACAGGATTACCTCACTCGTGCTCAACTGGCCGTTAGTGTCCGAGAATCGCAACAAACCAAAAGTGGTTTTAAAACCATGTTGTCCAAAACTGAACAATTCTTCCATGTTCGGGGTACGCCAAGCGGTTCCTAGGTTTGTTCTGAAGGTACTGTTTTCCGAAAGTTGTCGTACAAATCCCAATGATCCCGTAAAGTTGGTGAAGCTGTAGTTATCCCTAAAAATATCTTGGTTGGTTTCTCTACCCCTAACATCGTTGGTTTCAAAATCGAACCGTAATCCTGCTTCCAAAGTATTCTTTCCAAATTGTAAACTTTCAATGGCAAATGCACTGAATCTATCGGTATTGTAATTTGGGATAAAAGGAGTAGTCTGCGTACCGGGATTATTGTCGTTATTTTGACTGAAATATTGGACACCTAATAAACCATCCAATCCATTCCACTTGGGATGTTTCCATTCCATTTGATAATCAAACGTAGTCAAATCCAGATCTATGATGGGAAGTTCAGAATTTCTTCTTACATCAAATTCATCCCTTTTATTCAGTTGCACACCACCTATTAAGGTAAGTCGCGCCCCTTCTTTGTACCACCAATTTACTTCAGCCTTGGCCAAATGGTGTTGCGTGGTTTGATTGGGTTCATTAATATCGTATGAGAAGGGGTTTATAAAAATGGGTTCATCCGAATTAATAGCGCGAATAAAGGAATCAGGACTACTTGCTATAGATGATCGCAAAAGAGCCAGATTCTGGTCTACAAAGCTATAGTTGATTTTAAAATCCCACTTGTTCAGGTGGCGAAGCACACCAAAACTAAATGCCTTTTCTTCTTTGCCCGAATTGGTCAAACTATAGTCCGGGGCATTACGGTCACCAATTCTGGTATAGTTCGCATTTGCAAAATAGCTCCAATTCTCGGTTCCGCCTCCAACTTCTAGATTGGTATTGTAGCCGCGGCCATTAGTTTCATAGCTTGTACCTAGTTCTGCGTATAACGGGTTGTTCAAGAGTAAGGGGTTCGGTTCAATAATTATGGCACCGCCCAAAGCTTCTGGCCCATATCTCACACCTGCCGCTCCTTTAACAACGGTTATGCTATTTGCCGAGGCAATATCAATTTCTGGTGCATGATCTGTTCCCCAATTTTGAAAACCGTGTTTTAGGCCATTGTTCAAAACCAAGATTCGATTACCGTACAATCCATGTATAACGGGCAATTGGACATTGTTGCCAGTAGAAATAAATGTAAGTCCTTGCTGCTGGGATAAAACAGCCGCCAAAGATTGTGTGGAACTACTGGCAATTTCTGCCTTACCAATAGTTACCTGCGAAATTGTTTCAGTACCCTTTTCTTTGGTTCGTTGTGCCTGTATGGTGACTTCCTCAAGACCTGTCACCTTTTGGGTCAAGTAAAAGTGAATGTTGGAATCATGTTCATGCTCCTTGGTTGAGTTCGCATAGCCTACACATGAGATGATGAGCGTGTTTTTTTCCGAACATAGACCGTCAATACTAAAATAACCTTTGGCATCGGTGCTGGTGTATTTTTTGGTACCATCAACTTTAACCACAGCATAAGGGATAGGTTCTTCGGTATCCATATCCAACACTTTTCCGCTAATAGTGTAAGTACATGACTTTTTTTGTGCCGCTGTAAATGAAGAAATTAAAATAAAAAACAAAATTGGCCGTAGCTTCATTATGGTACGTTATCAAAAATGGGTTTATAAAATATTGTGGTTTCCTTGAGAAATCCATTGTTTGAAAACTTTTCTTTCGGAAAACATCTGTAATTAAAAAACATCACAATACTTTAATGATACGAATAAGACACTAGAGCAAAGATTTTTTCAACTCGGTATCCATTCAGATTTTAGGTTGGTGGTATATTGCTCAATAGCCTAAAGGAGGGGGTCTAGAAAAGAGTTGAAATGCGTTGGAAGCTCTAGAAGATACCTGAGGGTTTTCCGTGAAGCGTTCGACCTTTAAAAAGATACTATGATTAGAGCTGATAAACTGTGAAGGAATCTCTAAGTTGGAAGATTGACTCTGAAGTGCAATGTCACAGATTTCACAATTCTCGATAGCATCACAGTCATCATCGTGATGAGTATATACATGCAATGCCGATACCTTGATAAGCATCAAAAAGGTAAAAATTAAAAGGCCAACAATCCTTTTCATCTGCAACATGTTACAAAGCTATGTAAATTGAGAGATTAAATAATGTTAAGAAAAATATAATTTAAGGGATTAAGAACCCTAAACCCATTCTTTTGAGCATCTTTTTCTCAAAATTCCAGAAAAATTGAAACTGCCCAAAGAGCCATCCAAAGAAAACCAGTAAAACCTGATAAATTGGGAAAATAAGTAAAATTCTAACGGGCCAGTAAATCCAATTGGAAACGCTTCCTTTTTGCAATCCTATTACATCTGTAAGTGGGGCCGCTAATTTCGCAGCACAGCTTCCGGTAATGGCAAATACAATGAAAATAACAACGATTTGAAAATTGGATTCAATGCCCCAACGCTTTTTTAACTTTTCCATCAAACAATATTCGATGGCAAAAATAATACATTAAATTCTAGGAATGAAAGGTCCCAATCGTTGATTGTATTTTCGTTGGAAGTAAATAAAATAATTATAGAGTTTATAGTTTACCTCGTATCCGTAATCTATGTTGGAATCGTAATTGATTTGAAGTTCATAAAGATTGGGATTGTACCGTTGGGGCTGCATCACCCTTTGGTTCCAGTTTATAACAAGAATGTTATTTCTGTTTTCCAAAAAGCTTTGGGAATAATACCCTTCTGGCTGTGCTATACTTAAAAGCCATGTGTTAAATCCTGGGTCGATAATTATGATTTCGTACTCAGATTCTTCATCCTTGATCTCTACGGCATCACCTTCTTCTATATTAAAATACGCCTGTTCTTGCTTAGAAATCTCCAATACTTCTTTTTGCGATGAACATGCCATTACCGAAATAAAGACAGTAACTAAGGCTAAGATGTTCTTTAAAATATTCTTTTTCATGAAAATAAGATACAAAAAAAAGCCATTTGGAATTCCAAATGGCTTCGTTAAATATTGTTAAGGTAGTTACTTACTTACCAAATAGGCCTCCCAATACGCCACCAAGACCACTGCTTTTTTGGTTTCCACCACCTAGGACCATTCCGGCCAAATCATCCATAATACTTCCATCTCCATCAGAATCCAAAAAGCTTTCAATAAGGGACTGCTGTTTATCGGCGGCATTGTTACCTCCCATGAGTCCACCTAATAGTCCGTTTAATCCATCGGGACTATTTACATTTTGTTGTTTGGTCTGTTTTCCTAAATAACCCAACAAAATTGGAGCAGCAATTTTAAGTATTTGTGAAATTGAGCCTGCATCTATTCCAGATTTACTGCTCAACGCATTTTCCACCTGTGGTTGTTTAGCCCCAAATACATGGCCTAAAATACCTGCACCGTCATCCATCACACCTTGGTCTACACCACCACCAAAAAGTCCGCCCAGATCATCTAAAATACCCCCATCATGTTTAGATGAAAGCGCACTCATTAAACCTTGTGCACCTCCGGGTGTCGAAGTGTTTTTTTTCATAGCGCCCATTAAAAGTGGCATGGCCATACTGAGCACTTCTGCAGTTTTGTTCTCGGGTTGACCGGTTTGGCCGGAAACACCGCTAATTAGTTGTTGGCCCATAGGGCTGGTCAATAAGTCTAATAATCCTGACATTTTATAGTGTTTAGTTTAGTGTACAAAATACGAAAAAGAATATATTAAAAATCTTTGTATCTAAAAAACAGATTAATTTAATAAGTCTATTATTTGATGTGCGAGTTCTAGACTTATACGTTCTTGGGCTTCTATAGTGGATGCCCCGGTGTGAGGGGTCAAGGATATTTTTGGATGCATTAATATCTTGATCTCTGGACTGGGTTCAGATTCAAATACATCCAATCCAGCAAATACTATTTTTCCTTTCCCTAAAGCATCTATTAAAGCAACCTCATCTAAAGTACCTCCTCGTGAGGCATTTATGACTGCCGCTCCTGTTTTCATTTTCTCGAATTCAGCTTTACCAAGCACATAATTTTTCTGTGTTGGGACATGAATTGTGATGAAATCAGAATTTTTAAGCAACGTATCAAACTCGCTATTTTGTATATTGAAATTTACGGTTTGTCCATCATAGAAAGAAAGTTCCAACGAAGCCTCTTTGGTATGGTGGTCGTTAAAAAGGACTTTCATCCCTAAGCTCAATGCCACTTTAGCAGTCGCCTGTCCAATTCTTCCAAAACCGATAATTCCCAAAGTTTTACCTCTAAGTTCCGTGCCGCTGGCATAGTTCTTCTTTAACTGTTTGAATTTACTATCGCCATCCAAGGGCATATTTCGATTTGAATCATGTAAAAATCGCACACCGCTCAATAAATGGGCAAATACCAGTTCAGCAACAGATGCAGAGGAAGCAGCAGGGGTATTGATTACATGTACGCCTTTCGATTTTGCATAAGCAACGTCAATATTATCCATACCAACACCACCACGACCTATCAATTTTAGGCTAGGACAAGCATCGATCAAGGATTTTCTGGCTTCGGTCGCACTTCGTACCAATAGCCCGGTAATTTTATGTTCGTTAATAAAGTTGGAAAGTTGTTCTTTTGCTACTTTGGTTGTAATGACTTCAAAGCCTTCTTTTTGAAGTAAATCGATTCCTGATTGAGCGATTCCATCGTTCGCCAGTATTTTCATAATTTATTGGTTCTTGGTTGCGTTTAAGTCTGTCTTATAGCTTCTCTCTTCAGTCAATACGTAAGACTTAACATAATTTCTCAAAACTTAGCACTTGAAACTTAAAACTAACTGTTATCCTTTCTTTTCAAGTTCACTCATAATATCTACCAAAACACCTACGCTTTCTAGGGGTAGCGCATTGTACATGGATGCACGGTAACCACCAACAGATCTATGGCCGTTAATTCCATTGATTCCGGCCTCCTTGCATTTTTCATCAAAGATTTCCTTTAGAGAATCATCGGTAATATTAAAAGTTGCATTCATAATAGAGCGGTCTTCCTTCGCGGCAAAGCCAGAGAAAACAGGATTCAGTTCTATTTCGGAATAAATAAGATTGGCTTTTCTTTCGTTAATTTCTTCAATTGCAGCGATACCCCCAAGGTCTTTTAACCACTGCATGGTCAACATAGAAACGTAAACGGGGAAAACGGGTGGCGTATTGAACATACTGTCTTTTCCAATATGAACGGCATAATCCATCATTGAAGGGATATTTCGGGATACTTTACTCAGAATATCTTCTTTTACCACAATCAGCGTAGTTCCGGCCGGACCCATATTTTTTTGAGCACCTGCGTAAATCAAATCAAATTTTGAAAAATCCATTTGACGCGAGAAAATATCAGAACTCATATCGCAGACCAAGGGAACATCGGTTTTAGGAAATTCCTTAATCTGCGTTCCAAAGATAGTATTGTTGGATGTTAAATGCAGATAATCCAAATCTGTAGGAATGGAATAGCCTTTAGGGATATAATTAAAATTTTGGTCCTGCGAAGAAGCTACTTCAATTACTTCACCAAACAGTTTCGCTTCTTTTATTGCTTTTAAGCTCCAAGTTCCCGTATTTATATACCCCGCTTTTTTGTCCAGCAAATTATATGCAGCCATAATAAACTGCATGCTTGCACCACCTTGAAGGAACAATGCTCGATACCCTTTTCCTTCCAAGCCCAAAAGCTCTAGTGCCAAAGAACGTGCTTTTTCCATAATGGCGACAAACTCTTTGCTCCTATGGGATATTTCTATCAGCGAAAGACCCATTCCATCCAGTTCCATAACAGCCTCAGAAGCTTTGAGCATTACTTCTTGCGGCAGAATACAAGGCCCTGCGCTAAAATTGTGCTTTTTCATATCGTATTTATCTAACAACTCACTAAAAAGTTAAGTTGGGTTTATTCTTAAATCAAGCGGTAAAGGTCTTAAAAATTCTTGGATATGGAAACTACTTCGGACCCTTCCGGTTTTTAAAGTTGTAATAGAAACTCTAGGGTATCTATGCCGTCCGCGTAGTCCTTTAATCTTGGTTTTTGAGTTTCACCAAAATCCACTTCATTTGGAAGCAATCCTTTGGAAACCACGCATTGAATATTGTCCTTTTGTTGCTCCAACTCTTCCTTTAATTTGGAAATTGAACCATAATATTCGTAAAACAAGGAAGCTATTGGGGAGGAGAGGCTCTTATCTTCTTTTAGTACCAAGAATCCATTATCCAATATCTTGAATTCGCTCATAAGATAAACTGCCTTATTGTAATCGTAGTTGTTGGCATATTTATGCTGATGTATTATTTCCCGGAAATCAAAAATAGCTTTGAAGAATTCATCAAAAGCATATCCTTCAGGAACATATACTTTTGAAACATTCCGGCACCCGAGTCCATAATACCTAAAAATATCTTTCCCTAAATTCTGAAGCTGGTCCTTGGTTTCTTTACCTGTTAACACAGCAACTGCATTTCTGTTTTTGCGGATGATATTTGGCTTTTTACCAAAATAATACTCAAAATAGCGGCTGGTATTGTTACTTCCGGTAGCAATTACGGCATCATATTCTTCAAACTTCCCTTCGGTAAATTCTATTTTCTCATTTAGATTGGGTTCTTGTGCAATCAAAAACTCGGCAAAAAAAGGCAGAAGAACCGTATCATTGGAGGATAGTTTTGCTAAAACTTTGTTGCCACTTAAGAGTACGCACAGAAAATCATGGAATCCTACCAAAGGAATGTTTCCAGCCATAACGATACCAATGGTTTTTGGCTCTTGCGTGTTTTTTTGCTTATACTGGGATAGCCATTCGGTAAGGTTTTCATGGGTCAATTCTTTGGACCATTGCTCAAGGGAAAACAGAATATTTTCTCTGGTAAACCAACCGTTTTGCTGACCAGCATTAAGGATTACGTTTTCTATGTCTTGGTAAGTTCCACTTTCATCGGTTTTATGATTTTCGCAGAAATCCTTGATGTGCATTCCAAGTTTAACAAAAGCTTCCAATATTGATTTATGTGCTGACATTATATTTGTACACTAAACTACTAGGGTTTATTTTTGTGTAAAAATAAGCATGCCAAAATGATTACGGCACGCTGAGAAAAAGAAAATTATGGCAATCATTATAACAGACGAATGTATCAATTGTGGTGCCTGTGAGCCTGAGTGCCCCAATACTGCAATTTATGAAGGGGCAGATGAGTGGCGTTACAGCGATGGCACTTCGCTTTCTGGTGATGTAGTACTTCCTGATGGCAAAGCTGTAAATGCCGATGAGGTACAGGTTCCCATAAGCGACGAGATTTATTACATATCTCCCGATAAGTGTACAGAATGTATGGGTTTTCACGAAGAACCCCAATGCGCAGCAGTATGCCCGGTAGATTGTTGTGTCCCAGATGAGGATATTGTAGAAACAGAGGAAGAGCTGCTTGGAAAACAGAAGTTTATGCATCCTGACGGATAGCAATAAAAAACCTTTAATTTAACCCGAATCAAAAAGATTCGGGTTTTTTATGCAAAAGAAACAAGAAACATATAATGGATTTTGGAAAAAAGCAGGTTGCTTTCTTTCACTTATTGCCATTTTAACAATTATAGGAAGTATCGGATATGCACTTTATGTGTTTTTCCTTCGTCAAATTTTGTATTGATAGAGTCACTTCAACATCAAAAACTTCAACTTATATTTGCACGCTGGAAATAGTAGTCAGTAGTCAGTAGTCAGTAGTCAGTGAGAAACTAAAAAAATTGTGTTCGGGTTCAAGTATTATAGTTATTTCAATTTTTGAAACTTAAATCTCAATTCTAAAATCTAAAGTAATATATGAAAGCCGGTATTGTAGGATTGCCTAATGTAGGAAAGTCGACTTTATTTAATTGTTTGTCCAATGCAAAAGCACAAAGTGCCAACTTCCCGTTCTGTACCATTGAACCTAATATTGGAGTGGTTAACGTTCCAGATACCCGTATAGAAAAGTTGGAAGAATTGGTCAATCCAGAACGCGTGATTCCGGCAACGGTTGAAATTGTGGATATTGCCGGATTGGTGAAAGGCGCAAGTAAAGGGGAAGGATTGGGAAATCAATTTCTTGGAAACATTCGCGAAACCGATGCCATTCTGCATGTGCTCCGTTGTTTTGATAATGATAATATTGTTCATGTTGATGGTTCTATAGACCCAATACGAGACAAAGAGACCATCGATATGGAGTTGCAGTTGAAAGATTTGGAAAGCATAGAAAAAAAGCTTGACAAAGTAAAGAGGGCTGCAAAGACAGGGAATAAAGAGGCGCAGAAGGAAGAAGCGGTACTTTCTGCATTAAAGGAAGGGTTAGAAGCTGGAACTTCTGTTCGTGCTATTACGGTTAGTGATGATGACCGAACCGAATATGTAAAACCCTTACAGTTAATTACGGACAAACCTGTACTATATGTTTGTAATGTTGATGAAGAAGCTGCCGTTGAAGGTAATGCATACGTAGAAAAAGTGAAACAGGCCGTGGCTAAAGAAAATGCAGAGGTAATCTATTTAGCAGTAGGTACTGAAGCCGATATCACAGAATTGGAAACCTATGAAGAGCGCCAAATGTTTTTGGAAGATTTGGGTTTATCCGAGCCTGGTTCAGCCAAATTGATTCGAGGCGCATACAAGCTATTGGATTTAGAAACTTACTTTACCGCCGGGGTCAAAGAAGTTAGAGCTTGGACCATTCCTGTAGGTGCGACCGCTCCGCAAGCTGCGGGTGTTATCCATACAGATTTTGAGAAAGGATTTATTCGTGCCGAAGTAATTGGTTATAACGATTACATTGCGTACGGTAGTGAATCCAAAGTAAAAGAGGCGGGAAAAATGCGCGTTGAAGGCAAAGAATATGTGGTCAAGGATGGTGATGTTATGCATTTTAGGTTCAATGTGTAATTTTTAATGGCAATACCGTATTATATCAACAGTTTTTGTTGATTACTTTCTGCTCCTTACACTTTTAGTTTTGTTGCTAAATTTTATATTAGCGAGGATTAACCCTTAATTAATGGCAGATACCAAGTATACCGAGGATAATATTCGTTCCCTGGACTGGAAGGAGCATATTCGCATGCGTCCCGGTATGTACATTGGTAAATTAGGGGATGGTTCTTCCGCAGATGATGGCATTTACATTCTATTAAAAGAAGTAATCGACAACTGTATCGATGAGTTCGTAATGGGTGCAGGTAAGACCATCGAGATTGCCATTAAAGAAAATACCGTTCATGTTCGTGATTACGGTAGGGGTATTCCTTTAGGAAAAGTAGTAGATGTAGTTTCCAAAATGAATACGGGTGGAAAATACGACACGCGAGCCTTCAAAAAATCTGTTGGGCTCAATGGAGTGGGTACAAAAGCCGTAAATGCGCTTTCCAACTTTTTTAAAGTGGAGTCCGTAAGGGACGGACAGTCAAAGACCGCTGAATTTAATGAAGGTAACTTAATGAATGAAGAATTGATCGATTCTTCAAAACGCCGGGGTACCAAAGTCAGTTTTGTCCCAGATGAGTCCATCTTCAAAAAATATAAATACCGAAATGAGTATGTAGAACGCATGCTCAAAAACTACGTATATCTCAATCCCGGTCTAACCATTATTTTCAATGGTGAAAAATTCCATTCAGAAAATGGATTAAAAGACCTGTTGGAGGACAATAACAATCAGGAGGATTTTCTATATCCGATAATCCATTTAAAGGGCAATGACATTGAGGTCGCCCTTACCCATAGTAGGACACAATATAGTGAAGAATACCACTCTTTTGTAAATGGACAGCACACTACGCAAGGGGGAACTCATCAAGCTGCATTTAGAGAGGCTCTGGTGCGGACCATTCGTGAACATTATGGAAAAAACTATGATGCTTCCGACATTAGAAAATCAATTATTTCGGCCATAGCCATTAAGGTTATGGAGCCAGTTTTTGAGAGTCAGACAAAGACGAAATTGGGTTCAACGGATATGGGCGGTAATTTGCCTACTGTTCGCACTTACATAAATGACTTTATTGGTAAGTATCTGGATAATTTTTTACACAAAAATCAAGATACCAAAGACGCCATACAGAAAAAGATTGTACAGGCCGAAAAAGAACGTAAAGAGCTTTCTGGAATTAGAAAGCTTGCAAGAGATCGTGCCAAAAAAGCTAGCTTGCACAACAAGAAGCTTCGGGATTGCAGGGTGCACCTTCAAGATATGAAGAAGGATAGGCGATTGGAGTCCACACTTTTTATTACCGAGGGTGATTCCGCATCGGGTTCTATTACCAAGTCTCGTGATGTGAATACGCAAGCTGTTTTTAGTCTGCGGGGAAAACCGTTGAATTCCTACGGAATGTCCAAAAAGATTGTTTATGAGAATGAAGAATTCAATCTGCTGCAGGCAGCCCTCAACATAGAGGATTCCATGGAAGATTTGCGCTATAACAATATCGTGATTGCTACGGATGCGGATGTCGATGGGATGCATATACGATTGTTGTTGATTACCTTCTTTTTGCAGTTTTTTCCTGAATTGATAAAAGAAAACCATCTCTATATCCTGCAAACTCCCCTTTTTAGAGTGCGCAATAAAAAAGAGACCATTTATTGCTATAGCGAAGAGGAAAGGCGCGATGCCATCGCCAAGCTTACCGGTAAACCTGAAATAACACGATTTAAGGGATTAGGTGAGATCTCTCCGGATGAGTTCAAGCATTTTATTGGAGATGATATTCGTTTAGAGCCGGTAATGCTGGATAAGGCGATGAGTATCGATAACCTATTGAAATTCTACATGGGAAAAAATACCCCGGACCGACAAGAGTTTATAATAAATAATCTTAAAGTAGAACTTGATTTAATTGAGGAAAACTAATTATAAACCAGATAAATGCATGTTTTCTAGATGAATGAAAATGAAGAACTGAACGATGAAGGGTTAGAAAACCAACAAGCTTCTCAAGATACATTGACCAAAGTAACGGGAATGTACAAGGACTGGTTCTTGGACTATGCGTCCTACGTTATCTTGGAAAGAGCAGTTCCCGCCATTGAAGATGGATTTAAACCCGTTCAGCGACGGATAATGCACTCCTTAAAAGAATTGGACGACGGCCGTTACAATAAAGTTGCCAATGTAGTTGGACATACCATGCAGTATCACCCCCATGGGGATGCGAGTATTGCAGATGCAATGGTTCAAATAGGGCAGAAGGATCTTCTTATTGATACGCAAGGCAATTGGGGAAACATTCTTACAGGTGATAGTGCCGCCGCATCACGATACATAGAAGCCAGACTTTCAAAATTTGCATTGGATGTGGTGTATAGCCCCAAGATTACGGATTGGCAATTATCGTATGACGGTAGAAAAAAAGAACCTATAAATCTTCCTGTTAAATTCCCGCTTTTGTTGGCACAAGGTGCAGAGGGTATCGCCGTTGGCCTGTCTACCAAAGTGTTGGCCCACAATTTTAACGAACTGATCAATGCCTCCATAAAACACCTTAAAGGTCAACGCTTTCAACTCTTTCCAGATTTTCCAACGGCAGGGATTATTGATGTTACCAATTATAATGAGGGTATGCGCGGCGGAAAGATTCGTGTTCGTGCCAAAATTTCCACGTTTGATAAAAATACCTTGGTCATCAATGAGATACCTTATGGGACCAACACATCCTCTTTGATTGATTCCATTCTCAAAGCCAATGATAAGGGGAAAATCAAAATAAAAAAGATTGAAGACAATACTGCGGCAGAGGTTGAAATACTAGTGCACCTGCCAAGTGGAATTTCTCCAGATAAGACCATAGATGCATTGTATGCGTTTACAGCTTGCGAATCTTCTATTTCACCATTGGGCTGTATCATTGAAGACAACAAACCTTTGTTTATTGGGGTTAAGGAAATGTTGGTCCGCTCTACAGATTATACTGTGGAATTATTGAAGGCGGAACTTGAGATACAACTTAAGGAACTGGAAGAACAATGGCATTTTGCTTCATTGGAACGAATCTTCATCGAAAACAGGATTTATCGGGATATTGAAGAAGAGGAAACATGGGAAGGAGTAATTGCAGCCATAGACAAGGGCTTAAAACCCTTTACAAAAAACCTAAAAAGAGCTGTAACGGAAGAGGATATTGTTCGTTTGACCGAAATCCGTATCAAGCGCATTTCTAAATTTGATTTAGAAAAAGCGCAACAACTTCTAGACAGTTTGGATGAGCGTATTGCACAGACCAAACATCATTTGGAACATTTAGTGGATTATGCGATTGACTATTTTAAAGAGCTTAAGAAGAAATACGGAAAAGGGCGGGAGCGCAAATCAGAAATAAAGGTATTTGATGACATTGAAGCAACAAAGGTCGTTATTAGAAACACCAAGCTATACGTAAACCGAGAAGAAGGTTTTATTGGCACTTCGCTTAGAAGGGATGAATACGTGACCGATTGCAGTGATATAGACGACATCATTGTTTTCACCAAAAAAGGTGAGATGATGGTTACGAAAGTGGATTCAAAGACCTTTATTGGGAAAAATATTATTCATGTAGCTGTTTTTAAGAAAAAGGATAGGCGGACCATTTACAATATGGTCTATAAAGATGGGAGGGGAGGTCCTAGTTACATCAAAAGATTTAATGTCACCAGTATTACCAGAGATAAAATGTACAACTTGGCCGGAGGTAAAACAACGGCCGAAGTACTCTATTTTTCGGCAAATCCCAATGGTGAGGCAGAAAGTATTACGGTTATGCTCAGGCAGTCTGGCAGTATTAAAAAATTAAAGTGGGATTTGGACTTTGCAGATTTATTGATAAAGGGGAGAGCATCCAAAGGAAATTTGGTCACCAAATACCCTGTTAAGCGAATTGAACTTAAAGAGAAGGGCGTATCAACGCTAAAGCCAAGAAAGATTTGGTTCGATGATATTGTAGGACGTTTAAATGTAGATGGGAGAGGAGAGCTTTTAGGTGATTTTAAAGGGGAGGATTTACTATTGATAATCGACCAAAAAGGAAAAGTAAAGACAATACCGCCCGAATTGTTGACCCGATTTAACGAAGATATGATAGTACTGGAAAAATGGAATCCAAAAAAGCCGATTTCAATAGTCCATTATGAAGGTGAAAAAGAACGGTATTACATTAAGCGTTTTTTAATTGAGAATGCGAATAAGGAGGAACAGGTAATTTCAGAACATCCTAAATCCTTTTTAGAGCTGGTATCCACAGATTGGCGGCCAGTCATTGAAATTGAATTCCCAAAACCCAGGGGAAAAGACGCCAAACCGAACCAAGAGGTCGATGTGGAGAATTTTATCAGCGTTAAGGGAATAAGGGCCATAGGAAATCAACTAACCAGCGAGAAAGTCAAAAACATTAACGTTTTGGAATCTTTACCTTTTGAAGAGCCGGAAGAGCAACCAGTTAAAGAGATTGAGGTGATTGATGAAGAATCTATAAGTTATCCCGATGACAGTATAGAATCAAAAGATGAAGGTTCAGATCAAACAACCTTGTTTTAGAGCATTTTTCTACCTATTTTACCGTTTAAGTATTATACACACTAACCCATTACTTAATATTTTTTTATGGATTTCACCAACCCGTTAGTTTACGGAGTTCCCGTTTTTATTGCCTTTATCCTGTTTGAACTTACGTATAGTAAGGCTCACGGTGATGACCATTTGTACAATTGGAAAGATTTGGCCGCAAGTGGTTTTATGGGAATTGGTTCGGCAATTCTTGGCCCTTTGTTTAAGGTTATATTTGCCATTGTTCTTTTTGAAGGAGTTTATGAGCTATGTAATCCCATGGTAGATGGGGTGCGACAAAACTTTCTGGGCTACGAATCTTTTGGATATGCTTGGTACATTTGGATTTTATGTCAGTTAGCGGATGATTTTACGTATTATTGGTTCCATAGGGCCAACCATGAAATCCGGATTCTTTGGGCCGCACACATTGTCCATCACTCGTCAGACAACTTTAATCTAGGTACTGCCGTACGAAATGGATGGTTTACTATTCTATACAAGCCTTTGTTCTATATGTGGATGACGGCAATTGGGTTTCCACCGGAAATGGTGGTGGTTTGCCTAGGTATTGAAGCTTTATGGCAATTTCAACTACATTCCGTATACGTTCCTAAACTTGGCTTTTTGGAAAAGATTTTCAATACACATACCATGCATCAGGTGCACCATGCTCAAAATGTAGAGTATTTGGACAAAAACCATGGCGGGTTTTTGAATATTTTTGATAAAGTATTTGGAACTTGGAAGGAGTTGGATGATGATGTAGATGTAAAATATGGTGTTATACATTCACCTGAATCGTATAACCCCGTTGTTATACTCACACACGAGTTTAAAGATATTTGGAACGACATGAAGAAATCTAAAAAGCTATCCCATAAATTCATGTATATCTTTGGGCCTCCAGGATGGAGTCACGACGGTAGCACACTTACCGTAAAACAGCAACAAAAGTTGCATTTTGAGCATAAAAAGCTGCATCCCAAACTGTCTTTCAACCGACCTAATTAAGGTGAATACAACTTAAAATCTGTCAATACTATTGTTTGGAGTCAGTAAAATCCCCGTGCAATATCTTTTCGAGCTTAGTCGAAAGGTCGTTAAATTATAGTAAATATTGTAGGTCTCGACGACAACAGTAAACCGAAAGAATTCTAACTGTATATCAAGAAGACTATTCATAAAGCACTTATTCTTCTGCTGTAGCTTCTTTTACTTTATTTTTTTTCATCCTCAAATCAAAGAATTCTACCATTATAGAAAATGCTATAGTAAAGTAAAGGTATCCCTTGGGAATAGCTCCTATTTCGTTGTCGAACACCACAAGATGTGATAAGTGAGCTGCTTCGGTAATAAGCATAAAACCAATTAATATAAGAAAAGATAGTCCCAACACTTGTACAGATGGATGTCTATTGACAAATTCTCCAACAGGATTGGCGAACAACATCATGATGACAACAGAGATGACAACTGCGGTAATCATTAATATCAAAGCGTCTGTTGGGTTAGGAGAGATCCCATTGGTCATCCCAATAGCGGTTAATATAGAATCAAACGAAAAAACAATATTGATTACAGTAATCTGAACGATTGCATTGGTCAACGAATTGGAGCGCGATTTGGTCACCTCTCGCTCATCGTGCCCTTTATCTTCAATTTTTTCTCTAATCTCTTTAGTACTTTTATAGAGGAGAAAGAGTCCACCGGCAAATAGAATAACCGCTTGCCAGCTTAACCCACCAGTTATCCATGACTCATCAAGGATAAGAAAGGGTTTTTTCATTTTGGTCAGCCATGTAATTCCAAATAAGAGTATAATTCGCATTCCCATTGCCAAGGCCAACCCAAGATTGGTAGCTTTTTTTCTATCCCTCTTTTCAAGCTTTCCAGCTGCAATCGAAATAAATATGATATTGTCTATTCCCAAAATAATTTCAAGAAAGGTCAAGGTCAGCAATGCCATCCAGGCATCGGGACTAGTGAAAATTTCAAACATGGTCAGTTAATTTTAAAGGCGGTTCCCTTAAACTTTCGTTTATCGTTAACGGCATTATATTCAAATGTATAAGAAGAATCTGAAGTTGTCAATATTTTTATGTGAATCGATTTTTCTTCAGCTTTGCTTTTTGGATTTTTATTTTTAAGGATGTACTCGCACTCATTTATCCATCTTACCGAAGAAGTGTCCTGCTTTCCTTCAAAATAATCGATTTCGGTATCATTGGTTCTAAAAAATGTAGTTTCCTTTTCCTCTCCATCGATGATGCTTTTAAAAGAAAATTTTCCTGTTTTGAAATCGCTACAATTTCTTTTTGGAGGAGCACTACATGAAAAAAATACAATAAGGCCCAAAAAACAAAATACCTTTTTTATCATATGTACAAAGAAAGTGCAAAGAACTGAAAATTGACAGCTGGCGCTAATCATTTTTTACCTCAAATGATTCAAAAGTACCATCCGTGTAGAATATTACAATTTTTGAAGGTGTTGCGTCTTTAGTTTTATTCATCGGTATAGGAAAAACTTCTTGTGGGAGTTTCTCCTTTTGGGTAGGGGAAGTGTTTTCGTCCTTTTGAACAGAAGGAAAAGTTCCCTTACCATTGAGTAGCCAATACAGATTTACTTCGGGATAGGTTTTAATGACTTTTAAGATAAAGTCCAAACTTGGTTTATTTCTTCCGCTAAGCAAATGGGAAATACTGGAACGTTGTACACCAATACTGTCAGCAAACGTGGAAACCGCAAGTTCGTAGTGATCGATTATTGTTTTAATACGTTCCGTAATCTCTTTGCTCACAATTGTAAACGATTTAGATTGTAAAGGTATTGATTATTGAATCTTTAGTAACAAAATTTAACTTAAACATTTACATGTTATTGAATTAATACATTATATGTTTTTATATAAATAGTTGATTTTAATTAATTTACAATTAATTATATTTTCAATCTAAAAACTAATTTACATTTGTGAAGACCAATCTAATATGATTGTAGGTTGTGAATTTTTGGATGTAAAAACGATTTACAAATGTAACTTATAGTTAGTTTACTTTTGTAAATCAATTTATATGTATGACTTCATGGTGAACCATTCTCCTTATAAAGAACAAGCCATCAACGGCCGATATATTACTCAAGAAATGCTCTTGGAAACATGGTTTCCCAAATTGAATGCTTCGCTAATTAAAGAAGAAGGGCTTTCCCAAATGGGCAGCACTATTTTTTCAATTACCCTCGGTACTGGTAAACGAAAAGTATTACTATGGTCTCAAATGCATGGAAACGAAGCTACCACCACCAAGGCTGTACTGGATATGGTCAATTTTCTACAGACCGATGAAGTTCTTGCAAAATCAATTTTGACCAATTGCACCTTAAAGATAATTCCAATTCTTAATCCAGATGGCGCAAAACTCTATACACGGGCAAATGCAAATAGAATAGATTTGAACCGTGATGCCAAACAACAATCGCAACTTGAGAGTCAGGTTTTGAGAAAAGTGTTTGATGAATTTGAACCTGCGTATTGTTTTAATTTACATGATCAGCGAACTCTTTTTAGTGCCGGTAAGTCTGAAAATTCAGCTACCGTATCGTTTTTATCTCCTGCCAGTAATCAAGAAAGGGATATTACGCCTGCTAGAGCAATTTCCATGAAAATTATTGTTGCGATGGCGAAACATTTACATCAATACATTCCCAAACAGGTTGGAAGGTATGATGATGGCTTTAATGAAAATTGTGTGGGTGATACTTTTCAAATGCAACAAGTGCCTACCATTTTATTCGAGGCGGGACATTATCCTAAGGATTACGAAAGAGAGAAAACCAGAGCACTCATTTTTCAATCAATGTTAAAAGGACTGGAAATCATTACCCAGGATAAGGTAAATGAATTTAATACACAGGATTACTTTGATATTCCTGAGAACGAGAAGTTATTTTACGATGTTCTAATAAAAAATGCCCATACCCTTAATCCAAATCTTGGCGAAAATGACATTATTGGAATTAGGTATAAAGAAGTTCTGGATGAAAATAAAATTTTATTTCAACCAGAAATAGCATCAGTCGGACTGCTCGAAGGTTTTTTTGGTCATGAGTGTTTTGACTGTAGTAAACATGATGATTTTCAAGGGGTATCTTCTCGTCAGGAAATTTTGGATTTGATTCTTTCAGTAAAAAAATAAGCACTGCTACACTATAGTTTCTTACATTTTGTTTAAAAAAAATGCATTTTCTTTACATATAATTTCTTAATTAACTAATTTTGTTGAAAATTTTAGCGAAATGAGCAAAGTAAAATTAGACGAAATAGACCACCAGATATTGGATATGTTAATTGACAATACCAGAACTCCGTTTACGGACATTGCCAAAAAACTTTTGATTTCTGCAGGTACAGTACATGTTAGGGTAAAGAAGATGGAGGAATCTGGAATTATAAAAGGTTCTTCGCTTACCTTGGATTATGTGAAGTTGGGATACTCATTTATAGCCTATGTTGGTATTTTTCTAGAGAAAACCCATCAAACAAAATTTGTACTGGAACGTCTTAACCAAATTCCATACGTTACCGTTGCGCACATTACCACTGGTAAATTCAATATCTTCTGTAAAATAAGGGCTAAGGATACTACGCATGCAAAAAATATTATTTTTAAAATCGATGATATTGACGGTATTAGTAGAACAGAAACAATGATTTCCTTAGAAGAGAGCATTAACGATAAAAAACGTTTGATGCATACTATTTTTAATGAACTATAACCGTTTGTTCCTGGTATGTTAAGTTCAGATTTGCCTATTTCTGAATATGACTCGTATTACCATAGTTATATTCAAGCTTTGGGAAACGTTTCGTTAATGGATGAAATTGAGGATGGACATTCTAAATTTTTATCCTTCGTAAAAGATATTCCCGCTGATAAACTTCACTATGCCTATGCCGATGGGAAATGGAAAATCTCGGAGGTTTTAATGCATGTCATAGATGCGGAGCGTATCTTTCAGTATAGAGCTTTACGATTTGCAAGAAATGATACTACTCCTTTAGCTGGTTTTGATCAGGATGTTTTTGTACCGGAATCGAATGCCATGGCCAAATCAAAAGAAGAAATATTGGATGAATACGATACCGTTAGGGCGGCTACGATAACCCTGTTCAAATCTTTTGATGAAACTTTGCTCAAACGATTGGGAAGTGCAAGCGGGTCGCAGATGAGTGCACGTGCGATGGGTTTTATTATATGCGGCCATCAAGCACATCATCTAAAAGTAATTCGTGAACGTTATTTATAAAAGTAATGTTCTAGTATAGGCCTTCAGTATCTAAATCAGGATCCAGTTCTAGTTCTGGGTTTTCAAATTGCTCTTTTTCGGAATCAAGCACAGCTTCCGTTTTTGTGTCTTTTTCCAATTCCTTTCCCATGTTTTCCTCAAAATTGGCAATAAAGTTAGAAAGGCTCTTACTGATTTTTACCAAATAAACAGTGTCTTCGGTGCGTACTTCAACAGCCTCAATAATTTCACCTTTTGGCTTTCTAAGTATTATAATATCATCATCCCCATAACCATAGGGATAGGCATCTATTAAAAGTTCGGCCGTTTTGCGGTCAAGCTTTTTGTAATCGATTAGGATTCGTTTCATAGTATGGATGTTTTTGGTTTACTATCCTAAACTATGAATTTTTAAAAGCCGTCTTCGCAAAGAGTTGTAAAAGGTAAATAATAGTATATGTAGCTATTGTTCTTTGTAGTAAGCAAAAGCTTTTTGAAAGATATCCTCAGGTACCTTAACGTCCGTTATGGCTGTTCCAATCGTTTGGAGCAACACAAAGTTAACCTCACCGTGCGAATTTTTCTTATCGTACCTTAAAAGTTCGAGAATGGCCCCAATATCATTAGTATCAAAATCTACTTTATCAAAATACCGCAGAAAAACTTCCTTGATCTCTTGTAACGATAGTTTTGACAGTCCTTTAAGCTCGTGGGAAATATAACCTTCTAGAATCATTCCTATTGCAATGGCTTCGCCGTGGAGCAGTGTTTCCTTATCTGGATGTTCCAAGAAATAAGATTCAATAGCATGTCCTAACGTATGTCCAAAATTTAAGATTTTTCGGATACCTTGCTCCGTTGGGTCTTTTAGTACGACCTCATTTTTAAGTGCTATGGATTTCATGATACAGTTTGCATCGGCGAAATTGCCATCTTGTACTAAGTTTTTCCAGTACTCGGTATCTTTTATAAGGCCATGCTTCAGCATTTCGGCATATCCGCTCTTTAACTGTCTGTTTTCAAGCGTATTCAGAAATTTTGGGAATACCAACACCATTTGGGGTTGATTGATAACTCCAATTTGATTTTTCAATGGGCCAAGGTCAACTCCAGTTTTTCCGCCAACGGAAGCATCCACCATGGATAATAGCGTAGTGGGAATATTGATGAATTTTATACCCCTTTTAAATGTTGAGGCCACAAAACCTCCCAAATCGGTAAGCACACCTCCACCAAGGTTGATCAAAATACTTTGTCTATCCCCATCCTCATCAGATAAAGCATTCCAAAGCTTTACACAGGTGGTTATGGTTTTATTGATCTCTCCGGATTGAATTTCGAGAATAGCGTCTATAGGGTGTGCCAGTATCGTTTCAAAAAAGGGCAAACAGTGTTCTTTGGTATTTTCATCAACCAAAACGAACACTTTGGAATAATTGTTTTTTGCAATATGTTGTCTTAGGGCGGCCTCCGCCAGTTCATTTAGATGTACCTCGTAAGAATGTGATTTAATAGAGTCCATATTGCGCTTTGTAGTGCAAAATAATGACTATTTTATTGATAGTGTTCTAGGATGACTACTTATATTTGAATCTTTAATATTTTGATAAAAATGCATCCAGATTTTGAGAATACCGCAATAGCGTTTCAGTTAAAAACAGACTCCCAATTGGAGCGTGCCTATTTCTTATTTAAGCTTATTGGCAATGAACCTTTAGTAAGGATTGGAACAGCGGTGACCAATTTCGCGATCAAGGCACATTTACCTGTTGAAGGTTTGATACGGGCGACTGTTTTTGACCATTTTTGTGGTGGTGTCAATGAAGATGATTGCCTCCCCATTATAGATAAAATGTATGAAAAGGGAGTTTGTTCCATTTTGGATTATTCGGTAGAAGGAAAGGAAATTGAAAATCAATTGGATTTTACGTTGAACAAAGTATTGGAGGTGTTGGATTTTGTCAAGAAGAAAGCAGCTATCCCTTTTGCTGTCTTTAAGCCTACTGGCTTTGGGCGTTTTGAATTGTATGCCAAAGTAAGTGCTAAAAAAAAGTTGACCAAAGATGAAACTGCCGAATGGCAACGAATTGTAGATAGGTATGAGAAGGTTTGTAAAAAAGCGCATGACCTAAACGTGGCATTACTGATAGATGCCGAAGAAAGTTGGATGCAAGATGCGGCCGATTCCATCGCTCTGGAAATGATGCGAAAATATAACAAGGAGAAAGCAGTAGTTTTTAATACGATACAAATGTACCGTTGGGATCGTATGGACTACTTGAAGGATTTGAACAATACCGCTGCGTTAGAACATTTTAAAATTGGATTGAAAGTAGTTCGTGGTGCCTACATGGAAAAAGAAAACGAACGGGCCAAAGAACATGGCTACAAAAGCCCTATTTGTGAATCTAAACAAGTAACTGATAATAATTTTGATAACGGTGTAGCTTTTATCATGGAAAACTTGGAACGGATTTCCATTTTTGCGGGTACGCATAACGAGAAAAGCAGTTTGAAGCTGGTGGATTTGATGAAAAAAGGAAATCTGGATAATGCAAATTCGAAAATCTGGTTTGGTCAGCTCTACGGCATGAGCGATCATATTACCTTCAACCTCACTGCTGATGGATATAACGCTGCTAAATATGTGCCTTACGGTCCTGTTAAAGATGTAATGCCCTATTTAATAAGAAGGGCAGAGGAGAATACTTCGGTGGCAGGACAAACTACCAGGGAGCTTGGGTTGTTGCAAAAAGAAAAGAAAAGAAGAAAACTGGATATTTGAGTTTTGTTATATGGACTAGGAAGTGAGTTCAGTCCTAAAGTTTTACTTTACTTTTTCAACGGTTTCAATTTTCACCTCTTGTTTACAGCTTTTTACTTCTAAAATCCAATCCTCACCGTCAATTTCATTTTCAACAAAATAGGTCTTACACCACTCACTTTTGGTATCGCTTTTTCCAAAATCAATGTTCCCATCCGTTAAGAATGATCGCACCATAAGGGAATCTTTTGCTGTTTTGCCAATAGCTCCTGAAAACACCAAAGGCTTGGAGCGCATATCCTTTAAAACTCTACAGTTAGGGAAATAACAAAAATCGATACCGCTCTCGCCAGATTTTTTCTTTAGGAAAAATACTAAAAATACAATACCAATAGATAGTCCAACAAGGTACCATCCCAAGCGTCTTAAGAATGCCATGCAGTTTTAAAAAATAAGAAAGTTAATATCATTATAAGTCAATCCAAACCAATCACCAACCGATTTGTTGGTCAAAATACCGTGGTACATGTAAAGTCCATTGCGTAGTCCTTTATCAAAGCGCAGTGAATGCTCCAGTCCCCCATCTTCACCAATCTTCAATAGGTAGGGCGTAAAAATATTGCTGATGGAAATAGAGGATGTCCTTGGATATCGAGATGGAATATTGGGAACACCATAGTGGATAACATCAAACTTTTCAACCGTAGGTTTATCGTGACTTGTTACTTCCGAGGTCTCAAAACACCCGCCCATGTCAATGCTCACATCTATGATAACGGCACCTTTTTTCATGTTTTCTACCATAGTACTGGAGACTACGATGGGGGAGCGGTCCTGGCCCCTGGTAGCACCAATGGCAACATCGCATCGTTTTAAGGATTTCAATAAGTTCTTTGGTTGTATGGTCGACGTATAAACTGTCTGGTTAAGGTTGGTCTGAATGTTACGGAGTTTTGTAATGGAATTATCGAATATTTTGATATTCGCTCCAAGCCCCAATGCAGAACGTGCTGCAAATTCACCTACCGTCCCTGCACCAATGATAACCACTTCTACGGGTGGTACACCGCTTATGTTGCCAAACATTAATCCATTTCCTTTATTTGTTGTGGCCATTAATTCTGATGCAATCAAGATGGATGAGATTCCTGCAATTTCGCTCAGGGAACGTACTGCAGGATACTTTCCGTCTTCATCCCGGATGTATTCAAAAGCTATGGCGGTAAGTCGCTTTTTGGCCATCGCCTCAAAGTACTTTTTAGTTTGTGTCTTGATTTGTAAGGCAGAAATGATGATGGTCTGCGGGTTGATAATATCAATCTCTGATAGGGTAGGAGGCTCTACTTTTAGTACCAAGGGGCATGAAAAAACCTTTTTGGTGTCCCTACTAATTTCTGCTCCTGCATCGGTATAGTCCGTATCTGAAAAATTGGCACCATCCCCAGCACCAGACTCTATCAGCACCCGATGCCCATTTGCAGTAATGGCATTAACGGCATCTGGGGTAAGGCAAATACGTTTTTCCTGATATTGGTTTTCTTTGGGAATGCCTATAAAGAGCTCTCCTTTTTGCTTAAGCAGTTCTAAAGTTTCCTCTTGGGGCAGTAACTGTTGCTTGCTAAATGGAGAGGATGGTTGATTCATAGTATGTAAATCTGGATGTTACGCTAAAACGTAAGTAAACAAATTTACATATTTTTTGAAAGGGTCTTTTGGCTTTTTTCAAGCTTCTCCCGTTCCTTGAGCAATTCCTCTTTTTCCTTTAGGATTTGAAGTTCGGTATCCATGGCTTTTAAGTCTATACCGTGTACATATTTATCAACCAGTTTTACCCGAATAAAATAAACTATTGGAATGACCACCATACTAACTGCTATAACATACAAGACTTCATTTTCATCCGCTTTTTGAGAACTTTGAGTTGTAACGGTGTACAATTGAAAACTGTACATAGAAATTGGAATCAATATAGCGTGATACCACCATTGCTTACAGGTAACAAACCAAGTAATCAATAAAATTAGAGGAATTAATTTAACCAGATAAAACCAGACAGCGGTGCGAGCATCAGCGAATCTATTTGAAGTAATTTGAAAAAGTACAAAGTCTAATGTCTCGGTATCATTTGGCATGTACTTATAAGAATAGAATAAGACTGGTGACAATGCTATTAACAAAGTTATCAGTCCTTCTATTAGAAATCGCTTTCTAGCTTTCTTTTTACTGCGCATATTTTAATAACTAAAGATGCTTAATTTTATTGCACAAAAAAACTCCCCTTTAAAAAGAGGAGTTTAAAAGATAAACTTTTAGTGCTTCTTACATTTTGCCAATTTTCAACTTATCGACATTAACCGACTGGTCTGGATTAATATCCATCACATCAGTTGAAATTGCAGCCATTGCTAAGAAAGCAATCGCTAAGAAGCCAAAAAAAACTTTTTTAGTGTTCATCGTAAAAGAGTTTTTAGGTTAATAAATGAATTCATTTCAAGAACAAATGTAAGAAAATATCTTAACTTCCTACGCACTTTACCGATAAAAAATGCATTTCATCTTAAAAAAATGCCTTTTATCGATAAAGATGTTGTTCATCGAAACTGTTGTTGAAGATATAACCAATTCATTTTAATCCATGTTAAACTCGATTGAGCGGGTGTTTTCATCGATAAACTGTAAGTGGATGGTTACGGCGTCTTCAGGTATTAACGACGCTATTTTTTCGGGCCACTCCATAAATACCCAAGCTTCGGCATTAAAATAATCCTCTAACCCCATATCTAGTGCTTCAATCTCATCTTCAATTCTATAGAAATCAAAATGAAAAGCCAATAGCTCATTCTTTTCATCAAAATACTCGTTCACCAAACCAAAAGTTGGGCTATTGGCATTGCTAACTCCGCCAAGCTCTTTAACAATCGATTTTATTAAGGTTGTTTTCCCAGCCCCCATTCCTCCATAGAAACATAGAAACTTACTTTTGGATTCACTAATAACTTGCCGCGCAACTTCTTGAAGCTGATCTACTGTAAAGATTAAAGGTTGCATATGCTATTTAGCGTCTAATACTATAAAGGGAACAACCATCTCTTCTAAAGAAACTCCACCATGTTGGTATGTATTGCGGTAATAGCCAACGTAATGATTGTAGTTATTGGGATACGCAAAGAACAAATCGTTTTTAGCAAAAATATAGCAGCTACTTAAATTAATATTGGGCAGATGTATGCTTTGTGGATTTTTACTCTCAAGAACATCTTTGTTCTCATAGGTTAGGCTTCTTCCAGTTTTGTACCTTAAATTGAGGCTGGTTTCCCTATCTCCAATTACTTTTGAAGGTTGCTTTACATTGATAGTACCATGATCTGTTGTCAGAATCAGTTTCATTCCCATATCTTGGGCTTGCTGTATAATTTCTAATAAGGGTGAGTTTTTAAACCAGCTTAGCGTCAATGAGCGATATGCTTTATCGTTGGCCGCCAGTTCCTTGATGACTTCCATTTCAGTTTTGGAATGGGATAGCATATCAACAAAATTGTAGACCAAAACCGTTAGATCGTTATCTTTTTGTGATTTAAAATTTTGTGCCAGTTGTTTTCCTTGTCTTAAGCTGCTTATTTTATGGTATTCCCATTTTAAGTCGAGTCCTAGTCGTTTTAACTGGGCTCCCAGGAATTCTGCTTCAAACAGGTTTTTACCACCTTCATCAGTATCGTTTTTCCACCAATCTGGATGCTGCTTCTCCATGTCCAAGGGCATAAGACCGGAAAAAATAGCATTTCTGGCATATTGTGTTGCCGTAGGTAAAATACTGTAATAGGATGCTTCGTGTTTTTTCTTATAGTGAACGGCCAAGGTCTCTTCAAAGGCGAGCCATTGATCATACCTTAAATTATCGATAACGATCAACAAGGTTTTATTTCCTTCAATTTCCGGTTTAATTTTATTTCTAAAAAGAGTGTGGGACATAATGGGACCTTCCTCACCATTAAACCATTCACTATAATTCTTATCCACAAATTTGCTGAATTGGGAATTCGCTTCAACTTTTTGGGACTCTAGGATCTCAAACATTCCTGAATCCTCTATTTCTTCCAATTGTAGCTCCCAATAAATGAGTTTTTTATAAAGCTCTGCCCATTCCTCATGACTGTTTACCATAGAAAGGTCCATCGCAATCTTTCTAAACTCTTGTTGGTAATTGGAGGTGGTCTTTTCAGAAATCAATCTAGAGTTGTCCAAGCTCTTTTTTAAGGATAATAAGATTTGATTGGGGTTTACCGGTTTAATTAGGTAATCGGCAATCTTGGAACCAATGGCCTCATCCATAATAAACTCCTCTTCACTCTTGGTAATCATGACCACTGGAATGGAGGCATCGAATTTTTTTATTTCCGTCAGGGTTTCCAGCCCAGAAATACCGGGCATGTTTTCATCCAAAAAAACAATATCGAAAAATGTATTTTTTAGTTCCTCTAGTGCATCTTGTCCGCTTTGGCTTGTAACTACCTTATAGTCTTTATTTTCAAGAAAAAGAATATGGGGTTTTAGTAGATCGATCTCGTCATCGACCCAAAGAATAGTGATCTTGTTCATATAGTGTTTATCTTTGTGAAGTTAAAACAAACTTCCTTGGCGCAAACCAATAAGCTTAAAGTCTTCAACGATCCAATTTACGGTTTTATTGGAACTCCAAATGAACTTATTTTTAATCTGATCGCCCATCCCTATTTTCAAAGGTTGCGAAGGATTTCTCAAATGGGAATGTCCTACCTTGTATATCCAGGCGCACACCATACCAGATTTCATCATGCATTGGGGAGTATGCACTTAATGACCAAGGCAATTCAAGTGCTAAAATGGAAAAATATTTCCATTACGGCTGAAGAAGAAACAGGGTTGCTGTGCACAATTTTATTGCATGATATTGGCCATGGACCTTTTTCCCATGCGCTTGAAGGTTTCATCATAGATAATCTAAGCCATGAACAACTTTCATTGGAGTTTATGATGAAATTGAACAATGAATTTGATGGATGTTTAGAGGCTGCTATTTCAATTTTTAAAGGGGAATATCACAAACCCTTTATGAATCAATTAGTGGCCAGCCAATTGGATATGGACAGATTGGATTACTTAAAACGAGATAGTTTTTATTCCGGTGTCACAGAAGGCAATATTAATTCGGAACGCCTTATTTCCATGTTGAATGTTGTAGACGGGAATTTAGTGGTCGAAGAGAAGGGCATCTATGCCATAGAGAAATTTTTGATGGCCCGAAGGTTTATGTATTGGCAGGTTTATCTTCATAAAACAAGTCTTGTAGCGGAGCAGTTATTGATACGGATTATGAGGCGTGCTAAAGAACTATTATCGCAAGGATATGAAATAACAGCTAGTTTTCCGGTCTTGTTTTTTCTGAAGCAAGATTTTGACTCGACTTTTAGTGAGGAGGTTTTAAATAACTTTGCCCAATTGGATGATGTGGATATTTTGGGCGCTATCAAAACTTGGCAGCTTCATGATGATTTTGTCCTTTCTAAAATGTGCCAGATGCTATTGAACAGAACGTTACTGAACGTGAAAATCAAGAACAAACCCATTGATAAACTAAAAATGGCCGAAAAACTCAAGGACGTCGAGAATCATTACAATATTTCCGAGTCTGAAGCTTCGTATTTTGTGTTTCACGGACAGATCATGAACAAAGCATACAACGAAAAGCAACAAACCATAAATATTTTAAAGAAGAACGGTAAAGTTACTGACGTCTTAAAAGAATCTGACCAGTTGAGCCTTAAGGCATTATCAAAAACAGTAACAAAATACTACAGTTGTTACCCAAAAGAAGCCGTTTAACAAATTTTGTTACTTTTGCAGAAATGAAATTTACAGCCACCCAAATTGCAGGAATCTTAGAGGGAGAAATTGAGGGAAACCCTCAAATAGCTGTACATAAATTATCTAAAATTGAAGAGGGAGAAAAAGGCTCCCTTACTTTTTTGGCTAATCCAAAGTATACCTCATACATTTATTCCACGAAAGCATCCATAACAATAGTAAACAAAGAGTTTGTTCCAGAACAGACCATATCAACAACACTTATCAAAGTAGATGATGCCTATAAATCATTCTCTAAGCTTTTAGAGTATTACAATCAGGTTAAAAACAACAAAGTTGGTATAGAAAGCCCCTCATTTGTTTCTGAAAGTGCAGCATATGGAGAAGGTTTTTACCTTGGTGCTTTTTCATACCTAGGCGATAATGTAAAGATTGGCAGCAATGTTAAGGTGTATCCCAATGTATACATCGGTGACAATGTAACAATTGGAGAGAATGTGGTTGTCTTTGCAGGTGCCAAGATTTACTCAGAATCCATTATTGGTGATAATTGTGTCATTCATAGTGGAGCTATCATTGGTGCAGATGGTTTTGGATTCACACCTAATGACAAAGGAGAGTATAGCAAGGTGCCGCAAACTGGCAATGTAATCTTGGAAGAAATGGTTGATGTTGGAGCAGGAACTACGATTGACAGGGCAACATTAGGCTCAACCATTCTAAGAAAAGGTGTAAAACTGGATAATCAAATTCAAATTGCACATAATGTAGAGATAGGGGAACATACTGCAATAGCCGCTCAAACCGGTATAGCAGGTTCTACCAAAATAGGCAAGTACTGTCTTATTGGCGGTCAGGTAGGTATTGTAGGCCATATCACCATTGGTGATAGAGTAAGAATACAAGCACAGTCCGGTATAGGAAGAAATGTGAAGGATGATGAAGTGTTACAAGGGTCTCCTGCTTTAAATTATGGTGATTACAACAAATCCTATGTACATTTTAAAAATTTACCAAAACTGGTAAATAAAATCTCCAACATAGAAAAAAAAGTTGAAGGTGAGTAAAACGACTGCGAAGCAACGAACAATAAAAAATAAGGTGACGCTGCAAGGTGTAGGGTTGCATACGGGCGAAAATGTCACAATGACTTTTGTTCCGGCCAAGGAGAATCATGGTTTTGCGTTTAAACGTGTGGACCTGGAAGGGGAACCCATAATAGAAGCAGATGCCAATTATGTGGTAAATACCCAACGCGGTACCAACCTTGAAAAAAATGGTGTAAAGATTCAAACATCAGAACATGTTTTGGCCGCTTTGGTAGGTCTGGACATTGATAATGTGATGATCGAACTGGATTCTTCGGAACCACCCATTATGGACGGGTCTTCCAAGTACTTTGTAAAGGCACTGGAAGAAGCGGAGATTATAGAACAGGAACAAGACCGCGAAGAATATATCGTAAAAGATGTTATTTCCTATAAAGACGAAGCCACTGGCAGTGAGATAACAGTTATCCCATCAAATGAATACCAAATCACCACCATGGTCGATTTTGGAACAAAAATTTTAGGGACGCAAAATGCTACCTTAGAGCATATCTCAGATTTTAAAACTGAAATAGCCGATGCCCGTACATTCAGTTTTTTACATGAACTGGAAATGCTTCTGGAACACGGTCTTATAAAAGGTGGAGACCTTAACAATGCTATCGTATATGTAGATAAGGAGATATCCGAATCTACAATGAAGAAATTGGAAAAAGCTTTTGATAAGAAGAAGCTTTCTGTAAAGCCGAACGGTATTTTGGACAATCTTACGTTGCATTATCCAAATGAAGCAGCTCGTCACAAACTGCTGGATGTGGTGGGAGATCTAGCGCTGGCAGGTACAAGAATCCGTGGAAAAGTTATTGCCAATAAACCTGGGCATTTTGTCAACACACAATTTGCCAAGAAATTACACAAAATAATAAAACAGGAACGACGTAACTATGTTCCCGTTGTTGATTTGCACGGGCCTCCTGTTAAGGACATTAACCAGATTATGCAAATGCTGCCACATAGACCTCCATTCTTATTGGTGGACAAAATTATGGAGCTGTCGGATGAACATGTAATAGGAATAAAAAATGTGACCATGAACGAACATTTTTTCGTTGGTCACTTTCCGGGAGCCCCAGTAATGCCAGGAGTACTTCAGTTAGAAGCCATGGCGCAAACAGGAGGTATCTTGGTTTTAAGTACAGTGCCAGATCCCGAAAATTACTTGACATATTTACTTAAGATTGATAATGTCCGCTACAAACAGCAGGTAGTTCCTGGAGATACACTTATTTTCAAACTAGATTTAATGACACCCATACGCAGAGGTATTTGTCAAATGCAAGCACGTGCATATGCAAATGGCAGATTGGTATCAGAAGCCGAGATAATGGCTCAAATTGTTAAAGTAAAAAGATAATACTATGAACCAACCTCTTGCTTACGTTCATCCAGGGGCAAAAATTGCCAAAAATGTGGTAATTGAGCCTTTCACTACAATTCATAATAATGTTACCATTGGCGAAGGCACATGGATTGGTTCCAATGTAACGATTATGGAAGGTGCCCGTATAGGCAAAAACTGTAATATTTTTCCGGGTGCCGTGATTTCTGCAACTCCCCAAGATTTAAAATACAAGGGAGAAGAAACAACGGTACTTATTGGAGATAATACAACCATACGCGAGTGCGCAACTATTAATAAAGGTACGGCAGACCGTATGAAAACGATTATAGGCAACAACTGCCTAATAATGGCGTATTGTCATGTTGCCCATGACTGCTTTATTGGAGATGGTTGTATTTTCAGTAATAATTCTACATTAGCAGGTCATGTTACGATCGGAACAAATGTAGTTCTGGCAGGGATGGTAGCGGTACACCAATTTGTATCTATTGGTAACCATGCTTTTGTTACCGGAGGTTCGTTGGTGCGGAAAGATGTTCCCCCATACGTAAAGGCGGCAAGAGAACCACTTTCTTACGTTGGAATAAATTCAATAGGATTACGTAGAAGAGGATTTACTGCCGATAAGATTAGGGAAGTCCAAAATATTTACCGCATACTTTATCAA
>JBCCEC010000022.1:0-49691 GCA_039030475.1 Bacteroidota bacterium
ATATCTTCTGGAGCAGATTTATCGTTCAAGGCCAAAAATCCATCGTTATCTTTCAATTTTTCAAAAATCAAGTTGGCAGTGGGCTCTAGCATCTTAGCGCCAATTGGTTGTAATGAAATATCTATTTTAGCATCTGGTCGAACTGCTTTGATATATCCTTTAAGATTTTTTCCAATGGAAATTGGTTTAAATACATCGCTCTCGAATACCAGCCCTTTATATTTTCCGTTAATGATGACTTCCCATCCCAAAGGTGTTTTTCGATAGACCAATAAATCTACCTCATCATTTACTGGAATATCAAAACCGTCATTCGATAAAAACCTCTTAATCCGACTTGAGCCTGTTAATCTAAAGGTTTCTTCATCTAAATAACAATGAACAACGTATTTTTTCCCTTCTTCCATTTCAACACCCTGCTCCCTAAACGGTACAAGTAGATGCTTTTCCAACCCCCAGTCCATAAAAGCACCAAAAGTACCAACTTCGGCAACTTCCAGAAAAGCAAAACTATTGCGAATTATATTGGGTTTAATCGTTGTAGCTATAGGTCGCTCGTTATTGTCCAAATAACAAAATACCTCTAAATGACTATCGATTTCAAAATCTTCGGGCACATATTTATTGGGCAAAAGAACTTCTGTACCTTCATCATCTCCCAAAAATAATCCTACACTTGTGCTCCTTAATACTTTTAAAGTATTATAATTCCCCAATTCTATCATAGCACAAAGGTATACTGAAATTTGGGTATAAAAAAAGCTGCCAAAGGCAGCTTTCCAAAACGTTTCATCCTATTAATTATAAATGGATTCTTTTCCAAAATGTTTTGCTAACATATAATAGATAACAGCACGATGTTTGTTTCTATCACTTCTTCCATATTTATCAATAACACTGTTGATAGCGTTCATTAAATCTGGACTATCCGAAAGACCTAGTTTCTTAATAAGGAAATTGTTTTTTACAGTTTCCAATTCTTTGTCATCCGATCCCGAAACTTTTGAAGCATCTAGATTGTAAATAGCTGGGCCAAGACCGATAGCAACTTTGGTCAAAAGATCCATATCCGGAGTCTCACCAAACTTATCCTTTACATCTGCTGCGTACTTTTCAATTAATTCGTCTCTTTTACTCATGATTGTTAGTGTTCTTTATAAGATTACAAGATTTCTTAGCTTCTAAGATATAAAATCAAAATAACTAAGCAAAATTTTATCATTTTGTAATCGAGGGGTATCTATTTCCAATATTTTGGCATATTGGGATTTACTGTAAAAGTCCTTCAAGCAATTTTTAAGCTCTTTTTCGTTATCAGCTTTTAAATATTCAAAGCCATACATCTTGGCCATATGTTCAGCTGTAAGCCCGTGTTCAGTTTCAAAAAAAGTAGCAAACTCCTTTGTTTCTTCTTTTCCCGGTAAAATCCTAAAGATACCTCCACCAGAATTATTAATAAGTACAATCCTAAAATCTGGCCGAATATAACCGTTCCATAGTGCATTACTATCATAGAAAAAACTCAAATCACCTGTTATCAAAAGTGTTGGTTCTTTGGCATAAACCGATGCTCCAATTGCCGTAGAGGTACTTCCGTCTATACCACTTGTACCACGATTACAATAGACTTTTAAAGACGCATCCATCGGAAATAATTGTGTATACCTTACAGTAGAACTATTTGCCAGATGAACCTGATATCCATGCGGAATGGTTTTCTGTAACAGGTCAAAAACAGTAAAGTCCGAAAACTCAATTTGATTTATATATGTTTCACGCCCAGCATCATACTTTTCTTTTACTTTACTCCAATATTGGTAGTAGTCACTGCTGATATTGCTATTTGAGTTCAACATTTTCCGTAGAAAATAATTTACATCTAGCTTTATATGTTCAGACAAACAAAAGAAAGTGTCGTACGCTTTTTTAGTATCGATATGCCAATGCGCATTGGGCCGATACTTTCTTAAAAAGGATTTTATTTTTTTAGAAACAATAAGTCCGCCAAAGGTAATTAACAGTTCAGGTTGAAGCGCTTTAAAAAGTTCTTCGTGCCTTTCTGATTTTTCTATTGGAGCAATTATACTGTCTATACTGGAGAAAAATTTTGGATGATGAATATTGGAAGTCGTTTCAGTAAACACCAATATCGTATCGTCATCTGCCAATGATTCCAAAACTTCTTCATCAATTTCATTGGGATGATTCACGCCCACTAAAATCATTTTACGTTTACTGGCGTTCCAGGTTTTTAGGAACGCATCCCAATTTTTAATATCAGATTCAATCTCTCTGTTTTTTGTAACCCCGGGGACTTTAATGCTTGTTGTCTCAACACAACCATATAAGGGCTCTTCAAAAGGTATATTGATATGAACAGGTGAATTCTTTAAAATTGCTATGTCCAGTGCCTTGCTTATTTCCGATTCATTATAAACCTGAACAACGTCTTGGGAATCTATATCTTGTGGTTTAGTAAAATGGGCGACCTTGTCAGGAGAATGGGCAACGTCTTGCTTTAAATTAGCAGTATAACCAATATGTTTTTCAAGAACATTTTCCTGTCTTATCGTTTGTCCATCACCAATATCAATTTTATATAAGGGCCTATCCGCGGATACGACAATAAGCGGAATATCACTATAGAATGCTTCCGCTACCGCAGGATAGTAATTTAACAGAGCACTCCCCGAAGTACATACAACCGCAACCGGTTCCCGTAGTTGTTGTGCCATCCCCAGGGCGAAGAAACCAGCACACCGCTCATCAACAATACTAAAACAATTGAAAAATGGATTTTTAGTAAAACCGAGTGTTAACGGGGCATTTCTAGATCCCGGCGAAATCACAATATTTTTTATTCCCCTCGATTTAAAATAAAGAACAAGCGTCTGTGCCGAAGGAATATTCGAATACATCATGGATTACAAAAATACGTTCCAAAAAGACATTCGCCCAAAATTAATATGCATCAAACTAAATTATGCGTAAGATTGTTTTGCTTTTGTTCTGTGTCTCAGACCATTCACTTTCAGGTTCCGATGCAGAGGTTATTCCGCCACCAACAAAAATAGAGGCCTCATCATCTTTTAACTCCATACACCTTAAATTAACGAATAAGGCTACCGTTTTTGTCGCTCCTAAATTGAGTTCCCCTAAAAACCCAGTATAAAAAGTACGTTCATAGTTTTCATACTCCTTAATAAAAGCTTTTGCCTCGTAGGTTGGGATACCACAAACGGCTGGTGTAGGATGTAATGCGGCTATGATGCTCTTTACTTTTGTTTCT
This sequence comes from Bacteroidota bacterium, assembly GCA_039030475.1. GTDB lineage: Bacteria > Bacteroidota > Bacteroidia > Flavobacteriales > Flavobacteriaceae > Flagellimonas. The sequence continues at coordinate 3,290 of JBCCEC010000022.1, forward strand.
GATGTTATTGTTCCAGTGATTTCAGACTTTAAATGCCACAATTTTCCAGCTTTTGCAGACTTAACTTTTCCAACCTTGAGTTCTTCTACAGCATCACGAAGCTTGTCCTTGATGTAATCGGTGACCATTTTTTGCTCTTCTATCTCCTTGCTGCCCCAATCAGGCAAAGAAGTTTTCTCCACAGGCAAAGTTCCCGCGAGAGACATTGTGTGTAGGTTTTTGTTATGGGTTCGCATTAAGGTTTCTGGTGTTGCTCCGCACCATGTTCCAACTTTTGGGTGATAAAACCAATAACAAAATGCATCTTGATAGCGGTTTAAGAGATTTTGAAAGATTTCATAAGGTGGTTTTGATAAAGGCACATCAATTTTACGGGACAGTACCACTTTCCTTAATAGCCCTTTATTAATTTGTTTTATGCCTTTTGCTATCAAATTCAAATGAAAGTCCTTTCCTGACTCTGCTAATGTAATATTCGTATCTAGATCTAAGTGCTCCGCTTCAAAAGGGACAGTTTTGGTCTCATCCGATTTAATCAAAATAGCGTTGTCATCTAAATCAAAAGGGGCAAAAACAAATCCACTTTCTTCAAAATCCAAAGTAAAATTTAGGTCAGCTTTAGATTGAAAAACTGCTTTCACCTCATTTTCCATTGGTTTTCTATAAATTGAAAATGGCAACTCTTTTTTCATACAAAGATTTACCCTCTCTAAAAGTTGATGGAAGTCGCTATTCTTTTGGTAAGGCAATGGTAGTCAGTTTACAATTGGAAATTAAATCTCCTTCCTCGTTTGTAATTTTTATTTCCCAAAGTTGGGTAGTTCTACCTTTATGTATTATTGAAGCCTTGGCATATACGTAACCTTCACGTATTCCTTTTACATGATTCGCTGCAATCTCAATACCTCTTACATAAAATTCTTGTGCATCCAGAAAAATATAGGATGCGGCACTACCAACACTTTCTGCCAGAGCGACCGATGCCCCTCCATGTAATACGCCATCGGGTTGGTGCACCTTTGGGGTAATCGGCATTCGCGCTATCAAAAAATTCTCTCCCACATCAACATAGGTAATATCCAAAGTCTCCATTAAGGTTCCTTTGCAAATACCATTACAAACTGCTAGAATTTTCTCTTTATGCTCGTTCATACTTCATTTTTTTGTAAAATTACGTAAAGCTTGGTCAATTGTCCACAAGTTTTTCAACACCTAAATTAATATATGGAAAAGACAGTCTCCTACAGCTCCAAAAATACGTACGCAACACTAAATACGCTAACCAGTGAAACCAAAAATGTATGGTTGGCATTTCATGGAATTGGTTATTTAAGTCGTTATTTTATTAAGCATTTTGAACGTTTAAATACCAATCAAAACTATATTATAGCGCCACAAGCACCATCAAAATATTATTTAAAAAACGAATATAAGTATGTGGGCGCGAGTTGGCTTACCAAGGAAAACACCCTGATGGAAACAGAAAATGTACTAAACTATATTGATGCAGTTTTCGATGCGGAACACATCCCTCCAGAAATCAATCTTATCGTTTTTGGATTTTCGCAGGGAGTTTCGATAGCAACACGCTGGGTAACCAAAAGAAAAATACAATGCGGGAGCTTGATTCTTTATGCCGGTGGAATTCCCAATGAATTGACCAAAGAAGATTTTGAATATTTAAATTGGAATGCGACAACTGTTAAAATCGTATATGGTGAAAAGGACGATTATTTAAATGAAGAACGATTGGAGCAAGAGAAAGTTAAAATCGATAAGTTATTTCAAGCGAATACTGAACTTATCAGTTTTGAAGGTGGCCACGAAATGAAAGCAGAGGTAATCCAAAACCTGATTTGAATCTATGAAAGAAATCAATAGACAAATAGCGAATGTGACCTTGGTAGTAAAAGACTATGATGAAGCTATTGAATTCTATACGGACAAGTTAGGGTTTACACTTATAGATGATGTGGATTTAGGTAACGGAAAACGATGGGTTCTGGTCGCTCCAAAAGGTTCGCAGTGCAATATTGTATTGGGAAAAGCTACAAATAGCAAACAGATCGCAGCAATTGGCAATCAAACCGGTGGCAGGGTTTTTCTGTTTTTGAATACTACAGATTTCTGGAAAGACTATAGGGAAATGCAAAAAAATGGTGTCTTATTTAAGGAGGAGCCAAGAGAAGAATCGTATGGAATAGTTGTGGTTTTTGAAGATCTCTATGGAAACCTTTGGGATTTACTTCAATTAAAATAGGAAGCTTTACCCTTCCTCTTCATCAGTTGAAAAATAGGTAATTCTACGTGTGGTGTAGGTATTGTCAGGTGTTATGATCTGTTTGATCCAGTTTTTTTCCTTATTACTGTCAAACTGAAAAATATACTCCTTTACAGATTGGGAAGTCGCTGTTTTTGAGGTAATCTTATCCAACATGCCATCTTCACCATAGGTGTAAAACAACTTCTTTTCTTGAACAAATCTCTTTTCGGTAGTACTGTACCTAAAAAATTCTTTGGAAATTAGTCTTTCATTCACATTAAAAATCTCTTCTACGGCAGTATTTGGGTCACCATCAATATACTCCTTGGTCAATACCACATTTTGAACGCCAGTCTTACCTTTTCTTTCTGAAGTTCTAATTGATTTTTCAAGCACTGAATTAATGAAAAAACTTGTGGTCAACTCATTTTTGTATGGGGTATATTCAACAGTGGTTTCGTCAACCCCATCTTCATTTGAAGTCGTAATTTTCATCAACTTCCCTTTGGCATCATAAACATATTCTTGTTGCTCTAGAAACTCCTTATCGTAGGAGATGATTTTTTCAAGAACTTTTTTCTCGGGCAAGCTGTCAACGGAATAAAAATTGGCCATTGAAGTGGAAGCGTCAAGGATATTGTTTTTATAACTCTCCATACGCTTTTCCAAAAGCTCGTTGTTGTTGTATTTATAATAGGTGATATCTTGATCCGTATCGTTGTATTGTGTAATAGTTTTTACAAGCAGACCATCCCTATTGAACTCAAAAGATTCCTTCCCGTAATCCGTAATTACTAAACACGACTTCACCTTCCCTTTAAGGTCAAAATCCTGAACCTTAAATATTTGTATATCCTGCGACCGAAGGACAGCAAGAAAGACAAGATTAAAAAATAAAAGTGCAACGTAGTTTTTCACCATATTGCAAAATTACTTCTTAATGAGGCAATTAAAAAATTAAAAACGTGTCTTGCTCTTAAAAATAACCTAAAGAAAATATGATTTAAAATTTTCGCTGCGGAGCAAAAGGAACAATATCCATAGACAATTTCTTTCCAGAAATGATTTCGGAGATCAATTTACCTGTTGCAGGGCCCAAACTCCATCCCATCATGGCATGGCCCGTTGCAAAGGTCAAATTCCTATGTTTTAGGGAAGTTCCGATATAGGGAAGTCCATCAGGTGTCACGGGTCGTAACCCACATTGAGCATTACTTTTATCTTCTTCAGATATTTTAAGACCTTTATAATAACGCGCAGCACCATGGGCAATAGCTTCTACTCGTTCTTTTCGTATTATTTTGTTGATGCCTGAGAACTCCATGGTTCCAGCAAAACGAGTAAATCCTTTCATGGGCGTAACCGCCATCTTGGCTTCCATTAATATAGCTGGCATTGTTATATTGGTAGGGCCCGCTACATTTATTCGATACCCTTTACCTGCTTGCAAGGGTAAATTAATGTTCATTTTTTTAGAAAGTGCTGAAGTCCATGAACCCGCAGCAAAAACCACTTCATCCGCATGGTACTCATTTTTGCTGGTCTTTACTTTTGTTATTGTATCTCCGTTGGATATTATATCGACTACTTCCTCATTTTTCTGCAACCTTACTCCTGTCTTGGATAAAAAATCGACCATTCGTTCCATAAACTGCGAAGGAGTTGTATGTCCATCACATTCATAGTGGATAGCACCTAATGCATTCAAATCAACATTAGGCTCTATATTTTTTAAGTCACTAGTATCCAGATAATTAACTTCCAGTCCAAGATTTCCGGCTTTTTGCGCTACTTCCATTTCATGGTCTCTAGCCTTTTCTGTTTGGTAGAGCATCAATAGACCTTTGCGCTCTAAATGAAAATCCCCTAAATCTCCAGATGCTTTGATATCCTCATAAAGCTCCCTGCTCAGCAGATTAATATCCCTAATAATGGGCATAGCGCGCTCCACCTTTTCCTTTGAGGATGATTTTTTAAAATACCAGGCCCATTTCATAAAATCCAGATCAAATCTTGGTTTCATATAAAAGGGGCTGGAAGAATTGAACATGTACTTGATTCCTTTGGAAATCATTCCTGGAGACGCCAACGGGACAATATGACTGGGAGTAATGTACCCAGCATTTACAAAAGAAGCTCCTGACGTAATATCACTTTTCTCCAACACCGTAACCTGATGCCCTTCTTTTTGAAGAAAATAAGCTGTGGAAAGGCCTACTATACCTCCGCCTACAACAATAACACTCTTATTTGCTCCCATATTACAACACTTGAAATCCCAGTGCATAAGGATCATCATCCGTATCTATGGTAATGGTATTCCTTCCATAGATTTTTGCCCATCCCTTTATGCTTGGTATGATTGCCTTTTGATTCATTATCGTGGTTTCCTTTTCCACTTTCCCAACAAATTTAGAACCAATAAAGCTCTCATGTATATATTCTTCTCCAATTTTTAATAGTCTCTTGGCGTGTAGCTGCGCCATACGAGCAGAAGTGCCCGTACCACAGGGAGACCGATCTATAGCTTTATCACCATAAAAAACTGCATTTCTACCTGAAGCATTTTTGTCGATTGGATTGCCCGTCCATAAAATATGGGAAACCTTGTTGATGTTGGCATTCTCTGGATGGATAAAACGATTTGGATAGGTATCGTTGATTTTCTTTCTGATCTCCTGTGAAAACTGAATCAATTCACTAGCCTTAAAATTATGCATTCCTGAAAAATTTTTCTGTGGGTCGATGATGGCATAGAAATTCCCACCAAAGACAACGTCAAAAAAAAGCTCTCCAAGTTTGGAAGAGTGGACCTTTAGTTGTGTTTCTGCAAGATAACTTTTAACATTGGTAAGTTTTACCCACTCCACCTTCTTATTTGGCTTATGGTAGTCTATCTCCACTAAACCTGCGGGCGTTTCCAATCGTAAGCTCCCCTTTCTTTTTGGTTGGATCAATCCTTCTTCCAATGCAATGGTAATGGTTCCTATTGTTCCATGTCCGCACATTGGTAGGCAACCGCTTGTCTCTATAAAAAGAACCGCAATATCATTATTGACATCATGAGGTGGATATAGGATACTACCGCTCATCATATCATGTCCGCGTGGTTCGAACATTAGTCCCGTGCGAATCCAATCATATTCCTGTAGAAAATGTTGTCGCTTTTCCTCCATTGTCTTTCCTTCGAGCTTGGGTCCACCATCGACAACCAAACGCACAGGATTTCCACAGGTATGCGCATCAATACATTTAAATGTATGAACTGCCATTTAGAATGATGGTATTTCGGGTCTGGTCTTCACTCCTTCCTCAACAATCGATAGTACGCGACTACGTTCTTTGCCCTGTAATGGCATTCGCGGTAATCGTACATGTTCGGTTCCTATGCCAGTCGCAACTTCGGCCAGTTTTATGTTCTGTACCAGTTGTGGATTTATATCCAACTCGAGCAAAGGCATAAACCATCTATAAATTTTAGTGGCTTCCGCTACCCTGCCCGCCTTGACCAACTCATAAATTGCTACAGTTTCCCTTGGGAAGGCACAAACCAAACCTGCGACCCAACCTTCGGCACCCATTACGAGACTTTCCATAGCTAGGGTATCAACCCCACAAAGAACCTTCAAACGTTCTCCAAATCTGTTTTTGATTCTGGTGATATTGGTAAGGTCTCTGGTTGAATCTTTCACCGCTTGTACATTTTCGTTTTTTACAAGTTCCTCGAACATATCAAGGGTTACCTCAATTTTATAGTCCACCGGATTGTTATAAATCATTATCGGTAAGGAGGTGCTTTTTGCTATTGAATCAAAGTAAGCCAGCGTTTCATAATCCGTTGCTTTATATTGCATTGGAGGAAGGATCATTAATCCGGAAGCTCCATATTGTTTAGACTTTTCCGCTGCAACAATAGCGTTTTTCGTTGTCTTTTCGGCTATGTTCATGATTACCGGAACTTTACCGTCAACCAGTTCAACAGTTTGCTCGATCAATATCTTTTTCTCGTTATCATTAAGTGTGCTCGCTTCGCCTAAAGACCCGCCAAGTATTATAGCATGCACTCCAGCATCTATTTGGGCATTAATATTCGTTGCAAACATTTGCATGTCCAATTTATCATCTGCTGTAAACTTGGTGGTAACCGCCGGCATTACTCCTTTCCAATCTATTTTCATTGGTTTAAATAGTTGATTATTACGGTAACAATATACACAAAAGGTCTCTTAAAAGTATATGTTTTCCTTAGCTTTTCCTTAGCTATCTTTTCATTATTTTTGGAAAATTTTGAAAATACATCTTATGAAGAAAATTTCTTTGATAGCTATAGGTATTGTATGCTCCTGTAACACTTCACAGAAAACAATTTCTGAATCTTCAACTTTGAAAAAAGAGGCAGATCCTTTAGCCTATGCTCAAACCATAACGGAAGAAGAATTAAAAGAGCATCTTTACATCTATGCTTCGGATGAGTTTGAAGGCCGTGAAACTGGTAAACCCGGACAAAAGAAAGCGGTAGCTTACATAAAGACCGAATATGAAAAATTGGGAATCCCTGCGGCCAAAACAGATGGAGACTATTTTCAAAATGTACCGTTGGAAGTCGCCAAAGTTCCAAAAGGAACAGTTTTGGTTAATGGGAACACGTTTCAATTAGGTGAAGATATCCTCACTTTTACTGCAGCTGAAGGCGATTTTCCCAATGTGGTCTACGCTGGCTTTGGCATTGAGGAAGGTGATTATTCCGACTACAGCGAATTGGATGTAAAAGACAAATTAGTCTTGGTCAAAGCCGGTGAACCAGTGAACAGTGATGGCACTTACGTGCTATCTGGTACCGATGAAAAATCAGCATGGAGCAATATGTCCGAAGCTATGGGGAAAAAATCCAACTTAGCCATTGAAAAAGGGGCAAATGGTGTCCTGTACTACGATGCAAAGAATTTTGCCCGATTCAAAAATTATTATGAATTCATGAAAGGGAACAATAGTGGAAAAATGGCACTTAAAGATGAGGTTAGTCCCAATTTTATTGTGCTATTGAACAACAAGTCCGCTACCGCTTTTATGAATGATATTGATGGGAATAATGTTCCAAAATCAATTTCAACAGATGTGAAAATCAATATAGTCAGTGGAAACGACCAGATAAGTTCAGAAAACGTTGTTGCCGTTTTAAAAGGTTCCGAAAAGCCTGACGAATACGTGGTTATATCCTCACATTTAGATCATATTGGTGTTACCGCTAACGGACAAATAAACAATGGTGCCGATGATGATGGATCCGGTACTGTTGCGCTCCTTGAAATTGCTGAAGCTTTTAAGAAAGCGGCTGAAGCTGGCGAAGGTCCAAAACGTTCTATTGTTTTTCTGCATGTCACCGGTGAAGAAAAAGGGCTGTTAGGCTCAAAATATTATACGGATTATGACCCTGTTTTTCCATTGTCCCAGACGGTAGCAAATCTCAACATTGATATGATCGGTAGGATAGATCCCAAGCGAAACGGGGACAGAAATTATGTCTATTTAATAGGTTCCGATAAACTGAGTACTGAACTGCACGACCTCTCTGAAGCTATAAATCAAAAGTATACCAATATCGAATTGGATTATACCTACAATGACGAAAACGACCCAAATAGGTTTTACTACAGGAGCGATCATTATAATTTTGCCAAAAACAACATTCCAATCATCTTTTATTTTAATGGTACACATGCGGACTACCATCGTCCTGGGGATACACCCGATAAGATAAACTATGATTTACTTTCCAACAGAACCAAACTTGTTTTTCATACGGCTTGGGAAGTTGCAAATAGGGAAAATAAAGTTATGGTGGATAAGTCATCAAAGTAACAATAAAACTCATCTAGAAACAAAAAAAGCCCTCTTTGTAAGAGGGCTTTTTTTTGGGTGGAAGACGGGATTCGAACCCGCGACCCTCGGTACCACAAACCGATGCTCTAACCAACTGAGCTACAACCACCATTTAAGCGGTGGCAAAAATACTTCTTTTTATTAATTCAATCAAATGAATTTTGACTTTACCATTTAAAAAAACAAAAAAATTAACTCACAAAATGCTTACCCATTTTTTCCATTCTGTAACCGTAGTAGTAAAAATTTGATTTGATCGTATTGATGATTTAGTACAAAACTTCGGTGAACAACACTTTAAAATAGTTAAAACACACAATTATTGAGCTTTCACAACATTTTATTCCTAAATAGTGTGCCCAAAGCTATTTTTACAATTCAAGATTTTGAAAGTACATGCCCCGAACGACCTACTTTTATAGACTACAAAAGTTATTGTACAAGATAACGCTAATTAGTTGTGTCGTATTCTTAGCATATCCCGTTCAATCCCAAAAAATAAAAAGAGACAGTATAGTCTACAAATTAAATCGCTTAAAGTCCTCAAAGCAGTTTAAGGCACAAGATACTACGCACATCAATTTGCTTTCCAGCCTTGCCGCTACCTATCGCTTTATAAATAAAGACAGCCTGTACGCCATTTCCAAAAGAGTATTGGAACTTAGTAAGGAGGCAAATTATACAAAAGGTAAAATAAAGGCACTAGAGACCATAGGAAATTATCTTTCTGACGAAGGAAATCGTGAAAAATCAATGGCCTATTTTAAAAAAGCACTTGATCTAGCTCGAAAAACAGACAATAAAGAATATGAACTAAGCATCATAAACGGTCTTGGCCATGATTATAATTATGAAGGAAACAATGCCGAGGCACTCAACCTTTATTTAGAGGGAATTGATGTAGCCAAACAAACGGATAATAAACATATGTTATCCATTTTAAATGAGAACATAGCAAGTTTATATGTTAGCCAGAAGGATTTTAAGAACGCGCTCGTTTTTTATGATACCGTACAGGCCATAAATGAAGAAATGGGCAATGAGGTTTTCCATGCCGAAACCCAAAGTAACATGGCTTCATTGTACAAGGATATCAAAGATTTTGAGCAAGCCATGTTCAATATAAATAAAAGTATATCGACATTCGAAAAACATAAGATTTATGATTGGTTGGCATATGCGTACGAAGTCAAGGGAAGCATATACCTTGAGCAGAAAAAATACCAGTGGGCCCTTTATTGGTATGATCAGGCTGATATGCTACATAAGCAACAGCTAGATGACGAAAGAGAAAAAATACAGTTATTGAACGGTATGGCCAAGGTTTATCTTGGTCTGGATAGAGATAGTCTGTCATTGCAATTTGCGAACGAAGGTTTTCAGTTATCCAAAAAGATTAAATCTCTGCAAGGCCAAATAGATTGTTCCGAGGCATTGTACAAGTTATATAAAAAGAAAAATGATTCTCAGAACGCATTAGTGCATTTAGAGACATTTAAACAACTTTCCGACTCTCTTTCTAAAGACAAAAGTAAACAAAGCCTTGCCTTGCTGGAAACTAAACTACAATATGAAAAAGAAAAAGATGACCTAATTACCGCAAACGAAACTGCACTGGCCAAACATAAAAGTTACATCTATTTGACAGTTGCCGTTTTGGTTATCGTAACCTTCATAACTTTCTTGATACGCCGCAGTGAGCATATTCAGAAAAAATTGAATAGGGAGCTTCACGAAAAATCCAAGGTGGTCAGTGAACGTGAAGTGGAACTTCATGAAAACAATAAGACAAAAACCAAATTATTTTCCATCATTGGGCACGATTTACGTGGACCCATTGGTGCATTACAAGGGATGCTCAAATTATTCACAGATGGAGAAATTGGTAAAGATGAGTTCATCTCCTTTATTCCAAAGTTAAAATCCGATGTAGAGAACATATCCTTTACATTAAATAACTTGTTATCATGGGGACAAACCCAAATGAACGGGGTTACTACCAAACCAAAAAGACTTTCTTTAGATAAATTGGTGAGCTCCAACATTAAATTACTATCGGAAATAGCCTCTGGAAAATCAATAAAAATAATCAACCAATTACCTGAGAATCCATTGATATATGCCGATCACCACCAAATAGATATCGTAGTGCGAAATCTATTGAGCAACGCCATAAAGTTTACCCCCGAAAATGGCCTAATTACCATTGAAGCAGAAGAACAAAGAGACATGTGGGAAGTTATTATTCGCGATACTGGTGTAGGTATGAACAAGGAAATTCAGAAAAAAATCTTTGAAAGTACTGCCAACATTACCACATATGGCACCAATAATGAAAAAGGAACTGGTCTTGGTCTTTCACTTTGTAAGGAAATGATTCAAAAGAACAAAGGTGATATCTGGGTAGAAAGTATACTGCGCAAAGGGTCTTCTTTCCATTTTACCATTCCAAAAGCAGAGAAAAGATACCAGAACGCCAGTTAAGGTTGAACTTGAAGAATTTTTATATTAAATCATCAAGATTGTCTACCGCCACATAGCGCTCAACAGTAAAACCTTCCGCATACTCAACCCCTACCAAACGTCCTAAATCTCGCGCTCTATAATTTACACTATCGATAAAGTTTTTGCTACTTATTGGTGTTTCCGGTTCGTCACTATTTGAATCGAAGAATTGAGAACTATATGCCAAAATAGATGCTGTCTTTTTCTCGATAAATCCAGAAACATCCATTACAAAATCAGGTTCCAAGTTCTTCCATTGGATAAAATGATATACAACTTTAGGACGCCATGCATCCTGCCATTGTTCCTCACCGTCCATTTTAGTGTCAATTTTAATAAGACCGCTCAAAAAACAGGAATCACTTACTAACTGACTTCCTTTAGCATGGTCAATATGCCTATCATCAATTGCATTGCAGAGTACAATTTCTGGACGGTACTTTCGGATTATCTTGATAAGCTCTAACTGGTGCGCCTTGTCATTGGTAAAAAAGCCATCAGCAAATTCCATGTTCTCACGAACTGAAACTCCTAGGACTTTGGCAGCATCCAGAGCTTCTTTGTCCCTAATTTCGGCAGAACCCCTTGTACCCAACTCACCACGGGTCAAATCAATAATTCCAACTTTTTTTCCTCTTGAAATCTCTTTGGCAATGGTACCGCCAGCACCTAACTCTGCATCATCTGGGTGAGCACCGAAAACTAAAATGTCTAACTTCATGTATTAATTTTATGCAAGCACAGCAGTGGCCTTAACCTTAGCAATGGCTTGCTCAATATCATCGATTAAATCCTCCGTTTCTTCAATACCTAGGGAAAATCGAATAAGCGTGTCCTTAATTCCTTGCTTTTCCCTATCCTCTGGTGTCATTAATGCATGGGATGTTTGGGTTGGTGAAAGCACCGTACTTTCAACCCCTGCCAAACTCATGGAAGGTTTGATAAGTTGTAAACTCTTAAAAAACAAGGAAGTGTCCAGTGAAGCATTTAGCTCAAACGAAAGCATTCCCCCAAATCCTTTCATTTGTGATTTGGCCAGTTCATGATCTGGATGGGTTTGGAGTCCTGGGTAATATACATTTTCAATATCCCCGCTTTCATTTAAATACGTTGCCATTTTAATAGCATTTGTATTTTGGGCATTAACCCGAATCGCCATTGTTTTTATACTACGCTCCAAAAGCCAGACAGTATAATCACTCAAACTTCCACCAAAACAAATAGCGGTCTGAAAAACCTTGTCCATATTTTCTTGGGTCGAAGCAATTACTCCTGCACAGATATCTGAGTGTCCACCCATATATTTCGTTGCGCTATGTAGCACAACATCAATACCAAAATCTATTGGGTTTTGGTTTATTGGGCTCGCAAATGTATTATCTATCATTGAGAGAATACCATGCTTTTTTGCTAGTTGACCAATAGCATCTAAGTTGGTAACGGTGAGTAAGGGATTAGAAGGGGTTTCTATGTAAATTACCTTAGTGTTCGGCCTAATTTCTTTTTCAAAATCATCTACTTTCCAACCATTGGTGAACGAATAACTGATACCATATTTCTCAAACTGGGTGGTAGCAAAGTTATAAGTACCTCCATACAAGGTCTGTTGCAGCACAATATGATCTCCAGCTTGTAAAAAAGCCATCAAAGCAGTGCTTATTGCCGCCATTCCACTACCAAAAATCAAAGCAGCTTCGGCATGTTCCAAAGCTGCCAATTTTTTGCACAATGCTTCTTGATTGGGCGTATTAAAATATCTAGGGTAACGTTTAACATCAACATCTTCAAACGCATAAGAAGTGCTCATATACAAAGGGGAGACCGCTCCTTTAAATTGCATATCTTCCAACTCTCCCGTATGGGTGCATGTCGTATTTAGACCTTTAGTGCTCTTTTTCATAGGTTTAAAACTTTAGGCTAAATATACAAAACCCTTACACTTGAACCTTCTTCCAGTTCCCTTTTTTGAACCATACGATTGCCATAATCGCAAGAAGTATTTCTGCTGATGTAATTGCAATAAAAACACCGATCGCACCCCAGTCCAAAACCAAGGCCGCAATATAGGCCAGCGGTAATTGAAACATCCAAAAAGAGAAAAAATTAATCTTTGTTGGTGTTTTGGTATCTCCCGAGCCATTGAATGCTTGCGTCAATACCATACCATATGCATAAAATACATAGCCAATTGCTATTATCTGAAGACATAGTGCACCATTTTCGACAACACTTGGCGTTGCATTGAACCACGAGATAATTGTTTCCGCAAACACTAAATAGAGTACGGATACCAATCCCATAAAGTAGGCATTGTACTTTCCTGTTTTCCAAACGGATACCTCTGCTCTTTCAGGTTGTTTTGCACCAAGGTTTTGCCCGACCAAGGTTGCCGCTGCATTGCTCATTCCCCAAGATGGCATTAAACTAAACATCATCACCCGTATGGCAATGGTGTACCCTGCCAGCACTTCGCTACCAAACTCGGACATAATACGCATTAGGAATACCCAACTGGACGTACCTATCAAAAACTGGGCAATTCCACCTAAAGAAACCTTTACCAAGTTTATCATTACTTTTAAGTTGAAAACCAAATCTTTGAAAGCCAATTTTATTTTGCTCCATCCAAAAAATAAGATTCCCAGTTGAAAAAGTACCGCAGTCCCCCGTCCAATGTTCGTTGCGATTGCAGCACCCATTACACCATATTCTGGAACAGGTCCCCAACCAAAAATAAAGATCGGGTCAAGAATAATATTCAATCCATTGGAAAGTATTAAGGCCCACATGGCTATCGAAGCGTCCCCTGCGCCCCTAAAGATTGCGTTGATCATAAACAGGAGCATAATAGTGATATTTCCGCCTATTAACAGTTTTGTATAACCATAACCTTCGGCAATCAAATCTGGTTCGCCCCCCATCAATTCCAGTATTTCTTTGGCATAGAAGATGCCTATTAGACCTAGTCCAATAGAAATTAGAATTCCCAGACCAATGGCCTGTACAGCAGCTATCCTCGCACCTTGAACGTCCTTCTCCCCTATTCTACGTGCAACGATTGCAGTAGCGGCCATACTTAAACCAATGGCAAGGGCATATACCAATGTAATTACAGATTCCGTTAAACCAATAGTAGCCACTGCATTTACGCTGACTTGCGAAACATAAGCAATGTCGACCAATGCAAAAATGGATTCCATCAGCATTTCCAGAATCATTGGAATGGAAAGCATAAAAATAGCTTTGCGTATACTGCCAGAAGTAAATTCTGTTTGCTTGCCCGTAACAGCAATCCAAAAATAGTTAAGTGATTTTTTAAAAAAAGATATATTGAAGTTTGTCATTATATTGAATTATGAGTAAAAAAAGAATAGAAAATGTCAGTTCATCGGGAAAGTCTCCCAATTACTTTTTCGGCTGATTACCTATGACATCTATGGCGCACATAATTCTTATAACTTCATGATGGTGCAAAGATGTAAAAAAAATTGATGCTATTTTAAAAAAATGTGTTCCTTGCCCAAAAAGTTGTATCATAAAGCTCGAAAACTTTATTTTTAGTCCGAAAACCAAACTAAAATTTTTTTATGCGACTTGTTTTTTTACGATGCTGTCTAGTCTTATTTGTACTCATTTCATGTAAAAATACTGCAATCCCAGTTGCAAGCGATGCTCAGAAAAAGTTAAATGGCTATCAAGGACAGGGAACAAATCCTATTGTGCCTACAGTAAACAAACCCGTTCAAAAACAGTGGAAAGGCATATGGTCTTTTGATGACGATACTACTTTTTTTACCAATGATTTTGATGGAGCTCGTTTAAATGGGGTTGCCGCAGACGGAAATAATCATTATACGGTTTTGATCACTGCGGAAAACACACCAATAAACGTTAGTCCCTGGTACGCATTTAAGGTCTGGACAGAGCGTCCAAGGGAAATAACCCTGAAGCTTACTTACCAAGATTCGAGAAGTCGTTATTATCCAAAAATAAGTTCGGACGGAATTCACTTTAAGCCGTTTGACAGCACGGCATTCAAAGCCATCAATCCAGGTGAGGGTGAATTTGGAATAAAAGCGGCCCCAGAGTTTGTGGAGCTTACTTTATCCATCAAAAAGGAACCCATTTGGATAAGTGCGCAGGAACTTTATCCTTCCAAACGCGTTAACAAATGGATAGATTCACTTTCTTTAAAACCATACATTTCGAACTATGAAATAGGAAAGACCACAGAAAATAGAGCTATGCAGCTTATGGAAATAAAAGGAGACAGTGCCATTAAAAAGGCAGTGATGATAATCGCTAGACAGCATCCCCCAGAAGTGACAGGATTTCTTGCCATGAAGTCCTTTATTGAAACAATATCTGGTGAAGGTGCACAAGCAAAAAAGTTTAGAAAACAACACACTGTATTTGTTGTACCGCTTATGAATCCAGATGGGGTTGACAACGGGCATTGGCGCCATAATATGGGTGGTATCGACCTAAATAGAGATTGGCAAAATTTTAATCAACCTGAAACCAAAAGTGTACGAGACTTTTTGAAAAAAAAGAACAAGGAAGGATATGAATTCGTTTTTGGTGTCGATTTCCACTCTACTTGGGACGATATTTACTACCCCTTGGATACTACGGTAACTGGACAAAAAGGTAAAATTGTCTTTGATTGGATTGAAAGTATCAGTAATAGGCTTCCGCAGAAAAAATCCAATATAAAACCATCCGATAAGCTAGACCCAACCATGGTGTCGCGCACTTATTTTTTTGTGGAACACCAAATGCCCGCAATCGTATTTGAACTTGGGGACAATACACCCAGGGATTTTCTAAACCTTAAGGGCAAGGTAGCTGCCGAAGAATTAATGCTACTTTTAAGTGGTGATTGAGGGCTTTTTGGCATAGTTAGCACGATATCTCCAAAGACTGATTCCACCAAGAATCAATATTCCCAAAACAATGTATTTTACATAGTCGGGAGTTATGGCCGCAGACCCTGATTGGGCATAACTATGCAAACCGACCAAATAAAAATTGACACCAAAATAGGTCATCATAATTGAGCCATAAGCGGCAACACTCATAAAGTTATAAATCCATCGCCCACGCAAAGCGGGAACAAGACGCATGTGCAGTACAAAAGCATAGACCATGATTGAAACTAACGCCCATGTTTCTTTAGGGTCCCACCCCCAATAACGCCCCCAACTTTCATTGGCCCATTGACCCCCCAAAAAGTTACCAATGGTCAACATAATCAATCCAATAGTCAAAGCCAACTCATTAACAATTGTTAACTCTTTTAGATTGATTTCCATACGCTTTTTATTCTTTTTGGTAGTTAAAATCATCAAGAGTAACGCTGTTACCCCTAGAATCATACCAACAGTTAAAGGGCCGTAACTTCCAACAATTACAGCAACATGAATCATTAGCCAGTAGCTGTCCAAAACAGGAACAAGATTGCCAATAGCAGGGTCAACCCAACTTTGATGGGCAATAAATAATAGCATAGAAGCGACAAAAGTACTTGCTGCCAAAGTAAGGTTGCTTTTTCTTATAAAAAGTAGTCCTAAGCCCAAAGTGGCCCAACTCACATACAAAATGCTCTCATAGGCATTACTCCATGGAGCATGACCGGATATATACCATCGCAGTATCAATCCAGCAGTATGCCAAATAAAAAAGACAACGATAATGCCCTTAAAAAAATAAGTGGCCGCTTTCCAAATTTCCCTTTCCTTAAAAATTCTGAATATCAATACAAAAAAGAGAAGGGCCCCTAGCATCATATAATACTTGTAGAGCCTATTGAAAATATCGAGCTTGTTATAAACTATTTCGGCCTTTATTTTTTCATCGTAAGGAAGTACTTCGGGTCCATGGTTCTTTTGGTTTTGTTTAAATGCTTCCAGAATTTTATCCGCTTCGGAATAATCACCAGTAGCGATTGAATTTTGAAGCGTATTCAGATAGAAAGGAAGGGCATTGGCCATAAAATTGGCATACAATGAGTCCTGCACTTGGTACTGCCCGGACCGAAACTCCACTGCAGATATCCATTTGTTATTCTCATCGTTCAGTAAAGGAAATACTTTAAGGATTTGACCGCTCAACGCCGTCTCCAATAGACTGAAACGCTCATGTAACTTAATAAAATCTCTTTGAAACTTATTGGGGTTGGTAGTGGATGTGGCCTCTTCTAAATATGGTTTCAGCCGATACATCCCTGTTGCATCAAATAGGTCGGTGGCCTTAATATATTTCTCCCCTTTCTTTACTTTCAATATCTCCCTAATACTATCGTTTTGCTTAGAACCCAAGTTGGTAACAATGAATTCAGTATTGTACCAGACAACACGATTGAGCATCATGGACAGGAAAACTTGGTCCGAATCGAGTCCACGGAATTTATCCTTACCGCTTAACTTTCTTAGCAGTTCGGATGTAAAGGTATGTAAGGGCTTCATACGTCCTCCTTCGTCTTGTACCACCAAGGCTCCAAATTTTTCAGCATGTTCTTTAGTTACCGTAGTCGATTTGATAACGGAATCTATCTGTGCCCTCGTTGGCTCGGTGACATGATTTTCAGAAGCCTGTTGCGAAAAGGATAAGCAACATATAAAAAAGGTGAGTACTGTCAAGGCAGCTTTTTTCTTTTGCACCTTTTTCAAGGATTTGGCCAAATCCTTGAAACGTGTCTTGCCGAAGAACATAATTCCCATAAGACCTGCATAGAGCAGAAAATAACCGATGTAGGTTATCCAAGTGCCCCAAAGATCATGATTGACCGATAGTACGGTACCCTTCTCGTCCGGATGGAAACTGGATTGAAAAAAGCGATATCCTTTATGGTCCAGCACATGGTTCATGTAAATATCGTAATCAAAATTGCGTTCGTCCTCAACAGTAATCTTGCTCATAAAAGAAGCATAACCGGACTCAGTACCAGGATACTTTTCAGCAATAAAATCATTTAGTTGAATGGAAAAAGGAAGCTCGTATACCTTGGAACCATAACTCAGCGAAAAATCCAATCCGCCGACCTGTATTTTGTCCGAGAAGTTAGATGTCCCCTTCCCGCCCAGTAGTTTTTGTTCCACAGTTTGTCCGTTGGCCGTAATCGATACGACCAAGGCATCTTGCGTAGCCTCTGTAATCTCTTCTTCAGGAACTTTTACAATGCCGTAGCTGCCTTTTACCAAGGGTTCGGGAATTACAAATTGCATGCCCGCCATATTATACAGCGAACGTAATTGTAAAGTTTGTAAACTATCACTGGATACAGCACCTCGTAATTGGTCGGCCATTCGCATAAAATCGCCTTCAAAAGGGGAATTTATTTGGTAGCTGTTCCCTTCGGTATAAATATTTATTGCACCTTTAGTTTCTTTATTAAGAGCAAAAAGTACATTATGGATACTGGCCACCTGTCCATTCTCCAAATAATGTTCATGACGTTCACCATCTCCCGCCTCAACAATTTTTAAATATTCTTTTCCATTTTCATCAGGTACCAAATCTTCTTTTGCACCTGCTATAAAATCAACAAAGGAAATGGTGAAGGGTTTTCCATCAAAATTAGATTTCCAAGGAAGGCTTGAGCGTTTTCCCTCCGCCGTTACCAAGATATCATCTTCTAGTACCTTTCTACGGGTCTCCCCTCCAATATCTCCATCTACAAAAGCGGTTAAATATGTTTTATCGGAATAGAATCTATTTTCTGTGTTTCCTTCCCTAATGGGCATCATACCCTCATAACTAATGTAGCGTGTCACAAAGGCCCCAATGATAATCATGACCCAAGATAGGTGCAATGTTAAAACTGGCCATTTTTTAATGGTAAAAAGCTTGTAACGGAACATGTTGCCAATAAAATTTATAACGAAAAATACCATTATCGCTTCAAACCAAGTGGCGTTATAAATATAGATTCTGGCTGTTTCGGTACTGTACGAACTTTCTACAAAGGTCCCTATGGCCATTGCCGTGGCAAAAACCAAGAAAAGAACAGCCATAAGTCTCGTAGAAAAAAGGGTCTTTTTAAGAATTTCTATCATCTAACTCAAGATGGGTTTTAAGCATGCAAAAATACCACCTTTTTGCTATTTATTGTCCTTATGATAGCTACAAAAGGTTAAACAGATTTGTTAATTATTCCAAAAAAATATGTTTCTAAATTTGTAGTTTTGACCATGCTTTCAATAGTGATTTTAGGAACGGGAAATGTTGCACAACATTTGTTCAAGGCGTTTACCCAATCCAACATGGTAACGGTAGTTCAAGTTGTTGGTAGAACAAAATCCAATTTGAAGCACTTTTCCAAAACTACGGCGACCACAACTAACTTTGACCAAATTAAAGATGCCGATGTGTATCTTATAGCTGTCAAGGATGATGCGATACCCTCTGTTTCAAAATTTCTTAAAAATAAATCGGGAATAATTGTCCATACCTCAGGTGCAGTACCCATGAATATCTTAGAATCAAAAAACAATGGTGTGTTTTATCCATTGCAAACCTTTACGGAAGGTAGGGGTATTGATTTAAAATCGGTACCCATTTGTATTGAAGCAAAACAGGAATTGGCCATCAAAACCTTAAAATTATTAGGGAGTACTGTTTCCGAACACGTCTACGAGATAAATTCTTCACAACGAAAAAAATTACATCTTGCTGCCGTATATGCCAATAACTTTGTAAATCATCTTTATGGTATAAGTGAGACTATTTGTTTGGATGAGGGGCTTCCTTTTATCCTGTTACATCCTTTAATTCTGGAAACGGCCAAAAAGGTACAATCCATGTCGCCAAAGGAAGCGCAAACAGGACCTGCCGTTAGAAATGACAAAAAAACAATAAGCGATCATTTGAAATTATTGAAAGAGCAAAATCAAACAGAACTTTACACCTTATTAAGCAAAGCGATAAAAGAAACCCATGAAGAAAAATTATAAAGAACTTTTAAAGGATATCAACACTTTTGTATTCGATGTAGACGGTGTGTTTACCGACGGCTCCATATTAATTACCACGCAGGGTGAAATGCTGCGAAAAATGAACGTGAAAGACGGTTATGCGTTAAAGACCGCTTTGCAAAAAGGATATAAGGTGTGTATTATCTCGGGGGGTACCAATGAGGGGGTTAAAGAACGATTAAAAGGTCTAGGGGTTACCGATATTTATCTAGGAGCCCATCACAAGCAAGAACCGTTGCAGGAGTATATGGACATTCATAATATCAACGCAAAAAATATGTTGTATATGGGCGATGATTTACCAGATATACCTCCAATGAAAATGGTCGCACTCGCTACTGCTCCACAAAATGCGGTGGCAGAGGTCAAAGCCATTTCAGATTATGTCTCCCACAAAAATGGCGGTGAAGGCTGCGTTCGAGATATTATTGAGCAGGTATTAAAAGTAAGAGGTGATTGGAACGACAATTTTAGCGCCAAAAATGATTGAAAGCTCACCCTTAAAGGAAAAACTAAAGGATTATGAGCTTATTCTAGGTTCTGGTTCACCCCGAAGAAAAAAGTTTCTCGAAGAAATGGGGCTTGACTTTGAAGTACGGCCTAAATCGGTAGAGGAAATCTATCCGGACGAGTTACAAGGCGAAGAGATTGCATCTTATTTAGCAAAATTGAAAGCGGTCCCTTTTCAAAAAGAATTGAAAGCCAACGAAATTGTAATTACATCGGACACCGTTGTCTGGCATAAGGGAAAATCCTTAGCAAAGGCTGAGGACAAAACAGAAGCTTTTACGATGCTGCAAACGCTGTCCAATGATTGGCATGAGGTGATAACCTCGGTTTGCTTTACTACCCAAGCGACTCAAAAAATTGTAACGGAAACCACGTTGGTTCAATTCAAGAAACTTACAGAAGAAGAGATACGCTATTACATTGACAACTACAGGCCTTTTGACAAGGCAGGTGCATACGGTATACAGGAATGGATAGGGCTTATTGGTGTTTCTGAAATCAAAGGATCCTATAATAATGTTGTTGGGTTGCCTACTCAATTAGTTTACAAAACGTTAACAAGTATGGTTTCCTAAAGTAGTATGCTTAATTTTATTGAAATTTCTCAGCTATGAAAACTATTTTTAAGATCAAACTCGCCTTTTTGCTAATGCTATCGTTTTTTTTCACTCTTACTTCATGTGTGGACAAAACAAATGCTTCCGGCAAAGAAGTAGCTCTAAACGATGAGGGAACATCGAATTTCGAAGCTGCGAAAGCTCCAAAAAAACAACCCTCCGAAGATTTTAAAAAGTATTGGTACGCTGGTAATGCTGAAATTACCTCATACACTTTGGAACAAGCCAGGTATGGTGAATTACGGGATGGAAATGCTGTGTTGATATATGTCACGGAGCCTTTTTTGCCTGAAATACAAGTAAAGGCAGATCGCAGTAACCCCACTAATATTCCCGTTCTTAAATTGAATGCCACAAAAAACTATCTGACAGGTATCTACCCCTACTCTGTAATGGGAAGCACTTTTTATCCTGTTTATGATAATCAGCATGCGCTAAAAACAAGCTTATCCATTCAAGAATGGTGTGGACATGTTTATTCACAAATCAACAACAGGGATTCATTTGAGTTTACCTCTCATTCCTATTTTGAAAATGAAGCCGATCAAGACCTTACATTGGAAAAGGCTGTATTGGAAAATGAAATTTGGAATAAAATAAGAATCAATCCTAGCGATTTACCTGTTGGGGATTTAAAAGTGATTCCTTCGCTTGAATATATTCGACTTCGACATAAAGAATTAAAAGCTTACAAGGCAACAGCTTCATTGGATTCAAAAAGTGGAATTACAACCTACTCCATGGTCTATCCAGAATTGGACAGAACACTGAGCATCAATTTTACCACAGCATTTCCCTATACCATTGAAAGTTGGACAGAAACCTTTAAAAGTGGTTATGGGCCTAAAGCCAAAACGATGACCACTAAGGGCACAAAACTTAAATCCATAAGAACTGCTTATTGGGGACAAAACAGCAACAAGGATCTAATATTAAGAGATAGTCTTGGGATTTAAAGTAGGTTATGCCCTGTTAAAGATGTTTTAAATAGCACCCTGTGTTATTTTGAAACTTTTATATTTGATGCAACCACTAAAAAACTACCATGCGGAACATTTGGGTAAGTATCCTTACTATTGTTATTGTTGTTTCAAATTCGCTAGCCCAAAAACCAAGTAAACCTTCTTCTACTGAAATTCATCACAACCTTCAAAAATTGAATTTTTTGGGGACGGCGCTTTTTATTGCAGCACATCCGGATGATGAGAATACCAGATTGATTTCTTACTTGTCCAATCATAATAAGGCAAGAACCATATATCTTTCGCTAACAAGAGGTGACGGAGGCCAAAACCTGATAGGTTCTGAGTTGAGGGAATTATTGGGGGTATTAAGAACACAAGAGCTATTGGCCGCAAGAAGAGTCGATGGCGGTGAGCAATGGTTTAGCAGAGCGAATGACTTTGGCTATTCCAAACATCCAAAGGAAACGCTCAAAATTTGGGACAAGCAAGAAGTTTTAGCTGATGTGGTTTGGGCCATAAGAAACTTAAAGCCCGATGTAATCATAAATCGTTTCGACCATAGAACATCAGGTACTACACATGGCCACCATACTGCCTCTGCCATGTTGAGCATAGAAGCGTTTGACCTGGCCAATAATGCCAGTGCTTATCCCGAACAATTGGAACTAACCTCAACTTGGCAACCAAAAAGAGCTTTTTTCAATACGTCGTGGTGGTTTTATGGAAGTCGTGAGAAATTTGAAGCCGCGGATAAATCCAACCTGATAAAGTTAGACGTAGGTGTATATTATCCAGAACTGGGTGTTTCCAACAACGAAATAGCATCTATGGCCAGCAGCCAACATTTATGTCAAGGCTTTGGGCGTTTGACAACCAGGGGCTCCCAAGATGAATATGTGGAATTGTTAAAAGGCGATTTGCCCAAAAATAATAATTTGTTCGAGGGCATAAATACGACTTGGTCCAGAATAAAAGGTGGCAAAGCCATTGGTGATATCCTATATGCCATTGAAGAAAATTTTGATTTTTCAAATCCATCAAAACATATCCCTGATCTTTTAAAAGCATATCAACTACTTCAAAAAGTTGATGATGAACATTGGAAAACCTTAAAATCCGAAGAATTAAAGTCCATTATTTTGGACTGTGCAGGCCTTTACCTGGAAGCGAATGCACAATCGGCTTCCGCAACCCTCAGCGAAGAAGTTGAACTTACCATAGAAGCAGTTAACAGAAGTACTGTGGAAGTTTTGTTAGAAGAAATTAAGATTGTTGAAACAACTACCACATATCCTGTAAATAAAGTACTGGAAAATAACAAAAAAGAGGAGCTGGAGTTTACGTTTACAGTTCCCAAAACCACTGAAAATTCTGGACCCTATTGGTTGAACGAACCTAGTGATTTAGGGATGTACGTGGTGAAAAATCAAAAAATGATTGGTAAGGCCGAAACACCCAATGCCTTTAATGCGCTTTTCACACTCAATTTTAACGGAACTGAAATTGAATTTGAAAAACCAGTTATCCGCAGGTATTCAAAACCAGAAAAAGGTGAATTGTACGAACCATTTGTTGTTTTGCCCACAGTCACAACAAAAATTAATGAGAAAGTATTGATTTTTTCTGATGCCAAGGCAAAAAATGTGACCGTAAATATTAAAGCCGGAAAAAATAATGTTCAAGGAAAAATAGGCTTACAACATCCGCCAGGTTGGAATGTAGTACCGGATAAAATAGACTTTTCCATACTGCAAAAAGGGCAAGAACAAGCTGTCACTTTCAAAGTTACCCCACCTTCAAATGATAGCGAAGGACAAATTTCCCCACTGGTCACCATTGGCACCAAAACTTATGAAAAAGAGCTTGTGGAAATCGATTACGACCATATTCCAAAGCAATCTGTTCTACTCTCTTCACAAGCAAAGGTAGTTCGCATGAACATTAAGAAAACTGGGGAACATATTGGTTATATTATGGGTGCTGGTGATAAAATACCCGAAAGCTTGGAACAGATAGGATACCAAGTGCATCTTATTGACCCAAGTACCCTAGAGAAAGGTCAACTGGAAAAGTACGATGCCGTAGTTGTGGGCATAAGAGCTTACAATATCGTAGATGCATTAAAATTTAAACAGCCTATCTTGTTCGACTACGTAAAAAAGGGTGGAAATCTCATCGTGCAATACAATACAGCAGGAAGATGGCGCAAACAATTTGAAAATATTGCCCCTTTTGATTTAACACTGTCCAGAAATAGAGTTACAGATGAGACAGCAGCGGTGACCATTATTGCAAAAGACCATTCGCTGGTGAATTTCCCAAATTCCATCGCCGAAGGTGATTTTAACGGTTGGGTTCAAGAAAGAGGTCTGTACTTTCCAAAAGAATGGAGTGAGGAATTCACGCCTATTCTTTCCATGAACGATGAAGGCGAAAAACCAACAGAAGGCAGTCTTTTGGTAGCGCCGTACGGAGAAGGTCACTATATTTATACCGGATTAAGCTTTTTTAGGGAACTCCCAGCTGGAGTTTCCGGAGCATATAAACTTTTTGCAAATATGCTTTCCATAGGAAAAAGTGAAGTCAAAACCGAAACTAATGTCAAAGGATAATATGGACAACAAGATGGAATGGAAACGAGAATATACCATAGTTCTTCTCCTCAACGTCTTTTATATTCTTATCTTTTACTTCATCATGGTATTAAATAACTAAAAAGCCTTAATGGGTATATTAGACTGGATTGTTCTTGGCAGTGCATTGCTGTTCATTGTTGGATACGGGGTTATGAAAACCCGTGGCAGCAATAATGTAGAAGATTATGTCCGCGGCGGTAACGATACAAAATGGTGGACCATTGGACTTTCGGTAATGGCTACCCAAGCCAGTGCTATTACTTTTTTATCCACTCCAGGGCAAGCTTTTCATGACGGTTTAGGGTTTGTACAGTTCTATTTTGGGTTGCCACTGGCCATGGTGGCAATTTGTGTAGTGTTTATTCCCATATATCGAAAACTAAAAGTGTATACGGCATACGAAATGTTAGAGGGCAGGTTTGACCTAAAAACGCGCTCGCTTACTGCAGTACTTTTTCTAATTCAACGAGGGCTGGCAGCTGGAATCACCATATTTGCGCCGTCCATTATTTTATCCGCTGTATTAGGGTGGGATTTACGTACACTGAATATCATCATTGGAATTTTAGTTATCATATACACAGTTTCTGGAGGGACAAAAGCGGTAAGTGTAACCCAAAAACAACAAATGTTCATTATTATGGTGGGCATGTTTTTTGCTTTCTTTTTTATTTTAGGCTCTCTACCAACAGGGGTGTCTTTTGACGAAGCCTTAAAAATAGCGGGCGCAAATAATAAGTTACAGATTCTCGACTTTAGTTTAGACACGGATAACAGATATACATTTTGGAGCGGTATTACCGGTGGGTTCTTTTTGGCATTGGCCTATTTTGGCACAGATCAAAGTCAAGTGCAGCGCTACCTATCGGGAAAGTCTATAAGAGAAAGTCAATTGGGGCTCATATTCAATGGTATTTTCAAGATTCCCATGCAGTTTTTTATTCTTTTGGTAGGGGTCATGGTCTTCGTTTTTTATCAATACAATCCATCTCCTTTAAACTTTAACCCTGCTGCAACACAAGCCGTAATGGAGTCGGAATATGTCGATGAATACATGGCATTGCAACAAGAACACCTGAACTTGGAAAAAGAGAAGAAAATGGCACAAAATGCCTTCTCGGCAGCATTGGAACTCAAAGAATACAATGCCGTAAAACAGGCCAAGCAAGATATTTTAAAAATAAACCAAAAGGAAAGAGCTAGTCGGGATACTGCAAAAACATTGATAACCAAAGCGGACAATACCATTGAAACTAATGACAAGGACTATGTTTTCATTCATTTTATTTTAGATAATCTACCAACCGGACTCATAGGGTTGCTTTTAGCTGTTATTCTTTCCGCGGCAATGTCTTCAACAGCTTCTGAATTAAATGCGCTAGGAACAATTACCGCACTTGATCTTTACAAAAGAAATACCAAAAAAAATCTCGACGAAAAGCACTATGTCTTCGTAACAAAGGCATTTACCTTACTATGGGGAATTGTAGCCATCGTTATCGCATGTGTTGCCAATTTATTCGACAACCTTATACAGCTGGTCAATATTATAGGTTCTATTTTCTATGGCAACGTATTGGGCATTTTCTTGTTGGCGTTCTTCTTTAAGTTTGTAAAGGGCAATGCTGTTTTTATTGCTGCTCTAGCAACCCAAACCATAGTAATTATAGGATGGTACCTGGACTGGATGTCCTATTTGTGGCTGAACGCCTTTGGATGTGTATTGGTCATAGGTATTGCCTTTATCATTGAGAGCTTTGATAGCTTTTTGAGGAAACCTCCCATAAAAACATAAAAAAACCCACGATTAACGTGGGTCTTCTTATTTAAAAAAATATTGTTCTATTTAGAGTGCTCCCCACTCTTTCAAAGAATCCTTGTTCATTTTAACATAATCCGCATTACCAGCGGCCTCTGCAGCAGTAAGGGATTTTTTTGCAGTTGCTATTGCTGCTTTTTTATCTCCAGCCTTTGCATAAATCAAGGACTGCTGGCGAAGCTGCCAGAATCTTGGCTCTTTTGTCATGGACATTGCTTTATCCATCCATTCTTTAGCTTTGGTGATATCTTTATCTTCATCTAGATAATAAACCGCAGCTGTGTAATAGTCACCAGCACTTGGTCCTGCCATAGTAGCTTCAATGTCTTTCATTACAGTATCGTCCGCTGGAACCCCGAAAGGAACTGCCAAATATGTTTTTTCCCACATGATGCCTAAATTGGCACCATTGTTCGTTAAATCGTCAATGGTAATGGTAAATGTCTCTACGTTAACAGGCATTTGAAAAGTTTCGACCGTAGCTTTAGCTACAATTTTACTATCATCCCAATCTCTTGGAGTTCCGCCCCCTTGTGTATCCGTATAAAAGAATACTTCCCAATTGGAAGCTGTTGGCTTTGTAAAAATAGAATACGTTCCAGCCTTAACTTCTTGACCAGCTATGGTCACATCTGTACTGAAGCTGATCGTAGTGTAAGCATTTGCGCCTGTACGCCATAGTTTATCATAAGGAACCAGATTTCCAAAAATTGTTCTACCACGCATAGAAGGTCTTGAGTAATCTACCGTTACATCGGTCAAACCAACTTTTTGCATGAGTTTGGAAGCAGGACTAGGTGCAGGTGTAGTAATCTGAGCTTCCATTGCAAAGGAAACTGTTACAACGCATAAGAAAATGAGTAATTTTTTCATTTGAAAGTGTTTTAGAATTGTTAGTGAAACAAAACTAAAGATAAAGCCATGTCAGATTTGTTAAGGGATTCTTAAAAGAAAATGACTATCAGCGAATAACAAATGATTTGGAAACCTTACCTTTCTTTAAGTAAAAAATTATAAAGTAAATCGATGGACGTAATGACGAAGTATCTATTGCCCCACTTTTAATAGCTGAATTGGAATCATAAAAAATTCGCTTTCCCGCCGTGTCAAAGATGGCCTGTTCAAAAACAGTATCATCGGTAGCTAATTCATAGTTTAAGGAAAATGGCCCTATAGGTTGGTATAATATCAATTCGATGTCTTTATCAATAGTTTGGGGAACTATCTTTGGTGCTAGTTCAAAAAAAAATAAACGAGATAACGAAGTGATTTGAAACGATGTATTCGTATAGTTTTCACATGTAAAAAAGTACCTGTTTTCAGAGTATGCAATGGATTCCACTTGGGCAATACCAGTATTCAAGGGTAACTTAGAAATCGTACCCGAAAATATAGAAGTATTGTTTAAACCGGATATTTCAACAAAAAAGGGCAATAATAAGCGCGAATAGCCAACCAATACCAACTGCTGTTTAAATTCATCATACGTTGCACCAGTAATCAGACCTTCAACTTGATAACTATCCAATCGCTCGGCAATCTGATCTCCCGGTGTTTTGGAAAGCTTATACGCTACAGTTCCCGCACTTTTCCACTGCTTGGTCAGCACAACAAGTACATCTTCATAAACAAAAAGCGCTTCCGCATCCCAGTCGCTATTGGGCGCAGCTGTAAAGTTCGATTGGTCTTCGTAGGTAAATTCAATTAGTGTTGCCGTTACGGTATCTGAAGCTAAATATTCAGCTTTGGAAATTTTATAAATTCGTAAATCGGTCCTGTCTCCATTGAAATTACCAAAATCCCCAATATAAATATAGTCCTCGTCTTGGGCCAGGTCTTCCCAATCCCTATTCTGAGCATTTGCTATTTGAACAATTCTTAAAATTTCTCCGCTATCTGGGTCAATTTCAAAAAGTTCTGCAGTATTTCCAGAGTCATTATGGGTTATCAATTTATCAGCAAAGTAAATTAGTCCAGATGTTTCTCCTATACGCTCCACCAAATTACCGATTTCAACAGCTTCGGTCTGTGCATAAATAGCTATCCCAAAGAAAAAACATAAAAGCGTTGCACTTTTAATCGCTATGTTATTGATACTCTTAAACATGATGCTCAAAATAATAATAAAACATGTAACTCTATTCATCATCACGTCGCAAAAATCAGTTATGTTTAATCTTTAAAGTTTTTTGTTAAACAAATTGAAGGTATATTTGTAAAAACAGTTTTATGAAGCTATACCAACTGCATGCAAAGCAACAATTGCCTATATCCAAATCGGACGCATGGGATTTCTTATCGGATCCTA
The DNA here is from genome assembly GCA_039030475.1 of Bacteroidota bacterium. Classification (GTDB taxonomy): domain Bacteria; phylum Bacteroidota; class Bacteroidia; order Flavobacteriales; family Flavobacteriaceae; genus Flagellimonas. Next base: position 31,768 of record JBCCEC010000022.1, read on the forward strand.
AAAATCTTAAGGTAATTACCCCAGAAAAGATGGGATTTCAAATAGTTTCAGGAGCTGAAAGGCCAATGTTTCCAGGTCAAATTATCCAATATAAAGTATCGCCATTTCCAGGCTTTAAAACAAAATGGGTATCAGAAATCACCCATGTAAAACAAGGGGATTATTTTGTGGATGCCCAATTATTTGGACCTTATGCATTGTGGCAGCACAAACATTTCATTTCAGAAATTGAAGGTGGTGTAGAGATGGAAGACATCATAGATTATAAGATTCCATTTGGAATTTTGGGGCAAATAGCGCACCCTTTGTTGGTGAAAGGGCAGTTAACGTCAATTTTTAAATTTAGAGAGCAAAAACTAACGGAATTATTTGGTTCCATTGAGGGCTCCCAAACAGAAATACACTTTAAATCGTTTTAAATTATGAGTAAAAATATTCTTTTAATAGGTGGTTCACATGGCATTGGTCTAGCAATGGCGGAACAGTTGCAAAAAGAGCACAATGTCTTTATAGCTTCGCGTACAAGTGAGGGATTGGGCAGTTTAAATGTAACGCACATTCCATTCGACGCCACTACGGACACCTTGGATACCTCGGTATTACCAGAAGAAATTCATGGATTTGCATACTTTCCGGGGAGCATCAATCTAAAACCCTTTAAAATGATGAGTACGGATACATTCCAAGAAGATATGCAACTCAATTTCTTTGGCTTGGTCAACACCGTAAAAGAAATTATTGGTAAAATGGTAGAGGGAAGTAGTATGGTGTTCTTTAGTACCGTTGCCGTTGGTACAGGAATGCCTTTTCATACCAGTGTAGCCGCCGCTAAAGGAGCGATAGAGGGTTTTGCAAAATCTATGGCCGCTGAGTACGCTCCAAAAATAAGGGTAAACGTAGTAGCGCCGTCTTTGGTAGACACGCCACTTGCAAAACGACTGCTCAGCAATGATAGAAAAGTAGAAATGATGTCGCAACGGCATCCGTTAAAAAGAGTTGGAACGGCAAATGACATTGCTAGCATTGCCCTATTTTTACTAAGTGACAACAGTACTTGGATGACAGGACAAATTGTGGGCGTTGACGGTGGAATGTCTACATTGAATATAAGCTAGAATGAATAAAGAAGTTTCGGTCTTTTGGTTTAGAAGAGACTTGCGTTTAGACGATAATGCTGGTTTTCTGGAAGCTTTGAAAGGCGATTATCCCGTATTGCCCATTTTTATTTTTGATTCTGATATTTTGGATAAACTTCCAATTGATGATGCCAGGGTTACCTTTTTGCATGAAACACTTCAAAAAATGCGGGCGGAGCTTCAGGAACATCATGGCAGTTCTATTGCAATATACTACGGGAAACCCGATGCTATTTTTGAGGAACTGATTAAAGATTTCAATATAAAACAAGTCTATACCAACCATGATTATGAACCGTATGCCAAAGAACGTGACGAGCAGATAAAAAAGCTGCTTTCCGAAAAAGATATCGAATTCAAGACCTTTAAAGACCAGGTCATCTTTGAAAAGGACGAAGTGGTAAAGGACGATGGTGCCCCCTATGTGGTATACACGCCCTACAAAAATAAATGGAAATCCATCTTTAAAGAAGAGCATTTAAAAACCCAAAATACAAATCAGTATATACATAATTTAATACAGGATTCCGGATTACCTACTCTTTCACTTTCGGAAATGGGTTTTGAGATTGCATCTATAAAAGTGCCCGATTATACCGTTACTCCTGAGCTAATCCAAAATTATGAGGACACCCGAAATTTTCCTGCTAAGAAAAATGGAACTTCCCGTTTAGGGCCACACTTGCGTTTTGGTACGGTCTCTATCCGAAAAATGGTCAAAAAAGCAATAGCGGAGAAAAACGAGGTATTTTGGAGCGAACTCATTTGGCGTGAATTCTTTATGCAGATCCTGTGGCATTTCCCCCATACTGGGGATAAAGCTTTTAGACCAAAATATGACCGAATCGAATGGCGAAACAATGAAGAGGAATTCGAAAAATGGAAAAACGGGGAGACCGGGTATGCATTGGTCGATGCTGGAATGCGGGAACTGAACCAAACCGGATATATGCACAACAGGGTTCGAATGCTGGTAGCCAGTTTCCTTTGCAAGCACCTTTTGATAGATTGGCGATGGGGCGAAGCTTATTTTGCCGAAAAACTTTTAGATTACGACATGAGCTCCAATGTAGGTAATTGGCAATGGGCAGCCGGCAGCGGCGTGGACGCAGCACCCTACTTTAGAATATTCAATCCCATGACCCAAATAGACAAGTTTGACAAACAAAAGGAATACATCAACAAATGGGTTACGGATTTACAGGAATTTACGTACCCAGATAAAATGGTAGACCATAAAATGGCACGGGAACGTTGTTTAAGAGTTTACAAAGAGGCCGTTGCTTAGTACTAGATTATTTAGATAATTGTCGTTCAATTTCTTGTTGGTCTGCCAATCGTCTTCTTAGAATATTCACGTAACGTAGTGCTTCTCTAGTTCCATAATCCGAATAAGACTTAGAAGCCCAATCCAAGGCTTTTTGTAGATTTCCATTGATTTCATTGATTATGGCCATGTTATAATACGCTCTTCCCGCAACCTTTCGTTTTGGGTGATTTACTTCTGCACTCCATAAATCTGCTGCACCGTTCCAATCACCTGTCTGTGCACGTCTTTTGGCAATTACAAAATTGTCCGTACCTCTTACAAAATAGTCTCTGGCCACTCTTCGGCGCAGTTGTCTCAAATTAAGCCCATAATTAGTCCCCAATTGATTGCTCACCTGCATAACCCCTTCTTTTCTCGCAATCACTGCCTCAACAGCTTTTACAGGGTTAATTCCTTCACCTCTAGAAACAATCTCATCATTGGAAATAAACTGGTCAAGGATTTGTTTGCTCTTTGAATCATAAACCCGCCATCCATTTTTGATTAGGGTCCATAGGGTCACTCTATGACCAGGGACTTTAGCTTTGATGCCAAGGTCGTTGGGTATGTTCACTATGGTGGCTTGGTAGTCTGCTCTAGTATCCGTATCATAAAACTCCAGTGAGAACAGTATATCCACATTATTTTCAGTACAAATCTGTTCTACAAGTTCCCATGGTAACTGCGCAGGAAAAACACCGAGTCCTTTTCGTATGGCTTCAACAGAATCTATTGTTTTGACAGCTTCAAATTGTCCATTTCTTTCCAGTTCCGTAGTTAGTCCTTTAATTGCAGCCGACGCCCCTTCCCTATCTAAATTCAACCCTTCCAAGGAAAGAATCTTATCAATTTTATCAATGGCATTATGCTTCTCCGAAGCTAAACTTCTATTGACAATACCAATGGTTTTGACATCTTGGGGCAATGATACAAGGGCAGGTTCTGTTACACTGAGTGTCAACCTATTGGTGGCACTACAACCCATTGTTAAAAGGGTTAAAACAAGGATAATAGCTATTTGGTTGAATACTTTCATCGGTTACGATTATTTAGGTCACGAATAAACGGGTCAAGTGGTTGATTTTTAACGCAAAACATGTATGAATATTGTCTGTTTAGAAGCCAAAACAAAAGAGACCAACGTAGAAACCCCAGAATTCAGGCCACTCGGATGAAATGATAGAAAATGGTATATTTACGTGTAAACAGCTCATCTTTCAAAATTGATTATCCAAACAGAAAATAAAGTCTAAACCAACTACACTAAAAATGAAGAAAATTACATTGTTACTGTTGACATCTTTCATGATTGTCACACTATCGGCCCAGAAAATGGGAACAAATAAAAAAGCGGTTGTTGCATCCGTAGAGAAGCACAAAGAAAACCTTATAAAAATCAGTGACTCTATTTGGACATTTGCAGAAACTGCATTCAACGAAACCAAATCAGCCGAAGTCTTGGCAAGTTATGCTGAGAAAAATGGACTGAACGTAAAAAGGGGCGTAGCAGATATTCCGACTGCGTTCACGGCTACCTACGGTTCAGGAAAACCAGTAATCAGTATTCTAGGAGAATTTGATGCACTTCCTGGGTTGTCACAAAAAACAGTACCTACCAAAGACCCAAGAATTGATGGTGCTCCCGGACATGGATGTGGTCACAATATGTTTGGCGCAGCCAGTTTGGGCGCAGCAATCGCTATTAAAGAACAGATTGAGGCTGGAAAGCTAAAAGGTACAGTCAAATTTTTAGGGACTCCCGCGGAAGAAAAATATTTTGCAAAAGTATGGATGGTAAAAGCAGGGCTTTGGGATGATGTGGATGTGAACATTAGCTGGCATCCAAGCTCTAAAATAGAGGCCGATGTCCAGAGTGGACTTTCCCTACTAGATTTTATAGTAGAATTTACAGGTCAAGCAGCACATGCTTCTGCAGATCCATGGAACGGGCGTAGCGCATCTGATGCATTAGAGCTCTACACTACCGGTATCAATTACTACAGAGAGCACATACGCCCAACCTCGCGTATTCATTACCACATTCAAGATGGTGGTCAGGTCGTGAATGTTGTACCGGACTATTCAAAAATCTGGGTACGCGTGCGTGATCCAAAACGAAAAATAATGCTACCAACATACGAACAGGTCAAAAAAATGGCCGAAGGTGCTGCAATTATGGCCAATGTTGATTACAAAATATCTTTGGTATCCGGAATTTACGAAACCTTGGTTAACCGTTCAGGAGGAGAAATCATGCAAAAAAACTTGGAACTTTTAGGGCCGATTATGTATACAGAAGAAGAAACAGTTTTTGGAAAAGCCATACAAAAAGCTACCGGAAAACCTGAAATTGGGATGGATAGTGAGATTAAACCCTTGAGAGAAACTGAAGAAAATCCAGGGGGTGGTTCAACCGATGTTGGTGATGTAAGCTGGAACGTGCCCAATATTAATCTAGGAGTAACCGTAGCACCAAAAGATACGCCCTGGCACTCTTGGGCAGTGGTTGCATGTGGTGCTATGAGTATTGGTCATAAAGGGATGATTTATGCATCTAAAGCCATGGCAATGACCATGACAGATCTTTTTGAAAATCCGAAATTAGTAGAAAAAGTAAAAGAAGAATACAAAACCAGAAAAGGTGACGAAAAGTATGAGGCCATGATCGATGGCCCACCACCTATTGGAGCTAATTAACAAAATGTAGATACGTAAATTCAAGTATCCAAATACCTTTCTTGGGCATATGGGTCGATATGAATTGTAAAGAAATAATGACCGTCGACCCTTATTATCGAATGATGAAGAAAACTATACTAATATTGGCGTTGGGATTATTTACAACGTCTCATGGTCAACAAAATAAGCTTGACTTTTTTGATAACCTTATCAATAAGAATTGGCAGGCCGAAGGCAATTGGACAGACGGTTCAAAGTTTAAACAAGAAATTGAATTTCAATATAGTTTGGATGGTACTTTGGTTCTTGTCAAATCCAAAGGGTTCACCAACAAAGAGCAAACTGCTTACGGGGAACGAAATCACGGTATAAGAAAATATGATTCAAAATCAGATACTGTAAGATTTTGGGAGTTTGATGTTTTTGGTGGAGTTACCGAAGGTATTGTGACCACAAAAGGTAAAGACATCATTTACTCTTACAAATATGGTGAAACTACAGTAACCGATTACTGGGGATATGTAGATGCCAACACGTACAATTTTACAGTTGGGGATTATGTAAACGGTAATTGGACAAAGACTTACTTAAGCACACAGTTTACTGCAGCAAATGAACCGGATATGGCCTTTACCTTTGACCATCAATCTTTGGTAGTGACCAACTTGATGAAAACTGGGGATTTTTATAAGGAAGTATTCGATTTTAAGGAAATTGAACATCCAGAGAAAAAACCAGGGTTTCGATGGTTCAGTATGTATGGAAATTCGCAATTGCATCTAATCAAAAAGGATGTTATTGAATTTAAAAAGGATAAAAGCATACACTTATGCCTAGCTGTCGAGAATTTGGAAAAGTTTATAGGCCATCTCATCTCTAAGGACATAGATTTTTATGATTGGCCCGGCAATAAAGGTTCGGTAACAGATAGAGCAGATGGAGTTAAACAAATCTATATTCAAGACCCAGAAGGGTATTGGATTGAAATTAATACAGCAAAACATTGATTATGAGCAGTGCAATCATTCAAACCATTCCTTTGGGCTTTCCCTGGCAAACGCAAGATCCCTTTCTCTTTTGTGTATATCACCTGGACCATTATCCTAAAGGAAATGAAGATATGGGGCCAGACCCTATTCTTCTTGAAGGTAGAAACTTAGGTAACGATTTTACCATAAAGGATGGTTGGCGCATGTATCACGGCCAGACCATACCTGGATTTCCATATCACCCACATCGTGGTTTTGAGACAATAACTATAGTTAATAAAGGATACTGCGATCACTCAGATTCACTGGGTGCTGCAGGAAGGTTTGGTGAAGGGGATACCCAATGGATGACGGCGGGAAGAGGTGTACAACATTCAGAAATGTTTCCATTGCTTAATACTGATAGTGATAATCCCTTAGAACTTTTTCAGATTTGGTTGAATCTTCCTAAGGCCGATAAATTTACAGAGCCCCACTTTAAAATGTTATGGCACGAAGACATTCCCGTAATCGATGAGGGTAATGCACAGATAAAGGTGATAGCGGGAAATTACAGAGGAACCCAAGCCAACGAACCTGCTCCTAATTCGTGGGCTGCGAATGCCGAAAATGAAGTTGCAATTTGGAATATTCATGTAGACGCCAATACTGAATTTACAGTACCAAAAGCAAATTCGGAAGTTAGCAGAACACTCTATTTTTATGAAGGTTCCGAAATTTACTTTGGTGATCGAAAAGTCAATCCAAATTTTGGGATTCTTTTAGATTCCTCACAAGATGTCACTATTAAAATTGGAGAAAAGAAAGCTCATTTTCTAATGCTGCAGGGAAAACCTATTGATGAATCCGTAGCCAAATATGGCCCTTTTGTAATGAATACGGAACAAGAGATACAACAAGCTATGGAAGAATACCAACTTACCCAATTTGGCGGATGGCCATGGCCCCATGCCGATAATGTTCATGACAAGGAAAAAGGACGTTTTGCTAAATACCCAGACGGCACTTTAATTGAAAAGTAAATGAAGTTCATACTAAAACTAGCCGCAATTTATAATATTATTTGGGGAGCTTGGGTTGTCTTGTTTCCAAACCATTTCTTTGAACTTGTAGGTATGGAGCCACTAAATCATCCTATGGTATGGCAAGGTATGGGCATGGTAATAGGGGTTTACGGATTAGGATATTGGTGGGCTTCTTACAATCCTATGCGACATTGGCCCATTGTTGCCGTTGGATTTCTGGGTAAAATTTTTGGTCCTCTAGGGTTTCTGTTCAACTATATACAAGATATTGTACCATTTGAATTTATTTACACCCTTATTACCAATGATTTTATATGGTGGATTCCTTTCTTTCTCATCCTAAAAAAGGTGCACACCGAGTATAAGTGGAAACTAGCATAATGAAAAAGATTTTTTTCTTTGCATTTGTTGTTTTCTATATACTAGCTGGCATATACCATTTTGTAAATCCTGAATTTTACTATGGTTTAATTCCAGATTACCTTCCCTTTCCTAAGTTATTGAACTTTGCAAGCGGCTTCTTTGAAATGCTCTTTGGAGCTTTAGTCCTGTTTTCCAAAACAAGGAAAATTGGTGGTTATGGGATTATAATACTCCTTTTGTTATTTATACCGTCCCATATGTATTTTATTCAAATAGGTTCATGCGTTGAGAAGGGTTTATGTGTTTCACCCTGGATTTCATGGACCAGATTAATTGCGGTACATCCCCTACTCCTATTTTGGGCTTGGTGGGTTTCCCAACTAAAATTTAACAATGAAGATTGAATTGATACGGATATTATTCGATTTTGGTTTGCTCGTACTCATTTGGGTGGTACAGCTCATTATCTATCCTAGTTTTATTTTTTATGAAAAAGCAGATTTGATCAAATGGCATCAGGTTTATGTGAAACGTATTTCATATGTGGTGATTCCATTGATGTTTGGGCAATTATTTGTTAGCCTTTGGCAAGTGTATACGTTTGTATCGATATACACCATTGGGAGTTTTGCATTGATAGTTATCGCATGGATTGTTACGTTTACACAATTTGTGCCCATGCACAATCAAATCTCGTCTACCAAATTTGATACAAAGCTTTTACAACGTCTTAAAAATCGTAATTGGTTGCGAACGGCGCAATGGTCTTCAGTATTTGTTTGGACAGCACTAGAAGTTTTTATACGCGCGTAATATCGGCCCCAATAGCTCTTAAGCGCTCATCTATATTCTCGTAACCGCGGTCTATCTGTTCAATATTGTGAATGGTCGAGGTACCTTTGGCCGAAAGTGCCGCTATCAAAAGGGAAACTCCCGCTCTAATATCTGGCGATACCATGGTGGTAGCTTTTAATGTAGACTTAAAATTATGGCCGATAACTGTAGCACGATGGGGGTCGCATAGAATGATTTTTGCACCCATATCTATTAATTTATCCACAAAGAAAAGTCGGCTTTCGAACATTTTTTGGTGAATTACTACTTCTCCTTTTGCTTGAATCGCCACAACCAAAAGAATGCTCAGTAAATCTGGTGTTAATCCGGGCCAAGGCGCATCTGCGATGGTCAATATAGAGCCATCTATATAATTCTGTACCTCATATCCGTTCTCATGTTTGGGGATATAAATATCGTCTCCCTTTCGCTCTATTTGTATTCCCAGTTTTTGAAACGCATTAGGTATTTGTCCCAAATCGTCCCAGCTAACATTTTTAATGGTCAGCTCGCTTCGGGTCATTGCGGCCAAACCTACCCAACTACCAATTTCAATCATATCTGGCAACATGGTATGCGTTGTTCCACCCAATGATTCTACCCCTTCAATAGTTAAGAGATTGGAACCAATTCCAGTGATTTTTGCCCCCATCCTATTCAACATTTTACACAATTGCTGTAAATAGGGTTCGCAAGCAGCATTATAGATTGTTGTAGTCCCCACAGCCAATACAGCTGCCATTAGTATGTTTGCAGTTCCTGTGACCGAAGCCTCATCCAAGAGCATGTAGGTACCTTTTAGTTTCTCCGCTTCTACACCATAAAAGTATTCCTCTCTGTTGTATCTAAACTTGGCACCAAGTTTTATAAAACCTTCAAAATGGGTATCTAAACGCCTTCTTCCTATTTTATCGCCACCTGGTTTTGGAATATACCCTTTACCAAATCTAGCCAATAAAGGTCCTACCAACATAATGGAACCCCGCAATCCCCGACCGTCTTGTTTAAACTGGTCAGATTGTAGGTAGTCCAGATTGACATCATCCGCTTTAAAAGTATAAGAGCCCTTTCCTTTTTTTTGAATCTTGACTCCCAAATCTTCAAGTAGTGCAATCAACTTATTGACATCGATGATATCTGGAATATTATTGATCGTGATTTTTTCTCCCGAAAGCAGTACGGCACAAAGAATCTGTAGTGCTTCGTTCTTTGCTCCCTGAGGTGTAATTTCGCCGTGTAACTGGTGACCACCCTCTATCCGAAATGTTCCCATGTATTCCTTTGGAATTTAATACCTTTTTTTACCTCTGTTGTTCCGTTGTCCCTTTTTATTATGACTACCACCACCACTTCTATTGGATTTAGCGAGGCGATTTTTAAGAAATTGCCCACTATCGGTCAAACTCTCGCCCTTTGGGGCCAAGTCTATTTCCCCGTCGCTCAATTCTTTTAAGTGTGCAAAAATCGCTGAATCTTCAACCGTATCCTTGTTCCAGTTTAGGTAACACTTTTTCATGTGATTGGCAATGGCATATTCCAATCCAGAACGCATATCACCTTTTTCCCATTTAATGGCCACATCTATCATTCGCTTGATGTTGTTACCATAAAATCGATACTTTGGATGGTTTTGTGGATACTCCAAGGGCTCGGGCCGCTGCTGTAGCACCTCTTGTGGAGTAATTGGGAATGGGGAATCAACGTCCAATTTAAAATCGGACATAATAAAGAGTTGATCCCATAATTTATGCTGAAAATCAGCAACATCACGTAAATGGGGCTGTAAGTTACCCATTACACTAATAATGGACTTGGCAACTTTATTACGTTCTTCTTTATCGGCTATGGAGACGGCATGATCGACCATTTTTTGAAAATGACGTCCATATTCTGGGATTATAAGCTTTGTCCGCTCCGTATTATATTCTAAATTTTCTACTAGATTCAAATTAAAAAGAGTTTAATGAAATTAATTTAGTGGGAAGTCTTTCCACTAACGCATGCAAAATACTAAAATTATGTCAATTGTAGGTTTTATAAGGAAATTACTCCCTCAACACTGGAAACTTCCTTATACTTGGCAATAACCTCATCTGGACTATTTAGGTGCACGGTAATGGAAACACTGGTGTATGTGCCTTTTTTAGATTGTTTTGATTCTATGACCGCCCCGGGTATATTGAAGATAGTTGTGATTTGGTCAATTTTCTCTTCATCGGTAGGTACGATAAACTTGTACAGATAGTTGGACGGCCACTTCGTATTCTCCAACAACTGTTCTTTCAATCTAGCATAAAATGCATCGGACTCCTCCTTGTTCATGCGTCTGTTTTGTACAAAGATATGGGTTAGCTTACAATTTTTTTTCCTTCTTCGTATTTCATTACTTTGTGTTGATAAATTTTTGCGGTTGAATACAAAAAAAGTAGTTATTACGGGAGCACCTGGAACTGGAAAAACCTCAATAATCAATGACTTGGAAAATAAGGGTTTTTGGTGTTTCCATGAGATTATACGAGACATGACTTCCGAAGCGAAAATGAACGGTGAGTCTGATGAATTTATATCCAACCCGTTGTTATTTGTTGATGATGCCATGCAGTTTAACAAAGACCTTTTATATGGAAGAGCAAAACACCATGAAGAATCACAGCGCCTAAACGTGCCTTTGAGTTTCTTTGACCGTGGCGTTCCAGATGTTTTAGCCTATATGGATTTTTTTGAACAAGCCTATGGAGAGGATTTTATCACCGCATGTAAAAAGTATCGTTACAATGCGATTTTCATTGTACCACCTTGGAAGGAAATCTATATTTCAGATAATGAACGTTTGGAAACCTTTGAAGAAGCAGAAAAAATTCATGATGCCTTGATAAAGACTTATACAACGTTTGGATATGAGCCAATACTAGTTCCGAAAAAACCTGTTGAACAGCGAACTACATTTATCCTGGATCTACTTAATAACAATTAGTGCAGAAAAAAGCCATAGTAGTTTTAAAGGAAATTTGGGGCTTTGATGATTTCAGGGGTTCTCAAAAAGAAATTATTGATGCCGTTATTGGTGGGAAAGATGTTTTAGCGCTATTACCTACTGGAGGAGGGAAATCCATTTGCTATCAAGTTCCTGCCTTGGTGAACGAAGGTATCTGTATTGTTGTCTCACCATTGGTAGCGTTGATTCAAGATCAGGTAGATACGTTAAGGTCAAAAGGCATTAAAGCGATTGCACTTACTGGCGGGATTCCCTTTGAAGAACTCAACAACCTTTTGGACAACTGTCTTTATGGCAATTATAAATTCCTGTATTTATCACCCGAACGTTTACAACAATCCATTGTCCAACAAAGGATTAGGGAGATGAACGTAAACCTCATTGCCATAGACGAGGCACATTGCATATCGCAATGGGGAAATGATTTTAGACCGGCTTACTTGGAATGTGCAATCCTGAGAGAACTTGCTCCAAGTTCACCAATGATCGCACTTACGGCAACCGCTACGCCAAAAGTTGTAGAAGACATCTTGGAAAATCTTGAACTCAAAGAGCCTAAGATATTCAAGGATTCCTTTTCTAGGTCCAATATCGTTTTTAGGGTTAAAAAAACAGAAGATAAGCTCTACCATCTAAAAAGGTATGTAATGGCTATACCTGGTAGTGCCATTGTTTATGTAAGGTCACGTAAAATGTCTTTGTTTCTTGCCGAATTTCTAAATAAAAATGGATGTAAAGCTTCTTTTTTTCATGGAGGAATCTCCAGAGCGGACAAAAAAGAAAAACTGAAACGTTGGCTCGATGGGGAGGTCAATATTATGGTTGCCACCAATGCCTTTGGAATGGGTGTGGACAAACCAAATGTTCGACTGGTGGTACATTATCAGATTCCAGATAGTTTGGAAAGTTATTTTCAAGAAGCTGGGCGTGCAGGGAGAGATGGGGAAACAGCGACAGCGGTTCTATTAAATACGAAGGAAGATGAAGAATTGGCAAAAAAGCAATTCATTACTTCGTTACCTGATGTGGATTTTGTCAAAAAACTTTATGCAAAGTTGAACAGTTATTTTCAGATTTCTTACGGGGAATCGACCTCAGAAACATTCGCTTTAAAGTTTAATTCGTTTTGTAGGCGTTACGAATTCAATCCAAACATGGCATACCATGGCCTACGTATTCTTGACCAAAATTCTGTAATTGACTTATCCGACACGTTTAATGAGAAGACCACGCTTAGATTTGTTGCTTCCAAAACAGGTATTTTTGATTATCTGAACAATAACCGTAAAACCGCTCCAGTAATACAAACGATTCTGCGTACCTATGGCGGAATCATGGACTATGAAACCAAAATAAACATCCATTTAATTTCAAAAAAAACTGGGGAACGGGAGAAATCAATAAAGAAAATACTGGAACAACTGCAGGTGGACGGTATTGTAGACTATATTAGTACAGCTAGTGATTTGGAAATTAATTTTTTGATTCCACGTGAAGATGAACGGACCATAAATACCTTTGCCAATAAAATACGGGGCTTCAACAAGATTAAACATAGTAATATGGATGCTATGTTGGGTTACATTAACAATACCAGCTTATGTCGCAGCAACTTTATACTAAATTATTTTGGAGAGGTCGTAAAAGAGAAATGTGGGACTTGCGATATTTGTACCAATCAAAATAATCAAAGCTCATTCAATATTAAAACTAAAATAATCGACCTGCTAAGAACAAGTCCAAAAACCTCTAGGAAGCTTGCAGAAACCTTAACTGTTGATGAAAAGGTAATTTTAGAAACACTATCCATACTCCTCGAAGACGAAGTGGTAATCTTAAATCATAAAAATGAGTACACCTTTAATACATAAAAACTCGTTACGAATTGTGTTCATGGGAACACCAGATTTTGCCGTTGGAAGCTTAAGGGGTATTCTGGATGCAGGTTTTAACGTGGTTGGCGTAATTACAGCACCTGATAGGCCTGCGGGCAGAGGAAGAAAGATTCAGGAATCTGCAGTAAAACAATTCGCGATAGCAAAAAGCTTAAAGATATTACAGCCCACAAATTTAAAAAGTGAAGGGTTTTTAGAGGAACTTAAAGCACTAGAGGCTAACCTTAATGTTGTTGTTGCCTTTAGAATGCTGCCCAAAGCCGTTTGGCAAATGCCCAAATTGGGTACATTTAACCTTCATGCATCTTTGCTTCCCCAATACCGTGGGGCCGCTCCTATAAATTGGGCGGTAATCAATGGAGAGACCGGAACAGGGGTCACTACTTTTTTTATTGATGAAAAAATCGACACGGGCAGTATTATACTTCAAAAGGAAGAAAAAATCCAATCAGAGGATACCGCAGGTACGCTTCATGATAGATTGATGCTATTGGGTGCCGAACTTGTTGTAAATACCTGCCAACAGATTTCTGAAGGTAAAGTTACCAGTACTACGCAAAAACATTTTGAAAATTTAAAACCCGCACCTAAACTTCATAAAGAAAATTGTAAGATCGATTGGGAAGCACCTTTGGTAAACATCCATAACCTTGTTCGAGGTTTAAGCCCCTACCCTGCCGCATGGTGTTATTTGTTGAACGGCGAAAAAGAAGAAAGTATCAAGATTTATAAAACCCGCATAGTATTAGAAGAACATAATCATAAAATAGGGCGACTTGTTGCGGATAAAAAAACATTAAAGGTTGCTACCAAAAAAGGATACCTTCAACTTTTGGAAATACAACTTTCGGGAAAGCGAAAAATGAACGTTTCTGAAATCCTCAACGGCCTAAATCTTCATGAAAATGCATGTCTTCGCTAAAGCCTTACTATCACTAGGCTTGCAATTGGTCGAGTTTTTTTTCTACTTTATCAACAAACGTTTCAAGTTATCAACAAAAAACCCTATTTCCCTTGGTTTTACTTGCGTTAAATGCAAATCCATATAAATTTGTTTAGCATTAAAATTATTTTAACAACAATTAATTTAATTCCATTATGAACAAAACAGAATTAATCGATGCCATGGCAGCTGATGCTGGCATCACTAAGGCAGCAGCTAAAAAGGCATTGGAATCTTTCTTAGGAAACGTAGAAGGATCTCTTAAAAAAGGAAACAGGGTTTCTTTAGTAGGTTTTGGTTCTTGGTCAGTATCCAAGAGAAATGCAAGAGAAGGTAGAAATCCACAAACTGGGGCAACTATCAAAATCGCAGCTAAGAACGTAGTAAAGTTCAAAGCAGGAGCAGAATTGAGTGGTTCAGTAAACTAATCAATTACAATTTGAAATATATTAAAGCACTTCTTTCCCAAGAAGTGCTTTTTTATTTTCTCCTTCTTCTATCGTGTTTTGTAATTATGATATATTATGTTACATTTAAGAATAAGAATCTCAAACTACTATGGTTAGCCTTAAACCTAAAAAAGGAAAATTACTGGTCGCTGAACCAACATTAACTGGTGACGTTTCGTTTAACAGATCAGTAGTCTTGCTGGCTGAACATAATAATGAAGGGTCTGTAGGTTTTATTCTCAATAAACCTCTGGATTATACCATAAACGACCTCATTTCAGAAATTACCGTTCCCTTTAAGGTATTTAACGGGGGGCCCGTGGAACAAGACAATCTTTATTTTATACATAAAGTACCCCATCTCATCCAAGATAGTATTGAAATTTCTGATGGTATTTTTTGGGGCGGGGATTTTGAAAAGACCGTTGAACTTATCAATAACGAGACTATCACTGCCCAAGATATACGATTCTTTTTAGGATATTCGGGTTGGGATTCCAGCCAATTGGACCAAGAACTTTCCTCAAAATCGTGGATTGTAGTGCGAAATGAGTATGAGAGCGGGATTCTAGAAAAATCTTCCAATGCCTTTTGGAAAGAAAAGATGGTAGAACTTGGTGGGGACTACCTTTTATGGTCAAATGCACCTGAAAACCCTTCCTTGAACTAGACTAACCAATTCTGGCCTTTGCATTCAATTTTCCTATAAGGCTCTTACTAACACTATTGGTATATTCCTTTTTTCTATACTTGCTTATTGGCCGTATGCCATCGATACTATTGGTTAAGAATAATTCATCCGCTTTTTGAAGTTCAAAGGGTGAAATGGATTCCTCCAACAGCTCAAAATCTTGCGTTGCTTTTATAATTTCAAGTAGTTTCTTTCTAATGATACCATCCAAACTGCCATCACTTAGCGGTGGTGTTTTAATAACATTATCCTTGACCAAAAAAAGATTTCCGTTGATAACCTCGACTACTTGCTTGTTGTTATTTATGAGAATGCAGTTTTCATATCCGTTCTCTTTTGCATAAACACTTGCAACCACATTTAGAATTTTATTGGAGGTCTTTAAATTGGATAGCATGTCTTTGTTGACAAAGTAGTCTTTAAAAAGCTCCACTTCGTAATGTTCTTCTTTAATAAGGTAAAACGGCGATTTTAGTTCACTTGTTTCAATAATATAAGAGACTTCATTGGTTTTAGGACCATAAAGCCCTCCACCATTTCTAAAGACGGTTAGGCGGACTCTGGCCGAATTGGTATCCAACCCATTTTCGCCAACAGTTTTTAGAATCTGTTCTTCCAAGAATTCCAATGTAAACTCCATGGGTATTTCCATTCTTAGGATACGCATGGAAGACATCAACCTAAAATAGTGGTCTTCCCAAAAGAAGATGGTACCGTTCACACAACGAACCGTCTCAAAAAGAGCGTCTCCGTACTTTAGTCCCCTATTATCGTAGTTTAAAATATCGGTATCCTTGGAAAAGAGTTTGCCGTTAAAATTGACCATAAAAAAAGCCTTGAAAAAATCAAGGCCAAATATACGTTTTAGTTGAGAATACTGCTATTTTGAACCCAGTACTTGTTTTAAATCCGATACTTGGTTTTCCCATAACATTTTTGCTTCATCTACCTCATCTTCTTCCGCAAAATCTGTTATGAACAATGAAACATCTTTTGTAATCTCATCTACAATAATCTTCATTTCAAAAAAGCTATCATCATCGTTTTCTTCCCAAGAAAACTTAACAAATTCGTCACTCTTACGCTTCAGCATCTTTGCACTTTCCTCAGACCCGTCCCATATAAAAGTAAACAGCTCACTACGGGAATTTACATTATCGGCATACCATTCCGATAAGCCGGAAGGGGTAGAAATATATTGGTAAAGCAGCTGTGGTGAAGCTTGAATAACAAATTCTATTTCAAATTTAATCTTATCACTCATTATACTGTTCAGTTTTTCCTTTCAACAATTGATATAGTTTGGGAAGATATAAAAATAAATATCAAATAATAAATTAATAATGAATTTTGATTCGGCAAAAATTAAACTTTATATTTGCAGCCGCTAAAAAGGCATGGCGAGGTAGCTCAGCTGGTTAGAGCGTCGGATTCATAACCCGGAGGCCGAGGGTTCAAGTCCCTCTCTCGCTACAAGTAAAAAGAAGAAAAACCAAGACTTTGTGTCTTGGTTTTTTTGTTATGTCTTAATAAAAGATTTGCTATTTCTACGTATTAATTCCCTTTAAAAAACTCCAAAATATCATACAATTCAGTCTTGCTGCCATTGATCATTTTAAAATTATCATAATAACTATCGGATATTGCGTGAAATTTTTCGGCTTGCTTAGCCTCTAACCAAGCTTCTTTTATAGATGCTAATGCCATACTATTGTTTACGTGTAGGTTTAAGAACAAATTGGTTATAGTTTCTTTTTCCAAATCGGTAAAGCTATTGTGCAATAAAACAGGGCCTAAAGGTATTTCCGCCGAAGTCCACACTAGTTTATGAGACTTTAAAAGGGTAGAATCTGCTTGAATCTGTTTGAAGTATTCATTACTCCCAATGGCGCAGATATCGGTTTCTCCTTCTATTAACTTTTGAAAAGTGGCTGTATGATTCCCACCATATGCTACTTCTTTGAACTGATTTTCAGGGGATGTAATGCCCAATGAGCTCAAGAATAATCTAGGAACCAGATTGCCAGAGGTTGACCCTTCAGCAACAAACATCATTACCAACGTATTGGCATTAGCTTTTAATGTATTCAACTCCTCAATACCATCATTTTTAGCCAATAGGACAGTCTTGTAATTATCAATGGCCTCATCCTTGATCTTTAAAGTAGCTATGGGTTTCATAGTTGTATTATCAAGGGAAAGAAGCAGATAGCCCAAGGTATTTATCAATCCAATATCAACTTCGTTGGACTTTATTCCTTTAATAAAAGAGGCAACATCTGGGTAACTCTGAACATGCACTGGCCTTTTTAGAACCTTTTCCAGTTCTTTTGAAAGTGGTTTTAGATTGTTTATCCTATTGTTTGTAGAATACGTGTACGTTGCAAGTTTTAATGGTTCATTGCTATCAGTACAGCCTACTTGAAAGAAAAGAAACAAGATTAACAGTAAGACCAAAAGCTTGTTTATAGTGATATAATATCTGTTCATTTTAAAAATTATTTTTGGTGATTCTGGTTGTTCCAAATGCTGACTTTCATTAAAGGTAACTTTGGATTTCCCTTTTTCTTTAAATAAAGTCAAACATTTCAACATACGTAGTAGCTGTAACAGTTG